>NZ_JARESQ010000001.1:0-620661 GCF_046028085.1 Paraburkholderia sp. RL17-380-BIE-A
GCCGGATTGGCGAACATCATGCGCATGAAATTCGCGCTGTACGACAGATCGTTCTTCGGATAAACGAACGGCTGGCCCACGGTGTACTTGTACGCCATGGCCACCAGCGTCGGCAGCTTCGCGATCATGCGGATCGCGGAAATTTCACGGTGCTCCGGGTTATTGATGTCGAGCGAGTCGTGATAGAACGCCGACAGCGCGCCGACGGCGGCCACCAGAATCGCCATCGGGTGCGCGTCGCGACGGAAGCCACGGAAGAAGAAGTGCATCTGGTCGTGCACCATGGTGTGCTGCGTGACCGTTTTGACGAACACTTCCTTCTGCTGCGCGTTCGGCAGTTCGCCCTTGAGCAGCAGATAGCAGGTTTCGAGGAAGTCGGCATTCTGCGCGAGGTTGTCGATCGGATACCCGCGATACAGCAGCTCGCCCTTATCGCCGTCGATATAGGTGATCGCGGAATTGCATGCCGCCGTGGACATGAAGCCCGGGTCGTACGTGAACTTGCCGGTCTGGCCGTACAGCTTGCGGATGTCGATCACATCCGGTCCAAGCGTGCCCTGATAAATCGGCAGATCAATAGTCTTGTCGCTGTCGGAAAAGCTCAGCGTTGCGTGTGTCTTCGAGTCCATCTACATGTTCCTTTTACTTTCACATCGCACACGTGCCGGCATGTCCGGTCGTCATTGAACGTCTCGGCATGCTCAGGCTCCGGTACGCATTTTAAAGTCCGCAGGGCTCCGAATTGCGACGATTGACTGCAACAATCCATCTCGACCGACGCAACATTCGTTGCCTTTTTTCCGTGGAACGCGCTGCAATTTGCCGCGAAACGCGCACCAACGTCGCACGCGTCGACGCGCCGCGCCCGCTTGCGGACTGCCAGCAAAATGAAAGCTGGAACACTTACTGCAACAATGTTTTGCGGCAGCCGGACTGCGAAGGCATGGGTGCATCTGCGATACTGAATCCGTGTTTTGCTTCCCCTGCGAACACATCGCTGTCTTTGGCCCGCCGTTTCATGGCGGGCCTTTTTAATCAGCCAGAAGAACAGGAAGGACCCGATGAACGCATCTCTCGAAACGCTATTTCCGGATCATGTGCACAGCGACGAAAACATCGTCACCGCGCTGAACCACCAGGATATCGTCGTCGCATTGTCCGCGGCGCTGAAAACGCAAGACGTAGCGGTCTTGCATATGCTCTACCCGCGTACCGACGCGCGCACGCACCGCAGCCTCGATACGCTCGTGAACGTGTTGCACGGTCACGGTCTGCATGAAGTCGCGGATCTGATCTCGGACGAAGCGCACTATCTGCTGTTCAAGGACCCCGTGAAAGCGTGGAAAGCCTTCCACGAAATTCGCAACGATTCACTCGCGATCGGCGTGCATCTGTACTACCACGGCCTCGTCGGCGAAGCGGCGGAACGTGCGCTCGACAAAGACGCGCATCGCAAGCCGTGATATCGGGCGTTTGAATCGCTGCCGGTGCCGTGCCGGTGCGCTGAGTTCGCTGCAAACGCGAAAGCCAGACACCGGGGTCGGCCTCCTTCGTGCAGTCATTGCACGATCTTTACGCGGCCGTAATGCGCGCGGTACGCCGCGTTACACGCTCACGGAGCGAATGAACTCGTCGACGTAGCGATTGAACGCCGCCGGATGCGCGAGGTTCATCCCATGCGACGCGCCGCGCACGGTTTCGCGGCGCGCATCCGGCAACCAGATTTGCAGCGCGGCCACGGTCCGGCGGAACATGTCGGGACTTTTTTCGCCGTCGATCAGCAGAACTGGACAACGCACCTCGGCGGCGTTCTCCGGAACATACGCAGGCAGTGGATCGCGAAACTGACGGGCGAGCGTATGCGCGTTGTCGGTCGCCATCCTGCGAAAGCCCGGTGTGCTCATGGCCCAGAAGCCGGGCCGGCTGACCGAATCGACAAACAGTTGCAGACCGGCCTCCACCTCCCCGCTTTCGATCAGTTGCGCCGCTTTCGCGCGCAACGTATTGGCCGTCTCCGGCAGACTCGCGGGCGGCCGGCCGGCAATCTGCAACGGGCCGCCCGGATCGGCGAGCGTCAGCGTACGCACGTGCCGGGCATGACGCCGCGCAAAGTGAAAAGCCACGCAACCGCCGCGAGAATGCCCCACCACATGTGCCGGCCCCGCCCCGAGTCGATCGATGAATTCAGCCACTTCGTCCGCATGCTCGCTCCAGCTGAACGGCAAGCCGGACTCCGTATCCGCCGCCGGCCAGTAGTGCGTGAGACTGACCGCGACACAACGGTAATGCTTCGACAGGCCCGCGAGTTGCGGTTGCCAATAGCGGTAGTCGCACAGCGAGCCATGCACGAACAGCAGCAGTTCGCCCTCACCGGCTTCCACGTAAGGCATGTGCAAACCGCTTCGCAATTCGATGAAACGCGATGATGACGACGGCGACGAAACGGCAACGGATTGATTCACGGCTGGTTCACGGACAGCGCGGCAACGCCTGACCAAGCTGTGCCGGCTCGAAATGGAATGGGGAGAAGAAACGCGTATGCATCCCTGAAATTGGGATGCGATGCGTATTGTCACACAGCCGGTCGCTCGATGTGGCCGCCCGATTCAGCGGCTGGACTGGGACGATGCCGAAGCGGCCGCGCGACGGATCCCGCGAGGGACCCGGGAAATCATTCGTAAGCGAGTTCGTCCAGCAGACCGGCTGCGGCCGCCGTGCCTGCGCCACGCACGGCGCACGTCAGCGGTTCATCGGCGACGCGCACCTCGAGGCCGATCTCGCTCGTCAGGCGGCGGCTCAGGTTGCCGAGCAGCGCACCGCCGCCCGTCAGCACAATGCCGTTATTGGCAATGTCGGTCACGAGTTCCGCCGGCGCCGTTTCGAGCCCGCGTTTCACCGCGCCGATGACCTGGCGCAGCGGCCCTTCGATCGCATCGGCGATATCGTGGTTGCTCAGTTGAACCGTGCGTGGCAAACCGTCGTCGACGCTGCGTCCGGTCGCGTTCATATGCTCACGCGGCACGTCGCGCACGGCCGAGCCGATGTTCTTCTTGACGTGTTCAGCGGTCTGCTCGCCGAGCAGCACGCCGTATAGATTACGCACATAGCTCACGATCGCCATGTCGAAGCTGTCGCCGCCCACGCGAATCGAACCGCTATACGCCATGCCGCCGAGCGCGATCACGCCGACCTCCGTCGTGCCTCCGCCGATATCGACCACCATCGAACCGGTCGCCTCGGACACCGGCAGACCGGCGCCGACCGCCGATGCCAGCGATTCGCCGATCAGACTCACCTTCCACGCGCCGGCCGCCACGGCCGCCTCCTTGATCGCGCGACGCTCGACCTGGGTCGCGCCCGCCGGCACGCACAGCGTGAACGCGGCGCGGCGGCTGAACAGCGGCCGCGGACGCGCCATGTCGACGAATTGCCGGATCATGTGCTCGGCCGCGGAAAAGTTGGCGATCACGCCGTGGCGCATCGGCCGCACGGCTTCGAGATTGGCTGGCTCGCGGCCGAGAAGCTGGCGCGCCTGGGTGCCCACGGCCGCGACGCGTTTCGGCCGGTCCGAGGCCTCTTTCTGGAAGCACACCACGGACGGCTGGTTCAGCACAATGCCGCCGTCGTCGGTGTAGATCAGGGTATTGGCCGTGCCGAGGTCCACCGCCACGGAATGACGGAACAAGCGATCGAAAAGCGGGTAATGCGGCGTCGGTCTGGCCATAGGAAGGCTCTGATGTGTCGTTATCCGCCCGTACCGGGCAGTCTGGAAAATGCGCCCCCGGTCACCCGAGCCGCTCGGCACACCCGCAGGAAGTCCCGTTGAGAGGACGTCCTGCCTGGCGTTGCGCGGTCCGCGCGGCGGGGGTGATTTTCATGCTTATGAGCCATTAACGGCAAGCAGATCGGATTCTTTAGAGCCGTTTTTCAATCAGGGCCGTGTCAGCCGCGCGACAAAGCGCCCAGCGCGTGTTCCAGCGCCTCCTGGCCGAGCGCGACGCCGTCGGCGTTAATCGTGTGGCCAATGCCGGGCAGCGCATAGGCGTCCACCGTATAGCCGGCGTTGTTGAAGGTGTCGGCAGCGTATTCGAGTTCCCGTACGGGAATCACCTCGTCGTCTTCGCCGTGGATCAGGGTGAGCGGCGTGCCGTTCTGCGCGACGATCACCGAGGCGAGCCGCCCCGAGTACGCGACCACGCCGGCCGCGCCTTCCGCACTCGTCGCCACGTGATGCATCGCCATGATCGACCCTTGCGAGAAACCGACCAGTGCAAGGCGTCCGAAAGGTAACTGCCAGTGCGCAAGCTCGGTTTCGAGCATGCGCCGCAGCGCCGGATAGGCTGCAGCGACGCGCGCCTCGCGATTGCCCTCGTTGACGTCGCGCAGGCTGAACCACTGACGTCCGCCGAAACCGCCTTCGAAGGCGTCCGTGCCGTCGAGCGAAGTGAACGCCACGTCCGGCAGGCTGTCGCTCCAGATGTCCGCAAGCGGCATCAGGTCGCGAGCATTGCTACCGACGCCATGCATCAGCACCACCAGCCCCCTGGCAGGTGCAGTCACCGGCGCTCGCCGCCAGCCGTGTTCGAATTGCTCCCAGGTCATATCGTTTCCTTTTCTCTGTTGATTCGTCGTGGATATTTCCGCATGCGCGATGCACGGCGCGGCTATCGACGTGCGAAAACGCGCCGCCGACATGCCACGCGCTCACACGCCGCCTCAGCCGCGAGCATACGCCGCCGGATTTGTTTCCGCCCTCCGCCTTGCATGCGCCGACGACGTCCCGACGTGAATACAGGTATGCTTTTGCGAGCATTCAGCGCACCAGCGGCCGCCCGCACTGCGCGGGCGCGCAATAGAAAACTCACACAGAACATTCAAGCAGAACACTCTCGCAGCACGTTCGCAGCACACCGATCCGGAGAACCGTTTGAGCCAGCCCACTTCCGCGCCTGCCTCGGCGCCGCCCGCACCTCCACCGCCGCTGCAGGGTGGCCAGCTGGTGCTGGCCACGATTGCCGTCGCGCTCGCCACGTTCATGAACGTGCTCGACACGTCGATCGCGAACGTTGCGATCCCAACCATTTCCGGCAACCTCGGCGTTTCGGTCGACGAAGGCACGTGGGTCATCACGGTTTTCGCGGCGGCCAACGCCGTGTCCATTCCGCTCACCGGCTGGCTCACACAACGCATTGGCCAGGTGAAGCTGTTTGTCGGCGCGATTCTGATGTTCGTACTGGCTTCGTGGTTGTGCGGAATCGCGCCGACGCTGCCGATCCTGCTGCTCGCGCGGATCTTCCAGGGCGCCGTGGCCGGTCCGCTGATTCCGCTGTCG
Organism: Paraburkholderia sp. RL17-380-BIE-A; assembly: GCF_046028085.1. Lineage (NCBI taxonomy): Bacteria > Pseudomonadati > Pseudomonadota > Betaproteobacteria > Burkholderiales > Burkholderiaceae > Paraburkholderia > Paraburkholderia sp. RL17-380-BIE-A. Next base: position 5,333 of record NZ_JARESQ010000001.1, read on the forward strand.
CAAGCCATTCTGCTCGGCTCGTATCCGAAGGAGAAATCCTCGACCGCGCTCGCCTTATGGGCAATGACCGCGACCGTCGGCCCGATTGCGGGACCGGCGCTCGGCGGCTGGATCACTGACAGTTACAGCTGGTCGTGGATCTTCTACATCAACATTCCGGTCGGCATTTTCGCGGCGGGCGTTACGTGGATGATCTACCGCACCCGCGAGTCGCCGACGCGCAAGCCGCCTATCGACGTGGTCGGGCTCGGTCTCTTGATCACATGGGTCGCCTCGCTGCAGATCATGCTCGACAAAGGCAAGGACCTCGACTGGTTTTCGTCGCCGTTAATCGTGATTCTCGGCATCACCGCGATCATCAGCTTCGCGTTCTTTCTCGTGTGGGAATTGACCGAGGAAAATCCGATCGTCGATTTACGGCTCTTCCAGCAACGCAACTTTCTTGGCGGCACGATTGCCATTTCGGTCGCGTACGGCGTATTCTTCGGCAACCTCGTGCTGCTGCCGCAATGGATGCAGGAGTACCTGAACTACCGTTCCGTCGATGCCGGTCTCGTGACCGCGCCGCTCGGCGTCTTCGCGGTGTTGCTCGCGCCGGTAATGGGCCGCGTCCTGCCGCGCTCGGACGCGCGCGTGATCGCCACGCTGGCGTTCATCGGCTTCGCAATCGTGTTTTATATGCGCTCGAAATACGTGATCGAAATCGATACGTGGCATCTGGTGATACCCACGCTGCTGCAAGGCATTCCGATGGCGCTGTTCTTCGTGCCGCTGACTTCGATCATTCTGTCAGGCCAGCCGCCGAGCAAGATTCCCGCGGCGGCCGGCCTGTCGAATTTCGCGCGCGTGTTTTGCGGCGCGGTGGGCACCTCGATCGCTGGCAACGAGTGGAACAACCGCACGGTGCTGCATCACGAACGACTCACGGAACAGGCCTCCGTCAACAATCCGGTGTTCAATCAGCAGATCGATTCGACCCAATCGCTGCTGCATCTGAATCCGCAATCCGCCCATGCATTGTTCGATTTCACCGTGAACACGCAGGCGGCCATGATGGGCCTGAACGATATCTTTTTCGTCTCGGCGGTCATCTTCATTCTGATCATTCCGCTGATCTGGATCACGCGGCCGGCCAAGGGCGGCGGCGGCCCGGATGCGGCGGGCGCGCACTGACAGCGCTCGCAAGCGCGCTGCGTCAGCGGAAATAACGTGCGGGCGTGTCGCCGAATGCGTCCCGAAACATCGCGATAAAGGATGACACGTCGCTATATCCCACCTCGAGCGCCACCTGCGTGACACTCGCGCCGGCGCCGAGGTGCTCCAGCGCGACCAGCAGGCGTAGCTGCTGGCGCCACTGCCCGAAGGTTTGCCCCGTTTCCTTGACGAACAGGCGCGCCGCCGTGCGCGCCGTCACACCCGCCGCCGTAGCCAGTTCCTCCAGGACCGCGGGGTCCGCGGGATTGGCGCTCAGCGCATCGGCGATGCTTTGGGCACGCAGATCGCGCGGCCAGTTCAGCCCAAGCGGCGCGGCGGGCAGACCCGGCAAGCGGTCCAGCAGGACTTGCACGAGTCGCGCGGCGGGTTCGTCGAATGGGGTGTCGTGCGGCAGATCAGCCGCGGCGTTCAGTAAAGCCGCGACCAGTTGATCGGGCACGATGGCGACGGCGTGCTGCGGCGGGAGCGGCATGGCATCCATGCCGGCGTAGAGCGAATAGAACCGGACGGGACCGGTTGCGGACAGCCGGTGCAGCACGCCCGCGGGCATCCACACCGCGTGCGCCGGCGGCACGACCCAGCGCTCGGTCTGCGTGCGCACGATCAGCACCCCGGCGCTCACGTGCATCAGCCGCGCGCGACGAGAGGCGCTCAACGGCTCGTCCAGTTTCTCGTAGTGCTCGCCGATCACGAACGCCGGTTGCTCGACGCCGTCTGGATCAAGAATCTCCATGGTGGTGTCCGTTTTGCCCGGTTACTGCCGGAAAGGCAGCAAGATTAGCATAGCCGGGCCGCGGCGCGACGTGAGTGCCGCTTGCGGCGGCTCACGTGGACATTCGAATCAGGTTTCAACGAGAGGCTGGCATTCGGAGCTAAGGAGGCAGACCGCGCACTTGCGCTCTCATCGTTCTGTGCCAATGACAGGCGCCCGAGAACAGGTGCTTCCATAGTCAATCGGCGGCCACCGACTGCAACGAAGCGGGTGGCCGCCGGTACATCCGGCATCTCGGGTAATGCTGCCGCGAAGCCGTTTCCCTAGCGATTGACCACGCTTTTGGGCATTGTCAGCACAATGGCCGCCGCCACGAGCAACGAAGCTGCCACGCAGTACAGGCCCACGTCGGTGCTGTGCGTCATATCCTTGATCCAGCCGACGAGATAGGGGCTGACAAAGCCTGCCAGGTTACCGGCCGAATTGATCAACGCAATGCCCGCGGCCGCTGCCACGCCACCCAGGAAGGCAGGCGGAATCGACCAGAACTGGCACAACGCGCCGAGAATGCCGATCGTGGCAAAGGTCAGCGACCCGACAGCCAACGCGACGTTGTGGGCCACCAGCGTGCTCGCCACGAGGCCGATCGCGCCGATCACGGCCGGCAGCGCCACGTGCCAGCGCCGTTCCTTGCTCCGGTCCGAACTGCGTCCCAGCAGCACCATGGCGATCGCCGCGGCGCCGTAAGGGATCATCGTCAGCAGGCCGACGTTGAACGCGTCGCTGACGCCCGAGGCCTTGATGAGCGTGGGCAGCCAGAAACTGATGCCGTAGAGGCCCATGATGATGCCGAAGTAGCACAGGCACAGCACCCACACGCGCTTGTTGGTGAATGCGCCGCTCGCACTATGCACCTCGATGTGCCCAGACTCGTTCGCGAGGCCCGTCTCGAGCAGCGACTTTTCTTCGGCGGTGAGCCATTTTGCCGCGCTGATTCTGTCGTCGAGGTAAAGCAGCACGGCAATGCCGCCGATGATCGAAGGCAGCGCTTCGAGCAGGAACAGCCAGCGCCAGCCCGCCATGCCGTGCACGCCGCTGAAGCTGTTCAGGATCCAGCCCGACAGCGGCCCGCCAATCACGCCCGCGATCGGAATTCCGGTCATGAACATCGCGGTGATCTTTCCGCGGCGTGAGGACGGATACCAGTAGGTCAGGTAAAGGATGATGCCCGGAAAGAAGCCGGCCTCAGCGACGCCGAGCAGGAAGCGCAGCACGTAGAAGGCGGTGGGCGTCGTCACGAAAATCATCGCACCGGACAGCACTCCCCAGCTGAGCATGATGCGGGCGATCCATTTCCGCGCGCCGAAACGATGCAGCGCAATATTGCTCGGCACTTCGAAAATGAAATAGCCGATAAAGAAAATTCCCGCGCCCAGGCCGTAGATGGTTTCGCTGAACTTGAGGTCGGTCAGCATCTGCAGCTTGGCAAAGCCTACGTTGACGCGGTCCAGGTACGCGAAGACGTAGCAGAGGAAGAGGAACGGAACCAGCCGCCATGTCACCTTGGCATAGGTCCGGTCCTCGGAGTTGGCTGGCGTGACGACATCGCCGTAAGCGGATTTCAACATCGTTGTCTCCTTGAATCACGGCCGGCGCGCTTCGTGGTCGCGCCAGCGCGGCTTGTTGTGTATGTGACGGCCTATGCTGGCCGTTCAGTCGAACATGTCAGGGCTGGTCTGCACGAGCTGCTCATAAATGGGCTGGAAATGCAGCCAGCCGATGTATTCGCTGCCGACGTGTTCGCGGCTGTAGCGCGAACTGTGCTGCGGCACCATGACCGGCTTGATGCCGGTGGCCTCGACCAGCAACTGCTGCTGACAGCAGCGCTCCAGCGCGATAAACCAGAACGCGGCGGCTTCGATGCTGTGGCGGCTCACCGTCAGCAGGCCGTGATTCTGATGAATGGCCGCCTTGACGTTCTTGAAGTAGTCGGCAACCGACAGTCCGGCCTGTTCCTCGACCGCGACCGCGCCGGCCTCGTCCTTGATCACGACATGGTCTTCATAGAACGCCGCGGCATCCTGGGTGATCGGGTCCAGCGGACGTCCGAGCGCCGCGAACGCGGTGCCGTAGACCGTGTGCGCATGGCACATCGCGACAATGTCGGGATTGGCTTCATGCACCGCGGCATGCAGCACGAAGCCGGCGCGGTTGAGCGCGTATTCGCCTTCCACGACCTTGCCGGTATGGTCGGCGAGAATCAGGTTGGAGAGCTTCACCTGGGAGAAATGCACGGCCATGGGATTGGTCCAGTACAGATCCGGGAACTCGGGATCACGCACGGTGAGGTGGCCGGCGAAACCGTAGTCGAGGTTGTGCAGCGCAAAGGCGCGGCATGCGGCGACAAGGCGTTCCTTGCGGTGCTGGCGCTCCTGGGCAAAGGACGAAAAGTCGGGCAGCTCGGGAAACTTCAATCCAGCCTGCTTCGGCCGGTAGATGGAGTTGTTCGAAGGATGGGAAATCGTGCGGCGCAGTTCGGCCTGCTGCGCGCTGATATCGATTTTTCCAGTGCCGGTGCTCATGGTGTCTCCTGTGTCAGCAGTGATTGCATGTCGCTAACGATAAGGAAACACCGGTCGCCGATCTAGGCGCGCCAGACAATAGGATTTATTACGCTCCCATATAAATCCCCGGCTTCTAGGGTTTCTGCCAGGGCGGCTCGCGGAAAACTTCGACGAAGTAGTCGATAAAAGCGCGGATGCGCGGCACCAGCTGGCGCTCGGGCAGATAGACGACGTGGATCGCGGTGTCATCCTTGGCCTGGTACTCCGATAGCAGCGGCACCAGTTCGCCCCGGCGGATCGCGGGCAATGCGAGGTGTTCCGCGAGGCGCATGATGCCCACGCCGGCCACGCACAGCTGAAACAGCGTCGTGCCGTCGGTGCTGCGGAAACTACCCTGCACGGCGACGCGTTCGAGCCTGCCATTGATCATGAACGGCCACTGGTTCAGATGCTCGCGCGGTGACTCCCAGGTCAGGCAGGCGTGCCTCGTCAGGCCGAGCGGAGTGACGGGCGTGCCGTGCGCGGCGAGATAACCCGGCGAAGCCACGACGATTCGTTGCAGGTCACAGAGCTTCCGGCTGCGCAATGAGGAGTCTTGCAGCCGGCCCATGCGAACCGCGACATCGAAGTTGTCCTCGATCAGATTGACGTTGGAATCCGACAGGGAAAAATGCACGCCCAGCTTCGGGTAGGACGACAGAAACCCGGGCAACGCGGCGACCAGTTGATCCATGCCGAACGCGTGAGGCGCGCTGACGCGCAGATTGCCGGTCGGCTCGCTGGATCGGACCTGCGCCTCCGCTTCCTCCAGGCTATCGAGAATGTCGTTGCAGGACGAGAGAAAGCGCTCGCCCTCATGAGTCAGCCGCTGCGTGCGCGTCGAACGATGCAGCAGTTGCACGCCGAGCCTGCGCTCCAGACTGGTGACGCTTTGGCTGACAAAGGGCTGGCTCACGCCAAGCATATTCGCCGCGGCGGTGAAGCCCCCGGCTTCGACGACCGCTTTGAAGACGCGCATTTCCAGCAATCTTTCGTCTTTCATTTTTCGAATCCCCGTGCACCGGGCCGCCTGATCGACCCGTTTGAGGACGATATGACGAAAACGATTTCCGCCGCAAGATTCCGCGCTTTACACCCTGCCGGTTCAGGGCAATCGATTGCCGTGCGCGAACGGGATCGTTGCCCGCGGCTGATTTCATGCGCCGGTCAAAAGTGACCTGGCCTGTTCAAGAAGAGCGTGCGACGCGGCAAATTCATTGCGCCCCGCCATGGTTAGGGCGGCGGCGCCGGTGCTTGCAAACAGCTCGTCGTTAGATGTCGCAACCACATCCGAAGAGGTGCCAGTCTCATCGCTGCGGCGAAAGAGTTCGAGCATTCGGAGTGCATCTGCCCGCCGGTCCTGCGGACCGGTTGTGGCCAGAATTTGCGCCGCCGCTGCTAGTTGTCGCGAAGCCTGCAGGAATTCAGAACGGTCCATGACGGTTACCTCATGAGATGCAGTCGTATGCTGTCCGAAGCGTCTGACAACGGGTTACGCATTCCGGACGTGCCGAACATGTGATGCCGGATTGAGCATCCGCATGCGCGCCTGTACGGAAGCGTCTGCAAGGCATGCAAGCAGAACCAAAGACTACAGGACGGCAACGGAGCAATCGATTTGCCATCCTCATGCAGACAATCGATGTTCGTAATAAGGACGATCCCTATCACCGGTTTTTCCGTGCACCGCTCACAGTGAATTCGCGTTTCCTTTCGTGGCCGAAATCTGGAGGAGATGCACCGTTGCAAACGTGGCGCATGACTATCGAACTCGGGGACCGAGTTCAGAAAAAGGCGAACTGCGCCGTCTTGCTGATATTGGCACGTCATCGACGCACGCCGGACAAACACCACGAAAAGCTCCGACGTACGCCGTCAATGCATCGGAAACGTGGAGTTCGTCATGAGCGCAAGGAATACCGCTGTCGGCCTGCTGGTCGCTGGCGCAGCTATATGGGTTTCGTCTGGCGAGGCAGCCACCTGCAAGAAAGCTGCACCGTACTGCCACCACACCAAGGGTGCATTGGCGAAGCCCGTCGTCAGCAAATCGCCCTCTCCGCATGAACGAGGGATTGTGAGAGTGGACGATCCTATGCAAGGAGGCGAGCCGAAGCCGGCGCAGCCGCCGGTTAATCACGGCCCTGCTGGAGAAAGCATCGACGCGCAGTTCCGTGGTGGTTGAGAACAACCCTTAAACGGCCGGTCGCATTCTTCCACGACCGGCCGCTGCGACGTCAGCATGAGACAGCCACCATCAAGAAGTGTCATCAGCCCTGCGGCTGAGCCGGCGCAATAATATCGCCTGCAGAGACGACGGCGTTCCTTCCACTCTTTTTGGCCGCGTACAGAGCCAGATCAGCTGAATTCGTCAATTCATCTAGTGACGATGGACATGAGCGTCGACCGGTCGCGCACCCAATGCTCACCGTGAAATGTGGAAGTGCCCCGGATGATACCGTCGGCCGAGCACGCTCAACTTCCTGACGTATAGCTTCAGCGATCTGAGCCGCTCCCGTTTTGTCCGTATTGGGCAGCACGACCACAAACTCTTCGCCGCCATATCGCGCGGCGAGATCGCCACGACGACGCACGTGTCGATTGATACATTCCGCGAGATGTTTCAGTGCAATATCACCTTGAGCGTGACCGTGCGTGTCATTGTATTGTTTGAAGTTATCCGCATCGACGAACAGCAGCGACAAGGAACCATCGCTGCGCTGCAGTCTTCCCCACTCGTTTTCGAGGACATGGTCGAGAGCACGGCGGTTCTTGAGCCCTGTCAGCGGGTCGGTTTGCGTTAGTTCTCTAAGCAGTTCCTGAGCCTTTGCGTGGTCTCGCAATGCAAAGGCAAGGAGCCAGACCACCGTGCAGAACGCAAGGCTAACGGACGACGCTGAGATGCCGACTATCCATGACAGTCGTTTCCAGGAAGCCAGTACGTCGTTCTCCGCAGGCGCGATAACGGCGATGAGCGGCGTCCCGGGAACACGCTGAAATGTATAGAGGCGCATGACCCCGTCCGAGATCGAGGGAGCCGCATAGAACCCGGAATCATGGTTCACCATACGCGGAAATGTCGGTGAATTACCCAGATTGACCAGTCTGTCATGACTGATTGGGGGATTTCTGGCCACCAGCGTGCCGTCCGTGCGAACGATCGCAGTGACACCGTTTGGCCCCACGTCGAGCTTTGCAAGCAGTTGCTTGAAGTATTCGACGTCAATGGCAACAATCGCTACGCCGCCGAATGACCCGTCGGGCCGGCTTATCCTTCTCGTCATCGCAATCGACTGCGCGCCAGGCCGTGACCGTGCCCGGTAGACCGATGACACATATAGCCCGACCTTCGCCGACTGGCGATGTGTAATGAAATAGTCACGATCGCTGAAATCCCAGGTATGGGCGCTCGAGCAGCAGCCGTCGATCAGACGCCCCCGATCATCTGTGACCCCCATGCCGGTGACGTACTCGGCAGCAGTCCGATCAAAGAGCAATTCGTGACGCAGGCCTGGATCCATAGTTTGGATGGCAGGCTTGTTCTGCGACGCGACCAGAGCGCGAAGGGAATTGTCTGACGTTTCAATAGTCCGGGCGATGTTGCTGACCAGGACTGCGGTGACGTTTCGCGACGTTTCATGAGCATGGTCGACCGTTGCGTCACGCGAGGCGAGAAGCGTGATCAGGCTGATTGCCATCACGACTATTGCCATCAGGCTACCTAGCACGCCGACAATCAAGGGATGTCGGCCTGCGAGAACGGCCAGTTTTCCGGTGGTAATAGAAACAGACACTTTTAATGTTGTGTTGAGTACACTCGGTGCAAACGTCGTCGTCGCGCGGTCGTGGCGAGATTATCGATTCGGTTTAGCGGGTCCTGCGGCAAAGGAATGCCCGAGTGTCTTGGCTAGCCGATGACCGGGTTTACGGCAAAGACCGTAAAAAGTAGAGGCCCCTGCGCTTCCGGCTAGCAATTTTCTACCGCGGCCGTTGACCTTGGTTATGGGCAGTTGGGTAACTGGACATCTGCCCCGGCAGGCTTGACCCTTAGCCCTTTGCCTACGAGGCAGGATCGCATCGAAAAATTGCGACCACGGCTCATCAGTCGAATTTGATCAGGTCCTTAAAGATCAGTTGCCCCCAGCTATTTCCACGCGCCTGCACAAGCAGTCCTCCTTCCGAAAGCGCACCCAGTTTGATCGGCGAGAAACCGAGATTTTCCGCAAGCGCACCAATCTCCGTTGCGGCGCCGTCATCGTCGCTCGCCAGGAACACGACTCTCTTGCCACCATGTACTGCCGGATCCTGTTCCAGGACGGCAGCGCCCAAATGATTGAATCCCTTAACCAGTCTTCCACCAGTGAAGGCCTGCCCGACGGCCCTGGAAGAAGGTTGTCCACCCAGTTCCTCAGGGGGCACGCCGTAGGCATTGGTGACATCGACGATGATCTTGTCCTTCCAGGTAGGCAGCGCCTTCGCGACATCCCGGTACGACTCGAAACGGACAGCCAGAAAAACGATGTCCGCCTTGACCGCTTCCGCCAGTTTTTTGGGAATGATCGTGGATCCGATCGCGGCCGCAGCGGATGCATAGCTTTCCGGGTCGCGAGTGGTTGCAACGGATACTTCGATGCCGCGTCGGGCAAACGCCCTGGCAAGCGCCTGGCCGATCTTGCCGAAGCCAATAATTGCGTAGGTCATAGGTTTTCCTTTGGTGTGCGACACCCTACGGGCTCCGAATATCGAATGGAGTGACCGGCGGGCGTAGTGTGTCAGAGTTGGGCAAGGCCGCCGTCGACGGCAACCTCGCTGGCGGTCATAAAGCTGCTGTCCGGCGACGCGAGAAAGGCGGCCGCCGCTGCGATCTCGGCAGGATCGGCCATGCGCTGGAGCGGAGTCATCGAGGCGAAGACCTTCTGGCCTTCCTCGCCTAGCGCTTCCTTCGCGAGTTCGGTCGCCGTCGCCCCGGGTGACAGCACGTTGACCCGGATGCCGGTGCCCTTCAGGTCCTCCGCCCAGCTCCGTGCGAGGTTGCGGACTGCCGCCTTACTTGCGCTGTAGGCGCTCATTGCCGGGGCGCCCGTGGTACCGGCGCTCGATCCGGTCAGGATTATCGAACCGCCCTTGCCCATCAGCGGCAGCGCCTTCTGTACCGTAAAGATCGTACCTTTTACGTTGGTGTCGAAAGTTTCGTCGATGTGCTCGGCGGTGATCTTGCCTAGCGCAAGCTGGCCTCCCGCCCCGGCATTGGCGAAAACGATGTCGAGGATTCCGCGCTCGGCCTTTACCGCCGCGTAAAGTCGGTCGAGGTCGGCCAGATCGGAGACCGAGCCCTTCACCGCGCGGGCATTGGGCCCGAGGTCGGCAACAGCGGCGTCGAGGGCTTCCTGCCGCCGGCCGAAGATGAAGACGAAGGCGCCTTCTTCGATGAAGCGCTTTGCTGCGGCGCGGCCGATGCCGGTAGCGCCACCGGTGATCACGGCGGTCTTTCCATTCAGTCTGTTCATGTCATGCATCCTTCGGTGAAGTTGTTCTGGAGCGCCGAAACAAAAGCGACAAGCTCGATTCTGGAGGTCTTGATGCATGAAGCCAATTGACTAAATATCTATAATTGCCATCTACTCTTTGGATACCTATGCTCGACAACGTCACGATCAATCAACTTCGGGCCTTCGTTGCCGTGTGTGACCACGGAAGCTTTTCCGGGGCTGCACGGGAGCTAAGGCGTGCACAGTCAGCGATCAGTCACGCGATCAACGCGCTCGAGAGTGCCTTCGATGTGTTGCTGTTCGAACGCAACGCGCGCAAAGCGACGCTCACGGCAGCGGGCCGTAGCCTTCTACCTGATGCTCGTGGGGTGATTGCACGCACCGAGGAAATGAAGATGCGCGCGGTTGCCATTGCTGAAGCCGGGGTGCCACAGGTATCTATTGCAGTGGACACCTATTTTCCGCGCGCGCACCTGATTGAATGCCTGCGCAGGCTGCAGTCGGACTTTCCAACCGTCGCAATCAATCTGCGCATGACGACCATGCAAGGCGGCGAGCGCCTGGTTCTCGAAGGAACGTGCGCATTGGCGGTGACGATCACCGACGTGCCGGAACTGAGCCCGGGTACCATAGAAAGGCAGCATCTATGTGAAGCGCAAATGGTGACCGTCTGTGCGCCATCGCATCCGCTGGCCGCAATCGCGGGGCCGATCCCGCGGGAGGAATTTGGCCGGCACATCCAGCTCGTCGTAACCGACAATCAGCCCGATGCGGAAAAGACACAACAGGGGGTCGCCGGTGAACGCCAGTGGCTGGTGAATGACCTCGGTGCGAAGCACGATCTGCTCAGGGGCAGCTTATGCTGGGGGCACATGCCGCATCATCTGGTCGCAGAAGACCTCGTGAACGGAACACTTGTCGAACTCCAACGGCGCGCATGGCACATGCGCGCCCTCACGTTCATGATCTCGCAGCGGCGCGGATACTCGTTTTCCGACTGCGAGACGCGGCTGGTTGCGCTCCTGGGCAATCGTCATCGCGTTTCAAAGGATGCCAGCAAGCGCTCCGTCTCACGCGCGGGAAAAAAAGCGTGAAGGGCCGCTACGCCTGAGCAACCGCCAGCAAGGCCTGCTGCTCCACGACGGATGCCCGCAAGGTAAATAAACGGCTCGCGCGTTCTGAAATCTTCAACGGCTGCACCGGGTCGCGAAGACTCATTCACGCTTGTCGGACGCCGAGGTTCACCACCACCGGGGCGCCAATGACTGCAAAGGGACGAGCAGGCGCCGCCCGCCGCGCCAGTGCCCGCCGCGCTTTGTGGCCTCGGCGCCGCAAAGCGAAGGCCGCTCTCCACCCGCGCGGCCAGAAAAGAAACAGCCCTGTCCGTCCGGTGGGCTATCATGCCTATCCTCTTCGAAGTAGCTCCTTATGATTTCCGTCCGTAATGTCACCCTGCGCCGCGGCGTCAATGTCGTACTCGACCGCGCGTCCGTCACCTTCACCCCCGGCGAAAAGATTGGCCTTGTCGGCCGCAATGGCGCCGGCAAGTCATCCTTCTTCGGCCTTCTCAACGGCACGCTGCACGAAGACGGCGGCGAATTCTCGATTCCCGCTGCATGGAAGATGGGCCAGGTCGCGCAGGAGATGCCGGAGACCGAGCAAAGTGCGACCGACTTCGTGATCGAGGGTGACACCTTACTGCTGGCCGCGCAGGCCGAAGTCGCCGCCGCCGAGGCCAGCGACGACGGCATGCGCATGGCGCACGCCTACATGGCCCTGCACGACGCCGGCGCACATGATGCTCCCGCGCGTGCCCAGGCGCTGATCCTGGGCCTCGGCTTCAGTGCCGCGCAGCTTAGCCAGCCGGTCAACAGTTTCTCCGGCGGCTGGCGCATGCGACTGCAACTGGCGCGCGCGCTCATGTGCCCGTCCGACTTGCTGTTGCTCGACGAGCCGACCAATCACCTCGACCTCGACGCGCTGGTCTGGCTGGAAGCGTGGCTCAAGCGCTATCCAGGAACTTTGGTCGTGATCAGCCACGACCGCGAATTCCTCGACGCGGTGACGCAGGTGACGGTGCACGTCGACAACGCCAAGCTCGTTCGCTATGGCGGCAACTACAGCAAGTTCGAAGAGATGCGCGCTGAGCAACTGCTGTTGCAGCAGGCCGCGATGGCCCGGCAGGCGGACAAGATCGCTCACCTGCAAAAATTCATCGACCGCTTCAAGGCCAAGGCCTCGAAGGCGAAGCAGGCGCAGAGCCGGGTCAAGGCGCTCGAACGCATGGAAAAGATCGCACCTGTGCTTGCCGACGCCGAGTTCACCTTCGAGTTCAAGGAGCCGCTCAACGTCCCGAACCCGCTGTTGTCGATGCTGGACGCGAGCTTCGGCTACCCGGCGCCGACCGAAGCGCCCCCGGGCACGCCGCCGACGGTCATCGTGCGGGGCATCAACCGGTCCGTGCTGGCCGGGCAGCGCATCGGCATTCTCGGTGCCAACGGCCAAGGCAAGTCCACGCTGGTGAAGACAGTAGCGCACGAGCTGGCGCCGATTACCGGCGAAATCAGCGAAGGCAAAGGCCTGAACATCGGCTACTTCGCACAGCAGGAACTCGACGTGCTGCGTCCTCTCGACACGCCGCTGGAACACATGATCCGTCTTGCCAAGGACACGCCGGCGCACATGCGCGCCCCCGGCCAGAGCGGCACCGAACAATCGCTTCGCACCTTCCTCGGCACCTTCAGTTTCAGTGGCGACATGGTCCATCAGGCGGTCGGCACGATGAGCGGCGGCGAAAAGGCGCGGCTCGTGTTGTGCATGATCGTGTGGCAGCGCCCCAACCTGCTGCTGCTCGACGAGCCGACCAACCACCTCGACCTGGCCACACGCGAAGCGCTAGGCATGGCACTCAACGAATTCGAAGGCACAGTGATGCTGGTCAGTCACGACCGGTCCCTGCTGCGCGCGGTATGTGACGAGTTCTGGCTCGTCACCAAGGGTGGCGTCGAGCCATTCGACGGCGATCTGGACGATTACCAGGAGTTCCTGCGCGACGAAGCCCGTCGCATGCGCGAGCAGGCTGCCGGAGAGCAGAAGGTCATTGCCTGAGGTAACTACTGGTAGTTCCAGTCTGGAAGCTGCTGTAGCGCTCGCATCGAGTCGAAGAGGCCTTAAGGCCGAACAATACGCATTCTTCGATGCCACAGCGAGCGCGACTTTGTTGTCTGCCCATACTACGTATGGAGAAACATCAAAGTCCGCGCGGGAGAGCGTGGAAAGAGGCAAGCGCGATCGTCAGTCCCGATAAATCCGCATCGCCCACCGCCCTCTTACGGCCGCCTGTCGTGCCGGGTTCCCCGACGCACCACAACCAGGGCAATACCTCCGAGAATCGCCGCCGAGGCCAACACGATTCGGATGGTCACGCTTTCTCCAAGAAATGCGGCTGCGCCAAGCGTCGCGATGACCGGCACGCTCAACTGCACCGTGGCCGCGTTGCCCGCTTTCAGACCGGGCAACGCCGCGTACCAGATGGCGTAGCCAATGCCGGAGGCCGCTGCGCCGGAACCCGTTGCGTACCAGAAACCGGCGCAGTCAATCGAAGCGTGGGCGGACATGGCGGCGCTGAGCGCCGCGGCAAGTGGGACTGCGCGCAGGAAGTTACCGGCCGTCACCGCGGTGGGATTTCCCGCGCCCTTGCCGCGCAACGAATAGATGCCCCAAGCGACGCCGGCGCCGAGCATAAGGACAGCGCCTCCGGGAGGTGGCGCGGAGAGACCGGGAAGCAGCAGCCCGGCAAGGCCTGCCAACGCGCATGTCAATCCGATCCATTGCCGCCAATGGAAGCGTTCGCCCTTTCGGATGCCGTAGCCGATCATTGTCGTCTGCACGGCGCCGAACAGAAGCAGGGCCCCAGTGGACGCCGGCAGGCTCAGGTATGCAAACGAGAATGCGGCCGCATAGGCGAACAGCGCCAGCGCCGACAGCCAGTTTCCGGCGCCGCCCAGCCTGCCGCCCCGGAGCCGCACTATCATCGAGAGCACGAGGGCGCCCGACGCGATACGGATCGACGTAAAACTCGCTGCATCGATGCCCGTGCCCTTAAGGGCCAGCCGGCATAGCAACGAGTTCGCTGCAAACGCGACCATTGCAAGCAGCGTCAGCACAGTGACACGCACGGGCGACACAGACATCCCCCCAAAACCCCCGAATCTTCCGCCAGTATCCGGCCATTGCGCTGCCCGTACGAGCGTCGGTGACCGGTCGTCTCTGCCCGAGCGCGGCCTTTTGCAATCGGCTCGTGTCGATCCGTTGCAGTGCTTCGCCGCTCGAGACCTGAACGACTGCTTCCAAGGCAGGATCGGACAACCCGCCCGGCGTGGCGGTCGTTCCGCCGAAGATATGTTCGCATAGCGAAAGGGGCGTGTCCGGTGCGCCGCTGGCCCTAAAGTAGCAGATAGTCTCTTGACCTTGCACACATCGTTGATGGGCGCGGTCTTGTGAATATGCCCTAAAGGAGTAACTCATGCCGTCCGAGCACGCCGATGTCCTGTCCCAGGTACTCAAGCTGATTCGCCTTCGCGGGGATCACGTTTTCCACGGCGAACTGGGCAGTTCCACCGAAGTGATTTTTCCGCCCGGACCGGCGGCTTTTTTGCATCTGCGTACCGGCGAACTGTCTGTGTCTCAATGCAATGGACCCTCCGTGACGCTGCGGTCAGGCGACTTCGTTCTTTTGCCGCATGCGGATGGACACGCGATTCGAAGCGAGCCGGGCGGAAAAGCACATCAACGCTTCGAGGCGGCGGTGGACTTTACCCCCAGCAGAGATGTTCAGACGTTCAAATGGGCGGCTGATGATCGAATGGCAGGATCCTTTCTTGCGGGATCATTCTATTTCGACGGGGCGCCGTTGCGCTCTTTGCTCACCGGGCTTCCCGGGCTGATTCATCTGACATGCGACAAAGTCAGCGAACCCCCTTGGCTTGCCTCCATCTCGCATTTTCTCGACGTGGAATCGGGTAGCGCGGGCCCAGGGTCGTCGCTGATGATCTCGCGGCTTATTGATTTGCTAGTTATCCGCACCTTGCGGATGTGGGTCAGCCGGCAAGGCGATCGGGTCGGCTGGCTGTCCGGACTGAGCGACGAACGCGTCGGTCGTGCGTTGAACGCAATGCATCTGGAACCTAACCGTGCATGGACGGTGTCGGCGCTCGCCGAGACGGCGATGATGTCGCGATCGATGTTTTCGGATCGTTTTACGGCGGTGGTGGGGCTTCCACCGTTGCGTTATCTGACACGGTGGAGATTGACGATCGCGGCAGACTTGCTACGCGGAGGAACCTTGAAGGTGACCGAAGTGGCCCACGTTGCCGGCTATGGTTCGGAGGCTGCCTTCAGTCGCGCCTTCAAGGAGGAGTTCGGCTATCCACCGCGCGACGCACATCGAATCGAACAGACAGGCGCCTTTGTCGCACGAAGTTCGGAACTCCTTTGACAGCCCTTGTCACGCCGTTGGCTCGCTTCGTCAGTTGAAGCTGTCAGTGCGGTAGTTTCGTTTCAATGGCATGGCATCGCGTCGATCCCCAAGCGACTCGATCTGCTCAGCTTGCCCGGGTGCGTTGATCGGACGATAGATCATGCAAATCAGACGCCGGGATATGGTCAGTCCTGGACACGTTCTTTAGAGTGGATAGCCAAGGTCCTCCCGTATCCGGAACGGAGGAAGGCTCTCACGCACTATGGTTCGGATCTCTCATGCTCAAGCAGATCAGACAGTTTGCGATAACACTTCTCGTTGCAACACCCACGCTTGCGTCATGTGTCTGGATCGGAAGCGCGAGTGCGGTCGCCAGCGTCACCGTCGTATAGCACGGATCTTTTCAAAGCCAGGTTCCAATTCACGACATCGGCACCGATGTCTCGTCAAGGAAGCAATATAGATGAAACTCCTGCTCGCTGCTCTTGCCATTTCAGCATTCGCGTTCGATACCAGTGCGATGGCTGCGCAAAAGCCCCCGATCGTTCTGGTCCACGGCGCTTTCGAAGACGCCCAGGTCTGGGGGCATGTCACATCCAGGCTTCAAACCGATGGCTATAAGGTTGTGGCGGTTGAACTGCCAGGTCGTCCGGGCGCGCCCGCCACGCCGGACAAGGTGAGCCTCGACCTCTATCGCGACACCGTGGTCGCAGCGCTGAACGAATTCCATCGCCCAGCAGTCGTGGTCGGTCACAGCTTCGGCGGCATCGTCATCGCCGACGCCGCGGAAACGGCACCGAAGAAGATCAAAACCTTGATCTTCGTTGCGGCCTACCTGCCGCAAGACGGCGATTCGCTCGTGTCGATGGCCAACAAGGATGCCGACGCCAGGATCGGCCCGCACCTGCAGATCGACAAGGAAAAGGGCATTGCCTCCATCGAATATTCGGCACGCGCCGATCTGTTTGCCAATGGAGGTCCTGACGAACTGCGCAAGGCAATCCCGAATCTGATTCTGGATGAACCCGTGAGCCCGCTAGCTACGCCCGTGCACGTGACTTCCACCAACTTTGGTCAGATCGACAAGGTCTATATCCACACAGCCATGGACCAGGTCATCAGCCCGTCGTTCCAGGCGAAGATGGTTGCGGCAACCCCCGTGAGAGCAGAGTACACCCTGCAGACCGGTCATACGCCGTTCCTCACCGATCCCGACGGCCTGGCAAAGGCGATCGAGGCTGCTGCGAAATAGCCGGTTCGCGGTTGGTCCAGGAAACGAAGGCGCTGCGGCTTCGTCGTCCCGCGCTTTGCCTTCAAGTGTATTGCTCCGGGCGGGGGGCTCGCTATATCCGGGCTTCCGCGTACCGTCCTGCGGACCGCTCTTCGATGGTCTGCACCGGCATGCTCTTTCAGAAAGAAGCATACGCATCGGTTGTTTACGACAGTTTCTCTTGTTTCCAAAGGCAGAACCGATATGTCCCGTCTTCAGATACCCGCCACGATCGCAGATGCACTCGCTGCTTCCCAGCCCTTCCTAGAAGCCATCAACAAGAAACTGGGTGTCACGCCGAATCTGTTTGGTCTGATGGCCAACCGCCCTGCGGCGCTCGAGGGCTACCTCGGTCTGGCCGGAGCCTTGGCGACCATCCGCAAGAACAGCGCCAATGCGCGAGTCAGCGATTCATTTTGATACGCGGAATCAAGCCGCAACCGACGACCGTCGTTCGCTGTATCGGATGCTTGAGTTCACTGCGTCGCGATAAGTCCAGGCCACATCTATTTCTATTCACCTAACGTTAAGACCGAACATGAACGTATTTGACCGGCTCGCGCAAGCGAGCCTAAATTTGCCAGCGCCCATCAACCCGCTTGGCTCCTATCGAACGGTTTCCGTTTCGGGAAGCCAACTATATGTATCCGGTCTCGGCCCTTTCCAAGATGGCAAGCCAATCGTCGGAATGGTGGGCCGCGATATTTCACTTGAAGAAGCTCAAGACGCGGCGCGCCTAACGATGCTCATGATCTTGGCCTGTGTCGATGAGGCATGCGGACTCGACAACGTCAAGCGATGCAGCCGGCTAACAGTCTACGTGCGTGCAGAACAGTCGTTCGCCCAGCATCCGCAAGTGGCCAATGGCGCCAGTGACCTCTTGCTGACGCTGTTTGGGCAAGACAATCTGCCGGCTCGAAGCGCACTGGGCGTGCATTCGTTGCCGATGGGCATCCCGGTTGAGATTGACAGCATTTTTGAGTTGAAGGGGTGATGGACATGGCTCGACCGCACGACGACGCTCAGTTGATGCGAGCCAATCGACCGGCCAAACCTGATTCTGAACCCGCCGCACAACGAGCGCACATCGCGCTGTCTGGAGGGGAATACTGCCGTCCTGCTTTCGAGAACAATCAATCCGTGCCCGCGTTCGGACGCCGCAAGCATTGCGATGCGGCCGCCACACGATTGCCCAGCATTGAAACGAACCATCTATTTTTCCGTCGGACTCTGATCATGCGTCAAATGATATTGACCGTTGTCGTCACACTGACTGTCTCTACGGGATGCCTCGCGAGCACTTCTACCATCTACAAGGAACCCCTGGACGCGAAGACTCTGAACACACTTCGATCGGATTTTAGCCATCTCATGCAACTAGCCAACCGCCACGACTTCAAAGCGCTCCATGAGATGTTCTGGCACTCTCCCTCGGCCCTTCTCGTCGCCAAAAGTGCGATCCCCACGGAAGGGAACTGGGCTGGCTTCTGGGGTAATGAGGCGATCGATCAGAAGCTGCGCGATATCGGCACCTCCGGCCCTGTCGTGCTGCGGCCGGATTATTCGAAATTCAAGGTCGTCGGCTTGACGAAGGACATAGCGCAATCCTATGCGCCAGTGAATATCACGGTCTCCTATGCGGGTCAGGACGGAACCCCCAAGCCGTTTCTATTGCTAATCAACTGGATAAAAATCGGCAAGGACTGGAAGGTGGCTTCGGAGATCATCCTACCCGTACCGCCGGCGCCTGAAGCAAAAAGCGAAGTACCTGGATAGTCGTGGCAAAAGTGTCCAGATCCCTTGCCACAGACACACCAGCAGAGTTCAACGTGCGATCGGCAACGTATCACCGACACCACGGATGTTGGTCTTTAGCCTGCCTAACGAAAAAGTGATGCCCACAGGAAAGCGAGTTGACGCGGATATTCAAATGCGGCGCCTGACACATTTCACCAGGCAGACAACTTTAAGAAGGAAGACGGGTCATGACGATCAACAGACGTAACTTCTCGGCCGCCCTCGTTGCCGGCGCTGCCGCGTCGCTTATTTCTACTCGCAGCGTAGCAGCAACGCCTGCTTCGGGGAAGGCGCCCAATATCGTCCTCGTGCATGGGTTGTTCGCTGATGGGTCGTGCTGGACGGAAGTGATATCGCGATTGCAGGCAGCGGGGCTCAATGCCACGGCTGTCCAAAACGAAGCCGTTAAAAAGACTGGGAAGTTCGTTGCCAAGGCCACGTAACACGTCGCTGTCCAATCCACGGAAACTGTCGTCGCGCGAGTTCGTGGAATTCCTGGTTCAACAACGCGACGCGCAATTGCACGACACTGTGTGCCCCCACGCGACTCCAGCGCATATGCTGGCTCTTGCACATTCGACGGCCAACGATTCGATTAATTGACGATTCGACGAAGCCGGTGGAGATTCGTCCTCCCGCACGTCGCCATATGCGATAGTCGATCAGCGACTCGGCGTTGCTGTCGAGATACGTGACCACATTCGAGAGGCTATTGCTCGCTTTCCTGACGTGGCTGCTCACTGCTGGATCTCGTGTCTCACGTAGATCAAGCAAGTGAGCAAGTCTAGCTGAAAACTGCTGCCAGGCGGCAGTACGTCCGACCCAAACGTAGTGGCGGAAGCGGACAAACAGATCCGACAGTTCAAACGCTGATCCACTGTCCGTAAGTCGCCCATATGCCAGAGGCGCGATAGCCTGCTCAACGCGTCGCAACATGCGCCCGATGTGTGCCCAATCGAGAATCCACTTGTTATCGTATGGGAGATCATTAGCGACGCCGGCCAAGTCCCGAGCTCCATCAGTCAGGACAACGACTTCATTAGGATCCCCGTATCCGCTGTCCTCGAGGAATCGTGTCATTTCTTGATTCAATCGCCTGGTGCGCGGCATGGCGGAAGCCCACACTCGTGGCTGCTTACCGGCTTTGCCCAAAGCAGCAACGACGACTGCGATCGACGACGGCCGGTTCCCCGCTTCTGCACGATTTTCCTTGCCGGAACCCTTGCAATTGCAGGCCTTCCATCGTTCGCGGCAATAGTAAACCTTTCCTGGCGCGGTCTTCAGCTCCGAGCAATGACTATCATGCAGACGACGCTGGACGCCGCAATCCACACAGGATCTGTGCGAGGCGCAAAAACGTTCGATCTGCTCGACAACGAACTCCTGCTGCACACAATTGAGCAAGGACTTGCCTTCACTGAGTGACAATCCCACGTCTCCTGGCGTCTGGTCGTCGATGGGCCTGTGCAACCGCATGACCTCAACCCGCTTTACCACACTCCCGTCGCCGTTATCGAACTCAAGAGCGATCGTGCATCGCATGGTGGCTCCTGGGTCTCGTCGTTAGGGATACGATACCCCGCAGCGCGCTCGTCTCACAGCCTTTTTAACGGCTTCTTGCTCGAGCCCGCCATTCCAGGCTGCTTCGCCTCAGAGCGTCAGGCCGTTATCTGACACTGGCGGATAGGTCGCAGTTCTCTGCTTGCAAGTTCGATAATCACCGTGCGTTTGCGAAACAACGGCGGGAGTCCCCATGGTCAAATTGGCGCCACGCCTGCCCAGATGGATTCCCTCGACCTCACTACGCCAACGATCATGTCTACCCTCATCGCCCGACCCGATGCGCAAACGCGAGAACGCCTGATTCTGTGGATCAGGAGACGCATGGACGAATGCGGCATTACCGAGTCGGCATTGCAAGCGGCACTGGAAAACGATCAGCGCCAATTGCGCTACCAGGACGCGTTCGGCAACGTCTGGAGCGGCGACGGCGAACTGCCCGCATGGCTGAAACGCGCGGTGGCCGCCGGCCAGAGTATCGAGCACTTCCGCTGCAACTAGGGTCCGAGAAAGCCGCCTGCGCGAACTCTGCGTAGCAGTCAATGCAATGCTGCGTTGCTTTTGCACCCGGTTTATCAATCATTTTGGCTTGAATAAGCTGTGTCTCGAGTTCACAGCGAAGGCCTCCCCGCCGCCCACGGCGCAGGTCAGCGCCGAATTCACGGCAACTCGAGCACCATTTGCCCCTCCCGATTGCGGATATCGAAACACGATTTCGCCCTTATATTAATCGATGGATAATTTATCCTCCGCTTCCATGACATCTTCGATGAACAAACTAGCTGAATTTAGACGCGGATGGGTGCAACTGATCGGCTCGACGCTGGGCCTCGGCATTGGCGTGATCGGGCTGGGCTCTTACAACCTCGGACTCTTTGCCAAGGACCTGCAGGGCGCCGTCGGTCTCACGAAGACGCAATACGGGGCCGGTTACCTCGCTTTCACGCTGGGACTCGCACTCGGTCTGCAAATGTGGGGGCGCCTGCTGTCACGCTTCGGCGCGGCGCGCACGGCAGCGGGCAGCGCGCTCGCGCTCGCCGCGTGTTTCGTCGCGATGGCGGAACTGATCTCGACACCGACCGCTTACATCGTGCTGGTCGGTCTGGCCGGCTTTTTCGGCGGCGGCACGAGCGGTCTCACGTTTACACGCATCGTCAGCGGATGGTTCGATCGCGGCCGCGGCTTCGCGCTCGGCCTCACTCAGGTCGGGCTGGGATTGTGCGGCGCGATCCTGCCGCCGATCATCGCGGCCACGATCGTCAACAGCGGCTGGCATTCCGGTTATCTGATGCTGGCTGCCATCGCCGCAGCGGGCGCGCCGATCGCGCTGTTGATCCTGCGCGACAGTCAATCCAGCGCCATGGAGCAGTCCGCCCCGGCCGATGCCCCCGATCTGCGCGAGCTCGCCACAGAATTCGCGGCGGTCAAACGGACCAGCACATTCTGGATCATGTTCCTCGCCTTCATGCTGTCGACGCTCTTCGTGGCGGGCAGCGCTCAACACATGGCGCCGATGCTGCGCGAACTCGGCGCGAACGCCGCCTCGGCGGCCAGATACATGAGCCTGCTCGGCATCGGCACGGTCTGCGTGCGCCTGATCGTGGGCTGGCTCTCCGACTATGTGCATGCGCCGCGGCTGATGGCCTTTTCCTGTCTGGTCGGCATGGCCGGCGTGCTGACGCTCAAGCTCGGCGGCATCGGCTACGCGCCCTTGTATGCGTTCACGGTGGGTTGGACCTTCGGCGGCGAGATCGATCTGGTCGCGCTGATGTGCACCCGCTACTTCGGTCTCAGGATGTTTCCGCGTGCCTACGCGTTTCAGTACGGCGCACTGTGCATCGCCGCGGGCGTAGGTCCGCTGGGGATTGGCTGGCTGGCCGACAGGTTGGGCAGCTACCAGCCGGGCCTCGTGCTGAGCGCGGTACTCGCGGCCGCCGCGGCGTTCGTGTTCCTTCTGCTGCCCCGCTACGACGGCCGTGCCGGCGAACCGGGCGAGGCCGGGCGCCTCGGACTGAACAGCATCGATTAATGCGCTTTACCCAGTAGTTCACCGTTATCAGGAATGTCTCAATGATCCACTTTGACCACGTCTGTCTTGCAGCACAAAACGTCTACGAAGCCACGTTCCGGCTGAGCCGCGAAACTGGCTTCGGCAACTACGACGGCGGCTTCTTCCCGCTCTACGGCATCGGCCACAAGGTCGTGCCGCTGGCGCCGGACATCTACATCGAAGTCGAAGGCATTGTCGATCATACGGTCCTCAAGCGAGGCCAACCGCTGGCCAGTTTTTTCGAGCAACAGACGCGTGAAGGCGATTGCTTCGTGGGCTGGTGCCTGCGCACCGACTCGCTGGACGAACTGAAGGCTTTCGCCAGACATCACAACACGGTCGTCGACGAAAGCACCACCGGCAAGGACGCCGGCCGTCAGATGATGAACGGCAAGCGCGGCTTTGCGTTGCAGACGCCGAGCGCGCTGACGGCATGGCCAATCGGCAAGCCCAACCTGTACTTCAAGCCGGGTAACGGACCGCACACCGCGAGCCTGCCGACAGAGCCGGGCACGGGATCGGTACAGGGCCAGGGGCTCAACTGGATCGAGATCGGCGAAGACGAAGCCGCGCTCGCGGCATGGCTCGGCGAGATCGGCCGGCCGTCGGACTTTCCGTTCGAGATTCGCTACAACCGGAAGACCTCCGGACTGTACGCGATGGGCGTGAAAACGAGCGAGGGCGAACGGGTGATTCGCCGCGCCGCGGTCAAGCTCTGACGCTTCGCAAAAGATTCGGAGAGCGTTGGAAGGATTCAAACAGGCAGGCCTGATGCCGTGACGTGGGAGAAAGTATGGACAAGCTGCTAGCGTTGCGAACGCTGCTCGCCGTTGCGGAATCAGGGGGCTTTACGGCCGCCGCTCACGAGCTCGGCAAGACCACCTCATCGGTCATGCGTCTGATGGATGGCCTGGAAGCGTCGCTAGGTACCTCGCTATTGACGCGCACCACACGCAACGTTTCGCTCACCGACGCCGGCGTGACCTACGTCGAACAGGTTCGTCAGGTGCTGACCGATCTGGCGGGCGCCGACGACAGCGTGATCGACAGCGGAATCGATCCGATGGGACCGTTGCGAGTGAGCGTGTCCGCCACCTACAGTCGTTTGCATATCGCCCCGCATATCGCCACGTTTCTGAAGAAGAATCCGCGCGTCAACCTCGAGCTGGTAGTGTCGGACAACCATCTCGACCTGGTCAGCGAACGTCTGGATCTGGCTGTGCGGGTCGGCGTCCCCACCGCGGACGATCGTCTGATCGTGAAGCGGCTGCGCCAGAGCGAAAGATTCGTGGTTGCCAGCCCGGACTATCTGCAAAGAAAAGGCGCCCCGCAGGCGCCGTCCGAACTGATTCGCCACGAGTGCCTGCGCTTCGTCTACAAGCCCGGCAATCGGCAACGATGGGTCTTCCGCTATCCGGGCAGGTCCGAAACCGTCGACGTGAATGGACAGCTGCTGACCAATAACCTGGACATGCTGGCCGGCGCCGCGCTGGGCGGTCACGGTATCGCCCTCCTCCCGCAATGGCTGGTGGGCGCCGACGTGGCGGCGGGCAGATTGACGGCGCTTTTCACCGACGCCCAGGCGACGCCCGAAGGCGGCGATGCCTTCGTCTACGCAACCTATTTGCCGAATCGCCGACATTCGAGAAAGGTTCATGCGTTCATCGATTTCGCGGAACACGCGATTGCCGTCCCCACCTGAGCGCCGTGCGACCCTGCCGGCCGGCATCGAAATGATGTCGTGCGCATTTGAAAAGCCGTGCGTTGCACGCAATCGACGCGCGCCGAATAAGCGGAAGCTGACTCCAACCCATCACGGAGAAGGCGCATGTCGACTGAAACGAAATGCCCGTTCATGCATGGGGCCGGCGACGGTGCGTCGGTTCCGCGCGACGTGGGTCGCGACGTCGGTGCGCTGGCGTTGCGCCACGCCCACGCTCCGAGCGGCGAAGTTCTTTTTTTATCACTTGATCATTTATACTCCGATCCGGACAGCGGAGTGTGCGCAAAGTCCGCGGACCACCGCCTCACCTGAAACATCTGAAGATTTGATTGGTTTTCCTATTGCTAGCGAGCATCGACGGTTCGACGTTCCCCACCTTTTCCGGAAAGTCAGTACTTCGTCCATGTCAGCGATATCAACTTGCAACTTGCTGGAGATGAAGCATGACATCCACCCTGTTTTCCCTCACCACCGTCGGGCCCATCACACTGCCGAACCGGATCGTCGTCTCGCCGATGTGCCAATACAGCGCTGACGACGGATGCGCGAACGACTGGCACCTGATGCATCTGATGCAGCTCGCCATTTCCGGCGCAGGGCTGATCGTTCTCGAAGCCACGGCGGTCGAGCGTCAGGCCCGGATCACGCACGGCTGCCTCGGCCTCTACAGCGACGCGAACGAGGCCGCCCTCGCGCGCGTGATGGACGCGGCGCGGCGCGTGGCGCCGCCACAGACGCGTTGGGGCATTCAGATCAACCACGCGGGACGCAAAGCATCGGCCCAACGCCCGTGGGAAGGCCGCGCGGCCTTGGGCCCGCTTGAAGATCCGTGGCCCACGGAAGGTCCTTCCGCAATCGCGGCCGGCGAGCATTGGCCTACCCCGAAGGAAATGACGCACGCCGACATGACGCGGGTCCGCGACAGTTTCGTCGCGGCGACCCGCCGTGCGCTGCGCCTCGGCTTCGACGTGATCGAGATTCACGCGGCGCACGGCTACCTCATGCATCAGTTCCTGTCGCCGCTGGCCAATCAACGCACCGATCAGTACGGCGGCTCGCTCGACAATCGCATGCGCTTTCCACTGGAAGTGGCGACGGCGGTTCGCGAGGTCATTCCGGCCAAGGTGTGCCTCGGCCTGCGCATCACCGGCTCGGACTGGACACCCGGCGGCATTGAAGTGGTCGAGACCATCGCGTTCGCCAATGCGCTGAAAGCGCGTGGCGCCGATTATGTGTGCGTCACCACGGGCGGCGTCGTCAACGCCCGCATCGCCGTGCAACCGGGTTACCAGGTCCCGTTCGCCGCCGAAGTGAAAGCGAACGTCGGGCTCCACACGCGCGCGGTCGGCATGATCGCCGATGCGCAACAAGCCGAGGCGATCATCGCCTCGGGGCAGGCGGACACTGTGGCGCTCGGCCGTGCCTTTCTGGATGATCCGCGCTGGGTGTGGCACGCGGCTCACACCCTCGGCGTCGCGGATTCGATCAGCTACCCGCCGCAATACGAACGCAGCAAGCCGGCTTTGTGGGCCGGGGCTCAACTCGCCCGCCCCGGGACAGCCAACGTTTCTTGAGCCGAACCCGCCAACGCGGACTCGCGTTCCAGCACCGTCAATCGGGCGCCCGTGCATGACTCAAGCGGGCGCCCGTGTCTTTCTCCTCTTGCCGACGCGGCTGTGCCCGCGTCCACTTAACTTTCGTCCATACCGTGTTCAAGAATATCAGTATCCGCGCGCGCCTCGCGCTCACCGTGAGTTTTCTGGGCCTGCTGCTGGTGATCGGCGGCGCCATGGGCATTGCCGGCGTGTCGATGAGTAATAGCGACGTCGAGCAACTCTATTCAAATCAGCTCGCCTCTTCCACCGCGCTCAGCGAGGCCAGCGTCTCGCTATCGAGAATGCGTCTGTGGCTCTATCGCATCGCGCTCGACCCAACGAGTCCCAGCGTCCCGCAAAACGTGGAGAACGCCCAAAAACTGCTGAGCGCTTCGCGCAATTCGTGGGCGGCTTATCGCGCGTTGCCAGCAGATGGTCCTGAAGAAAGCCGCCTCACCGAACTCACTAACGCGAAGCTCGACGCCCTGATTGCCAACGGCATTCAACCGATGTTCGACGCGCTGGCCGCCCACGACTCGGCAAAGCTCGTCGATGCCGCCCTGCATACCCCACCGTCGCTTTTCATCGACGTGACGGAAGCCATGGACACGCTCGGCAAGTATCAGGTGTCCTCCGCGCGCGCCACTTATGCAGCGGCACAGGCGCGCTTTCGCCGCTTCGTCGAACTCGCGCTAGCCGGCATTCTGATTGCCCTGACCGCAGCCGCCTTCTCCTGGTGGTCGCTGCAACGCGCGATCAGCGGCCCGCTCGATCAGGCACTCCGCCATTTCAAAGCGATTGCCGACGGTGACCTCACGACGCAGATCGAGGTGCTTAGTCGCGACGAGATGGGCCAGTTGATGGACGGCCTGCAAGCCATGCAAAGCAAACTGGTCAGCACAATCGGCGCGGTGCGGGACGGCGCAACGTCGATCGACACGGCGGCGCGTGAAATCGCGGTCGGCAACGTGGATCTTGCGCAGCGCACCGAAGAGCAGGCCGCGTCGCTGGAAGAGACCAGTTCGTCGATGGAGCAGTTGACGTCGACCGTACGGCAGAACGCCGCGCACGCGAAGCAGGCCAAACAGCTGGTGACGAGCACCGCCATGCTGACCGATCAGGGCAATCAGGCGTCGCTGAAGGTGGTCGAGACCATGAAGGAACTGTCCAGCTCTTCGCACAAAATTGCCGAGATCACGAGCGTGATAGAAGGCATTGCGTTTCAGACCAACATTCTGTCGCTGAACGCGGCGGTCGAAGCGGCCCGCGCCGGCGACCAGGGGCGCGGCTTTGCCGTGGTGGCGGGCGACGTCCGCCTACTGGCGCTGCGTAGCGCGACGGCCGCCAAAGAGATCAAGGAATTGACGGGCAGTTCGCTGTCCCGCGTCTCGGCGGGCGCGCAGCAGGTGGACGACGCGAGTCAGACGATGACGCAAATTCTGGATTCGGTGCGCAAGGTCAGCGATCTGATGAGCGAAATTGCTTCGGCATCCGAAGAGCAGTCGATCGGAATCGAGCAGATCAATCGCGCGGTTGCCCAGATGGATCAGGTGACCCAGCAGAACGCGGCGTTAGTGGAGCAGGCCTCCGCGGCGGCGTTGTCGCTTGAAGCGCAGGCCGGCGATCTGGAAACCGCCGTTTCGGTGTTCCGCGTACCAGCAAGGCGCTAGCGATACGCGCGTAACACCCAAACCGTGAGAAAGGGAGACCTTGAACGGACACGCTTTACGCAATGAGAGTGTTCGTGCGGATCGTCGAGGCGGGAAGCCTGACGAAGGCGGCCGACTCCTTCGGCTCGACCGCGCCGAAGGTCTCCAAGCTTCTGCAAGGGCTGGAGCATCGCCTGGGTTGCAGGCTGCTGCAAAGAACGACTCGCAAAGTGTCGCTTACCGAAGACGGGCGCATGTACTACGAGCGCTGCGTCAGCGTCCTCAACGAGATCGATGATATGGAAGGCTCGCTCTCACATGCCAAGGTCTCGCCGCAAGGGCGCCTGAAAGTCAACCTGCCAATGGCGATGGCCAAGCATATCGTCATCCCCGCGCTACCGGCCTTTGTCGCGCAGTATCCTGACATCGACCTTGAGCTCGGGCTGACGGATCGTCACGTGGACGTGGTCGGTGAAGGCGTCGACTGCGTCGTGCGAGTGGATACGCTGGACGATTCGGGTCTGGTCGCGAAGCGTATCGGGATGATGCAAACCTGCACGTGCGCGTCGCCCGATTATCTCGCGCTGCATGGCATGCCCGAAACGATCGACGACCTCGATCGCCACCTCGGCGTGAACTACGTATCGGCGGATACCGGGCGTGCGCGCAACTGGGATTTCATGGTCGACGCAGAAGCGAGGGTGGTGCAGATGAGAGGCTCGGTGCTGTACGTGCCGAACCGGCACCTTCCAAAAAAACTCAAGGTATACATTGAATTCCTCGGCACCGTGTACGCAGCGAACCCTGTATTGCAAGGCGACGCGCTGTGACGTGAGTGTGTGACCTGAACGACACGGACATTCCTGAGTAAGCGCATGTTCATGTGCATGCTGGCCTATGTTCGCGCGTCGCCTCCCGATACGATGCCCCGCGCCTGCATCGCAGACAACGCAATGCTGCGTTGCATTTTCACCCCATATATCTATTTTTTTGGAGTGAATAACCTGCGAACTGGCTCAGCGAACTCTCACCCGAGGCTGCGCCACTAGAAGTCTCAGCCGGCCCGGATGCGTCGTCGACCTTGCGCAGTCCGCGCGCGTTCACCCGCACCGACGAGCTAAACCATCGCATTATTTATCGATCGATAGCTTCAATCAGGTCAGAAAAGTCCGGCTGCTCACGCAAGCTCAAGCTTCTGTTCAGATATTTATATTTTAGGTAAAGAGATGAAAATCAGAGTATCGCTCATTGCGTGCGGCTTCGGCGTGGCAACGATCTGTTCGAGCGCTTTCGCGCAGAGTAGTGTCACGCTTTACGGGCTTATTTCCGGTGGCTGGGCTTTTTCGACCAATCAGGGCGGCCACCACACCTATCAGGCTGTCAGCGGCACGAACCAGTCGCCGCGATGGGGGCTGCGCGGCAAGGAAGATATCGGCGGCGGCACCAGCGTCATCTTCACGCTGGAGAACGGCTTCAATATCTATAACGGCAATGCTTCATTTAATGCCCGCTTATTCGGCCGTCAATCGTATATCGGCGTGACCAATACGAAGTGGGGCACGCTCACGTTCGGGCGGCAATACGACACCGTGGAAGACCTGCTCGGCCTGAACACCGCGTACAACTGGAATGGCACGATTGGCGACAACGACAACACGTACGCCAACCTGCACGTCAACAACTCGATCAAGTACACATCGCAGAAGATCGCGGGTTTCCAGGCCACTGCGCAGTACGGCTTCAGTAACTCGACAACCGGTTTCAACGACAACCGCAGCTTCGGCGCGGGCGCGAGCTACAACTATGGCAGCCTGAACTGGAACGTCGCGTACACGGAGTTCGATTCGCCGTATAGTGCGACCAACCCGACCGGCGCCATCGATACCGATTATTCGCCCACCTACCTGACGTTCGACCGCAGCGCTTTGGGCACCCACGCCTACGCGAAGAAACAGCGAATCTTCGGCACGGGTGGTTTTTACAGCTTTGGCTTGCTGAAGCTCGGCGCGCTTTATACCGACGTCAACTTCAACTATCTCGACGGTCAGCACCTGAACATACAGAACTTCAGCCTGAGCGCGAATTACTATGTCCGCCCTGATTTCCTGCTTGGCGCGGCGTACGTTTATACGACCGGTGACTACACCATTACGGGCAAGAAACCGAAGTGGAACGAGCTCAACCTCGTCGCCGACTACTACCTGTCCAAGCGAACCGACATTGCGCTGATGGTCTACCTGCAGCAAGCCGGCGGGGGCGCGCTGGCGGATATTCAGGGCTACACCTCGTCGTCGACGAATCGGCAGATGGTGACGACGCTCGGGATGCGGCACACGTTCTAGCGGTTGCTGCAAGGTGCCGCTTCACTGTTCAGTCTCGCGCAACACTGTGTTGCCGGATCCCTCGCTGCATTTTTCGTGAGCGAGGTTTACACTTCTTTCGTCTCCTCCATGTCTCCTCCTGATGTGGATTCGGCCCGCCATGCGGGCCTTTTTTCTTTCTGCCGCGTTGCTTCCGCCGGCCTGTCGTTCGATCCTCGCAAGCTGGCCAAACCTGCCATGCAAATCGGCGCGAGGAACATCATCTGCGCGTCCCATGCGTCCGCGTCGAGCGGCCAGCCGTGGGAGAACGTAATCGTTTGGCCTGTACCCCAATCCTTTTAATAGATTTCCGTGCCGTCTCTGGTAGTGAAATATGCCATTGCTATTGCTCCTTTCGAGGTGATTGACCGGTGTCTGCCGGTGTGCCGAACGTCAGAGCAGTATTGGCGATAGCCGGCGAGCGCGATCTTTCTAATCGCCCGTAATTGTCGTATTCGCACGGCTATACCGACTGCTCGCCTGCGGTCTCACCGTTGGCGCTCTGTTTTTTTGCGCCGCCGCATCGTTCGCGTACAGCCGTCGTGCGAATTCGCAAAGTCAGTGCCTCGCAGCGAATCCTCGCAGTTCCAAAGACGCTAATCTCCTGCCATAACCAGTGACCGCTCCGGCTCACTCGACAACACTATCCGCCCCCCGTGCAACATCCGCCTGAACTCATCAGGCTTCCGTCATCAGGAATCCGTCATGTGGATCGTCAGACTTGCCTTGCAACGACCGTATACGTTCATCGTGCTGGCCGTGCTGCTATTCATCCTCGGCCCGCTGGCGATCATCCGCACTCCGACGGACATCTTTCCGAATATCAACATTCCGGTGGTCAGCATTGTCTGGTCGTACAACGGCTTTTCCGCCGAAGATATGGCGCATCGGATCACATCGAACTACGAACGCGCGCTGACCACCGACGTGGACGATATCGAACATATCGAATCGCAATCGCTCAACGGCGTGTCGGTGGTGAAGATCTTTTTCCACCCCGGCGCCGACATCAACCGCGCCATCGCCGAAGCCGCCTCGAACTCTGCGTCGATTCTGCGCGTGCTGCCGCCGGGCACGCTGCCGCCGAACATCATCACCTACAACGCCTCCACGGTACCGGTACTTCAGCTCGGCCTATCGAGCAATACGCTTCCCGAACAGACGCTGTACGACCTCGGCAACAGCTTCATCCGAACCCAGCTCGCCACCGTGCAAGGCGCGGCCGTGCCGCTGCCGTTCGGCGGCAAGATCCGCCAGATCATGGTCGAACTCAATCCGCAGGCATTGCAGGCAAAAGGGCTCGCGCCGGCTGACGTGGTCAACGCCGTGAATGCGCAGAACCTCATCTTGCCGGGTGGCACCGCGAAGATCGGCACCCGCGAATACAACGTGCAAATGAACGGCAGCACCGACACGGTCGCCGCGCTGAACGATCTGCCGATCAAGACGATCAACGGCGCGGTGGTGTACGTGCGTGACGTGGCGCACGTGATCGACGGCTATGCGCCACAAACCAACATTGTGCGCAGCGACGGCAAGCGCGCGGCGCTGCTGCAAGTGGAAAAGACCGGCAGCGCGTCGACGCTCACCATCATCCAGCAGGTCAAGGACATGCTGCCGAAGATCGCCGCAGGTTTGCCGAAGGCACTGGTCATCACGCCGCTTTCGGATCAGTCGCTATTCGTGAAGTCGGCGATCACCGGCGTGGTGCGTGAAGCGTTGATCGCGGCCTGCCTGACTGCCGTGATGATCCTGCTGTTTCTCGGCAGTTGGCGCGCCACGCTGATCATCGCCGTATCAATACCTCTCGCTGTGCTGACATCGCTGATCGCGCTGTCCGCTCTTGGCGAGACCATCAACATCATGACGCTGGGTGGACTCGCCCTGGCGGTCGGAATTCTGGTCGACGACGCCACGGTCGCGATCGAGAACATCACGCATCATCTGGAAACCGGCGAGCCCTTACACGATGCGATCCTGAACGGCTCGGGCGAGATTGCCGTGCCGACCTTCGTGTCCACGCTGTCGATCTGCATCGTGTTCGTGCCGATGTTCCTGCTCTCGGGTGTGGCGCGCTATCTGTTCGTGCCACTCGCGGAAGCCGTGGTGTTTGCCATGTGCGCGTCGTATTTCTTCTCGCGCACGTTGATTCCGACACTCGCGATGTATTTGATGCGCGCGCCTTCGAAAGACGGCAAAGCCGCACAAGGAAGGTTCGGCGGGCTGGTCCGGTTTCAGGCGCGTTTCGAACACCGCTTCGAGGCATTTCGCGGCGGCTATCGCAACGTTCTGCAAGGCGCGATTGCTCATCGTGGCCGCTTCATTCCGATCTTCCTCGTGCTGTGTTTCAGTTCGCTCGCGCTGATTCCGTTCGCGGGGCGCGACTTCTTCCCTGCCGTCGATACCGGAGAAATCCGTCTGCATCTGCGCGCGCCCACCGGAACCCGAATCGAACAGACCGCCCGCATCACCGACGAAGTCGAAGCGAAAATCAGCAGCGTAATTCCCAAACAGGATCAGGCGGCTGTGCTCGACAATATCGGCGTGCCCGTCAGCGGTATCAACCTGACCTACGACTCTTCTGATCCGGTCGGCCCGGAAGATGCCGACATCATGCTGACGCTCAAGCCCGGCGCCGGCTCGACCGCGGGCTATGTGGCGAAGCTGCGCAACGTGCTGAACGCGTCGTTTCCCGGCGTGACATTTTCGTTCCTGCCGGCCGATATCGTCAGCCAGATTCTCAACTTCGGCCTGCCCGCGCCGATCGATATCCAGATCGTCGGCAGCAAGCTCGAAGAAAATCGCGTCGTGGCGGATCGCCTGCTGGCAAAACTGCGCGGCGTGCGCGGTCTCGTCGATGCCCGCATCCAGCAACCGGGCGACGAACCCGCCATCGACGTGGACGTGGATCGCACCAAGGCCATTCAGGCCGGCCTCACGCAACGCGACGTCGCGCAGAACCTGCTGATCGCCCTGTCCGGCAGCTCGCAAACCACACCGAACTTCTGGCTCGATCCGAAGAACGGCGTGAGCTATCCATTGATGGCGGAAGTGCCACAGTACGACATTCACTCGCTGCAAACGCTCGCGAACATTCCGATCACGACCTTCGGCCTCACCACCGGTCCACAGAATCTGCTCGGCACACTCGGTACGATGTCGCGCAGCACGCAGCAAGCGGTCGTCTCGCACTACAACGTGCAGCCGGTGCTCGACATTTTCGCGTCGACGCAAGGGCGCGATCTGGGCGGCGTCGCCACGGACGTAGCGCATCTCGTCGATGCGGCGCGCGCCGAGTTGCCACCGGGTTCGTCGATCGTGATCCGCGGCCAGGTTCAATCGATGAACGAATCGTTCGGCGGCCTCGAAACCGGCCTGATCTTCGCAATCGCGCTTGTCTATCTGCTGATGGTGGTGAACTTCCAGTCGTGGCTCGATCCGCTCATCATCGTGAGCGGCTTGCCCGGCTCGCTCGCGGGTATCTCGTGGATGTTGTTCACCACTCACACCACGCTCAGCGTGCCTGCCTTGACCGGCACGATTCTCTGCATCGGCATCGCCACGGCGAACAGCATTCTGGTGATCAACACTGCGCGCGAGTTGTTGCAGCAAGGCGCCGATCCGCTCGTCGCCGCACTCGAGGCCGGCTTCAGCCGCTTCCGTCCCGTCCTGATGACGGCGCTCGCCATGCTGATCGGCATGATGCCGATGGCACTCGGTCTCGGCGATGGCGGCGAACAGAACGCACCGCTCGGCCGCGCCGTGATCGGCGGCCTCGGCATCGGCACGATTTCCACGCTGCTGTTCGTGCCGGTGGTGTTCGCGCTGGTTCACAGCCTGCTCGCGAAGCGCCGCGCCCGCCAGGCCGCTACCACGGCTACCACCGCTACCACCGCTACCACCGCTAGCCAGGCTCAATAACCAATGCCCACGATAGGACTCCATCATGAACACGCCTGATGCCACTCCGGAACACGACGGCGCCGTCACCAGCGCAGGTCTGCCTACCCTGCGCCCGGCGCCGCCACGCGAGACCGTCCGCGCCGGCGCACTGCGCCGCTACCGTCTGCCGCTGATTCTCGCGGGCGTCGCCGCTGTGCTGCTGATCATCGGCATCGTGCCGCGCTTGCGGGCCAGTTCGGCGCTGGACCAACAGGTTGCCGCGCAAACCGCGCTGACGGTCAAGGTCGTCTCGCCCGGCCACGCGCCGGCTTCGCAAGAATTGCTGCTGCCGGGCGCCGTCATGCCCTATGCGGATGCCTCGGTGTATGCGCGAACCAGCGGCTACATCCAGCACTGGACCAGCGATATCGGCGCCAAGGTGAAAGCCGGCCAGTTGCTCGCCACCATCGAAACGCCGGAACTCGACGCGCAATTGCAGCAGGCGCGCGCCGATGCGGCCACTGCGCAAGCCAACTACAACTACGCCAATACCACCGCGCAACGCTGGCAGCAGATGCTGCAAACGCAGTCCGTCTCGCAGCAGGACGCGGACAGCAAAACGGCCGACATGCAGGCCAAACACGCGACGCTGGCGTCGGCGCAGGCAAATGTCGCGCGCCTCACGGAGATGGTGTCGTACGAGAAAGTCACCGCGCCGTTCGATGGCGTGATCACGGTGCGCAACGTGGATGTGGGAGCGCTGGTCACGGCGGGCGGCACGCCCGGGCTCGCCGCGCCCGCCAACGAGTTGTTCCACATCGCGCAGACGGATGTGTTGCGTACTTTCACCGACATTCCGCAAAACGACGCGAGCTTCGTCAGCGTGGGAACGCAGGTTTATCTGACGACCCAGCAGTATCCCGGCCGCCAGTTCCCGGCGCGGGTCGCGCGCAGTTCCGACGTGATCGACCCATCGAGCCGCACGATGCGCGTGGAAGTCGACGTGGACAACAAGGACGGCGCGTTGCGTCCCGGCGCTTATGTGCAGGTCCATCTTGCCCTCGACACCGCGCATCCCGCACTCGAACTGCCGGTAAGTGCCTTGCTGTTCCGTCCGACCGGCGTGACCGTGGCCGTGGTCGGCGATAACAACCTGGTCGCGCTGAAGACCGTGACGATCGGCCGCGATTTCGGCACCTACGTGGAGATCGCCACCGGTCTCACCGCGACCGATCGCGTGATCGACAACCCTGGCGATGCGATCACCGCAGGCGAGGCCGTGCAGGTGATGGCGCCCGCTGCCGCTGCCGATGTCACGAAGGCCGCCTCCGCCGCGTCGGCTGCACACGGCTAATGCCGTTCACCCCAAGGAAGCCGACCATGCGCGCCCTGCCCCTGACATTCCTACGCAAGACCTTGGCGACCGTTGTGGCATGCGCGCTGACGGCATGCTCCACCTTGCCCGCCTATAAGGTGCCCGAGACGGCCGTGCCGGATCGCTACGCGGCGCCCACCCGCCCCGCGCAAGCGGCATCCGGCTGGGCCGTTGCAACACCAGTCGATACGCAGCCACGCGGCGACTGGTGGACGGTCTTCAACGATCCTGAACTGAATCAGCTCGAAGATCAGCTGCCGGTGTCGAATCAGAGCGTGCAAAAAGCCGTCGCGCAATTGCAGCAGGCACGCGCGCTGATCGATTACCAGCACTCCGGCTTTCTGCCGACCGTGACGGCCGGCGCCGCACAATCGCGTACACGTCTCTCGCAAAACGTGGAGGGCCATTCCCTCGCCGGCAAGACCGTGCCCGATTATTCGATGGGTGTAGCCGCCTCGTGGGAACCGGACCTGTTCGGACGCGTACGCGACGCCGTGACAAACGCGCGCGATTCCACCCAGGCCAGCGAAGCCGATCTCGAGGCAGTCCGACTTTCGATGAGCACCGATCTCGCGCGCAACTACTTCGCGCTGCGTGCGCTCAACATCCAGAAGAAGCTGCTCGACGACAGCGTGAGCGCCTACGCTGCGGCGCTGAAGATTCTCAGGCAGCAACTGGCCGACGGCGCCATCGACGCCTCCGCTACCGCGCAAGCCGAAGCGCAACTGGAAAGCACCCGCTCGCAAGCCACCGATATCGAGGTGCAACGCGCCCAGCTGACGCATGCCATCGCGACGCTGATCGGCGTGCCTGCGTCGTCCTTCTCGCTGCCGCCGAATATCGAAGCCATTCCCGTGCCGCAGATTCCGGCGGGCGTGCCGTCACAATTGCTGGAACGCCGCCCGGACATCGCGGCGGCGGAGCGGCGCGTGGCTGCGGCCAACGCGCAGATCGGTCAGGCGAAGGCGGCGTTCTATCCGGACCTCACGCTTAGCGCGAGCGTCGGGCTCGAGAGCACCTTCTTCTCTCCATGGCTAACCGCGCCGAGTCTGTTCTGGTCGATCGGTCCGCAACTGGTGGGCACGCTGTTCGACGGCGGCAAGCGCACAGCGGCGCTAAAGGGCGCCACGGCGCAGTACGACGGCTCGGTGGCCGACTATCGGCAAACCGTGTTGGTCGCTTTCCAGCAGGTCGAGGACCAGCTTTCGGCGCTCGACTCGCTCGCGAGCGAAGCGCAAAGCCAACGGCGCGCCACGGCCGCCGCGGAACTCTCGCTCAAGCTCACCCAGAACCGCTATCAGGCCGGCGCCGTCAGTTATCTCGACGTCGTCACCGAGCAAACCATTGCGCTGACCAACCAGCGCACCGAAGCGCAGGTTCAGGCAAGACGCGTGGAAGCGAGCGTGCAGTTGCTGAAAGCACTTGGCGGCGGATGGGATCGCACGGCGCTGGCGGTGTCATCGCAAGGCACAGAGTAATGCTCGTATGGCAATCACCGTGCGAATCGGAAAGAGAAACCGAAGCGCTTTTGCGACACTCGGCTTACGCGAACGCGACTTGAATCCCGCGACGCGGCCAGCGATGACAACGTCTTTCGTGGCCGCGCCGTATCCCACGCAACGACCTCATCGTGATGGTGTACCAGGAGCTGAACAATGAATCAGGACAACGCCGTCGTTTCAGTATTTTCGAGCCACGACGCCGCTGACGAAGCCGTCAAGGAATTGAGCCAGAACGGCTTCGACATGACCAGGCTGTCTATCGTCGGCAAGGGCTATCACTCCGAGGAACACGCCGTCGGCTTTTATACCGCAGGCGACCGCATCAAATCGTGGGGTGCAACCGGTGCGTTCTGGGGCGGCATCTGGGGCCTCTTGTTGACGCCGGCGCTGTTCCTGGTACCGGGCCTCGGCGTGGTCGGCCTCGCCGGTCCGATCGTGACGGCTGTCGTGTCCGCGCTCGAGGGTGCCGTGCTCGGCGGCGGCGTGACGGCGATCGGTGCGGCACTGGCGGAACTCGGCGTGCCGAAGAACGACGCTGTGAAATACGAAACGGCGGTCAAAGCTAATGGCTTCCTGTTGATCGTTCATGGCACGACGGAGGAAGTCGAGCAGGCGCGCGCCATCCTCAGCAAGCTTGGGCTCTTCACCGCAGCGGGAAGCGAAACCAGCTCGTAAGGGTATTGCCTTGCGAAGGTCACTCACGGCAGGCGTCGCCCACCAGGCAGCGCCGGCCGTTTCCATTTGCGGATCCTCACCCGGAGGATTCAACGGATTCACCCGATCAAAAGGACTATCGACATGCCTCAGGCTCTGTGTGACATCTGCGGCGCACGGCCCGCTTCGGTGCGCGTCACCGTACTGCAGGACGGCGAGCGGCGCGACCTCGACGTTTGCGACTTTCACTATGTCCAGCTGACGCGCCATCAACGTTACATCTCGCCACTGGAATCGCTATTCGGCAGCGGACTCTTCGACCAACCCGGCACGACGACGACGCCCACACCCCGCCGCGGGCAAATGTCGTCCGCGCACGACCGCAACCGTATCGAACAGCATTTCAGCGACCAGGCAAGAGAGATTCTGCAGCGCTCAGCCAAGCGCGCAGTGCTGTTCGGCAGCCGTGAAGTCGATACGGAACATCTTCTCTACGAATTGCCGGAAAGCGACGTCGTCCAGACCCTGCTCAAACAGCACAAGGTTTCCGCCGACGACATCCGCGCTTATATCGACGCCAACGCGACGCGCCGCCATGGCGCGCCCGTAACCACCAGGGTCCAGCTCGGCGTCTCGCCACGCGTGAAGAGTGCGCTCGATCGCGCCTTTATGATCTCACGCGAAATGGGTCATAGCTACGTCGGCCCCGAGCATATTCTGCTGGGACTCGCGGACGTGCCCGATAGCTTCGCCGGTGTGCTGCTCGCTAAACTTGGTCTCACGTCGCAATCGCTTTTGCAGCACTCGCTGCGGGTGGTCGGCAAGGGCGCGGAGCATGGCCGTGTGGATACGCCTTCGAAAACGCCCAAACTCGACGAGCATGGACGCGATCTGACGCGGCTCGCGCAGGAAGGCAAGCTTGATCCGGTAATCGGACGCTCGCGCGAAATCGAAACCACGATCGAAGTGCTGGCGCGCCGCAAGAAAAACAATCCAGTACTGATCGGCGAGCCCGGTGTCGGCAAGACGGCGATTCTCGAAGGCCTCGCGCAGCGCATCGTGAACGGCGACGTGCCCGAGGTGTTGCGCGACAAACGCCTGATCGAGCTGAACGTCAACTCGCTGGTCGCCGGCGCGAAGTATCGCGGCGAATTCGAGGAACGCGTGAAGCAGATCATGGAGGAGATCGTCGCCGGCCGGCACGAGGTTCTCATTTTCATCGATGAAGTACACACGATCGTCGGCGCAGGCCAGGGTGGCGGCGAAGGCGGGCTCGATATCGCGAACACGTTCAAGCCGGCCATGGCGCGCGGCGAACTGAACCTGATCGGTGCGACCACGCTGTCGGAATATCAGAAATACATCGAGAAAGACGCGGCACTTGAACGGCGCTTTCAGCCCGTCATCGTGGCTGAGCCTTCGGTCGAGCAAACGGTCAATATCCTGCGCGGTCTGCGCGACCGGCTCGAAGCGCATCACAAGGTGACGATTCAGGATCAGGCGCTGGTGGCGGCCGCCGAACTCTCCGAGCGCTATATTTCCGGCCGCTTCCTGCCGGATAAGGCGATCGATCTGATCGACCAGGCCGCGGCGCGCGTTCATCTTTCGCAAACCTCGCGGCCGATCGACATCCACGAAGGCGAAGCGGAAATCGCCCAACTCAAGCGCGAGCAGAGCTACGCGACCAGCCGCAAACAGTACGATCGCGCGAAGGAACTCGAAACCACCATCGACGAACGGCAGACCACGCTGCACGAAGCAACCGAGGGCTGGAAGCAGAAGATCGGCTCGAACACGGCGGAGGTAACCGCGCATCACGTCGCGGAAATCGTGTCGAAAATCAGCGGCGTTCCGGTCACGCAACTTACTGAAGCCGAGAAGGCCAAGCTGCTGCAACTCGAAGAGCGGCTGCATCAACGGGTGATCGGCCAGGAAGAAGCGATCCGGGCGGTCAGCGACGCCGTGCGGCTGTCGCGCTCGGGTTTGCAGCAAGGTCACCGGCCGATTGCCAATTTCCTGTTCCTCGGCCCTTCGGGCGTGGGCAAAACGGAACTGGCCAAAGCGCTTGCCGAGCAGGTATTCGGCGATGAAAACGCGATTGTGCGGATCGACATGAGCGAGTACATGGAACGCCATGCCGTCTCACGGCTGATCGGCGCGCCGCCCGGTTATGTCGGCCACGACGAAGCCGGCCAGTTGACCGAGCGTGTGCGCCGGCAAGCCTATAGCGTGATCCTGCTCGACGAGATCGAAAAAGCGCATCCCGACGTCTACAACATCCTGCTACAAGTATTGGATGACGGACGGCTGACAGATAGCAAAGGGCGCACGGTCGATTTCAGCAATACGCTGATCATCGCCACCAGCAACCTTGCGAGCGACGGCATTGTCACGTTGCCGAATGGGTCGGGTAACATCTGGCGATGCAGAACACAAAATCACTTTACCGCGGCCTTCGCTTTCCCGCGATCGTCATCAGTTGCGCCGTGCGCTGGTACTATCGGTTTCAGCTGAGCCTGCGCGACATCGAGTAGCTGCTATTCGAACGCCGTGTCGTCGTCAGCTACGAAACGATTCGACGCTGGTGCGACAAATTTGGCGCGGGCTTTGCACGACGGGTCAAAGCGGCTCGCCCCACACCCGGCACCACATGGCATCTGGACGAGGTGTTTGTGACGTTGTGCGGTGAGCCTTACCTGCTATGGCGTGCCGTTGATGAACATGGGGCCGAACTCGACATCCTGCTGCAGAAACGGCGGGACAAAGCGGCCGCCAAACGGTTCTTCAGGCACGTGCTTCGTTCTTGCCGCGTGCCGCGCAAGATTGTCACCGATCAGCTTCGTAGCTACCCGGCAGCCAAGGCCGACATCCCCGACCTGGCGAACGTCAAACATGTGTTCGTCAAGGCTGCGGCCCGGGTGAACAATCGCGCGGAGAATAGCCATCAGCCTACGCGTGAACGTGAGCGGCGCATGCGCGGATTTCGTGACCCGAAGCGCACGCAGGCTTTTCTCTCGAGCTTCGGACTGATCCGGCAGCACTTCGCGCTCAAGCGGCACTTGCTGCGCGCCTCGCTCTATCGCAAACAACTCGCTTCTCGATTCGCTGTGTGGCACGAATTCACAGCCGTAGCCCAAAATCCGTCGACCGCCTCCTGAGCGATTGACTCTTCTCCGGAGTCCGTGCCGCTGCCGACAAGTTGACAGTGCCCTTCAACGGGTGAGGAACCTGCGTCTCGCGGACTTCGACATAGCGTATCAGTGGCAGATGCAGCATTCCATCGAGCTGATCCTGCAACTGTCTGCTATCGAGAGCCCAAAGCGCATTGCCGAGCCCCGACGCATAGCCTTGCTCAACAACTGTCAGCACCAGCGTAACTGTCGTACTGAACAGCAAGACTCGGCTAAGTAAGGCGACAGCAATTCCACCGTGTTGCGTCTTGAACGTATTGGAAAGCAAGCCAGAATGCGTAGGCGGCAAGATCCCCTCCCGGGTAAGATGGCCGTCGTTGGAAACGCTGTACTGGAGCGCTTAGTGAGCGTAGTTCGCCAGCAACGAACGGATTGCGGCGTCATTCATGTTGTTCGGCGTCACCGTGACCACGTCAACAAATATCTGAGGGCGCGGCGGATGGCCCTGCAACGCCGAGACCAACCCTTCCAACGCAAGATAACCCATGCGGTAAGGGTCCTGCAATACATCGGCATATATGACGCCACGCCTGAGTCCGTCCATGAATTCCGGACGCCAGTCGAATACGACCAGGCGCGGGCGATCGGCGATCGCCTTTGCGTCAATGATCCGCAGGGCGCCGTAGGCGATCGGTTCGGCCGGCGCGAAAACGGCATCGAGGTGGCCCGGATAGCCGCTCAAGGCCTCCGTGATCAAACGCTCGGCATCACGGGGCCGGTACCCCACGTAAGTATCAACGACCACATCCCAACCTTTCTCCCGTGCGACGCTCAGAAACCCGTTTTCGCGCGCGGTCGTAGAGCTGATGTTCGTTGCAAGCCGTAACACGGCTACCTTGGCACCCTTTTGCAGGGCCGGTGCCAGGCTGAGCGCTGCCTTTCTGCCTGCACCAAAATTGTCTGTATACACGGTCGAGATGCCCCTGTAATCAGGGCTGTCCCGATCAACGAGGATCACTGGGACTCGGATCGAAACCTGCGTTTTGCTCTGCAGGGGTTCCGGCGCTAACACAACGCCGGCCACCCCCTGCTGCACCAGGTAGTCGATCATGCGCAACTGGAGATTCGACGTGTCCAGCGACGCCCCATCCGAAGGATTGCGTATCAGGAGATGCACATGCCGATCCTCAGCCGCCTGTTCAATGCCTTTGATCATTGCCTGGTAGAAGACAAGCGATGATCCGGGTAGGACGACACCGATTGTGGTCGCTCTCGCGGTCGATACGGTTGCGGTCAAGGCGGAGAGAAGCAAGAAGAACGAAAGAGTCTTGCGCATAGTGACTGACCTTCGTTATCGAGATCGCTCGAAATAGATCCCCGCTCACGGAGCAGGATTCCTTCAGACGATTACCTTATTCGGGGAGAACCGCTAAAACCAAGCTTCCACTCCACTATACGGCACGGCACGACTTCCGAACCGTGAGGAAGATTTCGCAACCGCTTTCACTGTTTCGTCGCGCTGCGTTCGCCCTCTGTTTCTCGCTACCCTTCAGTCAATCGACGCTCGTGCCGATTCTGTCGCATTGTGTTGGTGTTCAGAATTGGCGCTAGCCAGCGTGCACAGCACCGCTAGCATGTCCAGTAATTGCGCTAGCGTGCCTTGCATGTGCTGTTAATCAATTCGTGCATCGCACTTTACCTCGAAGCCGCAGCACCGCTTTTCGCACAGGAGACGTCTCGCGGATTATGGCCGCAGCCGAACACTACCACGCGTGCTAATCAAAATAGCTCTTTGCACAAGAGCTAAAGTTATCTTTCCTTAAACCAGATAACAAAACACAGAAGCGCTTTCTGACTGCATGCGGCCGGTAACGATCCTGAACTCCACCCAAAAAAAGTGTCCCTCGGATCGCATCGTCCGTAAGACTTGATATCCAGCACCGATGCCACGCTAGCAGAGTTACCGAACAAGCATCATCACGATTGTTGTACCGTCGCGACAGGCGTGATCGCACGCAACGCGTTACGCAGCAAGCCATCCCGGCGTTTTGGCCGCTAGCATTCCTGTGAACATGGCTAGTGGCAATTGTGAGCACCAACAGAATTAACGGACACCAACAGCTACTGCAGCACAGGCCCGCGGAGCACTCAAGAAGTCAGTCCTGGAACTCGGAGGCTCAGATCCTTTCATCGTTCTGGCTGACGCGGATCTCGAAGGTGCAGTACGAGCCGCGGTTGTCGGTCGATTCCAGAACACTGGGCAGATCTGTATCGCTGCCAGGCGTATCATCCTCGAGAAGCCGATTCAGGCTGAGTTCACTGAGCGATTCGTGGCGGCGGTGAGGGATCTCAAGATTGGCAATCAGGAGGCTGAGGAAACTTTTATTGGCCCGATGGCGCGCTATGACCTGCGCGATGAAATGAACGGACAGGTTCAGGCGACAATCGACGGCGGAGCGGCAGTCTTGCTCGGTGGCAACAAAATCGACGGGCCGGGCAATGACTACGAGCCGACAATCCTCTCAAACATAGCCCCCGGAATGTGTCGTTCGACCAGGAAATCTTCGGCCCCGTCGCCTCCCTAATTACCGCAAATGATGTTGAAGTTCGTTAATTCCGCTAGCCGTGTCCACAGAGGCGCTAATGGATGTTCGCCATTTCCGCTAGCGCACCTGTCGACTCTCGACGCGCACTCACTGTCCGGAACGGACGATGAAGCGCAGTGCTAGAGTGCGGTTGCCGACATCCACCTGCGGAATGTAGAGGATCCCGAACCCGAAATTTCCACGCCCCTCTTTCGTTGCGAAGCAATCCGCATCTGAAGCTCCAACCGGGCACATCAGCACTGGCATATTGCCAGGCAGACCGATAGCCTGGTTAGGCCTGGACTCGAAAGATTGGAGAGGCTCCAACCGTCCAATCGCGATGAAACTGGGATTCATGTCGAATACTTCGATGCCATTCATTGTGTTACCTATCGTGTTTGATTGACTCTGGCACCTGCTTCGTGCCTCCACTGCATATCTCTGCCGAGGGCTCGGTCTCTCGGACACGCCGCTTCGACAAGTGACTGCTAATTCGTATAGCTCCAAAGAGCCTTAATGAAAGGGCTCGAAACATCCTTCGGATGTGGGACTTTTCGAATCGCCCTGAAATCGCCGCCTAATTAACGGCGCTTTGGTATGCGCTCGACTACATCGTTCGCGATACGCGCTCGGCCACCTCTGCCCAATGCTCGACTTGACGAACGAATCCGCGATGTCGAGGCAAGTTCGCATGTTGCTATTTTTCTAAGCTTCGTTATTGGACGGCTCACATCTTGTGTGTCAGCAGCGCGCATCCGAAGCAGTCAGCCCTCAAAATTTGTGCGCCGCACAACGAAATTTCGAAATGCCGCAGACTTTGTTGTCTCCCGATACTTCGCAAAAAGAAATTTGACAAACTATCTTTAGATATATATCTTACGACACATCTTAAGACACAAACGGGAGTACCCAAGATGCGTCATCACCATCGATTTTCCCGTCCGCACAGAGCGGACGACAGTCCGTACACCGGCCGCGAAGCGGCGTCGCTTCATGCACTCTGGCATGCGTTCGCGCGCCACCACGAATCTCGTCGCGCACCAGGCGAACGAGGCGAACACGATGCCCGCCGTGACGCCCGCGGCCAAGGCGGCCACGACGGCCACGACGGCCACGGCTTCGACCGCTTTTCGCCGCACGCCCTGTGGCATGCCATCGGCCGCCATCATGAGCAGCGCGGCGGCGGTCGCGGCGGGCGCTTCGGCGGCGGCCCAGGCGGCTTCGGCGGCGACGGCGACGGTTTTCCGCGCGGCCGCAAATTCAGTTCCGACGACCTGCAACTGCTGCTGCTCTCGCTGATCGGCACGCAGCCGAGCCACGGCTATGAACTGATCAAAGCGCTCGAAACCCGTTCGAACGGCTTTTACAGCCCGAGCCCGGGCATGGTCTATCCGGCGCTCACGTATCTGGAAGAACTCGGCTATGTGACCGTGCAACTCGAAGGCAACCGTAAGCGCTACGAACTGTCGGAAACGGGCCGTGACTACCTGGCCGCCAACCGCGAGCGCGTCGAGTTGATGCTCGCCAGGCTGAGCCATATCGCCCGCAAGATGGATTCGGTGCGCCGCGCGTTTGCCGGTGAAGAGCCGGCCGACATCAGCGAAGGCGGCTGGCTGCCGGAGTTGAACGAAGCGCGCCGTGCGCTCAAGCGTGCGCTGCTGCTGCGCGACAACGCGCCAGCGGCCGAGCAGCGCCGCATCGCCGACATTCTCATGCGCGCGGCCAAAGAAATCGAAAGCCAGGTCAAGCCGGACAGCAGCGAATCCGGCAATGGCGGCGCAACGGCCGTTTGACATCGAACGGCCCGCACCGCGCGTGTACTAGTGCGCCGGCAGCGCCCCCAGCGCGTGAACGCGCCTATCGAACCAACAGGAGTAGCACTCTCATGCTGATGAAACACCAACCAACCGATCTGGCCGTTCAACGCGTGCGGCATCCGCTGAAATTCCGTCTGCTGCAGGTCAAGCAGGTGCGCGCGCTAACGCCTCATCTGATCCGCGTCACCTTTACGGGCGAAGACCTGCACGACTTCGTCTCCGCTTCGTTCGACGACCACATCAAAGTGTTCTTCCCCGAACCCGGCGCGGACAAACCGGCGCTGCCGGAAGCAGGCCCGAACGGCCCGGTGTTTCCCGCCGGCCAGCCGCGACCGGTCGCGCGCGACTTCACGCCGCGCCGCTTCGATCGCGAGGCGCGCGAAC
The DNA here is from genome assembly GCF_046028085.1 of Paraburkholderia sp. RL17-380-BIE-A. Classification (NCBI taxonomy): domain Bacteria; kingdom Pseudomonadati; phylum Pseudomonadota; class Betaproteobacteria; order Burkholderiales; family Burkholderiaceae; genus Paraburkholderia; species Paraburkholderia sp. RL17-380-BIE-A. Next base: position 50,162 of record NZ_JARESQ010000001.1, read on the forward strand.
TCGACATCGAATTCGCCATGCACGACGCGGGTCCCGCCGCTACGTGGGCGGCGCAAGCCAAGGTGGGCCAGTACCTCGGTATCGGCGGCCCGCGCGGTTCACTCGTGATCCCCACGGGCTTCGACTGGCATCTGCTGATCGGCGACGATACCGCGTTGCCCGCCATCGCCCGCCGCCTCGAAGAACTGCCGGCCGGCACGCGCGTCGCCGCGGTAATCGAAGTCGCCGACGCGTCGGCGCAGATCGAATTCACGACGCAGGCCGAGTTGCATCTCGTCTGGTGCCATCGCAACGAAGTGAGCGTACGCGGCGAAGCTTTGTTGCGGGCGGTCTGCGAAATCTACCTGCCTGAAAACGGCGAAGGGTACGTGTGGGCGGCCGGCGAAGCCGCGACCATGCGCGCGGTGCGCTATCACCTGTGCACGGAGCGCGGCGTCGACAAATCGCGTATTCGCGCGGCCAGCTACTGGAAACAGGGCGCCGAAGCGGTGCACGAAACGCTCGACGACTGAGCCTGCTAAAACAGGTCCTCATGCCGGCAATTGACGAGAATTTCCGCGACGCTCGCGGAGTTCGGCATCTCGATTGTGTTGGCGACCAATCGTGCGATGTCCTCGGGTTGTGTCATGGCTTCCGGCTCGAGATCCGCGATGCCGGCGGCCATTTCCGTGTTGACGAATCCGGGGCATATCGCCGTCGCACGCAAGCCATCGTCCCAGCCTGCGCGACGTACGGCATGAGTCAACGCTATCGCGGCATACTTCGACATCTGATAGCCCGCGTTGAGGTTCTTCACGCGCTTGCCGGATAGCGACGCGATCTGCACGACACGAGCACCGCCCGCGCGGCGCAAATGCGGCAACGCAGCCTGGATCAGCCGGAACGGCGCTTTCACGTTGATGTCGAGCGTTTCTTCGAGCAACTCGTCGGTGCCCTCTTCCAGCCCGATGTGCTTGCAGATACCCGCATTGCTGATCAGCACGTCGATACGGTCGAAGCGTTCGATCGTCGCCTCGACCCAGCGGCGACCCGCGTTTGTGTCGCGCGCTTCGTATGGAAACGCGAACGCATCGAAACGACCGGCGAGCGCCGACGGATCGCGCACGCCCAGCGACAGCCTATAGCCGCGTCGCGACAACTCGGTCGCGATTGCCAGCCCGATGCCGCGACTCGCGCCGGAAATCATGGCTACTTTTTGCATGACTCTCTCCGTGAAAGCACTACCCTAAAAGCCCGCGTCGATGACGATTTTCGTACCGTCGCTGAAACGGTTGAGGCGAAACGCGTGCGGATCGACGAGCGGCGTGTCGTTCGTCACCAGATCCGCCATCAGCTTGCCGGCCGCCGGCCCGATGCCGAACCCGTGCCCCGAAAAGCCGGTGCCGATGAAGAGGCCCGGCACCGTATCGACACCGGAAATCACCGGAATCGCGTCAGGCGTCACATCCATGTAGCCCGCCCAGCGCTGCGCGATTCGCGCGTGCGCCAGATGCGGGAAGACCTTGATGAACTCGCGCAAACCGGCGTCGGTGTATCGGGTGATCGGCTCAGGATCGAGCGTGCGGATCTCTTCGAACGCTGTGGGACGGTCGAGCACCCAGTGTCGTGGACGGCGCAATTCATCGAAGAAGCGAGCGCCAATGCCAATGCGCAACGAGCCCAACTGGCTCTTCAGTGCTTCGACGTACTTGAAGAACAGGCGAAATGAATCGGGCGTGAGATCGCTATAAGTGCGGAAGCCAAAAGCGATCGTGTAGCCGCCGTCGGCGCGCTTGCGAAACGCGAATTTCTTGTTGCTCGCGCTACAGGCCGGGCCGCCGTCGAGCGGCTCAGTGCGAAGCACCGAGGCTTTTACCAGCAGTTGAGGTACATCGACACCCAGGTTCCCGCAGAACAACCGCGACCATGCGCCGCCCGCGACGACGACGCTATTGCAGCGGATCGTACCGTGCTCGGTGACCACCGCACTGACGCGCCCCGCGCTCGTTTCGATGCCACGCGCGGCACACGGCGTCAGAATCTTGACACCGCGTTTGCGTAACGCATTCGCGATCGCCGGTGCGGCTTTTTGCGGTTCGGCGCGGCCGTCGCCTGGTGTGTAGAGTCCGCCTTTGAACGCTTTCGTGGCGCCAGGCAGCAGTGCGCCAACGGTACTTCCGTCGACCAGACGTGTATCGAACGCGTCACCCGCTACGTTGCGCGCCTTGTCGAGCCATACGTGGTGACTGTCCATCACGGCGTCTTCGTCCGTCATATAGAGGATGCCGCATTGATTGAAGCCGGTGTCGATACCCAGCGTCGCATCCAGTTTCCGCCACAGCTTCAGGCTCTCGATGCTCAACGCGAACTCGCGCATGTCGCGATGCGTGACGCGAACCCAGCCCCAATTGCGGCTCGATTGCTCACCCGCGATATGGCCTTTCTCACATAGCGCGACCTGCAAGCCTTTCTCGCTGAGATAAAGGGCCGTGCTCACGCCGATAATGCCGCCGCCGATCACGACGACATCGACTTTGGCTGGCAAGGTGGTGTCGTCGGCGACTGTTTCTACTTTCGGTCCCATCGTGGCTGATATCCTGCCTGTGAAGGCTAGTTATGTTGATCGGCGACGCCAGCCCTGACCGCGACGGTCGAATTGGCCGAAGCCTGCGCCTTGCGTTGCCGGCGTGACGATCCCGCTCTGGAATGACCGCGCGACGGATTCGAATGACGGTTGGTCCAACGGTCAATGTGGTTAATCGCGTGCGTGAGCGGCACGGTCACGAGCAGATACACCACGCCCGCGGCCACCAGCGGCGACAGGTTCGCGGTATTCACCGACGTGTTCTGGCCGATCGTGAACAGATCGCGCTGCGAAGTCAGCAGCCCGAGAAAATAGACCAGGCTCGAATCCTTGACGATCGAAATGAACTGATTCGCAAGCGCCGGCAAGATGCGCCGCACGCCCTGCGGCACGATCACATAGCGCATGCTGCTCCAGTACGTCATGCCGAGCGCCTGACATGCGGACAGTTGTCCGCGCCCCACGCTTTGAATGCCGGAGCGAAAAATCTCCGCGATATACGCGGACGAAATCAGCCCAAGCGCGACGATCGCGAGCGGGTACGGATTGGGCCCAAAGATCGCCAGTCCCACGGGCGCGAGGCCCTGCCCGACCAGCAGGATCACGAGCGCTGCCGGCAGGCCGCGAAACACGTCGACGAACACCTGCGCGGGCAGCATCAACCAGCGCGTGTGCGACACGGCCATCAACGCGAGCACCATGCCCGCGACGATACCCAGCACGGTTGAAAACACCGACAGCACCAGCGTATTGACGAGACCCGTGCAAAGCAAAGACGGCATCGACGAGACCAGCAGCGGCCAGTCGAGAAAGTTCTGCAAGAAAGCATTCATGGTGCGCTCCTTGTTGAGCGCCGGCGGCGGGTTGAGCCGCCGGCCGGGCCTGATCAGCTACCGGTCTTCATCGCGTAGGGCGGCAGATTCGCGGGCTTCGGATAACCGGGGTGGAACTGCATGTACAGCTTGACCCACGTACCGTCCGCAACCAGTTGGTCGATCGTCTTGTTCAGTGCCGCCTCGAGCTTCGCGTTGCCCTTGTGCACCGGGAAGCCGGCAGGAAGATTGACGGCCGAGATATCGAGCTTGTCCGCGATGTTCAGTTGCGGGTACTTGCTCTGCAAACCCTCGACGAGCGTTTTGTCCACGAAATAGCCGTCGATGTATTTCGAGCGCATCGACAGGAAGCCCGCATTCAGATTTGGAAAGCGCACGATCTGTGCACCCGGCAGATAGCTGTCCGAATAGGTGTCCTCGATGGTGCCCTGCACGACGCCGATCCGTTTGCCCTTCACCGATGCCGGATCGCTCGTAATCGTGCTGTCGGGCAAGGTCGCAACGCTCAGCAGGCCGGTCAGGTAGCCCTCTGAGAAATCGACCATCTTCAGACGGTCTTTCGTGATCGAAATCGAGCCGGCGGCCAGATCGAGCTGCTGGTTCGCAACGCCCGGCAGGAGTCCACTGAAATCCTGCGCGCGAAACTCGGCGCTCAAGCCGAGTTTCGCCGCGACCGCTCGCAGCAATTCGACGTCGAAGCCCGTCATCTTGCCGTTGTCGATATACGAATACGGCTTGTTGTTCGCATCGACACCGGCGACCAGCTTGCCGGGAGTCAGCGTGCCGAGATCGTCGGCGCGTGCGTTACCTGTCAAGGTGAACGATAGCGGCACGACAACCGCAATGAGGCTGAGAAGATGGCGAAAACGCATGATGTTTGCTCCGTCGAAAAGACCTGCGATGGAAAGAAAATCAAGTGGACATCACTGCAATATCCTGGAGAGAAAGTCGCGGCCACGAGCCGAGCGCGGACGCTCGAAAAAAGCGTCCTTCGTGTCGTCCTCGACGATGGCGCCCTGGTCCATGAACACGACCCGGTCCGCGACACGGCGCGCAAAGCCCATTTCGTGCGTGACGCATAACATCGTCATGCCGTCCTGCGCGAGTTCGGTCATCACGTCCAGAACTTCATTGACCATCTCGGGATCGAGTGCGGAGGTCGGTTCGTCGAACAGCATTGCGACGGGATCCATCGACAACGCCCGCGCGATCGCCACCCGTTGCTGCTGTCCCCCCGACAACTGCGATGGAAACCTGTCCTCATGCGCGCGCAAGCCGACGCGCTGCAGCAGCATGCGCGCCTTGTCGGCGGCTTCGTCGCGGCTGCGCCGCAATACGTTGACCTGCGCGAGAATCAGGTTCTGGCGAATGTTGAGATGCGGAAATAGTTCGAAATGCTGAAACACCATGCCGACCCGCGCGCGCAGCGTTTGCAGATTAGCTCCGCGTGCCGAGACCAGCGTGCCGTCAACGACGATCTCACCTTGCTGCACCGGTTCGAGTCCATTGACGGACTTGATCAGCGTCGATTTTCCGGAACCGGACGGCCCGCAGATCACGACCACCTCGCCCCGGCCGATGTCGGCGGAACAATCGGTCAGCACGCGCTGCTCGCCGTACCACTTCGAAACGTTACGCAGAGAAATCATCCGCAACTCCTCAAGCCTGAAGCGCATCGGCTTCGGTGTCAGTGTCGACGTCGATATCAGGAAAGGGTGGCACGCACCCGGCCGCTCCAGAGATCGTCGAATGTATAGAGCGCCGTGCCGACCGGCACGCTCAGGCGGCTCGCCATGCCGGCCGGACTGATCGGAAACGCGCCTTCGCCGAATGCGCCCGACTTTGCGTCGAATCCGAGCAGGTGTTTCGCGATCCGCGCGCCTAGATAGCTCATTAGCGCCACGCCATTGCCGTTGCAACCCAGCGCGTAATGAATGCCGTCGTGTTGACCGATATGCGCGAGCCTGTCGCCGGTCATCGCGACATAACCCTTCCACGCGTGCGTGATGCGCACGTCGCGCAAGGCGGGCCACAACTCGATCATCTTCGCGTGCAGCATTCTCGCCGCCACGCGCTCGCTCACCTCGCGGATCGCCGGGCGCGAGCCGAACAGCATCCGCGTGCCGTCGGGCGACGGCCTCGTGTAGAACAGATTGCGCTTCGAATCGCTGATCATGCGTCGCCCCGGATTCAGCACGGCCATCAGTCCAGGCGGCAGCGGTTCCGTCGCAATCTGGTAGCTCGCCACCGGCAGCACGCGCCGCGAGAAGAACGGCAGCAGCGGTCCCGTATAGCCGTTGGTCGCGACGAGCACATGTTTCGCGTCGATCTTTCCCCGCGTTGCATGAACCCTGAAACCCGCGCCATTGCGTTCGATCCGCTCCACGCCCGCATGCGAATGCAAAGTCGCGCCGCAGCGCCGTGCGAGATCGCGTAGCGCGCGATGATATTTGGCGGTATGCAGACCGCCGTATTCGTCGACGAGAATCCCACCGTAGTAGTAGTCCGAGCCGATCAACGCATGCTGATCCGCGCGCGGCACGACGTGCACCGTGACGCCGGTTTTGTCGCGCAACAGATCGCCTTGGCGCCGCAAGACATCGAAGTGACGTGGCGTGAATGCGCCGAAGAAGCGACCGGTGATCTGCAAATCGGCGTCGAGCCGCTCGTCGGCGACAAGGCGTTTCAGATAGTCGAAGCTCGCCATGGACTCGCTCATCAGCCGTCCCAGCCGTTCCGCCGAGACCCCGCGAATCGCATTGGTCAGCGCAAGCTTCTGTCCGCTCGACACCATGCCGCCGCTGCGCGTGCTGCCGCCCGCGCCGATTTCGGCGGCGTCGAGCACGGCGACGCGCGTGCCGAGTCGCGCAGCTTCGGCTGCCGCCGCCAAGCCGCAATACCCGCTGCCGATAATCACCACGTCAACCCCGGACGGCAACGCGTCGCGGACCGTCTCCGGCGGTGCGGCGTCCCACCAGTAAGGGGTCAGGCGAAAGTCGTCATGAAACAGCAAGGCTTCGGAACGCATCGTGGATCGCCAGTGACAAGGTTCCAGCCAGTCTAGGTTTCGCTCATCCATCCGGTCAAATACGATCAAAAACGGCTGCCATTCAATTTTGATATGGCAAGCTGAGGACCGAATCAACGAAATCAGGTGAGCCGGGCAGATGAACCAACGACAAATCGAAGCGTTCAGGCTAGTCATGTTGCGCGGCTCGATGACCGCCGCCGCCGAGGAGCTCGGCACGTCGCAGCCGAGCATCAGCCGGTTGATTGCGGAGCTGGAGACGTCGACGGGTCTGGCGCTCTTCACGCGCAACGGCGGCCGTATTCAGGCCACGGACGCGGGCAGCGCGTTCTATCGCGAAGTGGACCGGAGTTTCGTGGGCCTCGAAAAACTCGCGCATTCCGCGCGTGAGATACGCCAGTTCGGCAGCGGCCGGTTGCGGCTCGTCGCGGCGCCGGTGCTGGCATTGTCATTCGTGCCGATGGTGATCGAGCGTTTTCTTGCGGTGTATCCGCGCATCGCGATATCGCTGGAAATGCGCAGCGAAGGCACGATCCAGCGCTGGGCTTCGTCGGCGTATTGCGATATCGGCTTCGCCACGACGACGCCCGATGCGTTCGGTGTGACGAGCGCCGAGTTATACCGGTTGCCGGGTGTATGTGCGCTGCCGGCCGGGCACCCGCTGGCTGCGCGCAAGCGTATCCACGCGCGGGATCTACGCGGTGAAAAGCTGATCCTGCCTTCGTATGCCGACGACACGCGTTCGTCGCTGGATCGTGTGTTGCGTCAGGCGGAAGTCAATCAGGTGCCAACCATTGAAACACCGTACGGTGCGACGATTTGCGCGATGGTGTCGCGCGGTTTGGGAATCGGCATCGTGAATCCGCTTACAACGGTTGACGCCAATACCGCGAAGATCCAGTTCCGGCCGTTTTCACCGGACATCGTGTTCCGTGGGTTCACGGTATGCCCCCAGCTTCAATCTACCAATCCGATCGTCGACAGTTTTCTGAAGATCGCCAACGAGACAATGAGGCTTCAGGCAAAACACTCGAAAGCGTAATGTGACGGACAGGTCTCGATATTCGATTGGCCAAACCAATACAAACCCGGTCACGCGTTTATAGCGGCGGCTAAGTGAAATCAATCCTTTTGAATCGCACTGCGTTTTGCCAGGCACGCCACGTTAATCCTTTGCCGGCATCGCTGATCGTCAGGCAGCCTCGGGGCGCGAGGCAGGCTGCGCCGTGACGAGCCGATTGCCGCCGAGCGACTTCGCGTTGTATAACGCCGCGTCGGCCGCCGCCAGCAGATCGGCAAGCGTGGGCGCATCGGTTCCGAGCTGTGCGAGCCCAATGCTGACCGTTGCGTGTATCGCGACGCCGTCAATGCGGTGAGGGATCGTCTCGGCGAAACGTTTAGCGATGAATTCGCCCACTTCTTTGGCACGAAGGCTGTCATGGTGGGGAAGTAGCGCAGCGAACTCTTCGCCGCCGATGCGCGCGAGAATCGCATCGGGCCTCACCCCGCTCCGAGCGATGTCGCTAAATGCCTTCAGCACCTCGTCGCCCGTTTTATGACCGTAGCGGTCATTGATTGCCTTGAAGAGATCGAGATCGAATGCAAGGAGGGAAATCGGCTGGCATGACTCTGCGTCGCGGACCACCCGTTCGCCCTCTTCAAAAAACCATCTGCGATTGCCAAGACGGGTCAGGTAATCCGTTTGCGAGTCTCGCAGAAGCTCGCCATGAGTCTCCTCGCGGATCAGCCTCAGCAAGGTCATCGGCAGAACGACCGAGTACAGCACACCTTCGTACATCGTAATGTTGCTGGCGACCAGCACCACGTCCTGCCCGTACCGTGCCGCCAACCAAGGCAGGATGGACGCTCTGGCCGCATACAGGAGCGCATGAATGCCCGTCACCCATACCGCGATGCGCCGCGATTGCATCGCTTTCATGCTGTCGCATCGCAGCAGTTCGAAAGACGTCACGCCGCTTGCCAACGCGATCGGAATGGCACTCGCGTAGTACCACACCGAATCCTCCCAGCGCGCACCGGCCACGGCCCATGTGAGCGCCAGCAGGATGAGCATTGCAATAGAGCCGGTACGGTATTGCCGGCCGCTCAAGGCCGCGACGCCGTGCAGAAGCAATAGATAGCCAGTGACGATAACGAGGTTGCTCAAGGCGGAGCCCGTCGCACCGGGCAGCTTGTGACGAACCGTTGCCGCCGCACATCCGATGGCAAGCGTGGCGTACCCCGCTGCCAGTATTTTCAATTCCCCGCTGCGTCTGGGATGTGTTCGATGTTCCCAGAGCGTCATCACGGAACTCGCGAACAGCGTCCCGACGATGAGGAAATAAAGGGTGAGAAGATCGACGTGCATCGTTGAGGAGAGAATCCTGCGCCACCGTACCGGGGCGGCAATTCTACGCAAAAAAATCGATAGTTGGATGATAGTCGAGGTGGGGTCCCGGATACACTCGGAGGCCGCTAGCCTTTAAGCGTGTCTGCGTTACCGTCGCACTCAACTTATGTCGAAGGAGGAAGTGAACGGTCCGCTCGCGGCAACAGATAGAGTCTCTGGCAAGACCGCTGTCGTTGTAGACAATGCACGCCGACGTTTCCATTCTGACGCGCGGGTGAGGCCCGGAAGTCTGGATTTGAAACCGAGGAATGAACTGAGCCGCCTCTAATCTGGCAGGGACCAAGACGCACCTGCAACCCGACGAGGGAGAAAAACGCAATATGGAGACGCAGTGTGATCTAACGGCAAATGTGGACGGAACTTTAGAGCCATCAACTGAAAGCCTTAAATGAAGCTTGCGGAGCAGTGTGAACGGAAGCGTGACCGGACGCCAGGTCAAAAACTATCAGACAACCACATCCAATTGATTTTTTAAGCTGGCGCTGAGTTTATTGGCTTTGTTAGATACATGTCACTGATCAAATAAATGACAAGCAACTAACCAAACCCATGCGCTGACATGCCGACCGCTTTCGCACAAACCGTCGAAGCCCACTTTGCCGACCTCACCCCCACGTCCAAGCGCATTGCCAGCTATATGCTGGCGAATCTCGAACGACTCGGACTGGAAACGGCTGATCAGATTGCGCAGCAGACGGCCACAACCGGTATTTCCGTGGGCCGGTTTCTGCGCAGCGTCGGCTATCGCAATCTCGACGACCTCAAGCGCGAGCTGCGCGGCGCACAAGCGCGCCCGTGGATGATTACCGACCGGCTCGACGAATACCGGCGTGTGTCCGGACAGTTCGGCAACGCGGCGCATAACGGCGAGAGCGGAGAAAACGGGGCCCTGACCCACTCATTAGAACTCGAAATCGACGCGATCCAGCATGTGTACCAGTTGGCGCACTCGCCCATGTTCGCCCGTATCGCGGAGCGCATTTCCAATGCGGACGCCGTGTATATCCTCGGCATCCAGTCGACGCGCGGCATCAGTAACGCGTTCTACAGCTACCTCGAATATATCCGTGCGCGTGTGTTCTACTCCGACGGCATGTCGGGCTCATACGTCGATTCGCTGAATTCGGAGTTTGCCTCACCGTACCTCGTCATTACCGATACGCGCGCCTACTCGATGATCGCGCGCCGCTATTGTGAAGCCGCGACACGTCGTGGCGTGCCGTTCGCGCTGGTCACCGACATCTATTGTCCCTGGGCTCGCGAATTCGCCTGCGACCTGTTGCAGGTCAAAACCGATGTCGGCCAGTTCTGGGACTCTCTGGCGCCGCTCACCTGCCTGTTCAACCTGCTGATTAGCGCGATCGTCGCGCAACTGGGGTCCGCCATCGACGAACGCGTCGCACGCAATCGCGAGTTGCAAGGCGAATTCAACCAGTTCGATCTCTGAACCCTCTCACAACCGGCATCTCACCGCGCCCTCCATGACAAAACCGCGACTCATCGAAATCACCGCCGCCACGCATGGCGTGGACATCGACCTCGTCTATGCCACCGAGCGCAACCTGACCGGCAAGCCGATCTACAAGGAAGCTCACTGCCTGCTGCTCGAACCCGCCGAAGCCGGCTTGCGCAAGGCCGTTGAAATTGCCCGCGACGCCGGCCTGACCGTGCGGATTTTCGACGCGTACCGTCCGCCGCAGGCGCAACAGGTGCTGTGGGATTTCCTCCCCGATCCCACCTACATCGCCGAGCTTGGCCGTGGGTCGAACCATAGCCGCGGTACGGCGATCGACCTGACGCTGCTCGATGCCGGCGGCAATGAACTCGACATGGGCACGGGCTTCGACGCCATGACGATCGAGTCCGAACACTTCCATACCGGCCTGCCCGCGCACGTGCAGCGCAACCGCCTCTTATTGCTCGGCATCATGCACGCCGCCGGCTTCGCCCACATCAAGAGCGAATGGTGGCATTACGAGCTGCCTGGCTCCCGTGCGCTGCCGGTAATCGACAACAGCGAAAGCGGTCCGCTGCGTCTCATGTAGTGCCCTCGATTTCTCCATCCGTTGTTCCCTGACAGGCTCTACCCCATTCCTATGGAGCGGCAATGAAACTGGTATTGCGCAATGCTTTGACGGCGGCAGCGATCGCCTCCGCCTTGACCTTGTCGTTCGCAGCGGTCAGCCCCGCTACAGCGGCGACGCCGAAAGACATGTTCGTCATGGCGACGTTCCTCGACGAATTCACCACGCTCGATCCAGGCGAAATCTACGAGCTGGTGCCGGAAGAATATGTGGCGAATACGTATGACCGGCTGGTGCGGGTCGATCTGAAAGACCCGTCGAAGTTCAACGGCGATGTCGCGCAATCATGGACCGTGAGCCCCGACGGCCTGACCTTCACGTTCAAGATCCGTTCGGGTCTCAAGTTCCACTCGGGCAATCCGCTGAGTGCCGACGACGTGGCGTGGTCGATCCAGCGCACCGTGCTGCTCGACAAAGGCGCGGCGGCCGTGCTGCAAGGCATCGGCCTGACGAAGGACAATGTGCTCAACAACGTGAAGAAGGTTGACGATACAACCGTCAGTGTGACGACGGACCAGAAATACGCGCCGACGTTCGTGCTGAACGTACTCGGTGCGTGGCCCGCATCGGTGGTGGACAAGCAGTTGCTGCTCACGCACCAGAAAGGCAATGACCTCGGCAACGACTGGCTGCGCACGAACGAGGCCGGCTCCGGCGCCTACAAGCTCGTCAAATGGACCGCTAACGACAGCATCGTCCTGCAGCGCTTCGACGGCTATCGCGTTCCGCTCGCAATGAAGCGTATCGTGTTGCGTCACGTGCCGGAAGCATCGAGCCAGCGCCTGCTGATCGAAAACGGCGACGTCGATGTGGCGCGCAACCTGAGTCCGGACGATCTCGTGGCCCTGACGAAGTCCGGCAAGGCGCATGTGAGCGCGGTGCCGCAAGCCACGTTGCTGTACCTCGGCCTGAACGTCAAGAATCCGAACCTGGCCAAACCGGAAGTCCAGGAAGCGATGAAGTGGCTGATCGACTACAACGGGATTCAGAGCAACGTCGCGAAAACCACCTACAAGGTGCACGAAACGTTCCTCCCGGAAGGCTTTCTCGGCGCGCTGAACACCAACCCGTACCAGCAGAACGTCGCGAAGGCCAAGGCGCTGCTGGCAAAGGCCGGCCTCTCGAATGGCTTTTCCGTGACGATGGACGTGCGTAACGGCTACCCGTACAGCGAAATCGCCGAAGCCGTGCAGGCCAATCTCGCCCAGGGCGGCATCAAGGTTCAGATCATCCCCGGCGATAACAAGCAGACGCTCGCCAAGTACCGCTCGCGCTCGCACGACATCTACATTGGTGAATGGTCGGCGGACTACATCGACCCGCACAGCAATGCCCAGGGCTTTACCTGGAATCCCGACAATTCCGACAAGTCGGCCTATAAGATGCTCGCATGGCGCAACTCGTGGGACATTCCTGGCCTGACGAAGGAAACCAACGCGGCGCTCGCCGAATCGTCGACAGCAAAGCGCGCCGAGTTGTACCAGACCATGCAGAAGCAGGTGCTCGCGAACTCACCCTTCGTGATCATGTTCCAGCAGGTCTCGCAGGTCGCGGCGCGACCGGGTGTGACGGGACTCGAGGTGGGTCCGATCAACGACCTCGTGTCGTATCGTGATCTGAAGAAGCAGTAACGTTGGCGGCGAAGGCGATACTGTCCAGGCTTCGCCTTCGACCCAGGAACTCATCATGTCGACTCCCCTCACGACTTTCGAGCGCATGCGCGCGCTTTCGGCTGAAAGCGCTAGCGTGCGCTGGACCTTGCGCCTCGTGCGCTGGATCATCACGCTCGTGATCACCTTCACAGGGTTGCTGGCGGTCACGTTCGTGATCGGCCGCAAAATACCGATCGATCCGGTGCTGGCGATTCTCGGCGATCGCGCGTCGGCGACGGCCTACGCGGCGGCGCGTCTGCAACTCGGGCTCGACAAGCCGCTCGCCGTGCAGTTCCTGATCTATGTGCGCGATGTGCTGCATGGCAACTTCGGCATGTCGCTGCTAACCGCGCACCCTGTTATCGAAGACATCCAGCGTGTGTTTCCCGCAACGCTCGAACTCGCGACGCTGTCCACCATCATCGGCGTGCTGATCGGCGTGCCGCTGGGCGTGATCGCCGCCGTGCGCCACAACCGCTGGATCGATCACGTGGCGCGCTTCGTCGGCCTCGTCGGCAGTTCGGTTCCGGTGTTCTGGCTCGGGCTGATGGGCTTGCTGCTGTTCTATGCGAAGTTGCACTGGGTAGCGGGTCCCGGCCGCGTCGATCCAGTGTTCGACGGGATGGTCGATACGCACACGGGCAGCCTGCTCATCGATTCGCTCATGGCGGGCGAATGGGACGTGTTTTTCAATGCGTTCTCGCATATCGCGCTGCCTGCTGCCATTCTCGGCTACTACTCGGTCGCCTATCTGAGCCGCATGACGCGTTCGTTCATGCTCGAACAACTGAGTCAGGAGTACATCACCACGGCACGCGCGAAAGGCTTGCCCGAGCGCCGGGTGATCTGGCGCCACGCGTTCGGCAATATCGCCGTGCCGCTGCTGACCGTGATCGCCCTCACATACAGCTATCTGCTCGAAGGCTCGGTGCTCACCGAAATCGTCTTCGCGTGGCCGGGAATCGGATCGTATCTGACCGGCGCCCTGCTGAACGCCGATATGAACGCGGTGCTGGGCAGCACGCTCGTAATCGGCGTCACGTTCATCGCGCTCAACCTGCTGACCGACGCGCTGTATCGCGTGTTCGATCCGCGCGCCCGCTGATGTTCCGGAGGTCTCTTTCGTGCTTCCCCCAACCGATCAATCTACGCAACCGCAGGACTGGCCGATGAATGCCGCGCCCCGACGATGGAAAGACTGGCTGCTGAGCGACACACCCGGGTCGCGCAAGCAGGCCGCGCTCGGCCTCGCTTACCGGCGCTGGCGGCGCTTCGCGGGCAATCCGCTGTCGGTCTTCGGGCTGGTGATTCTGGCCTTGCTGATCGTCATCGCGGCAATCGGGCCGCTGATCGCGCCGCACGATCCGTTGCAACAAGTGCTCTCCGACCGCCTGCTGCCGCCCGGTTCGCCGTCTCACTGGTTCGGCACCGACCAGCTTGGCCGCGACATCCTCTCACGTCTTGTGTACGGCTCGCGCCTCACGCTGTCGATTGCGATTCTCGTTGTGGTGATCGTGGTTCCGGTGGGTCTGCTGATTGGCACCACGGCGGGCTTCTTTGGCGGCTGGGTCGACAACGTGCTGATGCGGATCACCGACGTAGCGCTAGCGTTTCCGAAGATCGTGCTCGCGCTCGCTTTCGCGGCCGCGCTGGGACCCGGTGTGATCAACGCGGTGATCGCCATTTCGATTACGGCCTGGCCGGCCTATGCACGCCTCGCGCGAGCGGAAACGCTCCGGCTCGTGCAGGCCGATTTCATTCACGTCGCGCGCTTGCAGGGCGCCTCGCGCATGCGCATCCTCCTGCGCTATATCATGCCGCTCTGCTCGTCGTCGGTGATCGTGCGCGCGACGCTCGATATGGCCGGCATCATTCTCACTGTCGCGGGTCTTGGCTTCCTTGGCCTCGGCGCGCAACCGCCGAGCCCTGAATGGGGTTTCATGGTCGCATCGGGCCGCAACGTGCTGCTCGATTCGTGGTGGGTGGCTACCATTCCAGGCTTTGCCATTCTGCTGGTGAGCCTCGCCTTCAACCTGCTCGGCGACGGTCTGCGAGACGTCTTCGATCCGCGCCATGGAGGCTGACATGCCGGCCGCGACGACCCAACCCCTGTGTGAAATCGACGACCTGCGAATCGGCTTTCGTGGGCACGACGGCAAACTGACCGAGGCCGTGCGAGGCCTTTCGCTCACGCTGCAGCGCGGCGAGCGCCTTGGCATCGTCGGCGAATCCGGTTCGGGCAAATCGCTCACCGGGCGGGCGCTGCTCGGCCTGCTGCCGACCGCGGCGCAATGCCATGCGAAGGCGATGAAGTTCGACGGTCAGGATCTGCTAGCGATGTCGATGCGCAAGCGCCGGCAACTGTGCGGCCAGCAGATGGGCATGATCCTGCAAGATCCGAAATTCTCACTGAACCCGGTGATGACCGTCGCGCAACAGATGCGCGAAGCGTTCGAACTGCACGGTCCGAAGTTCAGCCGTCGCGAGATGCGCGAGAAGATCATCGAGGCGCTGGCCGCTGTGCATATCCGCCATCCGGAGCGTGTCGCGGACTCTTACCCGCACGAGTTGTCGGGTGGCATGGGGCAGCGTGTAATGATCGCCATGATGGTGTCGTCCGGACCGCGTCTGCTCATTGCCGACGAGCCGACCAGCGCGCTCGACGTGCTCGTCTCGATGCAGGTACTCGGAATTCTCGACGAGATGATCGATAAGCACGATACTGGCCTCATTTTTATCAGCCACGACCTGCCCCTCGTCATGTCGTTCTGCGACCGCGTCGTCGTAATGTTTGCGGGGCGTGTGGTGGAAGCCTGCGCGGCGCGCGATCTCATCCACGCCCAGCATCCCTATACGCGCGCCCTGCTCGCGGCGAATCCACCGCTCGTCAATCCGCCCGATGAACTGCCCGTGCTGAAGCGGGACGCGGCATGGCTCACGCAACCGGCAGGAGAATCAGCATGATCGATGTCAACGCCCTGACGGTCCGCTTCAGGACCAAAACCGGCGATTTCGACGCAGTTCGCGAGGCGAGCTTTCATGTCGGCGAAGGTGAAGTGTTCGGGCTGGTCGGCGAATCGGGTTCCGGCAAGTCGACGATCCTGCGCGCGCTAACCGGCCTCGCGCCCGTCGCCGGCGGTCATATGAAGATCGGCACGCACGTGCTCGGCGAGAAAATCGACCGTTCCTTTCGACGCGACGTACAGATGGTCTTTCAGGATCCGTACGGCTCACTGCATCCGCGTTTCACGGTCGATCAGACCTTGCGCGAGCCGCTGACCATCAACGGCATCGACCGGCAGGAACAGCGCATTGTCGATGCGCTGCGCGAAGTCGGTTTGGGTCCGGCGTATCGTTTCCGCTATCCGCATCAATTGTCGGGAGGGCAGCGGCAGCGCGTCGCGATTGCGCGGGCGCTGATTGTCGAACCGCGCGTGCTGCTGCTCGATGAACCGACATCCGCGCTCGACGTTTCCGTGCAAGCCGAAATCCTCAACTTGCTGCGACGGCTTCATCGCGAACGCAATCTGACCATGATTCTCGTGAGCCACAACCTCGCGGTGGTCGGCTTTCTCTGCTCGCGCGTCGCGGTCATGCGTAATGGCGAGATCGTCGAGCAGCGCGACATCGCCGCCATTCGCGCGCAGCAGGTCGAGCACGAGTACACGCGCAGCCTGCTGCTCGCGACCACGGGATACCGGCGCGAGTCGGTTCGAAAACATCAGTCGGTTTTGCCGGTCAACGCGCGGCGCGCGACTTCCCCTTCATCGCGTGAAGCGGAATAAAACACGCGTGCCCGGCCAATGATGATTTTCAACATGGCGATCACCGGCACCGCCAGAAAGATGCCCGCCACGCCGCCCAGCTGATCGCCGGCCAGCAATCCGACAATCACGAGAAACGGACTGACCTCCACGCCTTCGCTCATCAGATAAGGATTGAGCACGTAGTCCTGGAATAGCCGGTACAGCGCGATAAAGATCACCAGCCAGAGCAGATGCGCATAGCCGCTGAACACGGCCACCACCAACGTGATGGCCACGGCGCCGAGCGGCCCGGCAAACGGCACGAACTCCAGCAAGCCCGCGCTCACCGCCAGCAGGAAAGCGTACGGCACGCCGAGCAGCGAGAACGCCACGCCGTAACAAATCAGCGTGGCCAACGACAGAAACAACATCGCACGCACATATTTCGACAGCAGCACGTTCAGATCGGTCACGATCTCCGCCCACAACGTGCGGTGCCGATCCGTCAGCAGGTCCAGAAACGCGTCGCGCATTTGCGGACCTTCCTTGATCAACAGGAAGCTCAGGATCGGAATCAGCACGAGGTAGATCAGATTGCTGGCCGCATGCACCACGCCGAGGCCGACGCTGCGCGCCATCGGCACGGCCTTGTCGGAGCCGGTTTCAATCTGGCTGCGCACGAAATCCACGATCCGCTCGCGCAATGGTTCGAGAAAATGCGGCAAGGGAAAGCGATTGGGTACGTCGGACTTCATCAAGGCCGGCAACTGCGCGAACAGATGCGTCGCCTGATCCTGCAATTGCACGCCGAACAGCGACCCGGCCACCGCGATCACCGCGACCACCACCACGAACACCAGCGCAATCGACGCCACTCGCGGCACGCGGCGCGGCCGGATGCGTTCGACCAGCTCGACCATCGGGTAGATGAGATAACTGAAGAAGACGGCGAACACCACCACCAGCACAGTGGATGACGCCATATAGATGCAGAAGAACAGCAGCGCGATAAGAAACGCGGTCCAGACCTTTCTGGCCGTGCTTACGTCGAATCCCAGCATGAACCTTCCTCGAATAGACGATGAGATCCGGCGCCTCTAACGCGCCGGGAACATCGGACGGACATCGGATCACCAAGGCACCCGCGGGCCCAACGACACGCGCCGGCGCCCGGGCCGCGAATGCACCGGGCGGCGCCGAGCGTGACAGATTTACATCAGCTTGCCCAACAGAAATCCGACACCGAGCGCAATCAGCAGCGCGCCGAGCGGATTGTTGCGAGCCGTTTCGGCGACCTGATCGACGCTGTCGCCGTATTTCGCCTGCGCCTTGCCGGCGAGCTGGCGGACCTTGCCTTCGGCCTGCAGGTCCACATCGCCCGTCAAGCCGCCGACGGCATCCTGAACCTTGCCGGCCACATCTTTCACAGAACCTTCGAACTGGTTTGAATTCATGGTGATCCTCCTTGAACAGGGGGTCAGGCAGTCGCCGGCGGAAGCCGGCGCTCTATCGTGACCGCCTTCGCTACCGTTACCGCTTCACGCGGTTGCGTACCGCATCCGCCGCTTCACCGACCTTCGACTGCACCTTGCCGGCCAGTTTCTCAGCCGCGCCTTCGGCCTGAGCCGTCCGGTTGCCGGTGACCTTGCCAATCGCTTCCTTCACGGAACCCTTGACCTGTTTCGCTGCACCTTCCACACGATTCTTGTCCATGACGGTTTCCTTTAAAAAGGTTGAGTTGCACAGAAGACGCCGAGCTCACCATAGGTGGGAAAGCGTGACCGCTTTTACACCTGGCACTCGACCCAGGATTGCATTGTCCCGGCTCAGCCCGCCTGCCGACAGTCGCGAATGCACGTGATCGCCTGGTGCATTTGAACGCGTCCCGGCATGCATCCATTCGCGGAACGACGCCTTGCTTCGCGTCGCGCGCTTCCGGCCAGCCGGACTTCATTAGCACGGTTCGTTCCCGGCCGCCCTCGCCGGTCGGCGGATCCCCAGGACGACCTCGCGCTCATGCCGGTTTCGGTCCTTTGCGGCGCGGCGCGCTGCCGGGTTCGAGGCCGAAATGGCCGCGCGCGCGCGCCCACACGATTGCCTCGGCACGACTGTGCACGTCGAGCTTCGCGTAGATCGTGGCGACGTGATTGCGCACCGTGTTTGGCGCCAGCCCGAGTTCGCGGGCGATCTCCTTGTCGGCGAGGCCGCCGCACAAGCAGGCGAACACGTCGCGCTCGCGCGCGGTCAGATCGGCGAGATGGCCGCCCGCGTCGGGCGCGTTTGCGCGCCGCACGTTGACCAGCTTTTCGATCAGCGTCTGGCTGAACCACGAGGCGTCCTGCATGACGGTTTCGATCGCTGTCACCAGCTCCATTTCGGAGCGCTTGCGATCGGTAATGTCGAGCAAGGTCATCAACACGCAGTCCTTGCCGTGGATGCTGACCGCCTCGGCGGAAACGAGGCAATTCAGCGCTTCGCCGGCATGGCTGTTCACGAGAAACTCCATGTTGCGCAGGCTGCCGCTCTCCTCCAGCGCCGCGCGGATCCGCGCGCAGGCGTCGTCGGTCCACAGGCGGCTCTGATCGAGCGGTTTGCCCAGCAACTCCTCGGGTGTGAAGCCGGTGGTCGCGGTGAAGGCATCGTTGATATCGAGCGTGGTGTAGTCGTCGGCCGCGAAGAGCGCGGTGGACACGGGCGTCATCCTGAACGACTTCTCGAAGCGCTCCTCGCTCTGGCGCAACGCGCTCTCGGCGCGTTTGCGCGGCTCCAGATCCATGAAGGTGAACAGCATGCAGGCCTCTTCACCGATATCGATCGGCTGACCGGCCACCACCACGAATTTCGTGCCGCCTTCAGGCAAGCGCAGCAAGGCTTCCATCTGCGGAATGGTCGCGCCTTCGCTCAGCCGTTCGATCGCAAGTTCGCGCCGCTCGGCGCCTTCGAACACGTCGAGCTCGTACACCGAGCGGCCGATCACGTCCTCGCGCACATAGCCGGTCATCTCGAGAAAGCCCTGATTGACCTTGATATAACGCTGGTCGCTCAGGCGGCAGATCACGGCCGGCGCGGGATTGGCGTTGAAGGTCTTCTCGAAACGCTTCTCGGCGCTCGCCCATTCGCTGGCGTCGTGCAGGATCAGCGCGAGACAGTCGGGCTCGCCGCGCGCGTTGGTCAGCACGAGGCTGCGCACGCGATGCACCCAGTTCACCTCGTCGTCGTGCGCCGGGAAGACTTCGACCACCACGTCGCTGAAGCACTCGCCCGCGACCACGCGTTCGATCGGGTAACTGCCTTCCGGCAGCGGATGGTTGTTGCGATAGCGCAGACGAAAGCGCTCGCGGTATTCGGTGACGTCGGCGCCCAGTTGCGCGACTTCGGCGATGCCGTGCATGTCGAGCGCGGCCTGATTCGCCCAGACGATCGTCTGGTCCGGCTCGACGAGAATCACGCCCTCGGTCAGCCCGGTGATGATCTGCTGCAACTGGCGACGGTCGGTCTGCGAACGCAGCACCTTGTCGTCGGCGGGCGGAGCGTCGTCCGGATCGTTGGATTGCACCACGGTAAAGGGTGCAGCGGAGTGTGTTGTCGTCATTGTGGGTGATGAGCGCGAGCGGCGCGCGCGAAAGCCTGTCCAGCACGGAGAATCGCCGAAATCGCGGCAGAGCGCCAATCGCCAATGCACCAGGCGGACTGGTGCATGCGCACCAGGTGCAGGCGGCGAGGCGACAGCGGGAGGCTTCGATTGCCGGACTTCGGGCGCGTCGAAACGAACTGCGCCGGCGGCAAGCGCCAGCACATGCAAAACCCGGGCAAAACCGATTATCGTTTCAAATAGTGTGAATTTACCGTTTCACACCATCATTTTGACTCATTTTTTCGTTTCGATTTGTATCCGATATGGCCTATTATTAGAACTCAAACGAGTCAAACTGACGCAATATCGGTGGAGAGGTAGGAGCATGACGCCATCCGCTACGAGATCGCCGGCGCTGCCGATCACGCTCGGCCTGGCAGGCGCGATTCCCTTTGTCGCACTGGCCGTGCTGGTCAATACAGTCGGCGCGCACGAGGACTTTTTGCGCCACGCCATGCTGGCGTACGGCGCGTGCATTGTGTCGTTCGTGGGCGCGGTGCATTGGGGAATCTGGCTGGCGGCAGCCGATCCGCCACCGCATTCGGGAATGGCGCTGAGTTGGAGTGTCCTGCCGGCCATCGCCGCATGGGCGCTGCTGGCAATCGGCACGCGCTACGCGTTTCCTGGCATGGCGGCGCTGCTCGCGACCTGTCTGCTGGTCGATCTGGCGCTCTGGCGAATCGATGCGCTGCCGACCTGGTATCTGCGCATGCGCGCGTTGCTGACCACCATCGGCGCGCTGTGTCTGTTGGCGGCTATGCAGTGACGCGGCGGTGCGCCAGCACGGCACGGCATGCCGCGCTAGCGCACGCCTTTCTTCAGCCCTGCTCTCCGCCCAACGCGGCGAGCGGATGCGACTCCCGCTTCCACGGCGAAGCAAGGAAGTGCCTGACGCGTTCGGGCCGCACTTCGGCGAGCGCGGAGGGAGCCCAGCGGGCCTTGCGATCCTTGTCGATCAACTGGGCTCGCACGCCCTCGCAGAAGTCGCCCTCCTCGATCACGCGTTTAACAATGCCCAACTCCATGCGGAAGCACTCCGCCAAAGTCATCTGCCGGCCGCGCAAAAGCGCCTCGCGGGTAACGTAAAGCATGGTGGGCGAATGGCCGGTCAGTGCGTCGTACGTGGACTGCAACCATTGCTTCACCTCGCGCGGCGGCTCGCGCTCCAGGTCGTGGCGCACCGTTGCGACCATCCGTTCGATACTCGAGCGCCGATCGAAGTGCCGCAGGATCAGTTGCGTAAACGGCCCCAATGCCGCGTGCGGAACAATGTTGCACGGCGGCTCGAACACGCCGCGCAAGGCGGCCATCAGGTCGCCTTCCAACGACATGCGCTGCAAACGCTCTTCAAAGCTCGCGAGCCATTCGGCCGGCACGCACAGATCCGCCAGTTGCAGGCGCAACGCATCGGCACCGGACAAGGTCGCGCCAGTCAGCCCGACATACAACTCGAGTTCCGCCGGCATCACGCTCAGAAAGCGCGTCGCGCCGACGTCCGGCAGAAAGCCGATGCGCGTCTCCGGCATGGCGATCTTGCTGCGCTCGGTCACGATGCGCAGCCGCGCCGCCTGCCCGAGCCCCATACCACCGCCCATCGCAATGCCATCGAGCAGCGCGACCACCGGCTTCGGAAACGTGTGCAGCGCGTAGTCGAGCCGGTATTCATCGACGAAGAACGCGAGCCAGCGGCTGTCGCCGTTCTTCGCGAGCCGCTGCACTTCGCGCACGTCGCCGCCGGCGCAGAAGCCTTTGGTGCCCGCGCCTTTCAGCACGAGCGCGACGATGCCGTCGTCGGTGCGGCAATGTTCGACCAGCACGGCGAGCTCGCGCACCATGGCGTGCGAAAGCGCGTTGAGCGCGGCCGGCCGGTTCAGCGTGACGATCGCCACACGGTTGACGACGCGAAACAGAATCTCGCGCTCCACTTCGAGACTCGTATCGGGTGCCACGCTTTGCAAGGCGCTCATCAACGCGTCTCCTGATCGGCCTGCGTGGCCTGTGTGGCCTGCGTCACCTGCCAGCGTGGCGCGCGCTTTTCGAGGAACGCATTGACGCCTTCGCGCTGATCGGCGCCGTCGAACAGGTCGACGAAGCGCTCGCGCTCCAGCGCCAGCGCCGCCGTGCGTGGCACGCCGTTGCGGGCCTGATGAATCAGCGTCTTGCTGAAGCCGACCGCCTGCGGGCTCAACGTGGCGACACGCGCGGCCATGGTCAGCGCGGCCTCGCGCGCCGCGCCCTTCTCCACCACCTCTTCGACGAGACCGATGCGCAACGCCGTCGTTGCGTCGACGCGCTCGCCGGTCAGAATCATCCGCTTGGCCCAGCCTTCGCCGACCAGCCATGGCAGCGTCTGCGTGCCGCAACCACACGGCAGCAAGCCGACCGCGGTCTCGGGCAACGCCAGCAACGCATGCTGTTCCGCAATGCGGATATCGCACGCCAGCGCGCATTCGAGCCCGCCGCCCATCGCATAGCCGTTGATCGCCGCGATCACCACAGGCCGCGCGTTCTGCAAGGTTTCGAACGCCGCGCCAAAGCGCGCCGCCGCCGTGCGTGCGACTTCGCGATTGCCGTCGGCGAACGTGTTCAAATCGGCGCCCGCGCTGAAGAACTTGGGGCCGTCGCCGGTAATCACGATCGCCCGCACACGCGCTTCTCCGTTCAGGCGTTCGACCGTCTGTTGCAGTTGCAACAAACCCTCGGGCGTGAACGCGTTGGCGGGCGGCCGCTTGAGCGTGAGTTGGGCGACGGCGCCGTCGTGCAAGTAGTCCAGTTCGATCATGACGCGCCTCCGTCCTTGCCATCCTGACGATAGAGCTTGATGACCGCCGAAAAGTCGAGGCGTCCCGCGCCTTTCGTGCTCATCGTCTGATAAAGCTGTTGCGCCAATGCGCCGAGATAGACCGGCTGACGCGCGGCTTTCGCGGCGTCGGTGGCGAGGCCCAGATCTTTGAGCATCAGATCCGTGCCGAAGCCGCCGGTATAACCACGGGTGGACGGCGCCGTCTCGATCACGCCGGGCATCGGGTTGTAGGTATCCGAACTCCAGCAGCGTCCCGTCGACGTATTGATGATGCCGCCCAGCACTTTCGCGTCGATGCCGAGCGCCTCGCCGAGCGACATGGCCTCGGCCACGCCCGCCATCGTGATGCCGAGCACCAGGTTGTTGCAGATCTTCGCGACCTGGCCGGTGCCGGTATCGCCGCAATGCACGATGTTCTTGCCCATTGCCGAGAGCACCGGCTTGACCTGCTCGAACGCGCTCGCGCTGCCGCCGACCATGAAGGTCAGCGTGCCCGCCGCCGCGCCGCCGGTGCCACCCGAGACGGGCGCATCGACAAAGCGGTTTCCGTGCTGCTGCGCGAGTTCGGCGAACGCCTTGACGCTCACGGGGTCGATCGTGCTCGAATCGATGATGGTCACGCCGCTGGCAATGCCTGCGAAGATGCCGTTGTCGGCCGTCAGCACGCTGCGCACGTGCGCAGCGGCGGGCAGCATGGTGATCACGCATTCCACGTCGGTGACGGCCGCTTTCGGCGAAGCGGCGGCTTTCGCGCCTGCATCGACGAGTGCCTGCACGGCTTGCGCGCTGAGGTCGAACACATTGACCGCGTGGCCCGCCTTGAGCAGGTTGTACGCCATCGGCGCGCCCATGTTGCCGAGTCCGATAAAGCCTATTTTCATGATGTCGTTCTCCGTGTGTCCGCTCGCTCGGGACGCGCTTAGCGCAGGCTGATGGTCGTATTGACGCCGTCGTTCACGGTGTCGTCGTCGAACCAGCGGGCGGTGACGGTCTTGGTCTGCGTGTAGAACTGCACGACCTGTTTGCCGTAGGGGCCGAGATCGCCGAGCTTCGAGCCACGCGAGCCGGTAAAGCTGAAGGACGGCACCGGCACCGGAATCGGAATGTTGATGCCGACCTGGCCGATATCGATCTCGCTCTGGAACTTGCGCGCCGCCGCGCCGCTCTGCGTGAAAAGGCCCACGCCGTTGCCGAACGGATTGCGATTGACGAGTTCGATCGCGTCGTCGAGCGTCGCGACGTTCAGCACCACGAGCACCGGCCCGAAGATTTCCTGGCGGTAAATTTCCATCCCGGTCGTGACGTCGGTGAAGACCGTCGGGCCGATAAAGTTGCCTTGCTCGTAGCCCGGCACTTTCACGTCGCGGCCATCCAGCGCCAACGTGGCGCCTTCTTTCACGCCCGTTTCGATCAAGCCGAGAATGCGTTGCTTCGCGGCGCGCGAGACTACCGGGCCGATGTCCGTGTTCGGTTCGTTGCCCGCGTTGACCTTCAGCGTCTTCGCCTTCGCCACCAGGTCCGGCAGCCATTGCTGCGCGGCGCCGACCAGCACGACCACCGAGGTCGCCATGCAACGCTGTCCGGCTGCGCCGAATCCCGCGCCGGCCAGTGCATTCAGCGTTTGCTCGCGGTTCGCGTCGGGCAGCACGACCGCGTGATTTTTCGCGCCCATCATCGATTGAACGCGCTTGCCATGCTCGCTGCCGAGGCGGTACACATGCGTGCCCACGGCCGTCGAGCCCACGAACGAAATAGCCTTGATGAGTTCGTGCGTGCAGAGCGCGTCGACCACGTCCTTGCCGCCATGCACCACGTTCAGCACGCCCTTCGGCACGCCGGCTTCGAGCGCGAGTTCGACCAGTTGCATGGTCGAGAGCGGATCCTGCTCCGAGGGCTTCAGCACGAACGTATTGCCGCACACGATCGCCATCGGGAACATCCACAGCGGGATCATCGCCGGGAAATTGAACGGCGTAATGCCCGCGCACACGCCGATCGGCTGACGCAACGTGTAGGTGTCCACGCCGCCCGCCACGTTCTCTGCGAATTCGCCCTGCTGCAGCGTGCCGATCGAACACGCATGCTCGACCACTTCGAGGCCTCGGAAGATATCCCCTTCGGCGTCGGGAATCGTCTTGCCCTGCTCGGCGCTCAGGGTCTTGGCGATACGCGGCATATGCTCGCGTATCAGCGCCTGGTACTTCAGCATGATGCGCATGCGCGCGCCGATCGGCGTGTTCTTCCAGGTCTTGAAGGCGGTGTGGGCGGAACGGATCGCTTCGTTGACCTCATCGGCGGTGGCGAACGGTACGCGCGCCAGCACCTCCTGCGTGGCGGGGTTGACGATGTCGCGCCATTCGGTGGTCTTCGATTCGACGAACTCGCCGTTGATCAACAGTTTGACGGTGGCAATGGCCGCAGTTGCGCTCATGCTGAAACTCCTGTGCAGTGGCCGCGAGGCGGCCGGGCAGTGACTGGGAATAAAAAGAATCAACGCAGATCCGGGAAGTCCTCTTCCCAATACTCGCCGGGCAGGCGCGCGGGCTCGGCCGCGCGTTCCATTTCGCGGCGCCGCAATTCGACGCGGCGGATCTTGCCGGAGATGGTCTTGGGTAGCTCGCTGAATTGCAGGCGGCGAATCCGCTTGTACGGTGCGAGCTTTTCGCGCGAAAACGCGAACACGGCGCGCGCGAGTTCGGGCCCGGCTTCGAAGCCATGGCGCACGGTGACGAACGCCTTGGGCACCGACAGACGCAGCGCGTCGGCGCTCGGCACCACGGCGGCTTCGCCGATCGCCTCATGCTCGATCAGCACGCTCTCGAGTTCGAACGGACTCAGGCGGTAATCGGACGACTTGAACACATCGTCGGCGCGGCCGACGTAGACGTAGTAGCCGTCGTCACGGCGCAGCGCGACGTCGGACGTGCGGTAGAAACCGTTGCGCATAGCCTGCGCGGTGGCATTGGCATTGTTCGCATAGCCGGTCATCAAGCCGAGCGGACGCTCGTCCAGCGGCAACGCGATTTCGCCTTCGGTGACGGGCTGATCGTCGGCATCCAGAAGCGCGATCCTGTAGCCCGGCAGCGGACGTCCCATCGAACCGGGCACGACCGGCTGGCCCGGTGAGTTGCCGATCTGGCAGGTAGTCTCGGTCTGGCCGAAGCCATCGCGAATCGTAATGCCCCACGCATGCTTCACGCGCTCGATGATCTCGGGATTCAACGGCTCGCCGGCGCCGACGATTTCGCGCAGCTTGACCGGATACTCGGTGAGGTGCTCCTGCACGAGCATGCGCCACACGGTCGGCGGTGCGCACAGCGTGGTAACGTTGAAACGCACCAGCACGTTCAGCGTGTCTTTCGGCACGAAGCGTGGGAAGTTGAACACGAACACGCAGGCCTGAGCATTCCACGGCGCGAAGAAGCAGCTCCACGCGTGCTTGGCCCAGCCCGGCGAGCTGATATTCCAATGGATGTCGTTCGGTTGCAGGCCGATCCAGTACATCGTCGACAGGTGGCCGACCGGGTAGCTTTGGTGCGTGTGTTCGACGAGCTTGGGTTTCGAGGTCGTCCCCGACGTGAAGTACAGCAGCATCGGGTCGGTCGCTTGCGTCACGCCTTGCGGCGTGAATTGCGGCGATGCGTCATAGGCCGCGGCCAGATCGATCCAGCCGTCGCGCGGCGTGCCAACGGACAGGCGCGTGAGCGGCGTCTCCAGCGTATCGAATTTGGCCAGCTCCGCGCTATCGACCACCACGAACTTCGCGCCGCCGATCTGCACGCGGTCGCGCACGTCGTCGGCGGAAAGCTGGGTGGTGGCGGGCAGCACGATTGCGCCGAGCTTCATGGCCGCGAGCATCACGTCCCAGAGTTCGACGCGGTTCGGCAGCATCAACAGCACACGGTCGCCGCGACCCACGCCGACACCGCGCAGGAAATTCGCCATGCGCGCCGAACGCTCCGACATCTGCGCGTACGACAGGCGCAGACCGTCGCTGGCCGGATCGTCGACGATCCACAGCGCGGGATTGTCGTTATTGCGCGCGATCACGTCGAAGTAGTCGAGCGCCCAGTTGAACTCGCCCAGTGCCGGCCACGCGAATTCGCTGTAGGCGCGGTCGTAGTCGGTTCGATGGCGCAGTAACAGATCGCGCGCTTCGAAAAAGCCTTTCGCTGCAGTCATCGTCGTCTCCAGATGGCGCGGTATGCGCTCCGTTTTTTTGTCCCGTTCCTGCACTGCTGTCTGCTCGACGGGCAAGCTATTCTGCGCTCAAACGCAAGCTCGTCCGCATCGCGCCGCAATTACACATGGCGCGCAATCACCATGCGTTGCACTTCACTCGTCCCTTCGTAAATCTGCGTGATACGCGCATCGCGATAGTGGCGCTCCACCGCATAGTCCTCCAGATAACCGTACCCGCCGTGAATCTGGATGGCATTCGAGCAGATTTCCTCCGCCAGTTCCGACGCGAACAGCTTCGCCTGCGAAGCCTCCGACAAACACGGCTTGCCCGCCGTACGCAACCGCGCCGCATGATGCACGAGCAGGCGCGCGGCGTTCAGGCGCGTGGCCATGTCGGCAAGCATATTGGCGATGGTCTGATGCTCCTTTAACGCCTTGCCGAACTGGATGCGTTCGCTTGCATAGAGACGCGCGGCATCGAACGCGGCCCGGGCGATGCCGACCGCCTGCGCGGCAATGCCGATGCGGCCGCCTTCGAGATTCGACAGCGCGATGCGCAAGCCCTCGCCCGGCTGGCCGAGCAGGTTCGCTTCGGGCACGGCGCAGTCGTCGAGCGAGATGGGGCAGGTGTCGGAGGCGCGAATGCCGAGCTTGTGTTCGGGCTTGCCGACGTTGAATCCCGGCGTGTCCGTCGGCACGATGAAGGCCGACAGGCCACGCTTGCCGCGCTCGGGATCGGTGACGGCGAACACGATCGCGAGGTCGGCGCGAGAACCGTTGGTCACGAACTGCTTGCTGCCGTTGAGAATCCACTTGCCGTCGCGCAACACGGCGCGGGTGCGCAGATTGTTCGCCTCGGAGCCTGCCTGCGGCTCGGTCAGGCAGAACGCGCCGATGCGGCGGCCGGTCGCCAGGTCCTGCAGATAGCGGTCTTTTTGCGCGTCCGTGCCGAAGTTGAGGATCGGCCCGCAGCCGACCGAGTTATGCACGCTCATCAGCGTGGCGCAGGCGGCACAGCCCGCGGCGATCTCTTCGAGCGCGAGCGCGTAAGCCACGTAGTCGGTGTAGGAGCCGCCCCACTCCGCCGGCACGATCATGCCGAGAAAGCCCAGTTCGCCCATTTGCGTGACGACCTCGGCGGGCAGTTGCGCGTCGCGGTCCCATTGACCCGCGTACGGGGCGAGCCGCTCGGTGGCAAAGTCGCGCGCCGCGTCGCGGATCATGCGTTGTTCGTCGGTGTAGAAGCTGTCCATAGCGCTCGATCCTGTGCTGTGCGTCTGATCGCGGTGGTTGCCCAAGGCAGTCTGTGCGCGATCGGTTCGGACCCAGTGTAGGCAAGCCACGGTGCAGGTTCGATGCTCAGCCCGATCAATCTGACTGAGCGCATTTGCCATACTGGTACGATGGGAAGTTGACTGCACCCGCAATTTCAAGGACTTGGCGAAGCGTCAGAAGCAAAATGTTGAGCGCTTTTGCCAGATCGACCCAATCAGCCGGACAAGCATGAAAAACGATAAAGGCACGATTTCCGTCAGCATGGTCGAGGAAGCCCTCGCGCTGGCGCGCTCGCGCGGCCTCGACGCGCTGCCGCTTGCCGAAGCCGCCGGCATCGCGGCGCCGATGCTGGCGTCGCCGAAAAGCCGCGTATCGTCGGCGCAATACGGCGCGCTGTGGGCCGCGATTGCCCGCGCGCTGGACGACGAGTTCTTCGGCCAGGATTCGCATCGCATGAAAAGCGGCAGCTTCATCGCCATGACGCAAACCGCGCTGACCGCGCGCAACGGCGCGCAGGCGCTGGCGCGCGCGGTCGGCTTCATGCGGCTGGTGCTGGACGATCTCGGCACGCAGATTGAAACAGACGCGCAGCGCGTGAGGCTGCGCTTCGTGGAGAACCCCGCTGCGCGAGCGCCGGGCATGTTCGCCTATGCGACCTACTTTATCCTCGTGTACGGCCTGCTGTGCTGGCTGGTCGGGCGGCGCATTCCGTTGCTCGAAGCGCGCTTTCGCTGCGCCGAGCCGCCCGCCGCGCACGAATACCGCCTGATGTTCTGCGATCACATGAGCTTCGACCAGGCCGAGTCATACGTCGATCTCGCACCCGTGTTTCTGGAACTCCCCGTGATCCAGACCACCAAGTCGGTCAAGCCTTTCCTGCGCGATGCGCCGGGCAGCTTCATCGTCAAATATCGCAATCCCGGCTCGCTCGCGGCGCGCGTGCGCAGGATGCTGCGCGCCATGCCGATGGCCGGCTGGCCCGCCGCCGATCAGATGGCCGAACGGCTGCATGTGGCCGAGGCCACCATGCGGCGGCGTTTGAAACAGGAAGGCTACACGTACCAGTCGATCAAGGACGACCTGCGGCGCGACATCGCGATCGGCGAGTTGCAGGACACCAACCGCACCATCGCCGACATTGCCACCTCGGTGGGCTTTGCCGAACCGAGCGCGTTTCATCGCGCGTTCCGCAAATGGACCGGCATGCGGCCGACCGATTACCGGCCGGCGCGCGCGGATTTCACGCACCGGGCGGAATCGGACTAAGCTGTAAGGAGCAGGCCAGCCTTCTTGTGGGGTATCGGCCCGCGCCAGTCGATACGCTTCGACCGGGCGCGGCAGCCGTCAGCGATGAGCACGTATCCGCGTCTCCCGTTCCGGCAGTCTGGCTCGCGCTTCTCGCTTATCCGTGGCGATATCGTGGGCCGGTTGGTGCGCGGCATGACCGTGCTAGGCATGCTA
Organism: Paraburkholderia sp. RL17-380-BIE-A; assembly: GCF_046028085.1. Taxonomy (NCBI): domain Bacteria; kingdom Pseudomonadati; phylum Pseudomonadota; class Betaproteobacteria; order Burkholderiales; family Burkholderiaceae; genus Paraburkholderia; species Paraburkholderia sp. RL17-380-BIE-A. The sequence goes on from NZ_JARESQ010000001.1 coordinate 79,833, forward strand.
TTGGCGATCGGGTTCGCGTCGTGCGAATCGAATGTGCCGCTTCGCGCCGCCGTCGCGCCCAACGGCGTGGTGGTCATTCCTGTCAATGGTGCGATCAGTCCGGCGAGTGCCGACTTCATCGTGCGCAGCCTGCAGCGCGCCGCCGACGAGCACGCGCAACTCGCCGTGCTGCAACTCGATACGCCGGGCGGCCTCGATACGTCGATGCGGCAGATCATCAAGGCGATCCTCGCCTCGCCGGTGCCGGTCGCCACCTTCATCGCGCCGAGCGGCGCGCGTGCGGCGAGCGCCGGCACTTACATCGTCTATGCGAGCCATATCGCGGCGATGGCGCCGGGCACCAATCTCGGCGCGGCGACGCCGATCCAGATGGGCATCGGCGGCGCCGAGCCGCCGGCGGGCGGTGGAGCGCCGGGTTTGCCCGGCGTCGGCGGCGGTGCCGGCGGGTCGTCCCAACCCTCGGCTTCGGCGCCCACCGGTTCGGCCAGCGCCTTGCCGCTCGACACCCAATCGACCGAAGTGCGCAAGCAGGTTCACGACGCCGCCGCCTATATCCGCGGCCTCGCGCAAATGCGCGGGCGCAACGCCGACTGGGCCGAGCGCGCGGTGCGCGAAGCCGTAAGCCTGTCGGCGGCGGACGCGCTCGCGCAGCACGTCGTCGATCTGAATGCGCGCGACGTACCGGACCTGCTGCGCCAGGTGGACGGCCGCACGATCGTCACGAGCGCCGGCAATGTCACGCTCGGCACGGCCAGCGCGCCGGTCGTCACGCTCGAAGCCGACTGGCGCAGCCAATTCCTCGCCGTGATCACCGATCCCAACGTCGCGCTGATTCTGCTCATGATCGGCATGTACGGCCTGTTCTTCGAGTTCGCCAATCCGGGCTTCCTGCTGCCCGGCGTGGTCGGCGCAATCAGCCTGCTGCTCGGCCTCTTCGCCATGCAGATGATGCCGATCAACTACGTCGGCCTCGGTCTGATCTTTCTCGGCATCGCGTTCCTGATCGGCGAGGCGTTTCTACCCACTTTCGGCTCGCTCGGCTTCGGCGGCGTGGTCGCGTTCGTGATCGGCGCGCTGATGCTGATCGACACCGACGTGCCCGGCTACGGCATCCCGCTGCCGATGATCGCCGCCGTGGTCGTCTTCAGCGTGCTGTTCGTGCTGGGCGTGTCGAGACTCGCGCTGCGCGCGCGGCGCCGGCCGGTGGTGACGGGCTCGGAAGCGCTGATCGGCAGTGTCGGCGTGGTGCTCGACGGCGGCCTGCTGCCTGAGACCGCCGCTGCGGACCCCGCGGCCGGTGGCGCGCTGGCCGGCTGGGCGCGCGTGCATGGGGAACGCTGGCGGGTGTCCAGCATGGCCCCGGTTGCGGCAGGGCACGCGGTGCGCGTCACCGCGCGGCGCGGCCTGACGTTGACCGTGGTGCCCACGGAAGTGCGACAACAAGGAGAAATTTCATGATCGGTTTTACATTCGGCTTCAGCAGCATTCTGATTCTGCTGGTGGCCGCGCTGATTGCTTCGTCGATACGGATTTTTCGGGAATATGAACGCGGCGTCGTGTTCATGCTCGGGCGCTTCTGGAAGGTCAAGGGGCCGGGGCTCGTGCTGATCATTCCGATCGTGCAGCAGGTCGTGCGCATGGATCTGCGCACCGTTGTGTTCGACGTGCCGCCGCAGGACGTGATTACGCGCGACAACGTCTCGGTGAAGGTCAACGCGGTGGTGTATTTCCGCGTGGTCGATCCAGAGAAAGCGGTGATTCAGGTGGCGCGTTACTTCGAGGCGACCAGCCAGTTATCGCAAACCACTTTGCGCGCGGTGCTCGGCAAACACGAACTCGACGAACTGCTGGCCGATCGCGAGCAGTTGAACGCCGATATCCAGAAAGTGCTCGACGCTCAGACCGACGCGTGGGGCATCAAGGTATCGATCGTGGAAATCAAGCATGTGGATATCAACGAAACGATGATCCGTGCGATTGCCCGCCAGGCCGAAGCCGAGCGCGAGCGGCGCGCCAAGGTGATTCACGCGGAAGGCGAATTGCAGGCCTCGCAGCACCTGCTGGAAGCGGCGCAAACGCTGTCGCGCCAGCCCCAGGCCATGCAGTTGCGCTACCTGCAAACCCTGACGACGATTGCCGCCGACAAGAATTCGACGATCGTCTTCCCGCTGCCGATCGACCTGCTGAGCGCCGTGCTGGAGCGCTTTAGCAAGCCGTCGGCGCCCTGAACCTCAGGTTTGCCCAGTCCGGTTTGGTTCACTGGGTGAAATGGTGCATTGCCTTCAATCGCCTTACTCGAAATGCCTGTGAAAACTAAAATCTCGAGGTCGTTTTTAACCGCTCCATAGGAGCTCGTCATGAAAATCGTTTCTACTGTTGGACTCGGCGCGCTGTTGGCTGCCGTGAGCATGAGCACCGCGTTTGCGCAGACTTCGGCGCGGCCTTACGACCCGTCGGCGCCGAAAACGCGCGCCGAAGTGCGGGCCGATCTGGCCGACTGGCGTGCCGCCGGCTACGATCCGCTCGACTGGATCGACTATCCGCAGAATGCTCAACGCGCGGGCCGCATCGTCGCGGCGCGGCGGGCGCAGCAATCCGGCGCGACGATGACACAGTAAGCGCGAGCCACCCCGCGGCATGCGGCGCCGCCTGCGACTGCAATGGTCGTGGGCGAGGTTGGCTCCGCATGCCTTCCCGATTTGCTGCGTTCTGTGGTGCTTTTACCGCTTTACCGCTTTACCGCTTTACCGCTTTACCGCTTTACCGCTTTACCGCTTTACCGCTTTACCGCTTTACCGTTTCGACGTTTCGACGCTTCGACGCTTCAACGCGTCAACGCCTCGCCCCCTTTCCCCGCCTCGCAAATTCACTTGCCGCGCCGCCCTTTGCGCTGGCAAGGTATCATCTCGCCCCTTCGACAACCCCGCTGCCGGAATCCGAACCATGCCAATCTGGGTTGACGCCGACGCCTGTCCGGTCGTGATCAAGGACATGCTCTACCGTGCCGCGCGCCGCACCGGCATGACGCTGACGCTGGTCGCCAATTCGTTTCTGCGCGTGCCGCCCTCGCCGCTGATCCGCGCAATCCAGGTGCCGGCCGGTTTCGACGCCGCTGACGATCTGATCGCCGAACGCGTCGCCGCGGGCGACCTCGTGATCACCGCCGACATCCCGCTCGCCGCCGCCGTGCTGGCCAAGAACGCCCAGGCGCTCGATCCGCGCGGCAACTGGTACACGCCCGGCACGATCGAAGAACGGCTGCGCATGCGCTCCATGCTCGACCAGTTGCGCAGCAGCGGCGTCGATACCGGCGGCCCGGCCGCCTTCAGCGCGCGCGACAGCAAAAGCTTCGCGGGTGAGCTGGACCGCTGGCTGGCGCGGCAACGGCCGCAGTCTGATGCGCCGGCCCCACAGTCTCCCGGCGAACCGCCCATCGCATGAGCTTTACGCGGCGGCTCGCCCACACAAAGCGGCACGCCGCCGCCAATCCTGACTACAATCCGCCCGTAACGCCGGCGGCGACGCCGCGCAAGCACCGCTCCAACCACAAAAAAGCTTTCTGAACGACGAGAGACCCGCCTCATGGACTCCATAAAACGCTACTTCGGCTTCGAAGCCGCCGGCACCAACCTGCGCACCGAAGTGCTCGCTGGCCTGACCACCTTCCTCACGATGGCCTACATCATCTTCGTGAATCCGGCGATTCTCGGCGACGCCGGCATGCCGAAGGACTCGGTGTTTGTGGCGACCTGCATCGTCGCGGCGCTCGCCTCGCTGATCATGGGTCTGTACGCGAACTATCCGATCGCGCTCGCGCCGGGCATGGGCCTGAACGCGTACTTCGCGTACACCGTCGTCAAGGGCATGGGCTTCACCTGGCAGGCCGCGCTCGGCGCGGTGTTCATCTCCGGCTGCCTGTTCATGATCGTCACGCTGTTCCGCGTGCGCGAAGTGATCGTCAACGGCATTCCGCATTCGATACGCATTGCCATTACCGGCGGTATCGGCCTCTTTCTCGCGATCATTTCATTGAAGTCGGCCGGCGTGGTGGTCGGCAATCCGGCCACGCTCGTGACGCTCGGCGACCTGCACAATCCGCACGTGATTCTCGCCGTGATCGGCTTCTTCGCGATCGTCACGCTGGACCACCTGCGGGTGCGCGGCGCGATCCTGATCGGCATTGTCGGCGTGACGGTGCTCAGCTTTTTCTTCGGCGGCAACCAGTTTCACGGCATCGTCTCGGCGCCGCCGTCCATCGCGCCGACACTGTTTCAACTCGACATTCGCGGCGCGCTGTCGGGCGGCGTGCTGAACGTGATCCTCGTGTTTTTCCTCGTCGAATTGTTCGACGCGACCGGCACGCTGATGGGCGTCGCCAATCGCGCCGGGTTGCTGGTGGAAGGCAAGATGCACCGGCTGAACCGCGCGCTGCTCGCCGACAGCACGGCGATTCTGGCAGGCTCGATGCTGGGCACCTCGTCTACCACCGCGTACATCGAAAGCGCTTCGGGTGTGCAGGCAGGCGGACGCACGGGCGTGACCGCCATCACCGTGGCCGTGCTGTTCCTTGCAGCGCTCTTTTTCGCGCCGCTGGCGGGCGTGGTGCCCGGCTACGCGACGGCGCCGGCGCTGCTCTACGTGTCGTGCCTGATGCTGCGCGAAATGCTCGACCTGCCGTGGGACGACGCCACCGAGGTGGTGCCGGCCGCGCTCACCGCGCTTCTGATGCCGTTCACCTATTCGATTGCCAATGGCGTCGCGTTCGGCTTCATCTCGTATGCGGGCCTGAAACTGCTCACCGGCCAGGCGCGCAAGGTGAAGCTGGTGGTGTGGATCATCGCGGCCATTTTCCTGTTCCGCTATTTCTATCTCGGCAGCGAGTAAGCTCCGCGCCGCGCGCTCTCGCCTGGATCGATCACGATTTTATTGATGGTGCCATTCCGGTCAGGCACCGTTTATCATCTGATGATTCATAAAAACGATCGACCAGGTCTCGGGAGCCCCCTTCATGTCTTACAGCCGCACCTCGGAGCGCTACACGCCGCCCGCCATTTTCTTTCACTGGGTTATGTTTCTGCTGATCGCGCTGGCCTACCTGGCAATCGAGATTCGCGGACCCAAGGGCAGCGACAGTCGCGCGTTCTGGAGTAGCGTGCATTTCTGGTGCGGCACGCTCGTGCTGGGGCTCGCCGCTCTGCGTTTGCTGTGGCGCTTGTGGGCCGGCGCGCCCGCCGAAGTGGATAGCAACCGCGTGCTCGCATTCCTCGCGCGCGCCACGCATCTCGCGCTATACATTTTTTTCTTCGCGCAGCCGTTGCTCGGCATTCTGATGATCAACACCGGCGGACATCCTGTCACGCTCGCGTGGCTCAATATCAATTACACGCTGGTCGGCGCCGATCCTGTCGCGCGGCCATTGCTCAAGACCGCGCATGAATGGCTCGGCAACGCATTTTATTGGGTGATCGGCCTGCACACATTGGCGGCGCTCGGGCATCACGTGGTGTTCAAGGATCGCACGCTGCGGCGAATGGTTTGAGCGCACTCAGCCACTCGCGCTACAACGTGGGCGCGTTCTGAGCTTTGCGTGTTTCGTGCTTTGCGAGTTTCGTGCCGATACCGGCGGCACGCATGGCGTGCAGGCGATTTCGAATGATCGATTAATGCCGCGCGGGTTTCCACACCTTCTGATTCTTGCGCGGCTTTCGATCTGCTTCCGGCGTTGGCCCTAACGTCAGCCGGAAACGCCCTCGATCAATTGCGCCAGTTGGCCTCGTAGAAGCGCACATAGCCGCTTCTGAGCACGAGACATTGCGCCCTCGTTTCCGAGAGCAAACGCCGCGTGGCGGCTTCGATCCGGGCGCGATGCGTGTCGAATGCGCCGACCATGTCTTCCAGGCGCGGCGAGGCGGCGCCGAAGTGGTCTTCCAGTGCCTCAGCCGTGATCATGCATTCCACCCTCTGCCCATCGACCATCGCGGGGAAAGCCAAGGTGAGTTCGCGACCTGAATATTCAGGGGTTTCTTTCGGGAAAAGGATCTGCATGGGAGTTCACCTGGAAGGTAGGTGCTGCGCATGGTCTAGCCGGGTAATGCGCACGCCGGTTGCAACTGGTCGCGTCTCTAGCGCCAACCTCCTTGTCCAATGCTGACGACGCGGGCTCGTCACCTCGCGGCGGCGACGCTGTAGTTCGCGGCCCGCGGAGGTGATTTGATTCACTTTAGACGAGTTCGGGCGCGGCGCAAGTTTTCCTTTTGGTTTGCCTGATTTTGGTGCCCTCCGCGTTTTTTTGAGGCGAGACGTGTGCGCCGCCTCCGTTTTTTCCCTGCCGCGCGCTGCGCGTTTCGTCCTGTAAGATCGGTGTTCGACCGTCTGCGCAGATGTTGCGCTGCGGCATCGAGCGGAGGGCAACGTACCCGCCGTGTCCGTTTCACCGGAGACATGCCTTGACCCAACGTTCTGCCACGCCGCCCGCCGTGGGCCGGCCCGATGTCATCGCGCAGGCGCACGCCCGCTCGCTCGAACTCGGGCTGCGCGCGTCCGAATCGCCGGACTTTCATCCGCTGCGCCGGCCCGCGTTGCGTGAGCTCGTCGATCGCAATCAATCGCTTTATACGCATGCGCTTCCCGTCATGGAAACGCTGCATGCGCAGATTGTCGATACGCAAAGCATGGTGCTGCTCACCGACAATCATGGCGTGATCCTTCACAGCCTCGGCGATAGCGACTTCGTCGAAAAAGCCAATCGCGTCGCGTTGTGTCCGGGCGTCTCGTGGGCTGAGGCGGATCGCGGCACCAATGCGATCGGCACCGCGCTAGTCGACGGACAGCCCACTGTCGTGCATGCGGGAGAACACTTCCTGCACGCCAACCGCATTCTCACCTGCTCGTGCGCACCGATTGCCGATCCGTTCGGGCGCACCATCGGCGCGCTCGACGTGAGCGGCGACACGCGCGGCTTTCACAAGCACACGCTCGCGCTCGTCAGGATGTCGGCGCAGATGATCGAAAATCATCTGTTCTCCAATCAATTCGTCGACGCGATCCGCGTTCACTTTCACGCGCGCGCGGAATTCATCGGCACGTTGTTCGAGGGGCTCGCGGCGTTCACGCCGGAAGGCACGTTTCTGTCGGCCAACCGCAGTGCGCTGTTTCAATTCGGGCAGCCGCTGGCCGAGCTTCAACGGCAACCCTTCGACGCGCTGTTCGGAATCGCGTTCGCGCGGCTGTTGCAGCAGATTACGCGCGCACCCGGCGAGACCATTCTGCTGACGCTGCCGAGCGGCGTGCGCGTGGTGGCGCGCGGCGAATACGCAACGCCTCGCTATGTCGCACAGTCGGAAGACCTCGATAGGTCGCGCGCGCCGCTCGCCGGCGGAGCGCGTCATGCGCCGCGCACGGTGGATCCCGCACCACTCGCCACGCTTGAAACGCTCGACACCGGCGACGCGCAAGTCGCCGCGATCCTGCGGCGCGTCGCCAAACTGCGTGGCCGCGATATTCCGATTCTCGTGCTCGGCAAGACCGGCACCGGCAAGGAGTGGCTCGCGCGCGCCATCCATCACGATTCGCCGCGCCGGGCCGCGCCGTTCATCGCACTGAATTGCGCGTCTTTGCCTGAGACCCTGATCGAAGCGGAGTTGTTCGGTTACGAAGACGGCGCGTTCACCGGCGCAAAAAAACGCGGCAGCGTCGGCAAGATCGTGCAAGCCGATGGCGGCACGCTATTCCTCGACGAAATCGGCGACATGCCGCTCGCCCAGCAAGTGCGTCTGATGCGCGTGCTGCAGGAGCGCACCGTCGTGCCGCTCGGCGGAACACGGGCGATTCCGGTGGATCTGCGCATCGTCTGCGCGACCCACCGCAACCTGCGCGCGATGATCGAAGCCGGCACCTTCCGCGAAGATCTGTATTACCGGATCAACGGACTCGTGGTGACTTTGCCCGCGCTGCGCGAGCGTACCGATCTTCACGCGCTCGTCACGCGCATGCTGGCCTTGCAGCCCGATGGCGAACGCCTGCCGCGCCGCGTCTCAGCCGAGGTGCTCGACCGGTTTGCGCAATGCCGCTGGCCGGGCAATCTGCGGCAACTGGCCAACGTGTTGCGCACCGCGAGCATCATGGCCGAAGGCGCGCAACAGATCGAGCTCGACGATTTGCCCGAAGACTTCTTGCAGGATTGCGTCGACGCTACGGCAGAGCAAAGCGTGCAAGCACCGGTAACGCTTGCAGGGTCAAGTTCGGACGACGAAGCCGTTGCCGCGGCGCAAACTCCGGGGCAGCCGGCGTCCGGCAAGATGGAAGCGTGGCAGGCTGCGTTGATTGCGCAAACGCTCGAGCGGCTGGACGGCAATGTGTCGGCTGCGGCGCGCGAGTTAGGGCTGGCGCGCAATACGGTGTACCGGTATTTGCGGCGCGGCGGCGCGACGCATTGAGACGGCAACGTGTAAAGTGTGGCGCAATCCGTCACAGACTCACACGATGTCCGACTCTATCCGCCCGCCTCTGGTTCGCGTCGAGCCAATTGGTCAAAGCTTTGAAGCGCCCGATTCGCTCACGATTCTCGAAGCCGCAAGCTTTGCAAATCTGCGTTTGCCGCGCTCGTGCAGGAATGGGACGTGCCGTACGTGTATCTGCCGTCTGGTCAGCGGAACAGTCTCGTACACGATCGAATGGCCCGGACTGAGCCGGGAAGAAAAGGCGGAGGGTTTTATTCTGCCGTGTGTGGCAATTGCCGAGACCGATCTTGTTATCGAGGTGCCGGACGCATCAGAAGCCTGAGCACAAAAGCGCCAATTCCATGCATATGCAGAATCTCACGTTCTTCAACTATTAGTGATGGAGCGTGGGTGACGATCTTGAAGCGGTGTCTGATCGTCACCGCCATCTGCGGGTTTTGGCAGCAACTCGCGATAGTCCGATACCGAGCCAAATTCGATATATCGGTATGAAATCCACGCGATCAGATAGGTAATACCCACGTACGCAACGTAGGTGAAGATCGAGTAAGCGGAAGCCCGGAAATGAGAAATAATGGGTGCGTGCCATAGATAGATGCTGTAGCACATCAGCCCAGACATTTGCAAAGGCCAAATGCTCACCAGGCGCGCGGCCGGTTTGCAGCCAACGAGCAATGCATTGACGGTCAACAGCAAGCCGGCGTCGAACGGTATGTTGAAGAACGCGGCAAGCGGTTCCACGAATGTGCCGCGATACCACAGCGACCAAAGTACTGCCGACGATACGAGAAGCCACACGCCACACAGGAACTGAACTGTCGGCCGCCAAAGCATCAGGCGCCGTGAGAATACCCATGCGCCCAACATGCCGAGAATAAATTCATCAAGCCGGCCAAACAGCGAATCCGATATGAAGTTCAGAACCCGTCGCGGATTCGTTGGGACCACGATCTGACCTGCAAAACGAACGGCGAGTGCCGCAATCATGACGATCACGAGTATCTTGCGCCAGCCGAAGCGGTCGATCGCGATCACAACAGCAGGAAACAACAGCGAAAACCATAGTTCGACACCGAGCGACCAAAGTACCCAATTGATTGACGGAAAAAACGTCTCCCTGCTGAATATAAATGTCGCCAGTGCATACTGAACCAGTGCCCGATACAGCGAGGAATCGTCAAGCTGATAGTGCGTTGTGAAGAGGAGGAGAAACAACGACGCCGTGTAATACAGCGGTAACAACCGCCGCGCTCTATGGCCGTAAAAGCCGAACAGCGATCGAAGTCCGTCGAACGACCGTTGGCCGGTTGCGTACGGAAGATACAAAACGAAGCCGGAGAGAAAGAAAAAGAGGTTCACTCCTAGCCATCCACTGGATCCGAGCACGGTCGACGGAGTTAGGGTGACGGATCCAGCCGCGTTAAAGAAAACCGAAAATGAGTGGTGAAATACCACTGCAATGATCGCGATTCCGCGCAGCCCGTTTAGAACGGGAAGTCGTTTCATTTGCTTGCCAAGGGTAGGCAAACATCTTACCAGTAGTTACCAGGCCCGAAAGAATCGAAGATCCGTCAGATATGGAAACGTTCTGCGTTCTTCCATGCGGTCGAAACGAATGCTTTGCCGCTACCTGCCACCTGCCATCCATGGAGGAGTCCGATCACTGCCGGCGCGCCTGTTGCTGAAATATCGTTCCGTGAGCATCACACATTTGCGCGCGGCAAAAACGCTCCGCACGAGGGCTAAACGCGCGTGTCGGGCGTGCTTCAGCCTATTTGAAGGGCGGCGCATGTGTGGCTCGGAAGCACACTCATGCCGCTCCTCGCAAGCCTTAACGCCCGCTGCCCATTGCCCGGGCAATTTTCTTATCGGTGTTGTACTGGCTCAGCGCATACACCGACCAGATCGCGGCCGGAATCCAGCCGATCAGCGTGATCTGCAGGATCAGGCAGATAATGCCCGCGAACGGACGGCCGATCGTGAAAAACTGAAACCACGGCAGAATGATGGCAAGCAGTAAACGCATTCAGATTCCTGTTGTTGGTTATGCCTGATCGATCGGCGCGAAGCGCGCCACCTTGGCGCCGTCCACGTCGACCAGTTCGAAAAATACCGAAGCCGGACGCGTCCAGATCGTACCATTGGCGGCTTTGTACACGATCATCGTGACGGTCGGATCCGACTCGAGCGTGGCCTCGCAAACCAGTTCGTAAATCCCGCCTTTGTAGTGCCGGTAACGCACCATTCGCATCCTCCCTGAATTGAAAAACGCAGCGCTTTCGCACGGCAACGGTCGAACCGTCAGCCGCCCTCTTTCATCTGCTTCAGAATCTTGTAGACGGTGGCGCGCCCCATCGTCAGCACGGCGGCCACGTAGTTCGCGGAACTGCGGCCGCGAAACGCGCCTTGTGCGTGCAGCGCCTCGACGATTTCCCGCTTGTGTTCGCGCGTGAGCGCATTGATGCCGATCTGCCGTTCGCGCAGCCACGTATGCAGGTACGTGTTGATGCGGTCCTGCCAGTCGTCGCGGAACAGTTCTTCCGCGGGCGCGTCGCTCAGGTTGCCGCCCTTGATGAACAGATCGAGTGTGGAACGCACATCTTCGAACACGGCGATATTGAAGTTGATGCACAGCATGCCGGCCGGTTTGCCGTCGTCGTCGAACAGAATGTTGCTCACGCAACGCATGCGCCGGCCGTCCCAGTTGAGCTTTTCATACGGCCCGATCGTCTGGCCGCGCGCCGCGTAATGGACTTCGTCCAGCACGGACGGCCCGCCCACCTCAAGCTTCGACAGGTTGTTCACGAGGTATGCGATAGTCTGATCGCGCAGGTCGTGAATCACCACTTCGGCGCACGGATAGAACAGCGCCGCGATGCCGTCGGCAATGGGAGCGTAGCGCTCGAGCAGCAGGTCTTTCACAGGAGACACGTTTGGGTTGCGCATTGGGGAATCGCGGTGTTCAAGGGATGCGGCAACTCGCCATTGTAGCCACCCCGCCGCGCCGCGGCGACCGCGGCGGCGATCACGCCCTCAAAAAACGGGCGCGGGCGCCGGCCTCTCGACGCCGCCCTTTCGCGCACGGCGAATTTTGTCCGCTTGGCGAGCGATTTTTTTTCGTGCGATAAAAGGCGTATCTATTTCACGGAGCAACAGATGGCCACGCTCGAAGCGTTTCGCGCCGTGCTCGATGACGAAGGCACGCCGGAGATCATCCGCAATCACATCATCGATTCGCTGCAATACACGCTGCGCAATCACGGGCAGATTTTCACGTCGAAGGAAGTCGAATGGCTGGCCGGCTGGGATGACGCGCGCATTCCGCTCGCGGCAACGCGCGAGCTGCAGAAGCGCGTCGCCGAAACATCCCGCTGAAGCAAGACCCTGTTGATCGTTCAGCGCGCGCCACGACGGCGCAACCCTTCACCCGGCGTGCCGCTCATGGCGAGGCACGCCGTGCGCGAGCGCCGCGTCGCGCGCGAGGCCCCGCCGGCTGGGCGGTTCACCCCTGCGTGGAACTTTTTGCTATCCAATTAGCCCTATTTAGTGCATCATATTGGAATAGCTGTATTCCGCATTCGTAGTTCCGGCGTTTCCTGGCAAAATCGCAGCATCATCGCGGGTTGAACCTCAGGCAATACCGGGCAGGCTCAAACCGGCATCTCCGCACCACCCCCGACTGTTCGACCGCCGCCTGCTGGCGGTCCCGTCACTCCGGCAATGCGTCGCATGCATTCGCCGTCGCGAGCTGTGCAGCTGAGGGTTCATTCACGCGCCCGATGTCCGCGCGACATCAGCGTGTTTCTTCTCCATCGAATCCGCGATTTTGCGCGGCCGCGCTCAAGCCCTTGTCATCGGGCCTGTGCCAAACTTTTTCCATGGCGGCGCGCCTCAAGGTGCTGCGCTGCCCGGCCGGTCTTGCCGCGCGTAACACGCGTGACACGCCGGCCACGTAATACAGGACACAAGCTTCATGAATTCAGCAGTCAAGACGTACAAGGGTTACGAAATTCACCCGCTCGTCTATCCGCGCCGCCCGGCGGACGGTCAGACGAGCCGCAATCCGGACGCCGGTTACGACGCGTCGGTGCGCATCTGCCGCGTGGGCGCCAGTGCGGCCGCCGACGGCCGTGTGTTCCGTCTGCAGTACCTGTTTCCGTTCGACGGCACGGGCAAGGCACGCATTGCGTGCATGGCGCATGCCGAGCAACTGATCGACGGCCGTGTAGACGGCCAGTCCGTCGCCGATCTTTGAGCGGTACTATCAGCATATAGGCTGATGCCGCAGGACAGCGGGCTCGAAAAACCCGCTATCGCCCCAATCTGATGTTGTGCTGCCCGGCGTGGGCGACCAACACCCCTTATCCCATCGACCAGGAGTTATGCATGGCGAAAGAAGAACTGCTTGAACTTGACGGTATCGTCGACGAAGTACTTCCGGACAGTCGTTACCGCGTGACGCTCGACAACGGCGTCGTGGTTGGCGCTTACGCGTCCGGACGCATGCGCAAGAACCACATCCGTATTCTCGCGGGCGACCGCGTGACGCTTGAGCTGTCCGTCTACGATCTGACCAAAGGCCGGATCAATTTCCGTCATAAAGACGAGCGCGCCACCGGTGGCGGCGGTGCTCGCAACACGCAATTCCGTCGCCGTTAAGGCCGGCGGCACGCTGAGCGCGCTTTGCGCGGTCCCGGCGTGATCCATTGCGATTGAGTTGTACGCGAAGCCATTCGCGCGCCTTCTCCGGCTTGACTCGTTGATTCGAGCCTGAGCGGCGCGCTGCGGCGTCGCCTTGTTGCAACCTGAAATTCCCTCATCGCCTGGCGCTTTCTGCTGCCGGCGGGCGTTTCACCGCCTTCCCCGCTTCCCTCCACACGCGCTCAAAGGCCGAACACCGTCCCGAGATCCTCTCCGGCGGCGCTTTTGCGCACCTGCTCGACCACCCGCTCCTCCAGTTCAGTCAGATGCTCCCGCATTGCCGCCAATGCCGCGGCGAGGTTGCCCGATTCGAGCGCGTCGATGATTTGCGTGTGTTCGTCCGCGGAGCAGGTGGAACCCTTCGACGGGTCGAACAGCGCTTTATACAGCTCGGTTTTGGCGACCAGTTGCCCGACCAGTCCGAGCAGTTCCGCGCCGCCGGCTAACTCCGTCAGCAACACGTGAAACTGGCCGGCAAGACGCACGGAGTCTTCGAGCGCCCCGGCGCGTAGCGCCTTCTCTTCGCTGCGAACGTGCGCGCGCAAGCTCCGCTTGTGCTGCGCGCTCAATGCCCCGCACAACGCGGCGACGATGCCCGCCTCGACGATCTGCCGCGCGCGATACACCTGGCGAATGTCCTCCTCGGACGGCGACGGCACAAACGCACCGCGATTCGCCTCCAGCACGAGCTTGCCTTCGAAGCCTAGCCGTGCGAGCACCTTGCGCAGCGCGCCGCGCGTGCAGCCGAAGGCGGCGGCCAGATCCCGCTCGACCAGTTGCGCGCCCGGTCGCAGGCGTCCCTGCAGCAACGCCGCGGTAATCGACGCATAAATACGCTCTTCGACGCTGGACGAATCGTCGTCGCGTGCGGGTTGAACGGACGCGTCTGTATCAGCAGACGACGAGCGCCGGGGACGTGGTGGCATGGCTTCAGTGACCGGAAATGGAGCGGAAACGCCCAGGCATTCTAGCGGCGGCGGGCAGCCGGCGCCATCCGCTTATGCTGCGAGCTATACCGGACATCATAAAAATGGTTAACCATTTTTTGTTACTATGGTTGACCAAAATAAGCCGCGCATGGGTTTTCACACTGCTGCTGCTCACCGGTTTCGCCAACGACGCCCACCTCGCCGCTTCGCCACCGCGCCAGCAGACGGCGCGCCGCCCCCTCTCTCTCCCCACGAGGACCATTGTGAATTCGCACCCCCAGGCCAGTTCGACCCGCACTTCCGCTCACCACGCCACTGTGGCGCTGACGTGGCGGGACATCGTGTGGCTGGGTGCGATCGTCGCGATCGGCATCAATCTGCGGCCCTTGCTGACCTCGATCAGCCCTTTGATGACGACCATCCGCGACGCAACCGGCCTCAGCTTCTACGGTGCGTCGCTGCTGACCAGCCTGCCGGTCGTAGCAATGGGGATCGGCGCATTCGGGGCGGGCGCGCTGACCCGCACGCTCGGCGAAACACGCGGTGTCGCGCTCGGCTTGCTGGCCATCGCGCTGGCGTGCGCGGCGCGGTGGACGGCGTCGAGCGGCGCGGCGCTGCTCGCCACCGCGTTGCTGGCAGGTGCCGGCGTCGCCGCAATTCAGGCGCTGCTGCCCGCCGTGATGAAGCAGCGCTTTCATGCGCGCGTGCCGCTCGCAATGGGCGTGTTCTCAGCGTCCATCATGGGCGGCGGCGGGTTGGGCGCGAGTTTGAGCCCTTGGGTGAGCCACGCGATGCAGTCATGGCAGGCAGGGCTCGCGGCATGGGCGATTCCTGCCTGTGCGGCGCTCGCCTGCTGGTGGGCATTGAACCGCCGGTCTTCCGGCAGCGGCGCCGCAGCGGCTGCTTCGGCACAAGCCGACACCCTTTCACTTTGGCGTACGCGGCGCGCGTGGACCCTCGGGCTCTACTTCGGGATTGTCAACGGCGGCTATACGAGTCTCGTCGCGTGGTTGCCGGCGTTTTATCAGCAGCGCGGCGTGAGCGTGGCGGCGAGCGGATCGCTGCTGGCCGGCATGACGGTGTTTCAGGCGAGCGCGGCACTGCTGTTGCCGCTTGCCGCGGCGTCGTTCCGGGATCGCCGGCCATGGCTGATGCTCGGTCTCTCGGCGCAACTGTTCGGACTGCTTGGCTTGATTGTCTGGCCCGATGCCGCGCCCTTGCTGTGGGCCGGCGTAGCAGGCGCGGGCCTGGGCGGGGTCTTTTCGCTGACGCTCGTCACCGCCATGGATCATTCAGCCGACCATCGCGTGGCCGGCCAACTCGTCGCATTCACCCAGGGCGTGGGCTTCATCGTGGCCGCCGTCGCGCCGGTTGTGGCCGGTCTCGTGCGAGGCTGGAGCGGAAGCTTCGGCGCCGCGTGGATCATGCTCGCCTGCTGCGTCGTCGCGATGATGGCGCTGAGTTTGGTGTTTGCGCCCCGCAGTTACGGCCAATGGCGTTGATGAACGGAGCGGCATGCGCCGCTTCGGTGCATCGGCGTGACGTGCCCCGTGCAGGTGCAGCGACGGGCGCCCACGCAATCGCCAAGTGCGTGACTGCACGAGTTTTACACTTGGGCGCATCGACTGGCATAGCCATTGCTTTATTCCTGGTCAGCCGTCGATAAAACCCCACTCCATGCTGCGCGTTCTCCTCGTAACCGACACCGATAAGCCCATCGGCGACCTTCGCGACGCCCTTGCCCGACTCGGCTACGAGATGCTGGCGGGCACCGCCACGCCGCAAGCACTGCATCGCGTGGTGCAGAGCGAGCGGCCCGATGTCATCATCATCGATACGGAATCGCCGTCGCGCGACACGCTCGAACAGCTTGCGGTCATGAACGCCACCGCGCCGCGCCCGGTGCTGATGTTCAGCCACGACGCCAACCAGCAATTGATCCGCGACGCCGTCGGCGCGGGCGTCACGGCCTATCTCGTCGAAGGTCTAGCGACCGAGCGTCTTGCGCCCATCCTCGAAGTCGCGCTCGCGCGTTTTGCGCAGGAATCGCAATTGCGCGAGCGCCTCGCGCAAGTCGAAAGCGAACTTGCCGAGCGCAAGCTGATCGATCGCGCCAAACGGCTCCTGATGGATCAACAGAAGATCACCGAACACGCCGCCTACGCCAACCTGCGCAAGCGCGCGATGAACCAGGGCGTCAAACTCGCCGAAGTCGCGCGCGCCATCATCGCGTCGGCCGACTCGCTCAAATGAAGCGCCGTCCATGAACTCTCCCATTACCACTGCAACCAACCCATCCGGGCCGCTCGAGAAGACTCATCTGCGGCTCGGCTTCGTGGCGCTCTCGGACGCCGCGCCGCTCGTCGCCGCCAAGCTGCTCGAATTCGGCCACGCGCACGGCCTGACGCTGGAGTTGTCGCGTCAGCCGTCGTGGGCCGCCGTGCGTGACAAACTACTGTCGGGCGATCTGGATGCGGCCCACGCGCTCTACGGACTCGTGTACGGCGTGCAACTGGGTCTCGGCGGACCGCAAACGGACATGGCCGTGCTGATGGTGCTCAACCGCAACGGCCAGGCCATCACGCTGTCGAACCGTCTCGCCGATGCGCTCGCCGAACGCGGCACGCTGCCCAAGGCGCTCGCCGCGCTCGGCCGCAAGCCGGTCTTCGCGCAGACCTTCCCCACCGGCACGCACGCGATGTGGCTGTACTACTGGCTCGCGTCACAAGGCGTGGATCCGTTGCGCGATATCGAGAGCGTGGTGATTCCTCCGCCGCAAATGGTCGCGGCGCTCGCCGAAGACAAGCTCGACGGACTGTGCGTTGGTGAACCGTGGAATATGCAGGCCGAAGCGCAAGGCGTCGGCAGAACGATCGCTTATACGAGCGACGTGTGGCCCGATCATCCCGAGAAAGTGCTGGCGTGCCGGCGCGATTTTGTCAGCGCGAATCCGCATGCCGCGCGCGCGCTCGTGCAGACCATGCTCGAAGCGTGCCGCTGGCTCGACGGCGCGGGACATCGCGAGGACATCGCGCGCTGGCTTGCGCGGCCCGAGTACGTTGGCATTGATGCCTCGTTGATCGCGGCGCGCCTCAGCAACGAGATCGCGGCTTCCGCGCCGGGCGGCCTGCCCGTGCGCTTCTTCGACAACGGCGCGGTGAATTATCCGCGAGTGTTCGAAGGCGCGTGGTTTCTCACGCAGTTCGAGCGCTGGGGCATGATCGACGCGCGCGCGGATTATGCGGACATCGCTGCGCGAATCAACCAGACTCAGTTGTATCGCGAAGCGGCAGCGGGCGTAAACGTCGCGGTGCCGGAAGAAAGCGCTTCACAGGTATTGATCGATGGCGAAACGTGGAGCAGCGGCACCTCTCCCACGGGTTATGCGCGGCGCTTTCCGATTCGCCGCTGAATGCCGCGCCGGCGTTACGCCGCCTTCAACGGCGGAAGCAACACGCTGACGATCAACCCGCCGCCATGCGCATCGGCGAGCGCAACCAGCGCGCCGTGTACGCGCGCGATTTCCCGCACGATCGACAAACCCAGTCCGCTGCCTTCCACCGCCTGCGTCGCTTCGCTGCGATAGAAGCGCTCGAACACCGCCTCGCGCTCGCTCATGGCAATGCCCGGCCCATTGTCGATCACCTGCAGCAACGCCTGTTCGCCTTCGCGCGCGACCCGCACGGTAATCACCGCACCATCGCCTGAATAGCGGATCGCGTTATCGATCAGATTGCCGACCAGTTCCGCGAGCAGATCGCTTTGCCCCATCACGTCGACACGCGCGTCCTGCTCGAAACCGAGATCGATGCCACGTGCGCGGGCCACCGGCGACCAGTCGAGCGTCACGCTGCGCGCCACCTTGTGCAGCGGCACCGCCGCGTGCCTGACCGTATAGCCGCTGTGCGCTTCGAGCCGCGAGAGCGACAGCAACTGTTGCACGATGCGCACCGCGTGCTGCACCGCGCGATTCAGCCGCCGCAAATGCACCCCTTGCCGACGATCGCCAGTCGAACCCGCTTCCACGCCGTCGATATCGCGCAGCGCCAGTTCGGACTCCGCCTGAATCACCGCAAGCGGCGTTTTCAACTGATGCGCGGCGTCGTTGAAAAAACGCCTGCGCGACGACTGCATCAACTGCGTGCGGCCGATGTACTGATTGATCGAATCGACTAGCGGCGTCACTTCGCTCGGCAGACCGACCGTGTCGAGCGGCGTCGGATCATCCTCCGCGCGCGCGGCCACTTTCGCCGACAAACGGTTCAACGGCCGCAAACCGCGCGCCACGCCCAGCCACACGATGCCGAGCGCGAGCACCACCAGCAAGCCTTCCTGTTGCAGCGAGCCGGTCAGAATCTCGCGCGCCAACGCCTGACGCTGCTCGATCGTTTCACCCACTCTCACCAGCACCACCCGCGTCTGCGCGCTCGGCACGTCGTGCACGGGCAGCCTGAGCATGGCGATACGCAGCGGACGGCCGCGAAACACGCCGTCATAGAAACGCACGCGGTAGGGCTCACCTGGCACGTTGCCGGCGTCCGGCAAGTCAGGATATCCGGTCACCACGCGCCCACCTTCCTCGCGAATCTGATAGTAGATGTTGCCGCCGCCATTCGATTCGAACATCTCCAGAGCGAGGTACGGAAGATCGACTTCGATCTCGCCGTCGCGCAAGCGGATGCCGTCGCGAATCGAGCGCAGCGAAAATTCGAGCGTGCGGTCGAATGCCGCATGCGCCGCGTTCATTGCGCGCTGATACGTGAGCCACGCGTCGAACGCGAGCAGCAGAAGCAGCGGCACCAACAGCCACAGTGCGACACGTACGCGCAGATTCGGCTGCGTCATGCGCTTCTTGCTTCCAGCAGATAGCCGAGTCCGCGCAGCGTCACGATGCCAACCGAACTGTGTTCGAGTTTCTTGCGCAAGCGGTACACATAGATTTCGATCGCGTCCGCATTCACCGATTCGTCGAGCCCGAAGATTTTCTCCGACAGCGTGTCCTTGTTGATCGCGCGGCCGTTACGCAGGATCAGCACTTCCAGCACCGAGCGCTCGCGCGGCGTCAGCGCAAGCGATTCTCCGTCGAGCGTGAAGCCCCGGTCCACGCTGTCGTAAAGCAGCGTGCCGCATTGTGCGTTGAGCGGTTCCTGACCGTGGCTGCGGCGTAACAGCGCACGCGCGCGCGCTTCGAGTTCGGTGAGGGCGAAAGGCTTGGCGAGATAGTCGTCGGCGCCGAGATCGAGGCCGCGCACGCGCTCCTCTACCGAACCGTGCGCGGTCAGCATTAGCACCGGCACGGCGTTGCGGCGTGCGCGCAAACGGCGCAGCACTTCGAGGCCGTCGAGTTTCGGCAAACCGATATCGAGAATCACCAATGCGTAGTCCTGCGTACGAAGCACGTGGTCGGCTGATTCACCGTCGTGCATGCAGTCGACCGTGAGTTTCGCGCTGGTCAGCGCGTCGGTGAGCGAGCGGGAAAGGATCGGATTGTCTTCGACGAGCAGCACACGCATGAGCAGAATCCCAGGGAAATCCATGAGGCGAATTCGACCATTGTGACGCATTTCCTTCGAAAATTGAAAGCGTTCAGAAAGCATCGACCTCTTACCATTCGCCTACACAAAACCAACACGAAGTTATCTGGAGGAAGACGTGCAAAACGCTTTGAAAGTACTCGCAGCAGCTGTCGCATTCACCGTCAATTCCGCATGGGCAGCCATTCCGGCCGGCTATCCAGGCGATTACCAGGCCACTATCGACGGCGCAAAAAAGGAAGGCAAGCTGATCGTCTACTCGGTCACGGACACCGCGCTGGTGCGTCCGCTCATCAAGGACTTTGAAAGCATGTATGGCGTCAAGGTCGACTACAACGACATGAGCAGCACCGAGCTATACAACCGCTATATCAGCGAGAACGCAGCGAGCAGCATCAGCGCCGACGTGCTGTGGAGTTCAGCCATGGATCTGCAGGTCAAGCTCGTCAACGACGGCTTGATGGCCACCTACGAGTCGCCCGAAACGAATCAGTTGCCGCAATGGGCGCAGTACCAGAAGCAGGCTTACGGCACCACCTACGAGCCGCTCGCGATCGTCTACAACAAACGCCTGCTGCCGCCCGGCGACGTGCCGCAAACGCGCGCCGATCTGATCAAACTGCTGCAAGCCAGGCCCGATCAGTTCAAGGGCCGCGTCACCACTTACGACATCGAAAAGTCCGGCGTCGGCTTCAACTATCTGACCCAGGACGTGCGCGTCAATCCGCAGGTCACGTGGAATCTGATGAAAGCCATCGGCGCCACCGGGCCGAAGCTGCAATCGAGCACCGGCGCGATGATGGAGCGCATTTCCTCGGGCGAGAACCTGATCGGCTACAACATTCTCGGCTCGTACGCGCAGACCAAAGCAAAGAAAGATCCGTCGATCGGCTACGTCTATCCGAAGGACTACACGCTAGTTGTCAGCCGGCTCGTGACGATCTCGAAGAAAGCACACAGCCCGAACGCCGCGAAGCTGTGGGTCGACTATCTGCTCTCGGAACGCGGCCAGACCTTGCTGGCGAATCAGGCGGGCCTGTTCTCGATTCGCGCGGATGTGCAGGGTGAAACGTCGATGGCCGGCCTCACGAAGCAGCTCGGCGACTCGCTCAAACCGATCCCGATCGGCTCGGGCTTGCTGGTCTACCTCGACCAGTCCAAGCGCCTCGAATTCTTCAAGCAATGGCAACAGTCGATCAAGCGCTAGCCCTTCGCGTTTGACACAGCGGCGCGCGCGCTGACACGCGCGGCCGCACTTCCTTCCATACCTGTCGATATGCGGCTTTGTGCCGCAGGGGGACACTCATGCTTTCCACTAGCGCAACCGCACACCGCGCGGCACCACCGCACGCGGCAGACGGCGGCTCCATCGGCGCGCTGCCGAGCGGCGGACTGCAGCCGTTCATGGGACTGCTGCGCTGGCTCGTCATCGCGGTGCTGACCGTGGCGGTGGCGCTGCCACTCGGCTTCATCCTGCTGCAAAGCGTGCTGAGCGCGCCATTCTTCGACGCAAAGCGGACGCTCGGCCTCGCCGGCTTCGAATTTATTTTCAGCGACCCGGACTTCTGGTCCGCGCTGAAAAACTCCTTTGTCATCGCGGCCGGGATGCTGTTCATCTCGATTCCGCTCGGCGGCGTTCTCGCGTTCCTGATGGTACGCACCGACCTGCCTGGCCGCCGCTGGCTCGAACCGCTGCTGCTCACGCCCGTGTTCGTCTCGCCGATGGTGCTCGCCTTCGGCTACGTGGTCGCCGCCGGCCCGGTCGGTTTTTACTCGGTCTGGTGGATGGAACTGTTCGGCACCGCGCAAGCGCCGTGGACCGTCTATTCGGTTTTCGCCATCACGGTGATCGTCGGCCTCACGCATGTGCCGCACGTGTACCTGTATTCGTCGGCGGCGCTGCGCAATCTCGGCTCGGATGTCGAAGAAGCGGCCCGTGTGGCCGGTGCGCGGCCGTTTCGCGTCGCGCTCGACGTAAGCCTGCCGATGACCCTGCCCGCGCTGCTGTTCGCCGGCGTGCTGGTGTTCTTCCTCGGCTTCGAAGTATTCGGCTTGCCGCTCGTACTCGGCGATCCCGAAGGGCACCTCGTGCTGGCCACCTATCTCTACAAGCTCACCAACAAGCTGGGCGTGCCCTCGTATCACCTGATGGCCGCGGTCGCGATGTGCATCGTCGCGATCACGTTCCCGCTCGTGCTGCTGCAACGCCGGCTGCTAAGGAGCGCGAACCGCTTCGTGACGGTCAAGGGCAAGGCGGGACGGCAGACCGTGCTGCCGCTCGGCGTGTGGCGCTGGGTCGCGCTCGGCATCGTCGCGCTGTGGCTATTCTTGACGGTGTTCGTGCCGATCTCCGGCATTACGTTACGTGCGTTCGTCACGCACTGGGGACATGGCGTGCATCTCGCGGATGCGCTCACGCTTGCCAACTTCACGGAACTGTTCGAGCAGAACAACCTGGTCCGCGCGATTCTCAACACGCTCGGCATCGGCGTGTTCGGCGGCGCGCTGGCGGTCGGCTTCTATTCGCTGGTGGCGTTCGCCGGTCATCGCCGCAACGACTGGGCCACGCGCCTGCTCGATTACCTCGTGCTGCTGCCGCGTGCGGTGCCGGGCCTGCTCGCCGGTCTCGCGTTCCTGTGGGTGTTTCTTTTCGTGCCCGGCCTCAAGGAACTGAAGAACTCGATGTGGAGCATCTGGATCGCGTACACCGTCGTGTGGCTCGCCTACGGCATGCGTCTGATTCAGAGCGCGCTGCTGCAAGTCGGGCCTGAGCTGGAGGAAGCGGGACGCAGCGTCGGCGCCACGCGTGCGCGCGTCAGTCTCGATGTGACGCTGCCACTCGTGCGCTTCGGCCTGCTCGCCGCGTGGCTGCTGATTTTCATGATCTTCGAGCGCGAATATTCGACCGCTGTCTATCTGCTCTCGCCCGGCACGGAAGTGATCGGCGCGCTGCTCGTGTCGCTATGGGCCACCGGGTCGGTCGATCAGGTCGCGGCGCTTTCTGTCATCAACATCGCGATGGTCGGCGCCGGACTCGGTGTCGCGCTGCGCTTCGGAGTGAAATTGCATGGATAAGCTCTCAGTCGACAACCTCTTTCTGAGCTATGGCGACAACCCGATTCTCAAAGGCGTGTCGTTCGAACTGAACCCCGGTGAAGTGGTCTGCCTGCTGGGCGCGTCGGGCAGCGGCAAGACCACGCTGCTGCGCGCGGTGGCCGGACTCGAACAGCCGTCGTCGGGCCGCATCGAACTGGACGGTCAGGCGTTTTTCGACGGCGCGGCGCATGTCGATCTGCCGGTCGAGCAGCGCTCGCTGGGACTCGTGTTCCAGTCGTATGCGCTGTGGCCGCATCGCACCGTGGCCGATAACGTCGGCTATGGATTGAAACTGCGGCGCGTCTCGCCCGCCGAGCAGAAAAAACGCGTGCAGGCCGCACTCGACCAACTCGGCCTCGGCCACCTCGCCGCGCGTTATCCGTATCAGCTATCCGGCGGCCAGCAACAGCGTGTCGCGATTGCGCGAGCACTGGTCTACAACCCGCCGGTGATTCTGCTCGACGAACCGCTCTCGAATCTGGACGCCAAGCTGCGCGAAGAAGCCCGCGCCTGGCTGCGCGAGCTGATCGTGTCACTGGGCCTCTCTGCGTTGTGCGTGACGCACGACCAGACCGAAGCGATGGCGATGTCCGACCGCATTCTGTTGCTACGCAACGGCCGCATCGAACAGGAAGGCACGCCCGCCGAACTGTACGGCGCGCCCCGCTCGCTCTACACCGCCGAGTTCATGGGCAGCAACAACCGCATCGAGGCACGCGTGGCGGCGGTCGACGGCGAACGCGTGACGCTTGCCGGCGACGGCTGGCAACTGCAGGCGCAAGCACGCGAAGCACTCACGGCCGGACAGCACGCGCAGGCCGTGATCCGCCTCGAACGCGTGCAGGTCGCCGACGGACCCGGCGCGAACCGGCTCGAAGCCGACCTCGTTACGTCGATGTATCTCGGCGACCGCTGGGAATACCTGTTCCATTGCGGCGACCTGCGCTTGCGCGCCTTTGGCCACGTGCCGCGCGCGGCCGGCCGCCACTGGATCGAATTCCCCGCCAACGACTGCTGGGCCTTCGCTCAGGCGAGCTGAAGCGCGGCATGCAGACCCCGAAGGACCTCTCCTTCGGCGCTGCCCAATCGAAGTAAAAAACCAACCACAGGAGACTGTTGATGAAGTGGAGTATGAAGAAGGCGACCGTCGGCGTCACTTGCGCCGGACTCGCCGGTTTTGCAGCCGGCGCGCACGCGCAATCGAGCGTGACCCTGTACGGCATCGTCGACGCGGGTGTCGAGTACGTGAACCATGCCAGCAAAGACGGTGGCGCCACGCGCCTCGTGTCCGGCGGCAAGAACACTTCGCGCTGGGGTTTGCGCGGCGTCGAGGATCTCGGTGGCGGCCTGAAGGCGGTGTTCCAACTGGAAAGCGGCATCAACATCGCCAACGGCCAGTTCGACGACAGCTCCGGCGCGATCTTCGACCGCCGCGCGTCCATCGGCCTGAAAAACCGCTTCGGGCAAATCACGCTCGGCCGCAATTTCACGACCACGTACGACTACATGCTGCAGTTCGACCCAATGGGGTATGCGCCGAACTACTCGTGGGCGACGTCATCCACGGCGACGGGCGGCCGCAAGGACGGTCTGTTCTCGCGCTCGTCCAACGCGGTGCGTTATGACGGCACCTTCTCCGGCTTCAAGTTCGGCGCGATGTATGGTTTCGGCAATGTGCCGGGCAGCATGAAGTCGAGTTCGAAGTACGACTTCGCTCTTGGCTACGAGACCGGTCCGTTCGCCGCGGTCGTGACCTTCGACCGGCAGAACGGTGCGAACGACAGCGTCACGCCCGCCGATACCACCAACTATATCCAGGGCATTCACGCAGGCCTGAGCTACGACTTCGGCGCCGTGAAGGCAATGGCCGGTTATCGGAACTACCAGCGCACGTTCCACACCGCCGCGCCCACTTTGCGCAGCGACATGTACTGGCTCGGCGGTCAATATGAGGTGACGCCGTTCTTCTCGCTGTTCGCTGCGGTCTATCATCAGGACATCAAGGACGCGAGCGACGCGGATCCGACGCTGTTCTCGCTGCGCGCGCAGTACGCGCTATCCAAGCGAACGGTGCTGTATATGGCGGGTGGTTATGCGATGGCCAGGCATGACAACGCTGTCAGTCTGTCACGCGATTTGATCGGTGTGGCGGATACGCAAACTGGCGTGACGGCGGGTATTCAGCATCGCTTCTGAAGCAGTTGCGCTTAAGCGCTTCAGGCTTCCGGAAGAAAAAAGCGCGCGGGCTGTTGTTTGCCGGCGCGCCTCGTGTTTCTTGTCTCGTGAAAAGCATCGCCGCGAGAAACCACGCGGCGATGCTTGCCCACTCAGAAGTTAAAGTTGTCGATATTGCTCGAGTCGAACGTAGTAGGCGGTCCAAGAATGATTTCGCCTTGCGGCCCGATGGTCCGTTTGCCGAGCTTGCCGGCGTCGAACGACTCGCCTTCCTTACCGCTGATCGTGCCCGAAGACAGCGCCGCCGCGGCATAAGCAGCCAGGTAGCCGAGTTGACCCGGATCCCACAACTGGAACGCCTTCACGGTGCCGTTTTTCACGAACGCACGCATCTGGTTCGGCGTACCGAGACCGGTCACCGCCACTTTGCCCTTGCTCGACGAAGTGGAGATATAACGCGCGGCGGCTGCAATACCGACCGTGGTCGGCGCGACGATCGCCTTCAGATTCGGATATGCCTGCAGCAGACCTTGCGTTTCGGTGAATGACTTCTGATCGTCGTCGTTACCGTAGGCGATCTTCACGAGCTTGATCTTCGAATACTCGGGCTTTTTCAGTTCCTCCTGCATCCACTTGATCCACGTGTTCTGATTGGTCGCATTGGGCGTGGCCGACAGCACGGCGAACTCGCCCTCGCCGCCCATCAGCTTGGCTACCAGTTGAACCTGGCCACGGCCGATGCCTTCCGCGTTCGCCTGGTTGACGAACAGTTGCCGGCCCTCGGGCGCCGTGTCCGAGTCGAAGGTCACGACCTTGATGCCTTGCGACATCGCCTTCTTCAGATACGGCACCACCGCATTGGCGTCGTTCGCTGCGATCACGATCGCGTCCTGGCGCTGCGTAATCAGCGTATTGATGTACTGCACTTGCGACGACGCGCCCGCATCCGACGGCCCCACCGCTTTGCCCACGCCGCCGAACTCCTTGATCGCGGTCATGCCGCCGTCGTCGGCGATCACTTCGTAGGGGTTGTTGATCTGCTTCGGCACGAATGCGATTTTCAGACCGCTTTTCAGGCCCGCGGCGGACGCGGCGCAACTGATCGCGATCAACGCAACGCAGAGCGCCGCGGTGCCGGTGTGACGTAGAGGTTTGAACATGAAGTGTCTCCTGCCTTGTTGTTGGACGTGACGTTGTCCGGGTTATCGGTTGTTAGACTTTCTCTTCGCAGATGCAGGCACGGCTAAAAACTTAGACTGAAGATGCGGACTTCGCGATGAAACGCCTGTCGCGCGCCGCGCGCCAGCGCGCCACCAGATTCGGTATCAGCACCGAGGCCAGCAGCAGCACGCCGGTCACGATGGTCAACGTTTCGCTGGATACGTCGTCGAGCGTCAGCGCGTTTTTCAGCACGCCGATAATCAGCAGCGACAGCAGCACGCCGATCATCGACCCGCGTCCGCCGAAAATGCTCACACCGCCGAACAGCACCGCCGCGATCACCGACAACTCGAAACCTTCACCGTTGTCGCCCCGCGCGCTCGTGAAGCGCAGCGTATAGACCACGCCCGCCAGCGCGCTCATGGCGCCGGACAGCACGAACAGACGCAAGCGGATCTTTGCCACTTCGATACCGGAGAACGCCGCGGCGGTCGGATTCGCGCCGATCGCGTAGAGACTGCGGCCGAACGCCGTGGACTGCAGCAGCACGGTGAACACCACCGCGCCGACGATCACGATCACAAACGGCAGCGGTATGAAACTCGAACCAACCGTGTCCATGCCGAACGCCGTGTAAGCCGCGGGAAAATCCGCCACCGCCTGGTCGCCGAGCAGCACATAGGCGAGGCCGCGAAACAGCGCCAACGTGCCGATCGTGACCGCGAGCGAAGGCAGATTGAGCTTGACGATCACGAGGCCGTTGAGCAGACCGGCCAAGGCTCCCGCGATCAGCACCAGCACGATCACGACCGGCATCGGCAAGCCCATGTGCCACAGCACGCCCATCAACGCGCTGGACGCGCCGAGCACCGAGGCCACCGACAGATCGATTTCGGCGGCGACGATGATCAGCGTCATCGGCAGCGCCATCAACGCAATTTCGGTCAGATCCGCCAGCACGTTGCTCAGATTCGCGCCGGTGAGAAACACGGGCGACAGCAACCGCCCGAGCGCGAGCGAGAGAATCAGCACGATCACCAGCAACACTTCCCATTGCAGCGGCGTTTCGCGTTTGCGCGTGAGCAGCGCGGAATCGGGTTTAGCCATGATCGCGTTTCCTCATCATGCGTTTGGCGACGGAGCGGGCCAGCAAGGTATCGGCGGTAATCGCGGCGACAATCAGCGCGCCCTCGATGGCCTGCTCCCAGAATGGCGACACGTGCAGCACGACCAGCGCGATGCTGATCACGCCGAGCACGAGCGCGCCCAACGTCGCGCCGAGAATCGTGCCGACGCCGCCAGTGATTGCGACACTACCCACCACGGCGGCGGCCACCACTTGCAATTCGATGCCCTTCGCGGTGCTGGCATCCACGGTGCCGAAGCGTGCCAGCCACAACGCGCCCGCAAAACCGGCAACCGCGCCAGAGAGCAGAAATCCCGCCATCACGCGACGCTCCACGTTCACACCGGCGAGACGCGCCGCCTCCGGATTCGAGCCGATCGCGTAGTGTTCGCGGCCACCGCGAAACTGCTTCAGATACACGGCGAGCCCGGCCAGCACGACAATCGCGATCAGCGCAAGCGTCGGAATGCCGAGCAACGTTCCAGTCGCGAGACGAGAGAAAGCATCGGGCAGGCTGGTGGCGTTGATCTGCCCGCCATGCACCCACGCATAGTCCGCACCGCGAAAAATGTACAGCGTGGATAGCGTCGCCACCAGCGACGGCACGCGTCCCACCGCGACGAGCAGCGCATTGATGCCGCCCGCCACGAGACCGATGGCAAGCCCCGCAGCCAACGCGACGATCACCGGCATCTGCGGAAACGCGACATACAGGCTGCCGACCGCATACGCGCTGATGCCGACCGTCGAGCCGACCGACAGATCGATATGCCGCATGAGGATCACCACGGTCATGCCGGCCGTCAGCAAGCTGATGATCGACACGTTCAGCAGCACGTCGCGCAGGTTCTGCAGGTTCAGGAACTGCGGTTTCGCGAGCCCAGTGCCCACAATCAGCAGAATCAGCACGACGAACAACGTTGTTTCGCGGCTCTTTGCGATGCTTGCGGCAAAGCCGCCCGGCGAGCCCGCCGCGCGCTTCGCGACCGGCGGATGGACCGGCGCGGGATGGGTGGAAGAATGGCGCATCATGCGGCGTGTCCCAGCGGTGGAATCGGTTGGACTGGATGGCCGACGGGTTGACCAAGTGCGGCGCCCATGATGCGTTCCTCGTCAGCGTCGGCACGCGCTATATCCGCGCTGATACGTCCCTCGTGCATCACCAGCACACGGTCGGCCATGCCGAGTACTTCGGGCAATTCGCTCGAGATCATCAGCACCGCCATGCCGTCGCGCACCAGTTCGGCGAGCGCGCTATACACCTCGGCCTTCGCGCCGACGTCGATCCCACGCGTGGGTTCGTCGATGATCAGCACTTTCGGCCCGGTTGCCAGCCATTTACCGAGCACGACTTTCTGCTGATTGCCGCCCGACAACGTGCCGACCGGCGCGTTCGGGTCGCCCGCCTTGAGACGCAGACGCGTGCCCCATTGGTTGGCAAGTTGCGTCTCGCTGCGCGTCGAGATGAGGCCGTGTTTGACGAGCCGCCCGAGCACGGTCATCGAGGCATTGCGCGCAATGCTCAATTCCAGCGCGAGTCCTTGTTGCCGGCGGTCCTCCGGCACGAGCGCAAGTCCGGCGCGCACCGCGGCGGCGGGCCGGCCTGCCGTCAGACGCTTGCCGGCAATCCAGATTTCGCCCGAGTCGAGCGGATCGATGCCGAAGATCGCGCGCGCGACTTCGCTGCGCCCCGCGCCGACCAGCCCGGCCAGCGCCACGATCTCGCCCGCGCGCACGTCGAAGGAAATGTCCTTGAAGACGCCCACGCGCGTGAGGCCGCGTACCGACAGGCGCACTTCCCCAGGCGGCCGGTCGGCTTTCGGATAGAAGGTTTCCAGATCGCGCCCGACCATTTTGGCCACGATCGACTCAGTGGTGAGATCGGCGGTCAGGCCGTCGAAAACTTTCGCGCCGTCGCGCATGATCGTGACGCGCTGTGTCAGCGCGAATACCTCGTCGAGCCGGTGCGTGATGAACAGAATCGCCACGTCACGCTCGCGCAGCTTGTGCACGATCGCAAAGAGCCGCTCCACTTCGGGCAGCGACAACGCGGCGGTCGGTTCGTCCATGATGAGCACGTTGGCGTTCAGCGACAACGCCTTGGCAATTTCGATCACCTGCTGATCGGCAATCGACAAACCGCGCACCAGCTGATCGGCGCGCAGATCGACACCGAGCGACGCCAGCAAGCCGTCCACCTCGCGGCGCATCGCGTCGTATTGAATGCGGCCGATCCGGTCCACCGGCTGCCGCCCCATGAAGATGTTCTCCGCGATCGACAGATCGAAGAACAGCGTCGGTTCCTGATAGATGACCGCGAGCCCGGCGTCGCGCGCTTCAGCGGGTGTCGCGAAGCGGCGCGCCACGCCGTCCACCAGCAACTCGCCGGTATCCGGCTGATGCACGCCCGCGAGAATCTTCACGAGCGTCGATTTGCCCGCGCCGTTCTCGCCGAGCAACGCATGCACCTCTCCCGGCCATAGCGCGAGATCGCCGTCGGAAAGCGCGCGAACCCGGCCGAATGATTTACTCGCGTGCCGCAATTCGAGCCGCGGCACTGAGGATGTGGCTTGCTGCACAGCGTGTCTCCTTCTTTTTCGCGTTCCAATGCCCTTCAGATGCGGTAGCAACGTTCCGCATTACGGCAAAACAGCGCCTCTTTCTCGGCGACGCTCGCGCCATCCACGATCGATGCATACGCATGCCACAAATCCGCGTAAGAGCCGAACAGCCGGTCGACGGGAAAATTCGAGGCGAACATCGCGCGCTCGACGCCGAACGTATCGATCGTTTCGAGCACATACGGCCGTAGGCTTTCAACACTCCACCGGTGGTCTAACATCGCGAGTCCACTGATCTTCACCGCGACATTGCGGCAACCGGCGAGCAGGCGCATGCCGTCGCGCCAGGCGCGATAGCCCGCCACGCTATTACGGTCCACGAACATGCCCGCGTGGTTGATCACGAATTGCGTGTCGCCATGCGAGCGCGCCAACGCCGCCGCTTCTTCCATCTGTGACGGATACAGTTGCAGATCGAACGACATGTCGTAACGGCGCAGCAACGCGAAGTGTTCGCGCCATTGCGGCTCGCGCATGAAATGACGGCCGACGTAATCGAACAGCTTGTTCTCGTGCACGTTCAGAATCTGCCGGATGCCACGCGTATTCGCGAACGACGCATGCGCTTCGAGCACGGCCGGCGCATTCGGCGCGGACAGATCCACCGCGGCGACGATCGCGTTCGGCATGCCGCGCGATTCCTTGCGATCCGCAATGGATTGCAGCCAGCGCGTTTCTTCGACCGGATCGGCGGGATCGTGATTCGCTTCCACGTGCACCAGTTTCAGTACCTCGATATCGCCCGCCTCGCCCAGCAGATCGTCCAGCAGGTAGTCGTGCTTCAAGTCACGCGCATCGCCCACGAACGACACGCCCGGGTTTTCCAGCCACGGATAGCGATGCGTTTTCAGATCCCACAAATGGATATGCGAATCGACCACCTGCATGCGACATCCTCCGTCCGGTGAAGATCGTTTCGAGTCAGATCATGTAAGTCTGCTGAGCGGCAATCAGATCAAGTCGGCTCAGCTCAGCGAGTTCAGGTGAAAGACCGGTTCGAGCGGCTGCTGAAGCGGCGTGTGATCCGGCGCCGTGTGCATGATGTCAGCCATGTAATCCCACCATTTGCGCATGACCTCGAGTTGCGGCAGTTCGTCCATGGTGTGATGGTTGTTTCGCGTCAGCACGGCGAAGAGATGGTGCGAGTCCGGGTCGAAGAAAATCCGGTAATCGCGAACACCGGCATTGTGCAATGCATCAACCAGTTCGGGCCAGATTTGCGCGTGACGTCGTTCGTATTCCTCGCGCATGCCGGGGTTGAGCACCATCCGGAAAGCGATTGTTTCCATTGCGGCCTGTCTCCCGTCGTATCGGAGCGCTTTCTCGGAGAAGCGCCTGATGCGACTATAATTCCTGCGTCGATAGCATCTCAATCCGTTGTTGGGATTGGGCGATCCACAAACCGAATCGCACCCGACCCATGAGCCAACACTCAGCAACTGTCGCACTCGTCAATCGGCTCAAATTCAAGCACCTCGCGCTGCTCGTCGCGCTCGACGACGCGCGCAATCTCCATCAGGCCGCCGAGGCCGTCAACGTGGCCCAGCCGAGCGCGAGCCGCATGCTCGGCGATATCGAAGAAGCATTCGGCTTTCTGCTGTTCGAGCGCAACGCGCGCGGCATGACGCCCACGCCGCTTGGCGTCGTCACGCTGGCCTATGCCCGGCGTGCACTGGCGGAACTGACCCGTTTCGCCGAAGACCTGGACGTCAAACGCCGCGGCGGTCACGGCCAACTGACGGTCGGCGCGATCATGGGCGCCGCGCCCGATCTGCTGGCCATGGCGGTCGCCGCGCTGAAAACCGAAAGCCCGCTGCTGAACGTGCGCATTCTCGGCGAGACCAGTGACCAGGTCGTGCAATTGCTGCATCGCCGCGAGGTCGATCTGGCGCTCGGGCGCCTGACCAGTCCGCTGCAACACAACGATTTCAGTTTCGAGCCGCTCGCGCGCGAAACGCTGCTGCTCGTGGTGCGTGCGGTGCATCCGCTCGCGCAGCGCGCGCGCGTCAGCTTGCGCGAGCTGATCGACTGGCCGTGGGTGGCGCAGCCCGTCACCAGTCCGGCGCGCGTGCTGTTCGAAGAGGAACTGGCGCGCGCGGGACTGGCCACGCCGGTGAATCTGACCGAATGCGCGTCGATCTTCGCTACGCTGCAATTGCTCGAGAATTACGATGCGGTGGCCATGCTGCCCGAGTCGGTGGTGCGCGATCATTTGCGCGGCAAACTGCTGGTTGCGTTGCCGCTCGAAATCGGCAAGAGTCTTTCGGGCTTCGGCATTCTCACGCGCAAGGAAGAGCCGCTGGCTGAACCGGCGCTGCGTTTCATCGACCTGTTGCGCGGTTTCTCGCACAAACTCAAACGCGACGACACCGCCGCGGCCGCATCTGACTCCCTGATTGCGGCTTCGGCTCCGGTGAACTGAAATCGGCATCGCGCGTTATTGCAGGTTGACGAAAAGGCCGCCGTCCACCAGTAGCGCCGCGCCCGTCACATAGCGCGCGCGGTCGGAGGCGAGGAACGTCACGCAATCGGCGACATCTTCCGGGCGGCCCAGTCTGCCGAGCGGGATGCGTTTTTCGAAGTAGGCTTTTTTGGCTTCGTCGGCGAGGTCTTCAGCGTTCAGATCGGTGGCGATGGTGCCGGGCATCACCGAGTTGCAGCGAATGCCGTAGGGTCCCAATGCGACCGCACAGGATTGCATCAACGAATGCACGCCCGCTTTGGTCGGCGTGTAATGCGTCTGCATGCCGCCGCCCACCAGCGCGCTGATCGAACTCGTCGCCACGATCGCGCCGCCCGTGCCCTGCGCTTTCATCTGTTGCGCGGCGGCTTGCGTCACATAGAACGCGCCGTTCAGATTGACCGCCACCGTCGATTCCAGCACCTCCGGCGGCATGTCGAGAAAAGCATGAAACGGACAGATGCCCGCGTTGCTGGCCAGCACGTCGACTTTGCCGAACGCCTCGACCGTGTGGCGTACCAGTTGCTGACCGGTTTCGCGCGCAGCGACGTTACCTTCGATCGCAATCACGCGCCGCCCCAGCGCCTCGATTTCACCGACCACTTCCGCAACGGCGGAACGGCGTCCATACGATGCGTCGTTGTCGCCCCAGTAGTTGATCGCTACGTCCGCGCCTTCGGTTGCGCACGCAACGGCTATCGCGCGGCCGATGCCGCGCGAGCCGCCGGTGACGATCACGACCTTGTCCTTGAGCAGCACGTCATTCTCCTTTCAGGGTTCGAATTTGCGACGGGTGACGCGCACGGCGCGGCTCGACCCGACAACAAGCAATCAACACGCACTCATCGCGAACTCAACGCGAACTCAACGCGCGTAAGGCCGCACCAACGCGCATTCCGGATTCAGCCTCACGCCAAAGCCCGGCGCGTCCGGCACCTTCATGCGCCCGTTCACGGGCACGGGTTCATCGAGCAACAGTGGCGTGAACATCGGCACGACTTCGTCGGCTTTGGGCGCCATCATCAGAAACTCGGCAAACGGCGAGTTGTGCCGCGTCACCACGAAGTGATAGCTATACACCGACGAACCGTGCGGCACGACCATCACATTGTGGGCATCCGCTAGCGCGGAGATCTTGATCAACTCGGTAATGCCGCCGCACCAACCGACATCCGGTTGAATCAGATCGCAGCATTGCATCTCCAGCAACATGCGAAAGCCCCAGCGCGTTGCTTCGTGTTCGCCGGTCGACACCATCATGCCGCGTGGCACGTTGCGGCGCAGTTCGGCGTAACCCCAGTAGTCGTCGGGCGGCAGGCATTCTTCGATCCATTTCAGGCCATACTCGTGCGCCGCTTGCGCGAGCCGCGTGGCATACGGCACGTCGAGGCTCATCCAGCAGTCGTACATCAGCCAGAAGTCGTCGCCCACCCGGCTGCGCATGTCCGCGAGCTTTTCCAGATTCTTTTTGAGGCCCGCTTCGCCTTCGGCGGGACCGTGCTGCAACGGCAGCTTGCCGCCGATGAATCCCATCTCCTTCGCCAGATCGGGCCGCGCGCCGGTCGCATAGAACACCAGTTCGTCGCGCACCGGACCGCCCAATAGCTGGTACACCGGCTCCTTGCGCACTTTCGCGAGCAGATCCCACAACGCGAGATCGACGCCCGAGATCGTATTCAGCACGACCCCTTTGCGACCGTAGTACAGAGTCGAGAAGTACATCTGATCCCACATTTTCTCGATGTCGGTAACGAGTTGCCCTTCGAGAAAACGCGCGAGATGTTTCTCGACGATGAACGCGCCGATCTCGCCACCCGTCGTCACCGCAAAACCCACGGTGCCGTCGCTCGCTTCGATCTCCACCACGAGCGTGCCCAGCACATTGATACCGAATGACTGGCGGCTCTGGCGATACTCCGGATAACGCGCCATCGGCGTGGAGATGTGATCGTCGATCCAGTGTCCGCCGGGTTGGTCGTGATAATCCGCACCGCCGCCGCGGACGATGAAGGCACGCACGTGCCGAATGGTAGGCATGGCCATGTATGGAGGCTCCGTTATGAGTGCGTCGAGCGAGCGCCTAGCGGGCGCGATGCAGTAAGGTTTTGAAAGTTGTGCCCGGATGGGCGGCGTCGCGGCGCAATAGCGTGCCGATCATGAGCGCGGCGAGCAGACTCGACATGCCCAACACGACCAATCCCGCCGACTTCGACGAAAACGCATGTTCCGCCGCGGTGCGCAAGCTCGGCGCAATGAAACCGCCGAGCCCGCCGAGCGAATTGATCAACGCGATACCGCCCGCCGCGGCCGCGCCTGTGAGGTGACGCGTGGGAAACGTCCAGAAAAGCGGCTGCGCGGCAATGAAACCGCTCGCGGCACAACACAGCGCGAGTAAGCCGATGGAAGGACTGCTCGCGAGTCCGGACACACCAATGCCGAGCCCGGCGACGATCAGCAACGCCACCGCCCAACGCCGATGCCCACCGGTGCGATCCGCGCGGCGCGGCACGTACCACGTCACAGCCAGCGCACACAGCCATGGCAGCGCCGCGACGAGACCCACACGCAAGCCGACCGTTGTTCCAAGGAACGCCGCCACCTGTTGCGGCAGATAAAAAATCACGCCATACACACTCATCTGGATCAGCAGATAGATCGCCGACAGCAGCAACACACGCCGGTCCACCAGGGCGGCCAGAATGTTATGCGGGCCGTGCGCGGACGCGACACGCGCATCGTCCTCGAGTGCGCTACGCAAGGTGGCGCGCTCCTGCGGTTCGAGCCAACGCGCGTCTTCGGGGCGATTGTCGAGATACCAGAACGCCCACACGCCCACCAACGAAGCCAGCACGCCCTCCACCAGAAAGAGCCATTGCCAGCCGGCAAGACCCAGCGCGCCATGCAATTCGAGCAGCGACCCCGACAACGGGCTGCCGAAAATAAACGCCAGCGGCGCGCCGAAATAAAACACGCCCACCGCACGCGCCCGGGACGACTGCGCAAACCAGTGTGTGAGGTAATAGATCACGCCCGGAAAGAAACCCGCCTCGGCGACGCCGAGCAGAAAACGTAGCGTGTAGAACGCCGTGGGCGTATGCGCGAGGCTCATCGCGGCCGACACGAGCCCCCATGTCACCATGATCCGGCACATCCAGGCGCGCGCGCCAACCCGATGCAACAGCAGATTGCTCGGGACTTCGAACAATGCATAGCCGACGAAAAACACGCCCGCACCGAAGGCAAACGCCGCATTCGACAAACCTGTGTCGTGCTGCAAAGCCTTTTGCGCGAAACCAATGTTGGCGCGATCGAGGAACGCCAACACATACATCAGCAGTAGAAACGGCAGTAGCCGGCGCATTACCTTGCCGTTGATCGCCTCGAGTGAAACGGGCGCATGCGGGTCCATGTCGTCTCCTTCGCAGAGCACGCGCGGGTGGCGGCTCTGCGTTTTCTTTTCTTGTGTAGCGCTACCGTGCTAACGCAGGTGCGACGCCGCGCCGGCTCAGTAGGTTGCGCGGCCGCCGGACAGGTCGAATACCGAAGCGGTACTGAACGCGCAGTCCTCGGACGAGAGCCACAGAATCAACGACGCCGCTTCTTCGGGCAACAGGAAGCGGTTCATGGGAATCTTCGAAAGCATGTAGTCGATGTGTTGCTGCGACATCGAATCGAAGATCTCGGTTTTAGCCGCGGCGGGCGTGACCGCATTGACGAGAATGTTCTTCGTCGCGAGTTCTTTGCCGAGCGATTTGGTCAAGCCGATGAGTCCGGCCTTGGAGGCGCTGTAGTGCGAGGCGTTAGGGTTGCCCTCCTTGCCCGCCACC
This sequence comes from Paraburkholderia sp. RL17-380-BIE-A, assembly GCF_046028085.1. Taxonomy (NCBI): domain Bacteria; kingdom Pseudomonadati; phylum Pseudomonadota; class Betaproteobacteria; order Burkholderiales; family Burkholderiaceae; genus Paraburkholderia; species Paraburkholderia sp. RL17-380-BIE-A. The sequence goes on from NZ_JARESQ010000001.1 coordinate 115,923, forward strand.
GAGGCGATATTGACGATCCGGCCATAGCCCTGCTTGAGCATTTGCGGCACGACCGCGCGGCAGGTCAGATATGGGCCGATCAGGTTGACATCGATCACGCGGCGCCAGATGTCGGGTTCCAGTTCCCACGTACTGCCATTGCCGCCGGTGATGCCGGCACAATTGATCAACACGTCGATCGCCCCGTGATCGGCAACGGTTTGCGCCACGGCCTGTGCGACGGCGGCTTCCTGTGTCAGTTCGACTGAGATCGCGGTGACTTTGCCCAATTCGCTCAGCTCATGCTGACTGCGGGCAAGACGTTCGGCGTCCACATCCCATAGCGCGACCGATGCGCCCGAGTTGAGTGCCCGCTGCGCCACTGCGTAGCCGATACCACGCGCGCCGCCGGTAATGGCGACTACGCGCCCCTCCAGATCGATTCGATTCATCGCTGTGCTCCTGTTGGCAGGCCTGAACGGCATGCCTTTGTGTTGTTGTATCCGGCTGTCTGTGCTGCTGGCCCAGCCAATATACGAGCGGCGCGATGTGCTAACAATCCGAGTATTGGAGCAGGTGATAACAAAAGTGGATCGGGAGGCGTGTGCGGTGCAGCGAACCAGTCGGCACAGTTTTCGCAGAGCGGGCAGACTGCGCGAGTAGGTGCGCAAGTGCCGGTCTGCCCGACCAGGCAGTGTCGGCGGCAAGGTGAATCACGCGGAAATCGCGTGCGGGCAACGGTCCACCCTGTGTGGTCGCCCCCTTTTTAGTTTATTTTTTTGCACTTGCACAACCGTCCGATCGCGCCGGATACTGACTTGGCCCGCGTTGTCTCCTCAGCGGGTGCATCAGTCTTCGCCCGCTTCGCGCGGGCTTCTTTTGAACGATGGATGCGAACGTCAGGAGGCGCCATGGAAGTCTGCGATGGATGCTCCGATATCGACGGCCGGCCCGTCGATGTTCAACGGCAGGAAAACCTCACCCTGATTGGCGTGGCGGAGCGCAACGGCGCGCTCGTTCTCGAGCACTACCGCTGCGACAAATGCCGGGCCATTATCGCCAGACAATTCGCCGGTGATTCCGACGAACGAATCTGGAGCGTTATCGAAACAGCCCATTGAGCGGTCACCGTCGCCCGCTGCCACCTGATGCCTGACCTAGCGAACAAGGAACCCATAGGTGAGCGGATCTCGCTCATCCAGTAGCCAGGTTGCCAGGCCACAGACAAAAGCATTACCTTCCACCTCCGGAATCACGGCCTTGAAATCACCCACGGTCGTCTCGCTCAGAACACGCCCTTTGAATACCGTGCCGATAATGGACTCGTTCACCAGCGTGTCGTCCTTGCCCAACTTGCCACGCAAATAAAGCTGCGCGACCCGCCCTCCGGTCCCGGAACCGGTTGGTGAACGGTCCACCTCGCGGTCCGCAAACACGCAACAGTTGGCTTGCGTCGACTCCGCGTGCCGCGGCGCATTCGCAATGATGGTGCCGTAGATGTGATTGATCTCCGGAATATGCGGGTGCTCGACGGGAAACGCCCTGTTTGCCGCCTCCTTGACTTCGGCGCCGAAGCGCACGAGTTCTTCCACCGACGATTCCCGCACTTCGAGACCATGCGGCGCTCCGTCGGTATAAAAGTAGAACGCGCCGCCGAATGCGATATCGCCGGTCACCGAACCGAACGACGGCGTCTCTACGGTCACGTCCTGCTTCCAGATAAACGACGGCACGTTGACGAAGCGAACGTTGCCCGCGTGCTCGCCGTCCCACTTCACAAAGGCTTCGATGAAGCCGCACGGCGCATCGATGCCGATGCGCGTTTCGGGTATCTGACGCTGCACCCAACCCAGTTCGACCGCCGCCGTCGACAGCGCGATGACGCCGTGGCCGCAATGGTCGCTATACCCCTCGTTATGAAGGAAGATGATGCCGAAATCAGCGCCGGGGCTGACCGGTTCCGTCAGATATCCGCCGTACATGTCGGCATGCCCACGCGGCTCGAACATCAGAGCCCGGCGGATATCGTCGGCGTTTTCCTTCAGCCACGCGCGCCGCTTGACGATCGTGTCGCCAGGCAGACGCGGCAAACCGCTGGTGACAATGCGGAATGCCTCTCCGCCGGTGTGGACTTCGACAGTCTGGATCGTGCGTGAAATTTTCATGTTTGCTTCGTGAAGTGGCTGGGTCGCTTGCCGTTACTGACCGTACGGAACCGGCAAGCCGTTCTTGATCGTGTACACGGTGGTCGGCGCGCCCTTCAGGTCGCCGAACTCGTCGAATGAATAGGTGCCCGCTACGCCCTTATAGTTCTCCTTCGCGAGTTGCGCGGTCAGCTTCGCCTTGTCCGTGGTCGTGCCGGCCTTCACCATGGCGTCGGCGAGCAACTTCACGCCGTCGTAGTAGCTCACGGCGTAGACCTGGGTATCGATGTTGTACGCGGCCTTGTACTTTTGCAGGAACTCGCGACCGGCCGGTGTTTTCTCCAGCGCAATGCCGCCTTGGGCACAGTAGACGATCGACGCCGCGTCGCCGGCAACCTTGCCCATGTCGGCCGAGCAGATTCCGTCGCCGCCCAGCAGCTTCGCCCTGAGCCCGCGCTGGCGCATCTGTTTGGCCATCGGTGCGCCTTGCGCCGCGTATCCGCCAAAGAAGATCACGTCAGGATTTTTGGACTTGATGTTCGTCAGAATGCCGAGGAAGTCGGTGGCCGACGAACTGGTGAATTCCTGGTCCACGATCTGAATGCCGTTCGCCTTGGCAACCTTCGTGAACTGCTCCGCCACGCCTTGGCCGTAGGCCGTGCGGTCGTCGATCACGGCGGCCGTTTTGGCCTTCAACGTCTTCGCGGCGAATTGCCCCATCGTGCCGCCGAGTTGTTCGTCGCTCGCGCCGATACGGAAGATGTTCTTGAAGCCCTGCTTGGTCAGCGCCGGGTTGGATGCGACGGGCAGTATCGGCACGTTTCCGGCGTTGTAGACGCGCGAGGCCGGAATCGCCACGCCCGAGTTGTACGGTCCAACGACAGCGACGACGCCGCTGTCTACCAGTTTCTGCGCAACCTGCACGCCGATTTTCGGGTCGGCCTGGTCGTCCTGCGAATCCAGCTTGAAGGTGACCTTCTGCCCGGCGACGCTTACTCCTGCCTTGTTCAGTTCGTCGATGGCGAGGCGCGCGCCGTTCTCGTTGTCCTTGCCGTTCGGCGCTTGCGGGCCCGTCAGCGGAGCCGAATGACCGATGGTGACGACGACCTGGGCCGTCGCGGACAGGGTGAAACCAGCGGCCATCAATGCGGCCGCAGTCATTGCAAGACGTCGCATACGAACTCCGATTGGACTGGGGAGCAATCACCATATGCTCAATTCGGCGCCAATTCAATCTAACGCCCAGAACGGCGGCCACTTTCGGATCACGTCGCGAGTAATTTTCGAATCCAGCCACGACTATCGCGCGTATATCAGCCAAGCCGGTGGATATCCGGCTCCAGCGCCGCTCTGTTAATTCCGGCGTTGACCCATGGTTGACCAGTGGCTTGCGGCTGAACGCGGCGTACTTCCGCGTCATTCAGACCCGAGCAGCTGTTTGCGCTTCGCCGCTGCGCAATCAGTCAGTCTTTAGCGGTAGATGAAGCTTCGGGGCGTGCTGAAGCATGCGCCGGAATCGCTGGAGAAATATTATGGAAAAGTTAACGCTCAAAGTCCTGCTGGCGCGGGTTGGTGTCGCATCGCTCTGTGCGTGCGCCGCTATGGTTGCTCAGGCTGGAGGCAATGGCAATGGCGGAAACGGCAGCGGCGGCTCTCACGGCGCCGCCACATCAGGCATGACCTACCACAGCGAGCCCATCTCGAGCCCCTGGAACCGGGTTCCCGGCGACATGACAAAGCATGCCGACACCGGCGCCTCCACCATGCCCGGCATGTCGCCGGACGACGGCGCCCAGTCGACCAAGACCGGGCAATAAATATTCACAGGGACATTGGTGCCGGACGTGGCGGGCTTGCGCGTCCGGTGCTGAGTGTCCAGACGACCTGGGGCGAGGCCGGGTCGAGAGGCTGGGTTGAGAGTCTGGGTTGAGAGTCTCGGCTGAGAGTCAACGCCGAAACTGCAGGCCAACGATCACGACCGCAAGTCAGCGCCGAGAATCGTCAGAGCCGCTCCAGTTCGTTTTTCATCCAGTCATGAACGGCATGACTCAACTCTTGCTGCGTCATCTCCTGAGGCGAGAGCGCTGGCCCGATAACCACGCGAATATGCCCGCGTCGGTCAGGCCAGCCTTTCGTCGGCCAGACCTTACCCGCGTTCAACACCACAGGAACAGCCGGCACGCCGGTCGCACACGCCAGTCGAACGCCGCCCGAAGTCATTCTCAACGGGGCATCGTGAAGCACCCGCGTCCCTTCCGGGAAAATGACGACGACATCGCCCTTAGCCAGCCTCTCCGCACTTTCCTTCGTCACAGCCTGGTGAGCCTGCCGGGCCGAGCCGCGGTTCAGGCTGACCATGTCGAGACCGCGCAGCACCCAGCCAAAGAACGGGATACGCAGCAGGTCTTCCTTGAACACGAAGCTGATGCGGCGTGGAATCAGCGCGAGAAACGCGAGCGTTTCCCAAGTCGACTCATGACGGCACAGAATGATCGCGGGGCCGTCGGGAAGATGTTCGAGCCCCTCGATCGAACATGACACGCCGGGCAGCCAGCGCATGACGAAAACCAGCGCACGGCACCACTGTTTCGCGAGCCAGTATCGTCCAGCCCGCCCAACGAAGGGAAACAGCAGCAGAATGACAATGGAATACAGCGTCCCGCTACCGAGCAGGTAAATAATAAACAGCCATTTGGTGATAGTAGAGCGCATCAGGACCTGGATCGGGTGGGTAAGCGGCGCAAGAATATCACCGTAACGCATTGAGACTGTGCCGAGCCGCCGATCATTAGTCCGTGCACGCGGGGCAAGCCGACGCCTCAGCCGCGACAGTCTGCTCACTGCGGCCGAAGCTCGCGAGCGCGGCGAGCCCCAGCAACGCGAGACCGCTGCCCAGCAGAAAGTCGGCGGAAATACCCACATGGTCCACCACCACGCCGCCCACCAGCGACCCCAGCGCGATCGCAACCTGAATGATGCTCACGAACAATGCCGAACCTGCTTCGGGTGAGTCGGGCGTAGCGCGCTGAATCCAGATGCTGAAGCACAGCGGCAACGCGCCGAACGAAATGCCCCACGCGAGCACCAGCGCCACGACGCCGATCGTCGAATGCTGAAGCAGTGGCAGCGATACCAGCGCGAACAGCAGCAGCGAAACCATCACGGCTAGCGACACTTTCAGGTTGCGCGTCACCGTCGACGAAACGGCGAAGTTCGAGAAGAAACCGATCATGCCGAAGCCGAGCAGCAGCCACGTGATCGTCGACATGTCCAGATTCGCGTTGTGCAGCAGGAAAGGCGTGATGTACGTGTACGACGAAAAGTGCGCACCGAACACGAGTGCCACCATCAACATGCTTCGGCGCGGATGCGGCCGGCGCAGCAGCGCCACCAGGTCGCGCAGGCGCAACGCGGCCTCAGAAGGCAAAGACGGCACGAAGAAGAACTGCGCGACGAGCGCGATAGCGACCAGCACGCCGGTTGCCATGAACGATTCGCGCCACGACGCAAAGCTCGCGATAAACGTGCCGAGCGGCACGCCGATCACGGTTGCGCAGGTGACGCCGGTGAGGATCGTCGCCATGGCTCGCGCCGAATCTCTCGGCTTCACGAGCCGCACCGACGCCGCCGTGGCCAGCGTCCAGAAACCGCCCAATGCAGCGCCGAGCAGCGCGCGCCCGAGCAGCATGACGAGAAAATTCGGCGCAAACGCCGAAATCAGATTCGAAGCGAGCAGCAAAGCTGTCAGTAAAAGAAATACCCGCCGCCGATCCATGCGCCCCGCCACCAGCATCAAGCCAGGTGCTGAGATGGCCGCGATGACGCCGGGCACGGTGACCATCAGGCCGGCCGTGCCGGGCAGTACGCCGAGTTCCGCGGCGACCCGCGGCAACAGTCCGACCGGTAGAAATTCCGTCGTGACGAAAGCAAAAGCGCCGACCGCGACGGCGAGCACGGCAAGCCACGATCGCAGGGACGACGGGGCGCCGTCGTCCAGCGAAGCACTGCTGGACGGGAGAGTATCTTCGATCAACATAGTATTGTTAGCGAGTCTCTAAACAACAGATGGGATTGGAGCGGCCACACCGCGCTAATCCATTCGCGAAGCGCAGGCACGATGAAAAAAGCAGGCCATATTGGCCTGCTTGCCGGCAGCGATGCGAGTGCAGTCTGGAAGATTAGCGGGTGAAAACCCGAATGGAATACACCATAACATCGTATTAAATCGCCCGCTGACGACTCCGGAAAATTGCGGTCACGCGTGGGGTTATTCGTGCGGCGCTTGCGCCTGCAACCCGCGCGAGCATGACGCTTCGATTTCTGGCGAATTCAAATGGGCACGTTTGGGCACAGCGTTTGCTGAAGGCCACGTCAGCGTTTAACGCGCATTCAACCGCTTATCACAATGAGGACATCGCCCATGGTTAGCACCCGCCCCTGCACCGCCACTTGCGTGATCGACGGCATGCCGGTCACCGTCACCTTTTATCCGGACAACGGCGTGTTGCGCATCGCCAATTCAGCGGGAACGTGCATCAGGGAAACGCGCTGGCATGCGTCGTGGCGCGCACTGCTGGATGAATTCCGCGGTTTCGCCGAACGCGCCACGGTGCAAGGACATGATCTCGACGCGATGATGGGACGTCTACGCGAACGCACCGGTCATTCGCTGCACGGCATGTCGCTCGCATAAGAGCGCTCGCTTAAGCAAGAAGCACAGCGCAATGGGAAGTGACGGGGAAGCGACAAGGAAGTGGCGGGAATGCGATGCCTGCAATGCACACCGCATTCCCAAAGACGAATCTGTCATTGACCAAAATAGACACTGCATTGCGGCGCGGAAGAAGCGCATCGTTGGCTTTGCCGGCCTCCTGCCTCCGACTGCCCCGCTGCCACGCCTCCATAGGACACGTTCTGCACCGGTTGGGCGCCGGCATCCATGCCCCCTGCCGGTTCGCCGAACGAAATATCGGTCGTGGCCTGCGCCGATTCGTTCGCGTTCCGTTGCATCATTGCGCTGCTCGACAGTCCGGCCGCCTGCGGGCTTTGCATCTCCTGCGCGCTCGCCGTTCGCGGCGCGAGAACGAGCACGGCGCTGGCCGCCGCCATCAATAATCGTAGTTTCATGTCCAGACTCCTTGAATCCGGCGCAGCAGTTCTCGTCCTCCAGACAATCGGTCCGTGAAAAGACGCCCGGCGGCCCGATAGGGCTGGCGGACGAGTCGATGTCGATGCGAACTGCTGCGGCGAGTCATCGAACTAAACGGGTAACACCTTGCCAGACCTGCAACCGATGTCGGACGCGTTCTCGCCACTGGCCGGAATCAGTCGTCGCAGGCTGGAAGTGCGGATTTTGGCTCCGCTGTTTCTTTATAGCTCGGCCACTCAGGAATTCAATCGCGGAACACCCGGCGTGGTCCAACGCGGCGGGCGAGTTCAAAAGCGTGCATTTGAAACAAAATCAATCGACCCTGCACGTGCTTTGGCCACACAGTGCGTTATGATGCTGGCATAACGTAAATAATCGGCCCCGCGCGAGGCACCGGCGAGAGACGGAGCGTGGAGATGAAACCGGTCATCCGCAATCAATGCATCGTCAATAACGTTTCCTCCCTTGTGGGCATGAGGCTTATCCAGCCTTATCTGCCGCGCAGCGGAGCTGCTCGAATATCCATTGACTGATAACCTGGTTTGATAGGCGGCGGGGTCGGCCATATGCTGCGCCGCGATATAGGGAACGACGTTTTTTCTGACGCTGCCTTTGGATTTCCTTCAATCGATAACCACACTGCGGGCCGTCCCCATCTAAATGGGCTCGATGCTGTCGCGGTTTCCCCTTGCAATCTGTAATTGACAGAACGCTGGACGCTTTAGAAGGACGAATATCTTATGGACGAAAGGAAGCGAGATAGCATGATTGCGTATCTCCGCCACCGCATGGAAGAGTTTGGTATCAAACCAGAAGACCTTGCTGCAGTACTGGCGTCCGAGCCGGCAGCGAAAAAGGGCGAACGCTACCGTAGCGCGACCGGAGATAGCTGGGACGGCCAGGGTGAGATGCCCCAGTGGCTGAAACAGGCCATCAGCGCGGGGCAGTCTATCGATCACTTCGAGTTGTCGGCCGCGCCGGCGCCGGCGCCCGCGCCGCAGCCGAAAAAACGTGTGGACTGGCAAAACGACCCGTTCGCAGGCAGTCCGCTCGCGCGCTCGAACAATCGCTGAACCACCGCACCGTTGGGGCTCATGCTAATGATTGAGCGGCATAACGCCATGAAAGACCTGGCTTCGCGCGCTAACCGTATGCAGCCGTTGGCGACCCGCCGACTTCCGCGCAATTCGTGCGGTGACCTTGCGTGACGTTTTGCTTTGGGCGCAGTCGTGTCCGCAGCGGCGCCGGTTAGCGATTACGCGTCGCAAGTGGTGGCGCCGTGCGCCGAAACGATGGGCGCGCAAATCGATGCCGCGTTGACCGAGGCCGAGGGCGGCGTTGCGTATTCCGGCAGTTCGATAAACCCACTGACCTGCCGCACGATTTGCCAGAAAACCTTGTCGAACAGGCGCGCGCGTTCGGACTCGGAGATATCCACGGCGAGCGGATCGGCGAAATTCCAGATGCACGACGGTGGTGCACCCGGAAACGCGGGCGCATGGCGCGCGTCGACGGATTCGTCCAGCGCGATGACGAGGTCCATGCGCGGCGCCCATTCCCCGGTGAATTCCAGCCAGCTTTTCGGGCTGAGCACGCCGAGATCCGAGATGCCTGGCCGCAATTGCGCGACCGCGAATGGATGAACCCGGGCGGCCGGCTCCGGTCCCGCGCTGAAAGCGTCGAACCGGTGTCCCGCCAGTTCCCTCAATAGAGCTTCGGCGATGATGCTGCGTGCCGAATTCTCGCGACAGAGAAACAGCACCTTATATTTTCTGGTCACGCTTACCCCGTACCCTGTATTTTTTTGGTTCTATCTGCAATTCTGCCGGCTCAGTCTTGCGCCCTCGTGACACTACGATGATCAAATTTGTTGCGCCACGAGAATTTGTACCAGGGGAGTTTCATTCACGGACACCGTGCGCTGCGCCGGCCCGAAGTGTACCAGCGCACGCGCAAAGCTTTCATTGAGCCTTCATTCGAGAGCTACCGAAACGCGCACGTTTCAGACGGAAGCGTCGGTCTCGCGCTGACCGGACACGATCCGGTTGGCTGCATCGCTTCCGTCGGCCGCCGGTGCGGGCGGAGTGTCGAACAACATCGCCGCGGGCGGCGTGCTGATCGCCTTCACGCCATTCGCAATACCGGGTGCCGCGACGTAGGGAATAAACGCCGCCACCGCAACGACTACGATGAAAGTGAACATGGCCGTCGTGCCTCTAGGGATCGACTGCGTGGAAATCGAGCGAAGCGGTTCGCGTGGCAATGAGCAGGCATCGCTCTTACTTGCCGTGATCGGACCTCGCATTCCACGGCCATGTCTTTGATTCTAGAAGCGCAAATTCGGGCGCTAAAGCCCGCTCTCTATATCAATTCGGTCTACCTCTATGGTCTAGCGGCCAAGGCGCTATTCCTCACATGGCTGCGATTCGAGGGCTCCTATATCGGCCCGAAACTCGGCCCGAAACGCGACAGTCGCCGCCGACGCGCGAGCATTCCGCTCGCGCGGCCGACGTCAATCGCGCCGGGCCATCAGCGCGACAGGTTAAAACCGCAATCCATTGAGAAACTGAAACCACAAGCCTTCGAAGACACCCGCCGGATGAGCTTCGGCTGCGGGTTCCGCACGCTTGTCAGGAGCGGTGCGGTTGGCCTGCGCGGCTTGCGTCGCGCCGTCCTGTTTAGCAGACGTGGTTTCGGGCTGCGCTGATACATCGGCAATATCGGCAGCCTCGGGCGCATTGACCGTATCGGCCGCCGTGTTCGCTTTTGCCTTCGCAGCTTCACGGCGCGAGATCTGCAGCGCCGACACGCTATCCGCGATCTGCGCGGCTCGCCGCGCCTCGCATCGACGCCCGAGCAGCACGCCGAACAGCACGTCGCGGTTGTGGCCATCATCGGCGAAACGCATCGCTAGCGAGACCATCTCCGCATACGCGGCCTCTTCAGCGGCGCGCGCCGCCGCTTCGCGCTCGGCGCGGGCCTGCTGCTGGCGAGCGCGTTGCGCTTCCCAGCCGCGCATCTGCTCGGCGTAGACCGAGTCGTACACCTTGCGTTGCGCGGCGTCGGAGAGGATCGCATACGCGTCCTTGATTTCCTGGAAGGTGGCGCGCGCAACTTCCTCGGCGCCGCCATTTCGGTCGGGATGCCACTTCATCGCGGCCTTCCGGTAGGCCCGCTTGATTTCTTCGTCCGTGGCGTGCGTGGGCACGCCGAGGGTGTCATAAAGGGTTGCCATTGCTTGCTCGACCTCGCGGTGATTCGCTTCGCGGACCATCGTAGCATGCAAAAAACGGCTTTATCGTGAAGCGGTCCGCGCGGGCGCTGCTCGCTCGCAGGATAAAAAAAGGCCCCGCCACTGGCGTGGCGAGGCCGAATCCCATGTCAAGGAGATGTCATGGAGGAGACGATTCGATCATAGCCGCCCGTTGTCGCGCGCCCAACCAATGCTTCGCCATATGCTTATCCGGCGCGGCCTCAAGTGCATTGCAGGGCGTGTTACATGCCCCCGCCGTGCCGGCGGCGGGCGCACCGCCACTGCGCCAACACGCCGCGCGGTTATATCGTTAGAACAAAAAGTCGCTTCGTGCCGCGCCCCGCGCTCATTAAGATGACACTTCAAAGTCCGGTTCGCCCCGGTCCGCTGCGCGCAGCCCCGCGCCGGCGCATCGTGAGCCGCTACCGAAGGAGCATTTCGTTGACCAGTTTCGATCATTCTCGCCGGCCGCTCGTCGTCGGCATTGGCGGCACGACGCGCGCCGCTTCGTCGACCGAGCGCGCACTCGGCTTCGCGTTGCGCGGCGCGCAAGCCGCCGGCGCGAACACCCGCCTGTTCGGCGGCACCTTCCTGCATAGCCTGCCTCACTATGCTCCGGAACAGCCCCACCGCACGGACGAACAGCTCGAACTGATCGAGGCCGTGCGCCACGCGGACGCGCTGATCATCGCCACGCCCGGCTATCACGGCGGCGTATCCGGTCTCGTCAAGAACGCGCTCGACACGCTGGAAGAACTGCGCGCCGACGAACGCCCGTATCTGGACGGCCGCGCGGTCGGCTGTATCGTCACGGCTTACGGCTGGCAAGCCGCCGGCTCGGTGCTGACGTCGTTGCGCTCGATCGTTCACGCGTTGCGCGGCTGGCCCACGCCGTTCGGCGCCGGCATCAACACGCTGGAAACGCGCTTCGATACCGTCGACACCTGTTCCGACGCGAAGGTCGTCGATCAGCTCGCCACGGTCGGCCAGCAAGCCGCGCAATTCGCGCTGGCGTTCAACGCCCATCGCACGCCGGACGCCGCGCCGATCGGCAGCGCGCTCAAGGACACGCCGTCCGCACGCCTGCTGCACGCGGTTTGATTCCCTCGGTTTAACTCCCTCGGTTTAGTTCCCTTCTCTGCCTACCGTCTCACGACGCCGTGGATCCGCCCGGGCGGCCACGGCGGTCGTCGTCGTTCGTGCAAACCGTGCGGCACATAACAGACCCGCGATCCACAACGCCGGATAGTGTGCTCGAACACAGCGCATATGATCCGATCGGGGCTACTCCTAACCTGCCTGCTGATTTGCTAACGACGATTGATTGGTTCACCCGCTGCGCAGCGCGGCCTACGCTTGACCTGCCCGCTGATTTACCGGCCGCGTGACGCTACGGGTTGCGTCCGACGAGCCGGCCTTCTCGCAACGCACGCGGGGACACTGACTGTCAAAAATCATGAACGCACATATTCGCTACAAGGGTTATGAAGTTGCACCGGCCGCACAACAGCTTCCCAATGGCCTGTTCGCCGCCAACCTGACCATCGAGAAAACTTCCGCGAGTCACGCTCAGGCGTATTCATTCGACGCGCTCGATTACTTCTTCGACGAAGAGCACGCTCTTGCCTACGCATTCCGCTGGGGACGCATGTGGATCGATAACCACCAGTAACGCCACTCGCTTCAAGCGCATCATGCGCGTCGGGAGCGGCGCCGCGAGGCGTGCGCCGCTCGACGTCGGAATTTGAAGGGTTGTGCCAGAATAGGCGACACATCGAGTTCGCCCTCTGTACGCCTGCCATGTCCGACACACTGACAGATGTTGCCGAAGACCGCACCCTGCGCCATTGGACCTTCCACGGCCCCGCCCGCGTGAAGATCGGTTCCGAGGCGCACAAGCAGATGTTTTGCCGCATGCTGCTTGAAACCCACAACCCCTATAAGCCGGCCGTGATCGACTGGCCGGCGTTGCCGCCGGACGCGCTCGAACGGCTGTGCGCGCTGCCGATCTGGGACATCGCGGTGCAGACCGAAGGCCGCGCGTCGATCGCCGTGCATACCTATGCCGCGCAATTGAGCGATCCCCTGCTGCGCGAAGCGATCACCATGGACGGCGACGAAGAAGCACGTCACAAGCACGTGCTCTCGAAGCTGATTGCCGCCTACGGGATCGAGATCGCACCCGAGCCACCCTATCCCGTCCCGCGCGACGCCGAGTGGGAATGGATGCGCACGGGCTATAGCGAGTGCATCGACAGTTTCTTTGCGTTCGGGCTGTTCCGCTCGGCGCAGCAGTCAGGCTTTTTTCCCGAGGCGCTGGTCGAGACTTTCGAGCCCGTGATTCAGGAAGAGGCGCGCCACATTCTGTTTTTCATCAACTGGGTGGCGTGGCATCGCCGCACCATGCCGCTGTGGCGCAGACCGTGGCACGCGTTGCGCGTAGCCGCGATCTGGGTGGTGCTGGTCTGGCAGCGTGTGGCGATCGCGAAAGGTATCGACGCTGAAGGCATGGCGCACGATTCGAATTTTCTTCCCGCGAGCAGCGGCGTGATCGGCGAAGCCATGAACGCGCGCGACCTGTTCGCGTTGTGCCTCGCGGAAAACGACCGGCGCATGAGCGGCTACGATGCAAGACTGTTGCGTCCCAAGCTGGTGCCGACGCTCGCGCGTCTCGCGCTGCGCTTCATGAAACCCTCGCGCCGGACACCGACATAAGACGAAGGAGACACCGGCCATGACATGGACCGTTGATGAACAACTCGCGCTGAGCGCCACGCAAGCCGTTGCCGCGATCCAGTCCGGCCGCCTGAAAGCCGCCGACTATGTGGCCACCCTGCTCGCGCGTGCGGCGGCGCTCTCGAGCCTCAATGCGCTCACCACGCTCGAGCTCGACGGAGCGCTCGCCGCCGCGCGGCGTATCGACGCACTGCCCGCGGCCGACAAGGCGCGCTTGCCGCTCGCAGGCCTCGCCATTGTCGTGAAGGACAACATCAACACCGCCGGCTTGCAAACCTCGGCGGGCACCCCGGCGCTCGCGGGCTTCGTGCCGAAGTCCAATGCGCCCTCGGTGCAGCGGCTCATCGACGCGGGCGCGATCATACTAGGCAAAGCCAATATGCACGAACTGGCATTCGGCATTACGAGCACGAACCTCGCCTCGCACGCCGGGCCGGTGCGCAATCCCTACGATCCCACGCTGATTCCGGGCGGCTCGTCCGGCGGCACGGCGGCGGCGATTGCCGCGCGTATCGCGCCGGCGGGCCTCGGCACCGACACGGGCGGTTCGACCCGCATCCCCGCCGCGTTGACGGGCACCGTGGGGTTTCGTCCGTCGGTCGGCAACGGCGGCGCCGAGCGGCGCTATCACGATCCAGACGCCGTGGTGCCGATCAGCCATACGCGCGACACGGTGGGGCCGATGGCGCGCACCGTCGCCGATATCGCGCTGCTCGACGGCGTGATCACCGGCGCCGGCGCGTTGCCGGTCATCGCGCTGAACGGCTTGCGCATCGGCTTGCCCGCGCCGCTGTGGGAAGGGCTCGAGCGGCAGGTGGAGGACGTCGCGCGTGCCGCGTTGAAGAGGCTCGAAGCGGCGGGCGTGGTGTTCGTGCCCGTGGCAATGAGCGAGTTGAACGGTCTGAATGGCATGGTGGGCGGCCCGATTGCGATCCATGAGGCGCGCGACGACGTGCTCGCCTGGCTCGTCGCCAATGATGCGCCGGTCAGAACCGTCGTCGACATGGCGGCCCGCATCGCGAGCCCGGACGTGCGCGCGATCTACGACGGCGTACTCGCCGATGTCCTCGGCGAGCACTACGACGCGGCGCTGAATGACTGGCGGCCGCGCTTGCAGCAATACGTTGCCGCGACCTTCGCCGATGAACGCCTCGACGCGCTGCTATTTCCGACCACGCGCCTCGCCGCCGTGCCGATCGACGACGTGAACGGCTCGTCGACGGTATCCATAGACGGATCGCCGCCGATCGACACAATGGACGCGTTCCTGCGCAACACCGATCCGGCCAGCACCTCGGGCATTCCGGGACTTTCGCTGCCGGCGGGCATGACGGCGGGCGGCCTGCCGGTTGGACTGGAACTGGATGGGCCACTCGGTGAGGACCGGCGCCTTCTTGCTATCGGCGTCGCCTTCGAGCAGATCCTCGGCTCGCTGCCGGCGCCGTTGCTCTGATACCGAAACAACCTCCGCGACAACTCTAAAAAATTTGACTCTACCGCCGATGAAAACACCAACGCCCGCCCACCGCAGACGGGCCCGCTTGCGCTACGGTGCGCGAATCGTGGCCACGTTAGCCGTCGCGCTGGCTGCAAGCGCATGCGCGCGCCTCGCCACAATCGACTCGAATGCGCTGTGGAAAATTGTCGACCTGCGCTGTGTGCCGTCGCAACAGGCCACCGGCACGCCGGGCCAATGCACGGCAGTCGACCTCGACAAACGCTACGCTATCCTGAAGGATATTGTCGGACGGTCACAGTATCTATTGATTCCAACCGACCGTATCACCGGCATTGAAAGTCCACTCGTGCTCGCGCCGCACGCGCAGGACTACTGGGTCGACGCCTGGAACGCGCGGACCTACGTCGAGAAGTCGGTCAAGCGTGATCTGCCGGACAATCAACTCGGCCTCGAGATCAACTCGCAATACCGCCGCTCGCAAAACCAGCTGCATATTCATATCGATTGCATGCGCGGCGATATCAGTGAAGCGCTCGCACGGCACGCGAAAGATGCGCCTGACGAATGGCATTGGGACACGCTCGACGGCAACCGTTACCGCATCATGCGCGTGAGCACGCTCACGCACGCTGACAATCCGTTTCACATCGTCGCGCGGGACAATCAGGGGGCCGGGACGATGGCCACGCAAACCATCCTCGTGACGGGTGCGGGGCCTTCCGCGGAAAAAGACGGCTGGCTGGTCGTGAACAGCGGGATCGACGTGGAGAACGGCAACGGCTCGGCCGAAGGCCTGCTCGATCACGCGTGCCGCGTGGCGGACGCCCGGTAAGCGCCTGACCAACGAGGCCAGGCGGCCCGCCGCGCGCAAGCTGGCGCCGCTATGCACGTTTTAGCAGATGCATTGCTGAACAAATTGGTTCTGGCAATGCTCGGGGGTCCGTAGGATCGGTCTGAACCTGCATTCCGACCGATCCCTTTCATGGCGATTTACCTCGACGACACGCAACGCAACACACTCGCCCGCCTCGCGACAAGCTGGACATGGCGCACGCAATGGCCGACCTGGGCGCTGATCGTGACGATCTATGGCGGATGGTTCAGCGTGGCGACACATGCGCGCGACCTCGGCTTACCGCTTACTACGCTCCTGCTGGCTGTGCTCGGCACGTGGTACATGTCATTGCAGCATGAACTGCTGCACGGCCACCCCACGCGTTCGCCGTTCGTCAACGCGCTGCTCGGTTTCGCGCCGCTCGCCGTGTGCTTTCCGTATGGCATTTACCGCGATTCGCATCTTCAACATCACGACGATCCGCATCTCACGCATCCCGAGCGCGATCCCGAGAGTTACTTCGTCAGCGCTAGCGCGTGGCGACGCGCGGGTTGGGCGATTCGCGCGCTGCTGACCTTCCGTAATACGTTTATCGGCCGCCTGCTGGTCGGGCCCGCGTTCGCCATCGCCGCGACCGGTGTCGATGCGCTGCGTCAGATCAAACGTGGTGAATGGCGCGATGTGCCGGTGTGGCTTGCGCACTTCGCCGCACTCGCCGCGCTCACCGCCTGGCTGCAACATGTCTGCGCGGTCCCGGCGTGGGTCTTTATTGTCGGTGTGGGATATGGATCGCTGTCGCTGGGTTCGGTCCGCTCGTTCCAGGAACATCGTACGGCGCACGCGCACGAGCATCGCACCGTCGTCAACGAAGCGGCGTGGTTCTGGCGTCTGCTGTTTCTGAACAATAACTATCACGCAGTACACCATGACCTTCCCCAAGTGCCCTGGTTTGCGCTTCGGAAAGTGTATGAAACGTCCCGCCAGCAATACATTGATCGCTCGGGAGGCTTTCTGGTGCGCGGGTATGGTGAATGGTTCAGACGTTATGCATTCGCTCCGATCGCTCATCCTGTTCACGATGTCACGTCTCTCCCCGTTCATGGCAATCCGCCTGCTTTCACCCCTTCCGCGGCTCGATTGCGGGAAAATTTCATGTCCGTTGCCTGCCTCGCGGAACGCCATGAAACTCACGCACACGCTACGGCTAAGCGCCAGGCCACACACCGGTCCCTATAAGCGCCGCAAGCGCGGCTCAATGTATTGAGTCGCCCGGATCGCTTCCCCGAGGACATGGTTTGAGTCAGATCAAACCCGCTACGGGTTTCGGCACGAACATACACACTGACCGCGGGTATCCAGACGACGTGTTCCGTTGACGCTCAATTCAGCTGCCCCATCAAGGCGATGGCAGGAACAACCGCCGACTCCGCGAAACACTTCACTGGCATATGACTTGCTTGTTGAAGTACCCGCACGACCCCGGCAAAACGAACGGGGCTGACCAGCAGGAGGAGACAATGCGCGATGAGGTCTATCACGCTGTAGCGCCAATGACGGCCCATGAGCCCGGCTGGCTCACACCGTCGATTCAGAAATCCCACGAACGCTCCGAAACTTTCGGCTTGAGCGCGCTGATGCGGCCGGACTACGACGTCCTGCCCGCGGCCGAGCTTTCGTTGAAGCTGGAACAAAGCCGTGTGCTCTGCGCACATGCCACGCCGGTGATGGAAACGCTGCATGAGCAGATCGTCAACACGCAGAGCATGATCGTGCTGACCGACGCCGAAGGCCTGATTCTTCATTCGATCGGCGACGACGACTTTCTGCGGCGCGCCGAGAAAGTCGCGCTGCGCCCGGGCGCCAACTGGGCCGAGGACCGCCAAGGCACGAACGCAATCGGCACGGCTCTCGCCGAGCGATGCCCAACCGCCATCCACGGCGAGCAGCACTATCTGGCGGCCAATCGCTTTCTCACCTGCTCCAGTGTGCCGATCCTCGATCCATACGGCGATCTGATCGGCGTGCTCGATGTCACCGGCGACTATCGCAGCTATCACCAGCACACCATGGCGCTGGCGAAAATGTCCGTGCAGATGATCGAGAATCATCTGTTTACGAGCACCTTTCGCGAAACCTTGCAAATCGCCTTTCACGGCCGCCCTGAATTTCTCGGCACCTTGATGGAAGGCATCGCCGCATTCACCTGCGACGGCCGTTTCCTGTCCGCCAATCGCAGTGCGCAATTCCAGTTGGGCATGCCGCTCGCGGGCTTGCGCGCGCATACGCTGTCGTCGTTATTCGGTCTCACGAGCGCGCAACTACTCGATCACCAGCGAGTCAGCCGGGACCGGCATTTATCGCTGAACCTGCACACTGGCGCGGTGGTCTGCGCACACGTCGAATTCCGCCGCGCCACTCGCACCGAGGCGAGCTCGCTGTCGCAGGAAACCCGCGAACCACGCACGGCCCAGCGCGCGGAAGCGCCGGCGCCAGCCGCGGGTGCGTTGTCGAAACTCAGCTACCTCGACACGGGCGACCCGCAGATCACGGCAGTCATCGGCAAAATCCGCAAGGTGATCGGCAAGGACATACCGATCCTGATCACCGGTGAGACTGGAACCGGCAAGGAGCTGCTCGCACAGGCGATTCACAACGACTCGCCGCGGCGCTCCGGCGCGTTCGTCGCGGTCAACTGCGCGTCGATACCGGAAACGCTGATCGAATCCGAGTTGTTCGGCTACGAGGAAGGCGCGTTCACAGGCGCGCGGCGCAAAGGCGCCGTCGGCAAACTGCTGCAAGCCAATGGCGGCACGCTGTTCCTCGACGAAATCGGCGACATGCCTTATCCGTTGCAGGTGCGCTTGCTGCGCGTGCTGCAGGAACGGCTTGTCAATCCGCTTGGCTCGTCGAAGTCGATACCGGTCGATATCGCCGTCATCTGCGCGACCCACCGCGACCTGCGTGAGATGATTGCGCAGAACCGGTTTCGCGAGGATCTGTACTACCGCCTGAACGGCATGGTGGTCAAACTGCCGCCGCTGCGCGAGCGCACGGATCTGTCCGCCGTCATCCAGAAGATGCTGCAATGCGCGTCTGCCGAAAGCGCAGAAGGGCAGCGCCTGAGCGTTGCCTCGGACGTGATGGCGCTGTTCGAGCAATGCGCATGGCCGGGCAATTTCAGGCAGTTGGGCAATCTTCTGCGCACGGCGGCGGCCATGGTCGATGCGGACGGCCAGATTCGCCACGAGCATTTGCCAGACGATTTCTTCGACGGCTTGCGCACGGCTACCGCGCCGGGCACAGCCAGCACAGAAGCCTTACCGCTGCCAAGCGGACGTCTCGAAGACGTCGCCACCAGCGTCATTGCCCAAGCCGTGGCACAACATGGCGGCAATGTGTCGGCGGCCGCTCGCGCGCTTGGCATCTCGCGCAACACGATTTATAGAAAGCTGCCGTTGCAGGGTTTGAGCGACTCGGAAAACGCGGCCTGACTCGTAGGTGTCACAACTGCTCCAATTTGCA
This sequence comes from Paraburkholderia sp. RL17-380-BIE-A, assembly GCF_046028085.1. NCBI lineage: Bacteria > Pseudomonadati > Pseudomonadota > Betaproteobacteria > Burkholderiales > Burkholderiaceae > Paraburkholderia > Paraburkholderia sp. RL17-380-BIE-A. The sequence continues at coordinate 135,000 of NZ_JARESQ010000001.1, forward strand.
ACAGTGCTGTAACTGAAATGAACAGGTGTTCCGCGCCCGGTCCGAGCGCGGAACACGCGACGTCACAGCACACATCGATTATTTTTTTATCCATTCGACATGCTAATCATTCGGCGCGTCCTCCACAGCTTCCAACTTGGCTCTATTCTCCCGGCACAGACTTTGCGTTAATCGACACGGCCGCTTCACCTATGCGGTTCTTCAATCACATGTTTTATTCAAGGAGACAGTCATGCAATGGACCACCCCCGCCTATTCCGATCTGCGTTTCGGTTTTGAAATCACGATGTATATCGCCAATCGCTAAAGCAACGATAAAACGCCGCACGCCGCTCGCTTTATGTGAGCGAGCGTGACGGCGCACGGAACATGGCCCATGAAGACCAGGATTGCCGGCTCGGGCTGATGCTCGAAGAGATCTTAAAGGCGTAACCCGTATGAATGCCCCGCACCACGACCATTACGCCAGCCTTCGGCCCTGTTTGCGCACGAAGTTCCGCCTGCAATGGGAAGGCGTTCGGGATACCTACGTGCTGCTCTCTCCAGATGGCACCGTGAATCTCAATCCGAGCGCGGGGGAAATTCTCGTGCGCTGCGACGGGACACGCGAACTGGACGACATTATCGGTGAACTGGAAGATCTGTTCAGAGCGTCCGACCTCGCCGCCGACGTGTACCGTTTCATCGACCATGCGCGGCAACGCGGCTGGCTGGACTGACACGGCTGCGCCGATCGACGCTCCGCTGCCTGTTCGCAGCAGGGACACGTCATGCGGCAGGGGTAATGGATAAAGTGACGGTTACAAGGAAGGCGGCCCGGCGCTCCCCGTGAATGACGGGAAGACTGCCGGGCCTTCGTCGTTCCATGGCGGACGACGCACTGAAGAAACTCAGTGAAGAAAGATACCGGGCCTATTGCGATGTGTGCGCGTTGAGCGGCGTGGTCGATGCCTTGGCGCTATCGTCGGTGAGTTTGGTGCTGCTCGCGCTATAGCCATTTGAATACAGCAGGAAGGCCATGATGTCCGCATAATCCTGCGGCTTCATCTTGCCTGGGCGGTCAGCCGGCATATTGTTCGCCATGTATCCGTACACCCCGCCGATAGTCAGCTTCGCATTGGCAGCCGGCGCAAAAGCCGGCCCGCGCAATGCGGGTGCATTGAGTCCCTGCAGGTCGGGACCGTGGCATTTCGCACACGAACTCGAGTAAAGCGTCTTGCCGTGCGCGACCTGCGTACGGTCGAAACTCGGCGCATCGGCGGCTGCGCTCGCATCGACCTTGAGAAACCGACCTTGCTGCGAACCTTGCCCGGATGCCAAAGTCATACGCCACACCGCGCCGCCACGGCCTGGGCCATCGCGATAGGCAAACGCCGGCGCGGCAGAACTGCTCGCCTGAGCCGCTTCGGGGAGAGTCCAGTGGCGAGACAATGCCGCGAGCCGGCCGTCCGATGCCATCTTTTCGAGCGCCGCGTCGATTCGCGGCTGTAACCCCGCGCCGTTCTTGCCGAACGCGAACACCAACTGCCAGTCGGCATACTGCGAGGCGGCATTGACAATCCGGAAGTGCCGCTCAGGATGTTTGATCGTGTAAGCCACCACCGCCGGATACCAGACGATCGCGCGCTGCGCATGCCCGCTCGCCACGGCGTCGACCGTCAGCTCCGCTGTGTTCTCCAGGTCGAGTTTCACGTTCGGCTGCTGCACGGCAATCAGTTGCGCGGGGCTCGCATAGGTTGCCGCAACCACCTCGGCTCCGCCGGCGGGCGTGGACGATTCTCGCGTGGTGATGCTGACGTAGCCGGAGCGCAGATAACCGCGCGAGAAGGTCAGTTTGCTGCCGGAACCATCCGCCACTGTCGAACGCGGAAAGCCGGCTATCACATCGCATTTTCTCGCCAGTGCCGCGTTCAGTTCCTTCAGCGAGACGCCGTCGTCATCGCCACTGTCGAATCCTCCGGGAGAGAGCGACAGCGCGATACCGGCCGTGCGAAACGCTTCACGCGCGACCGCTTCGTCGAGCGCGGTCGAGGGACTGCCGGGAAACGTGCACACGCGCACACCTGCGCTGGCGAGTCCCGGTGCCAGTGCGCCGGTGGCCAGCAAGACACCGGCAACGGCGAACCTATTGAGTCGAGTCTTCATGATCCTGTTTCCAGAAAAGGCCAGACCGTCACGACCGGGTGACTGTGTCCATGCGGACGCGGCCAGCTTGTCGCGACAGCCATGTGGACATCAGCCGTGGTTGAGCGCAAACACATACAACGTGCCGCCGCGTGGAACCTTCTCCGCCGCCTTCGCCATCGGGCCGCCCCAGATCGGATTCGCGCCCCCGTAGCCCGCGAGAATGGCGACATACTCCTTGCCGTCGGCCTCGAACACCGAAGGTTGAGCGACGATTCCGCTTGCCAGCTTCGGGCTCTGCCACAACACCTTGCCGGTCGTCACATCGAATGCGTACAGGTGGCCGTCGAGCGAGCCGCTAAACGCAAGACCACCGGCCGTGGTCGCCACGCCGCCGTTCCACGGCATCTTGCTCCAGTGGCTCCAGATTTTCTTGCCCGTGTCGACATTGATCGCCTGCAGCTCGCCATAACCCTTACTGCCGGGCTCCGGTTTGATTTCGAAGCCTTCGCCGAGGTACGGCAAGCCTTCCATGTAGTTCACCGATTTGCCCGACAGCGACATGCATGCGTGCAAAGCCGGGACGACTGCAATGTGCTTGTCCGGATCGTACGAAACCGACCACCAGTTCTTGCCGCCGAGGAAGCTCGGGCAGGTCTCGATCGTCGTGCCGGCCTTCGGGTACTTCGACGCGTCCTGAATCGGCGCGCCGTCCGCCGAATAGCCCGTTACCGAAGTCGCCGTCACGAACGGCTTCGCATAGATCAGCTTGCCTGTGCCGCGGTCGATCGCATGGAAGAAACCATTGCGGTCCGCGTGAATGATCGCGTCGTACTCCTTGTCCTGATACTTGATCGTCGCCAGCACCGGCGTATTCACGCCGTCGTAGTCCCATGTGTCATGCTTGGTGTACTGGTAATGCCATTTGAGATCGCCGTTCTTCGGATCGAGTGCGAGGAGCGAATCGGAGTAAAGGTTGTCGCCCGGACGCAGATCGGCCAGCCACGGGCCTGGGTTGCCCACGCCCCAGTAAAGCGTTTTCGACGCGGCGTCGTAAGTGCCCGTCAGCCAGGCCGGCGCGCCGCCATGTTCCTGCATGCCGTTCGGCCACGTATCTCCACCCTTCTCGCCAGCCGCGGGCACCGTAAAGCGCTTCCACAGCACATTGCCGTCGTCCGGATTCAACGCCGCGATAAAGCCGCGTGCGCCGTATTCGCCGCCGGCGCTGCCCACCACCAATGCGCCGTCGAGCGCGAGCGGCGCCAGCGAGAATGCATAGCCGAGCCCCGGCTCGAACATCTGCTTGCGCCACGCAACCGCGCCAGTCTGCGCGTCGAGTGCGACCACGTCACCGCTCAGCATCGCGACGTAGACGTTCTTGCCATACAGGGCCACGCCGCGATTTATCACGTCGCAACATGCCGTCTTGAACGACTCCGCACCGAGCTTCGGTTCGAACTTCCACAATTGCTTGCCGGTTACCGCGTCGAATGCATAGACGTTGTCCTTCGGCGTGGTCACGAAGAGAAAGCGTCCGTTGACGATCGGCGTGGCTTCGAATCCCTGCTGCAGGTCCGCCGGAAACTTGTAGCTCCAGACCTGTTTGAGGTTCTTCACGTTCGCAGTGTCGATCTGTTTGAGCGGCGAGTGCGCCTGGCCGTTATAGGTGCGGTAGTACGTGAGCCAGCCGGGGTCGCTCTGCGCAGCGGTCAATCGCTCATAGGTGACGGCCGGGTAGTCGCCGGCGGCCATCGCCGATCCGAATAACAGACTGACGGCGGTCGCCACGCTCATTGCAAGCGCCGTGGGCCGCGTCGCCGAAGCTAAACGTGCTTTCATCCTTGTCTCCTGTTGAGTTGTCGACGCGAGGCCGTGCGGCGGCGCCATCGTCTAGTGAACGCAGACTGGCTGCGGGCCATTCAAGGCAAGTCGCGTGCCATTGACGGCAAGTGCGCCTCGGGCCGCGATGGTCGATGAAAGCGCGCCGCAATCGCGTGAAAGAGCGGCTCTCCATGCGTGCCGGCAGTGTTGCGGCGTGGCACATTCGAACGCACATGTGTTGCTAAAAATGACAGTTGCCCCACCGATGAAGCAAAGCGCGCGCGAGTGAACCGCGCTCGTCGCTATGCATGCCGCACACTCAGGTCCAATGGCACGCTTCTCGCTGAATGCTCCTCACGATGAAGAGCCGCGGTGATGCGCACACGTCACGCCAAAGCGCGCTTTCTCCGTCGGCGTTCAGACAATCATTTGGAGGAGTCAGGCATGAATCACGCAGATATGCAGTTTCTCGATGTCGAATTTCCGTATGCGCGGCAATACGCCAATTTCATCGGCGGCGAGTGGGTTCCTCCTGTGCGTGGCGAGTACTTCGACAACGTGTCGCCGATCACCGGCGAACCCTTCACGTCGATTCCCCGTTCGACGGAAGAAGATATCGAACTCGCTCTGGATGCGGCTCACCGCGCCCGTAAAGCGTGGGCCGATACGTCGCCCGCCTTGCGCGCGAACATCCTGAACCGCATTGCGGACCGCATGGAGCAGAACCTCTCGCGCATCGCATTCGCCGAATCGATCGACAACGGCAAACCAATCCGCGAAACGCTCGCCGCCGACATCCCGCTCGCGATCGATCATTTCCGCTATTTCGCCGGTTGCATTCGCGCACAGGAAGGGACGCTCTCCGAGATCGACGCGGATACCGTGGCCTATCATTTTCATGAGCCACTGGGTGTGGTCGGTCAGATCATTCCGTGGAATTTCCCGATCCTGATGGCCGTGTGGAAAGTCGCGCCGGCGCTCGCCGCGGGGAACTGCATCGTGCTCAAGCCTGCCGAGCAAACACCTGCGTCCATTCTCGTACTGGTCGAACTGATTCAGGACTTGCTGCCGCCGGGTGTGCTGAATGTGGTCAACGGTTTCGGCCTCGAAGCCGGCAAGCCGCTGGCATCGAGCAAGCGCATCGCCAAGATTGCGTTTACCGGAGAGACTTCGACCGGCCGCCTCATCATGCAGTACGCGAGCCAGAACATCATTCCCGTCACGCTCGAACTTGGCGGCAAAAGCCCGAACATTTTCTTCGCCGACGTGATCGATCGTGACGACGGGTTTTTCGACAAGGCACTCGAAGGCTTCGCGATGTTCGCGCTGAATCAGGGTGAAGTGTGCACGTGTCCGTCACGCGTATTGATCGAAGAAAAGATTTACGACCGCTTCATGGAACGCGCGCTGAAACGCGTCGCCGCCATCACGCAAGGGCATCCGCTCGACACCAGAACGATGATCGGTGCGCAGGCCTCGCAGGAACAGTTGGAGAAGATTCTTTCGTATGTCGATCTGGGCAAACAGGAGGGCGCCGAATGCCTGATCGGCGGTGAGCGCAATGCGCTTGGCGGCGAATTGAGCAAAGGCTATTACGTCAAGCCGACCGTGTTCCGCGGCCACAACAAGATGCGCATCTTCCAGGAAGAGATTTTCGGACCGGTAGTCTCGGTCACGACGTTCAGGAACGAAGAAGAGGCGCTCGAAATTGCCAACGACTCGCTCTACGGCCTCGGCGCCGGCGTGTGGACGCGCGACGGCACACGTGCCTACCGCTTCGGCAGGCAGATTCAGGCGGGCCGCGTGTGGACCAACTGCTACCACGCCTATCCGGCGCATGCGGCGTTTGGCGGCTACAAGCAGTCCGGCATTGGCCGCGAAACGCACAAGATGATGCTCGACCACTATCAGCAAACGAAGAACCTGCTCGTGAGCTATAGCGACAAGCCGTTGGGCTTCTTCTAACGCACGAAGATCTGGAGTGGCGTGGAGCCGCTCCAGAAACCTGGCTAGCGTAAGCCTCGACCTGCCCGGCTTAACTTCCACTCATGCAGCAATCCGGTGAGCAAGTGCCGCCGAAACTCGAAATCCGCACCGTGATGCAGCGTTTCCGGCACCGTAATGGTGAGTTTTAAGCGAAGACTAAAGAAGTTCTCCAACCGGTCGATACCATGATCAGGGGGTTTTTCCGCCTTCGGACCTGACCCGGGTCCGGCGCTCCCCGCATGGAGAAACGCAGTGAAACGTCTGGCTTATGGCGCACGCGGTGAAAGCTTCGCGGTCGAGCGGCAGCGCCTATGAAACGCAATCTGTTCTTCCGGTTTCTCGCGCGCCTTCGCGTCGGCCGCAAGCTGCTGCTGATCTATCTGCTCGACCTGAGCGCGGTGCTGTACATCAGCGGCATTCTGATCCACGAGAAATACATCGCGATCGACTTCTCCGACAAGGAGCTGGTCGGCAACGCCTACGTCGCGGCCGTACACGACGCGCTCATCGACTTCGCGCTCGCGGGGGCCGGGCAGCCGCGAACGGCGGCCCAGTTGAAACGCACGGCGGACGGGCTTGCCGACGCGGAGCGCCGCTATGGCGCGAACATGCAAAGCGCGGAACTCAATGCGCGTGTGCTCGCGGCGCTGACGGCCAGCGCCGCGCCGCATGCGGGCGCCGCGACAGTGGACGTCGGCCTCGAAGCGACACGCGAGCTGGTCACACGCGTCGGCAACCAGTCGAACCTGATTCTGGACCCGGACCTCGACAGCTACTACTCGATGTCGCTGTCGATCCTGCGCTATCCGGAGCTGCTCGGCGACGTCAACCGGATGGGCCGCCACCTGCACGACGCCGGCGCGCGTCTTCACGCTGCACGGATGAGCCACGACGAGATGCGGACCCGCTACCTCGTACTGGAAGGCCAGCTCGATGCGGTATTGCAGGGACTGCGTTCTGACTATGCGGAGGCCGCGGCCACGAACGGCACGCTGACCACGACGATCGGCCCGCCCCTCACGCGCATGCTCGCCGCGATCGACGCGTATCGGCATGTGGCCGGCGCCGCCGTCGATGCCGGCTCGGATGACGCCACACTCGCCGCGCTCGATGCCGCCCAGCAGCGCGTGGTGATGAGCGTGAGCGACGCGTGGAGCGCGACCGGCAATCAGCTCGAACGACTGCTGCACGAGCGCGTGCGCGGCCTATTTGAGCGCATGTGGCTGCATCTCGGCACAGCGCTTTTCCTGCTGTGCGCGATCCTGAGCATGGTGTATTTCGTCGCCCAGCAGATTTCGCGGCCACTGCGCCAGCTCGCGCGCGTGATGGACACGGTGCGACGCACGGGCGACCATTCGCTGCGCGCCCGCTGGCATAGCCAGGACGAAATCGGCCAGCTGGTGCGCGGTTTCAACGACATGCTCGCGCAACTCGATCGCGAGCGTGACGTGCAGAAGGAACTCGCGGCGACCGCACGCGCGTCGGCCGCCCAGTACGCGCTCGTCGAGGCGACCCCGGTGCCGATGGTCGTCACGTCGATCCCGGGGCACGAGGTGTTGCACGCTAACAAGCCCGCGCTTTACTGGCTGAACGGCTGTACGGTCGACCCGTGGGCCGTCGGCCTCGACTCGGAGGTGCGCGCGCGTTTTTTCCAGCAGCTCTCCGACCGCGAGGCGGTCGACGAATTCGAGGTGCACTGGAAAGCCGCCAAAGAGTCCACATGGGCCATGCTGTCGGCGCGGCGCCTCGACTTCCAGGGGCGCGACGCCGTGCTGACCGCCTTCACGCCGATCAACCAGATCAAACTGATGGAGCAGCGCCTGGAATTGTGGGGCAAGGTGTTCGAGGCGTCCTCGGAAGCGATCCTTATTCTCGATGCGCAACGGCGGCTCGTGACCGCCAACGCGTCGTTCTATCGAGCAACGGGATATCGCGCCGACGACGTGACAGGCAAGGAGCCCGCGTTTCTCTTCGCCTCGCAGGAACATGACGACATTCTCCCGGCCGTGATCGATTCCGTCGACCGCCTGAGCGCATGGCACGGTGAAGCACATGTGCGCCGGCGCGCGGGCAGTGACTATCCGGCGTGGCTGATGGTGAGCGCGGTGCGCGACCGGCGCGCGAACCTGTCGCACTACATCTGCACGCTGATCGATATCACCGACCGCAAGAAGAGCGAGGCGCGCATCCAGTTCCTCGCTGAGCACGACGTGCTGACGGAGCTGCCGAACCGCGAGCTGTTCGTGAAACGCCTCGGCGTGGTGCTCGGCAACGCGCGGCGCACCGGGCAGCGCGTCGCGGTGTTGTTCATCGATCTCGACCGCTTCAAGAACATTAACGATTCACTGGGTCATCACATTGGCGACAGTCTGCTGCGCTCGGTCTCGCGACGCCTGTTGCAAGCCGTGCGCAGCAACGACACAGTGAGCCGGCTCGGCGGCGATGAGTTCACGGTGATCCTGAACGGCGTCAGCAACGCGGCGGACGTGACGCGTACGATCGAGGATCGTCTGCTGCCGCTCGTGCGCCAGCCGCACGAGGTCGGCGGCGTTACGCTGCAGGTGTCGTGCAGTGTCGGCGTGGCGCTGTTCCCCGAGGACGGCGAGGACATCGAGACGCTGATGCAGAACGCCGACGCCGCGATGTACCAGGCGAAGGGTGCGGGGCGCAATCTCGTGAAGTTCTTCGCGCCCGACATCGCCGAACGCACCCGCTACCGGCTGACGCTCGAAGCCTGCCTGCGCACCGCCATTGCGATGCACGAGTTCCGGCTCGAGTACCAGCCGTGCGTCGATGCGCACACGGGCGAACTGCTAGCAGTCGAAGGGCTGCTGCGTTGGAACAGCCCGCAAATCGGCATCGTGTCGCCCGCGCAATTCATTCCGGTCGCGGAAGACACGCGGCTCATCATTCCGATCGGCGCGTGGGTGATCGACGAAGCCTGCCGGCAGATCGCCGAGTGGGACGCGCAAGGCCTGATGCCGCTACGCGTGTCGATCAACCTGTCGGCCATCCAGTTGCGCGATTCGGACCTGATCGGCACGCTCGCGGACAGTCTCGCGCGGCATGGCGTCGAGCCGTCGCGGCTAGAACTCGAGATCACCGAGACCGTGTTGATGGACAACGCGGAAAACTATCTCGCCATGATCAACGCGATCCGCGCGCTCGGAGTCAAACTCGCGCTCGACGATTTCGGCATCGGCTATTCGAGCCTCAGCTATCTGAACCGCTTTCCGCTTGATCGGCTCAAGATCGATCGCGCGTTCGTGCTCGACATGCTCGATGCCCGCGCGGACCTTGCCATCGTCCGCACGATCATCGAACTCGGCCATGAATTGGGTCTGCGGGTGGTCGCCGAGGGTGTCGAGAGCGAGCATCAGGCGCGCATTCTTCGTACGATCGGTTGTGACGAACTGCAGGGCTTTCTGTTTTCGAAGTCGTTGTCGCCGGCCGATTTGTGGTCCTGGACCCATGCGCGCATGGTGGCGTGAGCGGCGCGTCCTGTCGCGGTCGTACGGGTGTTCCCGCAGTAACTCGGGCGCTTGAGGGCCACCGGCGAAGCCGCCGCTCGCCGAAGCGGATAAAGTCGCGGCCATTTCACGGCAAATGCCGGTTTTCCCACATACCGCGAGCTTACGACTTGTCATCCTGATGACTCGGGCGTGCGGCGGGAGATGGCCATGTCAGTGTATGTGGATGAAGGGTTCAGGCCCTGTGTGACGGAATGCGCGACGGTCGCGTTCCGGGTGTGCTGCGATGATCGGGCGCAGATCTTCGAGGTCAGCGCCGAAGCACTCGTGACCTATTGCGGCGCGGCGAGCAAGCGCAAGCAGGACCTGCTCGTCGCATTCGAGGACGCGCAGCTGGAAATCCTTTCGGTCGCCGCGCAGAAATGGGCGTTCAGACCGTCGGAGCCGGTGCGTCTCGGACTCGACGAATTCCGAATGGTCAGACATTAAATAGCAGGCATGCCAGAATAGCGTCATGACCTGGATCGCCGCCCTGCCAATGTATAACGTCACACCCGCGCTCGACTTCGAGTGGCGCGAGTGGCTCGCCGACGTGCTGCGCATGGTCAAGCCGGCGTGCCGCATCGTCGAACCGGACGAAGAATTGCACGGCTTCTGGCGGCGCCCCAATCTGCTGATCTCGCAAACCTGCGGCTATCCGTTCATGCATGGCTTGCAGGACCAGGTACAACTGATCGCGACGCCGCGCTTTGACGCGCCGGGTTGCGAGGGCGCGCATTATTCAAGCGTGCTGGTGACGCGCGCGGATGCGCCGTTCGATACATTAGCGGCGTGTCGCGGCGCGCGTGCGGCGTACAACCAGGACGATTCGAATAGCGGCATGAACGTGTTTCGCCACGCCGTGGCGCCGCTCGCGCGCGCTGGTCTATTTTTCAGCGCGGTATTGCGAACCGGCTCGCATCTCGGCTCGTTGCGCGCGGTGGCCGAAAATCACGCGGATGTCGCGGCGATCGATTGCGTGACCTTCGCTTTCGTCTGCGACGAAATGCCGGAACTGGCCCGTCAGGTGCGCCGGATCGGCACGACTGCGCCGTCGCCGGGCCTGCCTTTGATCGCTTCCGACACGGTACCCACGGCCACCGTGGAAGCACTGCGTGAAGCGTTGAACGAGGTACTCGTGCTCCAACCCGAGCGTGCGAAACGCCTGCGTTTGCAGGGGTTTTCCGTGCTGCCGCGCTCGGATTACGACCGCATCGAGCAGCTTGAAAGCGAGGCGCGCGCCGTCGGCTATACGCGCCTTGCCTGAGTTGCGCCCTTACTGCTGCACGTCCAGCACCAGAAGCTGCGCGCCGTCGGCAACCTGATCGCCGACTGAATACAGCACCTCTGAAACCGTGCCGGCAGCCGGCGCACCGATGGTGTGCTCCATCTTCATCGCTTCCATCACGATCAGCGGCGTGCCCTTCTCTACCACCGTGCCCGGTTCCACCAGCACCGCAATCACCTTGCCCGGCATCGGCGCGGTCAGACGGCCTTCGCCGCCTTCGGCGTCCGCAGCGTGTGCGAGCAGGTTTTGCCATTCGAACGCGAGCGCTTCGCCGATGCAAAACACATGGAACGTATCGCCGTCGACGAATACGCGGCCCGTTGCCCGCGCATCGCCGATCGTCGCGCGGAATTCATGCGGGCCGCTGCCGTTCGACCAGCTGAAGTCCTCGCGCACGCCGTCGTGTTCGAGCGTTTGCGTGCTGCCGTCGCGCGCGAACGCGACCGTGAACAGGCTTGCGTGATCGCCGCTGCTGTCCATGTCGCGCCAGCCGAGCGTCTGCGTATAGCCGCCATTCAGCCGCCAGTGCGACAACGCATCCCACGGCGACGCGCCGTGCGCCGTGCCGCCCTCGCGCGTGAGCAGCGCCGCGCAAGCGAGCGCCAGCGCTTCCTTGTATGGCTTCTTGCGCGGCGCGAACAAGGCGTCGTGATGACGCTCGATCAAGCCCGTGTCGAGATCGCCGGTCGCAAACGGCTCGCTAGCCACGATGCTTTGCAGGAACTCGATGTTGGTGTGCGGGCCGACCACCTCGCACGCATGCAGCGCGCGACTCAGACGCGCGAGCGCCTCTTCACGCGTGGCGCCGTGCACGATCAGCTTCGCAATCATCGGATCGTAGAACGGCGTGATGGTGTCGCCCTCACGCACGCCGCTGTCGATACGTACCGGCGCCTTGCGTCCCGGCTCGCCAAGACCTGCCGCATCGATCGCGAACTCCACGCCTTCCGGCATGCGCAAATGCTTGAGCGTGCCTGTGGACGGCAGGAAACCGCGCGCCGGGTGCTCTGCGTAGATACGCGCTTCGATGGCGTGGCCGTCGATCTTCAACTGTTCCTGCGCGAGCGGCAGCGGTTCGCCGGCGGCGACGCGCAGTTGCCATGCCACGAGGTCCTGGCCGGTGACCATTTCCGTGACCGGATGCTCGACCTGCAGGCGCGTATTCATTTCCATGAAATAGAATTCGCCCGTGCTGGTCATGATGAATTCGACCGTGCCCGCACCGACGTAATTCACCGCGCGCGCGGCGGCCACCGCGGCCTCGCCCATTTCGCGCTTGATTTCAGCGGGCAAGCCGGGCGCGGGCGCTTCTTCCAGCACTTTCTGGTGACGCCGCTGCACCGAGCAATCGCGATCGAACAGATAGACAGCGCCGCCGTGGCGGTCCGCGAACACCTGCACTTCCACATGGCGCGGCCGCGTCAGATACTTTTCGATCAGCACGCGATCATTGCCGAAGCTGCTCGCGGCTTCCCGCTTGCACGAAGCCAGCGCCGCCGCGAAATCCTCGCTGCGCTCGACCACGCGCATGCCCTTGCCGCCGCCACCGGCGCTGGCTTTGAGCAGCACCGGATAACCGATCGCATCGGCCTCGCGGTGCAGCAGTTGCGGGTCCTGATCGTCGCCGTGATAGCCCGGCACGAGCGGCACGGCGGCCGCGTGCATCAGCGCCTTCGCGGCGGCTTTCGAGCCCATCGCCGCAATCGCCTCGACCGGCGGTCCGATGAAGACGATGCCGGCGGCCTCGCACGCATGCGCGAAAGCTTCGTTCTCCGACAGGAAACCGTAGCCCGGATGCACCGCCTGCGCGCCGGTGGCGCGCGCGGCTTCGATGATGCGTTCGACGCGCAGATAGCTTTCCGCCGCCGTCGAACCGCCGATATGCACGGCCTCGTTACAGGCGGCCACGTGCTTCGCGTTGGCGTCCGCATCGGAATAGACGGCCACGCTCGCAATGCCGAGCCGCTTGCAGGTCGCGGCGACGCGGCACGCAATCTCGCCCCGGTTGGCAATCAGGATCTTGTTGAACATGAAGTGTCTCGATGAAGTGTGCCGTTTTATCGGGGCTGTTGTTCTGGTCAAGGCGCTGCGCGCGCCCTGGAATGGATGCGTTAGTTACGCCAGGCGGGCGGGCGTTTTTCGAGGAACGACGCCACGCCCTCACGCCCTTCGGCGCCGGCACGCGTGCGCGCGATGCGCGCCGCCGTGTCTTCGATCATCGCGTCGTTCAACTCGTGGCCCGCGATATCCTGCACGAGTTGCTTGCACGCGCGTACCGCCTGCGGACCGTTGGCGCAGAGCGTCTCGGCAATCTGCCGCACGGTGGCGTCGAGTTGCTCCACGCTGACGGCTTCACTGACCAGTCCGAGGCGCAACGCCGTTGCGCAATCGAACTGCTCGGCGGTGGTGAAATAGCGGCGCGACGCCTGCTCGCCCAGCGCACGAATCACGTACGGCGCGATGGTGGCCGGAATCAGACCGAGGCGCGCTTCCGAAAGGCAGAAGCGCGCGTTTTCAACGGCCACCACGATGTCGCACGCCGAGATCAAACCCATGCCGCCCGCGTACGCGTCGCCGTTCACGCGCGCGATCACCGGCTTATTGCAGCGATAGATCGACGACAGCATGTTCGCCAGCAACATTGCATCGGCTCGATTCTCGTCGTCCGAGTAACCGGCCATCTTCTTCATCCAGTTCAGATCGGCGCCCGCGCAGAACGCCTTGCCGTTCGCGGCCAGCACCACCGCGCGCACGTCGTCGCGATCGTTGAGCGCCGTGAAGGCCGAGGTCACTTCGGCGATCATCGTTTCGTTGAACGCGTTGCGCACGTCCGGCCGATTCAATGTGACCGTGGCGATCTGTCCGGCGAATTCGACCGTCAGTGTTTCGTATTGCATCGTCGCAGCTCCCGCGCTTTCTCGCGCATCGTCACATTCTGAACACGCCGAAACGCGTGTCTTCGATCGGCGCGTTCATCGCGGCCGACAGGCCGAGACCGAGCACGTCGCGCGTTTGCGCCGGATCGATCACGCCGTCGTCCCACAGGCGCGCGCTGGCATAGTACGGGTGGCCCTGATGTTCGTATTGATCGCGGATCGGCTGCTTGAACGCTTCTTCTTCTTCCGCGCTCCACGCACCGCCCTTGCCTTCAATGCCGTCGCGCTTCACCGTGGCCAGCACCGACGCCGCCTGCTCGCCGCCCATCACCGAGATGCGCGCGTTTGGCCACATCCACAGAAAGCGCGGCGAATACGCGCGGCCGCACATGCCGTAATTGCCCGCACCGAACGAGCCGCCGATGATCACCGTGAACTTCGGCACCTTGGCCGTGGCCACCGCCGTCACCATCTTCGCGCCGTTGCGCGCAATGCCTTCGTTTTCGTATTTGCGGCCCACCATGAAGCCGGTGATGTTCTGCAGGAACACCAGCGGAATCTTGCGCTGGCAGCACAACTCGATGAAGTGCGCGCCCTTGAGCGCGGACTCCGAAAACAGAATGCCGTTATTCGCGATGATGCCGACCGGATGTCCCCAGATATGCGCGAAACCGCACACGAGCGTGGTGCCGTAGCGTGCCTTGAATTCGTCGAACGCGGAGTCGTCGACGATACGCGCGATCACCTCGCGAATGTCGAACGGCTTGCGCGTATCCACGGGAATCACACCGTACATGCTCTTTACGTCGTAACGCGGCGGCTTCGGCTCCTGCAACGCAACCGGCACCTGCTTGCTGCGATTCAGATTGCCGACGATACTGCGCGCAATCCCGAGCGCATGCGCGTCGTTTTGCGCGAGATGATCGACCACGCCCGACAGACGCGTATGCACATCGCCGCCGCCGAGATCTTCCGCGCTGACCACTTCGCCGGTGGCCGCTTTCACGAGCGGCGGACCGCCCAGAAAAATCGTCCCCTGATTCTTGACGATGATCGACTCGTCGCTCATGGCCGGCACATACGCACCGCCCGCGGTACAAGACCCCATCACGACGGCGATCTGCGGAATGCCCGCGGCGGACAGATTCGCCTGGTTGTAAAAGATGCGGCCGAAGTGGTCGCGGTCCGGAAACACGTCGTCCTGATTCGGCAGATTGGCGCCGCCCGAGTCGACCAGATACACACAGGGCAAATGATTTTCAGCGGCGATTTCCTGCGCCCGCACGTGCTTTTTGACGGTGACGGGATAGTAGGTACCACCCTTGACCGTCGCATCGTTGCAGACGATCACGCACTCCTGCCCCGCGATCCGGCCAATCCCGGTGATGACACCCGCGCCGGGCGCATCGTTGTGATACATGCCGTAAGCCGCAAGTTGCGAGAACTCGAGAAACGGCGTGCCCGGATCGAGCAATTGCGCGATGCGATCGCGCGGCAGCAGTTTGCCGCGGCCCGTGTGTTTGTCGCGCGCCGCCTGACCACCGCCCAGCGCGAGTTTTTCGACTTTCGCGCGAAGGTCGGCGACCAGCGCTTCGAGCGCTGCCGCATTGGCGCGGAAGTCATCCGAGCGCGGATTCAGCTTTGATTCGATGATCGGCATGGCGGGCTTCTCCTTCAGACCGTCTCGGCAAACAGTTCGCGGCCGATCAGCATGCGGCGGATTTCGCTCGTGCCCGCGCCGATTTCATAGAGCTTCGCGTCGCGCCACAAACGGCCGACCGGATACTCGTTGATATAGCCGTTACCGCCGAGAATCTGGATCGCCTCGCCCGCCATCCAAGTGGCTTTTTCCGCGGTGTAGAGGATCACGCCCGCGCAGTCTTTGCGCACCTGGCGCACATGTTCCTTGCCGAGCGTATCGAGCTGGCGGCCCACTGCGTAAAGATAGGCTCGACATGCCTGCAACGTGGTGTAGAGATCGGCCACCTTGCCTTGAATGAGCTGGAATTCGCCGATCGGCTGACCGAACTGCTTGCGGTCGTGAATGTACGGCACGACCGCGTCCATGACCGCGACCATGATGCCCGTCGGGCCGCCCGCGAGCACGGCGCGTTCGTAGTCGAGGCCGCTCATCAGCACCTTCGCGCCGCCGTTTAGCTGGCCGAGAATGTTTTCCTCCGGCACTTCCACGTCCTGGAACACCAGTTCGCCGGTATGCGAGCCGCGCATGCCGAGCTTGTCGAGTTTCTGCGCAACCGAGAAACCCGTCATGCCCTTCTCGACGATAAACGCGGTAATACCGCGCGAATTCGCTTCGGGATCCGTTTTGGCGTAGACGACCAGCGTGTCGCAATCCGGGCCGTTGGTGATCCACATTTTCGTGCCGTTGAGCACGTAGTGATCGCCCTTCTTTTCGGCGCGCAGCTTCATGCTGACGACGTCCGACCCCGCGTTCGGCTCGCTCATGGCAAGCGCGCCGATGTGTTCGCCCGACACGAGCTTGGGCAAGTACTTCTGCTTCTGCGCTTCTGTGCCGTTGCGATGAATCTGGTTGACGCACAGATTCGAATGCGCGCCGTACGAGAGACCGACCGAAGCCGACGCGCGCGAGATCTCCTCCATGGCGATCATATGCGCCGTGTAGCCCATGTTCGCGCCGCCGTACTCCTCCGAGACCGTCATGCCGAGCACGCCAAGATCGCCGAACTTGCGCCACAGGTCCATGGGAAACTGATCCGTGCGATCGATTTCCGCGGCACGCGGAGCGATTTCTTTGGCAGCGAATCCCGCGATGCTGTCGCGCAGCATTTCGATTTCTTCGCCGAGCGGGAATTGCAAACCGGGCAGGTTGCTCATTGCTGTGTCTCCAGGAGTTCGTTGGCGGCCGGCCTTGGGGCGGCGGCTGGTCCGGATGCGGCTCAGCGGACGGTGGCGGACCGGTGGACCCGCCTTTATCGTCCCGCACGAAGCGCAACGTTCAAGCCGCATTTCACGCCAGATTTACGTAAGCGTCAATAGATATTTTTGAGTATCACTCAGAAAACGGCCGAACCCTCTACAAGGCTGAAATGGCGTGTTAGCATCGGCGTCACGGGGTCAATCGGCAGGCTTTCACGCCGAATTCGACCAGCAAATCTGAACTGGACTCATATGACGGTTGCCACGAAGGCCGAGTTACCCGCCTCGCGCCGCCAGCCGGCCGGGCGCAAGTCGCAGCAACGCGTGAAGGAAATCCTTCAGGCGGGGCGCGACGTGTTCTCCGAAAAGGGCTACGAGCGCGCGACAACGGCCGAGATCGCGCAGCGCCTGGGCATTTCCGAGGCGACCGTGTTCAGCTATTTCCGCGGCAAACGCGAGTTGTGCGCCCGGGTGATCGGCGACTGGTACGACGAGATCATCGAAGCGATCGAATCCGGCTTGCCGCGCGACGGCAATGTGCGCCAGCAGTTCGCGTTCATTGTTCGCACGCACTTGCGGTTGATGCTCGTAAACGGCACCGATCTGTGCGCGCTGGTGTTGTCCGAAGGACGGGCCCGCCACCATGAATTGAGCGAGGCGCTCACCGAGTTGCAACGCCGCTATACCGCACCGTTGATGCGCGTGCTCGCGCAAGGCCAGGAGAGCGGCCAGATTCGCGCCGACATGCCCTTGCGCTTGCTGCGCTCGATGGTGTTCGGGCCGATGGAGCACGTGTTGTGGGACGCCACGCTCGCGAACCGGCATATCGATATCGATGCGACCGCGGACCAGCTCATCGACGTGTTGTGGGCCGCGCTCACGCCGCCCGACCTGGCAGTGAGCGCGTTGCAGCAGTTCAGGGCGGAAGTGGCGGAAGCGAACCGGCGGTTCGAAGAGGCTGCGCGTCAAGCGGCAGACGCGTCGCGAAGCGGCGAATAGCAGGCGCGCTTCCGGTTCTCCGGACTTACGCGTTATCCGGCGAAAAAGCGGCTAATCTACTGCTTCCCCTGCGAAGCCAGATGGAGAGCCCAAGTGCCGAAAGAACCCGCCGTAAAAACCACAAAAACCGCGAAGGCCGCCAAAACGACGAACATCCGCATCGGCATAGGCGGCTGGACCTATGCGCCCTGGCGCGGCACCTTCTACCCCGCCGACCTCACGCAAAGCCGCGAACTCGAATACGCGAGCAGGAATCTCACATCGATTGAAATCAACGGCACGTTTTACGGTTTGCAGAAACCGGCGAGCTATGAGAAGTGGTATCAGGAAACGCCGGACGATTTCGTCTTTTCACTGAAAGCGCCGCGTTATGCGACCAACCGAAAAGTCCTCGCGGACGCGGGCGAAACCATCGAACGCTTTTTCGGCAGCGGTGTGCTGCTGCTCAAACAGAAACTCGGCCCGATCAACTGGCAATTCGCACCTACCAAAAAATTCGACAACGAAGACTTCGAAGCCTTTCTGAAGTTGCTGCCCGCCAGCATCGAAGGCCAGAAGCTCAGGCATACGATCGAAGTGCGCAACGACACCTTCAAGACGCCGGAATTCGTCGCGCTCGCACGCAAACACAAAGTCGCCATCGTCCTCGCTGGCGACAGCGAATACCCGCAGATCGCCGACATCACCGCGCCCTTCGTCTACGCGCGCATCATGGGCACGACGGACAAACAGGCCAACGGTTATTCGACCAAAGCGTTGGAAGCATGGGCGGAACGCGCGCGGCAACTGGCAGCGGGCGCGACACCGGACGATCTGGAAACCTCAGCGGAAGCACCCGCAAAAACAGGCGCACGCGATGTCTACCTCTACGTGATCAGCGGCTTCAAAGAGCGCAATCCGGCCGCCGCCATGGCCTTGATCAAACGCCTTTGACGCGTGCCGTCCCGGCCGCAGCACGCGAGTGTCATAATCCCGGCAGCGAAGACAGCCAGCATCGACGCACCCACACTCACGCAGTCAGGCCGCGAGGCCACTTCATCATCAAGGTCCGGGAGAACATTTTGAGCGCCATCGACAATCCTTTGCACGATCAGGAAGTCGGCTCGGCCGACGCCACCCAGGACACCACGCGCATCGACGACGTTCGGATCGGCGCGGTACGTCCGTTGATTTCCCCTGCGCTGTTGCAGGACGAATTGCCCACGCCGCCTTCGGTGCAGACGCTGGTCGAGAAGACCCGCGCGGAAATCGCCGACATTCTGCATGGCCGTGACGACCGGCTCGTGCTGATCGTCGGACCGTGTTCGATTCACGACCACGACCAGGCGATCGAATACGCGCGCAAGCTGAAGGCCGCCGCCGACAACTACAAGGACGATCTGCTGATCGTGATGCGGGTCTACTTCGAGAAGCCGCGCACTACCGTCGGCTGGAAAGGCTATATCAACGACCCGCGGCTAGACGGCAGTTTCCGCATCAATGAAGGTCTGCGTCTTGCACGGCAACTGCTGCTCGGCATCAACGGCCTCGGCTTGTCCACGGCCACCGAATTTCTCGACCTGCTCAGCCCGCAATACATCGCCGATCTCATCGCCTGGGGCGCGATCGGCGCGCGCACGACGGAGAGCCAGAGCCATCGTCAACTGGCTTCGGGACTGAGTTGCCCGATCGGCTTCAAGAATGGCACGGACGGCGGCGTACAGGTCGCCGCGGACGCGATCGTCGCCGCGCGCGCGAGCCACGCGTTCATGGGCATGACGAAAATGGGCATGGCCGCGATCTTCGAAACGCGCGGCAACGACGACGCGCACGTGATCCTGCGCGGCGGCAAGAAAGGGCCGAACTACGACAGCGCGTCGGTGGAAGCCACCTGTGCGGCGCTCAAATCAGCGGGGTTGCGCGAGCAGGTCATGATCGACTGTTCGCATGCGAACTCGGGCAAATCGCATTTGCGTCAGCTGGAGGTCGTGCAGGATATCGCGCAGCAATTGTCGCTGCGCGAGCGCCGCATTATCGGCGTCATGCTGGAAAGTCATCTGGAAGAAGGCCGCCAGGATCTGAAGCCCGGTGTGCCGTTGCGTCGCGGCGTATCCATTACGGATGCCTGCGTCAGTTGGGCGCAGACCGAGCCGGCGCTCGAGACGCTCGCCGAGGCCACCCGCAAACGCCGCGCGGGCTGAGTGCGCCGGGGCGCAGGCGCTGCTTCGAGCACGCCCTGCGTCGAACACCCCTGCGGAAAGTCCCGTTGGGGGTCGGCTCAAAAACACACGCGCCGCACCATCCGCCGGTTGATCCATCTGACCGGGGTTGGGCAGCGCGTGATTCCTCACACCCGATGCATCGCCCGCCGCGCGCCACGGCAGCGCGCGTGGATGCTCCGGCGTGAAGCGCGTTGCATTACGACGCGTTGACGGCTTCCTTGAACGCCTTGCCAGCGGTGAACTTCACCGTCTTGGCAGCCGCGATCTGGATCTCCGCACCGGTCGACGGATTGCGGCCGACGCGTGCTGCGCGGGCGCCAGTCGAGAAAGAACCGAAACCGACCAGTTGCACCGTATCGCCACCCACCACGGCCTTGGTCACCGCTTCGACGATCGCGTCGATGGTTTGGCCGGTGGCCGCTTTGCTTTCGCCCGTCGCTGCGGCGACTGCATCAATCAGTTCCTGTTTGTTCATAGCACTTCCCGTATGGTAATCATGGAACCGGCGCCACGTCTGTCGCGCCGGGACCGACACACTAACGCATAGGCGCCGGTTCGCGCAAACCTTGGGTGTAAGGCTTGTATCACCCGCCCACAGGGAATTTGACGATTTTTTCCTGCAAAGTGCCATAAGAATCGCGCGCTTAGGCATTTATCGCGCTCCATGCGTATTCTCCCGCTATCACAATCCGTTGCAATTTCAGTGATTTAGCGCTGCGCAAACCTTGGCCGGCGGCCTTTTTTACTATGTTATGGTGGATTAGAGAGTTTCTAAAATTGTCAGGACGAGAGGTCCGCAATCAAGAATCCGGGAGGAATAAAAAAATGAAATTTCGCCATATTGCAACATGTGCGCTCCTCGCTGTGACCTCGTGCGCAGCCTTCGCAGCCGGCGACAAAGCCTGCGCCACCCTGGTCGGCGCGGCACATTCCGGGTCGCCGCAGAGCTTTCAGGTCCGTGACGGCGAACCCGTCGACCTGGTGAGCCATGCCGGAACCGTCCACGGCAAGCTGCTGGTTTTCGGCGATGGCGGCACTTTCCGGGCTTATTGGCAACCTGAAAACAGTCCTGAAAAATATGTGCTGGCAAATGCCGGCGTGAATACCGTGCGTCTCGTCTCCACCCCGCCGCAAGGCACGCAGGCTCAAAACGGCCAACCGGGCACGACCCTGGAGCCTCAGCGCGTACTTTCATGTCCTGCACTTTGATACGCGAACCTGTCATTTGCGCCGCCTCGATTCGGCATAAATGACGGGTCGTGCAGCGTTTTCCGGTCGTACTTACCGCCTGTTCGGACCGGAATTCGATTTCGTTCAAGGTGTCCTTAAGATCCCATCTGCCCTGCCGATATACAAAGCTGCGTGTGCAGCGCAAACGTTTAAAAAAAAGGACGGGAATGGTTCTGCTAACCAAATTCAGGGATGCGCTGTCTGTCGCTAAACGCGACCCCGAACTCGTGCGCTCGCAGCTCGAGGCATTTGGCCACCAGGTCCCGCTTCTCTACTTCATTCTGCTGGTCAACACGACGACGGTCGCCATTACGCATATAAGTTGCGCGCCTGCGTGGTTGGCGATCTACTTTCCGGCGGCGCTGTGCGCCATCTGCGTCGTCCGATGCATACGATGGTGGCAACTCCGGCACCGCGTTCTGACCGACGACAGAGCGGTGTCCGAACTGCGCAAGCTCACCTGGCTGGCCGGCCTCTTCGCCGTTGCGTTCAGCAGCTGGTCGTTGCTCCTGTTTCCCTACGGCACCGCCTACGAACAGACGCAAGTCGCGTTTTACATGGCGACCACGGTAGTCGGCTGCGTGTTCTGCCTGATGCACCTGCGCGCGGCGGCCATGTTGCTGCTGTCGATCGTCATCCTAAGCTTCTCCACTTTTCTGGTTTTTACCGGCTATCCCGTTTTCATCGCGATGGCTGTCGATATGACACTGGTGGGTGTCGCGCTCGTCTTTATCATTCAACTGTATTGCCGGACATTCGCCGATGTGGTGCATGCACAGCGCGAGTTGCAGGCGAGCCAGCAGAAAACGCAGCGCCTGAGCGACGACAACTTCCGGCTCGCGAGCATCGACAGCCTGACCGACCTGCCCAACCGGCGCAGCTTCTTCGCCTCGCTGCGCGCGTTGTCCGAGCACGCGCTCGGCAGCGGCGGCGGATTCAATGTCGGCCTGATCGATCTTGACGGCTTCAAACAGGTCAACGACATCTACGGCCACGCCAGCGGCGATCTCGTCCTGCAGGAAGTCGGCGCACGCCTGTTGTCGCTCGCCGAGCCCGGCATTTTCTTCGCGCGCCTCGGCGGCGATGAGTTCGGCGTGCTCGCACAGCACAAACTGGCGAACGCGACGCTCGTCGAATTGGGCGAGCGTATTTGCGGGGCGCTCAGTCAGCCCTACCGGGTCGCCGGCAACGTTGCCGAACTGTCGGGTACCATCGGCTGGGCCGCGTTCCCCGAAGCCGGCACGACGGTCGCGCAAGTGTTCGAACGCGCCGACGCGGCGCTATACGCGGGCAAGGAAAGCCAGCGCGGCACCCCGGTCATTTTCTCGACCGAACATGAAACGCGCATCCGCCGCTCGAGCCTCGTCACCCAGGAGCTTCGCCATGCGGATCTCGAGTCGGAACTGTTCCTGGAGTTTCAGCCGATCTACGACGTGCTCACGCAGCGCACCATCGGCATGGAAGCGCTCGGCCGCTGGCATAACGCACGGCTCGGCGCCGTCAGACCGGAAGAATTCATTCGGATTGCCGAGCGTACCGAACTGATTCTACGCATCACGGAAGTGCTGCTGCACAAAGCACTCGACGAAGTGGCGCGCTGGCCGTCGGAGCTCTACCTGTCGTTCAATCTGTCGGCGATCGATATCTGCACGTCGGCACGCGCCCGCCGTCTGATCGATATCGTCATGGCAAGCGGCGTGCCGCCGCATCGCGTGTCGTTCGAAATCACCGAAACCGCGGTGACGCGTGATTTCGAACAGGCCCGTTGTTCGCTCACCATGATCAAGAAAGCCGGCTGCCGGGTATCGCTCGACGATTTCGGCACCGGCTATTCAAGCCTTAGCTACGTGCATCGCCTGCCCTTCGATACGATCAAGATCGACCGCAGTTTCATGACGGACGTGGATTCCAACAGCGCATCGAAAAAGATCGTCAAGTCGGTGCTCGACCTGTGCAGGAACCTCGGCCTCGAATGCGTCGTGGAGGGACTCGAGACGGTGTCGCAAGTCGAGGTCGTCAAAGCACTCGGCGCTCGCGCGGTGCAGGGTTATCTGTTCAGCCGGCCGATGCGGGCGAGCGCCATTGCCGCGTATTTGCAGGCGCCGCGTGGGCACGACCATGCAGCGCACATGCTGGAGCAATAGAGCACGTCACGGCGCCCTGCTCTATTGCCCCACGCCGTCCACGCCGCCGAGTTCATGCGGCAGAATCATCTGCTCGGGAATGTCAGCCCTTTTGGCTCGTGCTGCGAAGTAGTACAGCAATGCAGGCGCGGCCAATCCGACGATCCACGAAATGTCGACGCCGCCCAGCGCTTCCACCAACCCGCCGGTATAGAAACTCGTCGCGATGAACGGCATCTGGATCAGAACACCGAATGCGTACACCGCGATGCCCGTCATATTCCAGCGGCCATAGCGGCCTTGCGGATCGAACAGCGCCGGCACGTCGTAGCGCTCCCGGGTCACGAAATAGTAGTCGACCAGATTGATGGCGCTCCACGGCGTGAAGAAGGCGAGTAGAAAGAGCAGAAATGCAGTGAATTCCTTCAGAAACGCGTGATGTCCCGCCAGCGCAAGCCCCGTCGATGCACCCACCATCAGGAAAATGAAGACAAGGCGCGTGCGGCTCGAAATCGACCGTTGGCCGCCGAAGCCGGTCATGATGGTCGCCACCGACATCACACTGCCATACGCATTGAGCGTGGTGATCGTGAGCTTGCCCAATGCGATCGTGAAGTACAGCACGGCTGCGAGCATGCCGCTCGCGCCCAGTCCGACGATGAACGACACCTCGTGCCCCGCGAAACGATTACCCGCCAGCGCCGCGGCGAAAACACCGAACACCATCGAGACCTGCGCGCCGATCACGGAACCGAGGCCGACCGCCCAGAACGTCTTCAGTGCCGAAGTGGCACGCGGCAGATAGCGCGAGTAATCGGCGACGTATGGACCGTATGCGATCTGCCATGAAGCCGACAACGACACGGCGAGCAGAAACGAGCCGAGCGTAAAGTGCCGGTTGTTCAACAGCACGCCGATATCGTGCCCATGCAGCAGACTAGCGAACAGATAGAGAAACGCCAGTACGCCGACGATGCTCGACATACGGCCCATCGCGTGAATGGTGCGATAGCCGAGTGCGGTCAGCAAGGCGATCAACCCGGCGAAGATGACGATCGCCGTGGTGTTCTCGACATGCAGCAACTGCCCGATCGCCTGCCCGGCAAGCACGGTACCGCCCGCGGAAAAGCCCACGTACATCACGCACACCAGCGTGAGCGGAATGATCGCGCCATAGACGCCGAACTGCACGCGGCTCGAAATCATCTGCGGCAAACCGAGTTGCGGACCCTGCGCGCCATGCAACGCCATGACCGTGCCGCCGATCATCTGTCCGACGAGCAAGCCGATCAACGACCAGAAGACGTCGCCGCCGAGCACCACCGCGAGCGCGCCGGTCACGACCGCCGTAACCTGCAGGTTCGCGCCGAACCATAGCGTGAACTGGCTAACGAGACTGCCGTGGCGCTCCGCTTCGGGGATATAGTCGATGGAGCGCCGCTCGATCAGCGAAGGCGTCGCTGCGCGCGGAATAGAAGTTGCCATGTGTATCTCCTGACATGTCGCTACGCTGCCTTGCAGCAGCAATGGGAAAGCGGTTTGAGTGACGATCGATGGCTGTCTGTTGTTGTTATTCGATTCGCCAGACTGCGCAGCGCGCAGGGGCGCGCTAGAGCGCAGCCGTGAATTGCGGCACTGCTTCGAATAGATCGCTTACGAGACCGTAATCGGCGACGCTGAAAATCGGCGCTTCTTCGTCCTTGTTGATCGCGACGATCACTTTGCTGTCTTTCATGCCGGCCAGGTGCTGGATCGCACCGGAGATGCCGACCGCGACATACAGTTGCGGTGCGACGATCTTGCCGGTTTGGCCGACCTGATAGTCGTTCGGCACGAAGCCCGCATCCACTGCTGCGCGCGATGCGCCGAGGGCGGCTTGAAGTTTGTCCGCCAACGGTTCGAGGACCTTCGTGTAGTTCTCGCCGTTGCCCAAACCGCGACCGCCCGAGACGATGATCTTCGCCGACGTCAGTTCCGGACGGTCCAGCTTCGTCACTTCACGGCTCACGAAGTGCGAAATGCCGCTGTCCGCTGCGGCTTCGATCTTCTCGACCGTTGCGCTTCCGCCTTCCGCCGCCACAGCGTCGAAACCGGTCGAACGAACCGTGATGACCTTGATCGGGTCAGCCGATTGCACCGTCGCGATCGCGTTGCCTGCGTAGATCGGGCGCTCGAACGTGTCAGCGCTGTCCACTGCGGTGATGTCGCTGATCTGCGCGACATCGAGCTTCGCGGCGATACGCGGCGCGATGTTCTTGCCGTACGCCGTTGCCGGCGCGAGGATGTGCGTGTAATCCTTTGCGATGTTCAGCACCGTCGCTTCGACGTTTTCCGCGAGACCCGCTTCGAGTTGCGGCGCGTCAGTCAGCAGGACCTTCGAAACGCCTGCAATCTTCGCTGCCGCATCCGCTGCGGCTTGTGCGTTGTGCCCTGCCACCAGCACGTGAATATCCCCGCCAATCTTCTGCGCCGCTGCGATCGTGTTCAGCGTCGCGGCCTTGATCGACGCGTTGTCGTGTTCTGCTATTACCAGATTAACCAGATTCGTCATTTGCTCTGTCTCCCTCACAGCACCTTGGCTTCGGTCTTCAGCTTCTCGACCAGCGTCTTCACATCCGGCACCTTCACACCGGCGGAGCGCTTCGGCGGCTCGACAACCTTCAGCGTCTTCAGGCGCGGCGTGACGTCGACACCGAGGTCTTCCGGCTTGATCGTTTCCAGCGGCTTCTTCTTCGCCTTCATGATGTTCGGCAGCGTCACATAGCGCGGCTCGTTCAGGCGCAGGTCGGTCGTGATGACTGCGGGCAGCTTTAAAGACAGCGTTTCAGCGCCACCGTCCACTTCACGCGACACCGTAGCCTTTCCGTCGGCGACGACAACCTTCGAGGCGAACGTCGCCTGCGGCAAACCGGCCAAAGCAGCCAGCATCTGGCCGGTCTGGTTCGAATCGTCGTCGATAGCCTGCTTGCCAAGAATGACCAGCGAAGGTTGTTCCTTCTCGACCAGCGCCTTCAACAGCTTGGCCACCGCAAGCGGTTGCAACTCCGTGGACGATTCGATCAACACAGCGCGATCCGCGCCGATCGCCAGCGCTGTACGCAGCGTTTCCTGCGTTTGCGCGATACCGCAAGAAACCGCCACTACCTCGCTAACCACGCCCGCTTCCTTCAACCGCACCGCTTCTTCGACCGCGATCTCATCGAACGGATTCATCGACATCTTCACGTTCGCGATGTCGACGCCCGTGCCGTCCGATTTGACCCGAACCTTCACGTTGTAATCGACCACCCTCTTCACAGCCACCAGCACCTTCATATCGCTCTCCTCTCGCAACCGCTCCATCGATCAGGCCAGCACCATCCGCGCAATCACGGTGCGCTGAATCTCCGACGATCCCTCGTAGATCCGCAGAATTCTCGCGTCGCGCACCAGCCGTTCGAGCGGCATCTCGCGGGTGAATCCGTAACCGCCGTGAATCTGCAAGGCGGTATCCGTGACGAAGCCGACCGTCTCCGATGCATACAGCTTCGCCATCGACGCGTAATCGGTGAACGGCTCGCCCGCCGCGCGCCGCACGGCCGCCTGCAAGGTCAGAAGCCAGGCGGCCTCGAGCCGGGTCTTCATGTCGGCGAACATCCATTGCAAACCTTGCTTGCGCGACAGCGGCTCCCCGCCAACCTGGCGCTGCCTCGCCCACTCCACCGCGCTCGCGAGCGCGGCCTCGGCAATCCCCAGGCTCGTTGCGGCGACATCGAGCCGGCTGTTGTCGAGCACTTTCATCGCCGTGCGAAAACCGGTGCCTTCGGCGCCGAGCCGATTCGCGGCCGGTACGAAACAGTCGAAAGCGATCTCGTGCGCCGGCGCGCCGCGAATGCCCATCAGCTTTTCGGCCGGCGCCACGTCCACGCCCGCGCTATACCGGTCAACCACGAACGCGCTGATGCCGCGCGCGCCGGCGTCCGGATCCGTCTTCGCATAGACGACGATGAAGTCCGCCGCCTGAGCGTTCGAGATGAAATGCTTCACGCCGCGAATCCGGTAACCGTCGCCCTCGCGCGTCGCGCGGGTCGCCATGTCGGCGGGATTCGAACCGGCGCGCGGTTCGGTCAGCGCAAACGCGCCGAGCTTCGTGCCCACGGCGGCTTCGGGCAAATAGCGGTCACGCAGACTATCGTCTCCACCGATCAGAATCGAGTCGGTCGCGAGATAGTGCGCACCGATCATCGACGACGTCGACGCACACGCCTTCGCGATTTCGACCAGCGACAGAATGATCGCCACCGGCGATGCGCCAATGCCGCCCCACCGCTCGGGCAGGTTCATACCCATCACACCGAGTTCGGCGAGTTGCGCGACATAACGCGTGGTGGGAATTTCGTCGCGGTCCACTTCGGCTGCGCGCGGCGCGAGTTCGCTTTGCGCAAAGCGTTCGATCGCGTCGGCGATCTCCAGATCGTTCTGTTCGACGCCCATTCGTTTAAGCACGGTAGCTCTCCCTGGCGAGTTCATCGGAATGCGCGAATTGCGCGCTGTTGGCGGCATCGCCGTTGCGACCGAACACACCTAGCCTACGCAGCTCGGCGATTCGCGCTGCGTCGAGGCCGAACGTATGCAGTATTTCCGCGGTGTGTTGGCCCAATCGCGGCGCGGCGGTGACACGGTTGCCGCCGTAGGCCGAAAATTTGACGGGCTGTGAAGGCAGACGCAGCATAGGGCCGGCAGGACCGTTGGCGCGAGGCACCTCGGTGAGCAAGCCACGGAAGGCGGCCTGTTCGCTTTCGAGCGCCTGCTGCACGTTGCGGATCGGCGCGACCGGAATACCGGCGGCGCCGAGAATCCGGTTCACTTCGGCGACCGAACGTTGTGACGACCACGCTTCGACACACGCGCGCAACTCCGCTTCGTGCTCGCAACGCGACGCATCGCTCGCATAGCGCGGGTCGCCCGAAAGTTGCGGCTCGCCGATGGCCTGAGCGAAGGTGTCGAACAGCTTGTTGTTGAGCACCGCGACCACATAGAAACCGTCTTGCGCGCGGAAAGCACCGAACGGCGCCGACGACGGGTGACGATTCCCGACGCGCCGCGGCGCGATCCCGGTGGCGGCAAAGCGGGCCACCAGCGTTGCGCTCAGGCTCAGCGTCGCGTCGAACATCGAGACGTCGACGTGCGTGCCTTGACCGGTCTTCTCGCGCGATAACAGCGCGGCAAGCACGCCCCACGAGGCGAACAACCCGCTCACCACATCCGAAACCGATTCGCCGATCAGAGTCGGCGAGCCGTCGGGAGAGCCGGTGGCATCCATCAGGCCGCACATGGCCTGCAAAATGATGTCGTAAGCAGGGCGATGCGATTCGGGACCGGTTTGGCCGAAGCCCGACACGCTCGCATAGACGAGCGCCGGGTTGCGCGCGGCAAGTTGCGCGTAGCCGATGCCCAGCTTGTCCGCCACGCCCGGCCGGAAATTTTCGACCACCACGTCGGCGCCGGCGCTCAGCGTTTGCGCCAGCTCGCGGCCCTCGGCGGTTTTCAGATCGATCACGATGCTGCGCTTGTTGCGATTCATCGCGGCGAACAAGCCGCTCTCGCCATCCGCAAAGGGACCCACCGCGCGGTAGTCGTCGCCGCCCGGCGGCTCGACCTTGATGACATCCGCGCCCAGATCGCCCAGCAAAGCCGTGCAGAACGGCCCGGCGAGCACACGCGAGAAATCGACGATACGCACGCCGGTGAGCGGCAAAACGGGTAACTCGGGCAACGTCACGGCGAACTCCTGTTGAAGACGATGCACCGATTCTCGTCACCCAGACCTATCAAGTAAAATATGGGAATAAATTAGCTGCTATAGGAATTCCTAATGCGTATCTCACTGCGGCTGTTGCGTTATTTCGCGGCTGCGGCGCAAACCGGCAGCACGACGGCGGCGGCACGTCAGCTCAACGTTTCGCAGCCGTCCATCTCGGTTGCGATCCGCGAACTGGAAGCGCTATTCGAAGAAAACCTGTTCGCGCGCGACGCCGGTTCGAAGATGACGTTGACGCGCTTCGGCGTGCGCAAGCTTGCGGAAGCGCGTCAACTGCTCGCCGCCGCCAACGCCTTCGAACTCGACGACAGCGGCGACGCGGCGTCGGGAGAAGTCCATATCGGCGTGTTCAGCACGCTGGCGCCGGTGTATTTGCCAGTGTTGCTGCGCATTGCGCAAACACGTTTTCCGAACCTGACGGTGCGCTTCGTGGAAGGCAATCTGGTGGAACTGGAGGAATGGCTGAACAGCAGCCATATCGAACTGGCGCTGACCTACGACGTAGGCTTGCCCGCCGAACTCGAACTCGAGCCGCTGGCATCGTTGCGTCCATACGGTCTCGTACCCGCCGACTCGAAGCTCGCCAAAGCGCGCGGCGGCATTTCGCTCTCCGAGCTTGCCAAAGAGCCGTTGATTCTCATCGATCTGCCGCACAGCCGTGAGTTTTTGATGGCACCGTTCTGGCAATTTGGGCTGACGCCGGAAGTCCGTTATCGCGCGACGTCGATCGAACTGGTGCGGAGCATGGTGGCCAACGGCCTGGGGGTATCGCTGCTGATCACGCAGAGCCCGGCGGCTGCGGTCAGCACAGCGGTCGCCGAGCGGCCGATCCGCGAGGAAACCATCCGCCAGCCGCTCGTGATCGCGCGCTCGAAGCGAGCGACGCGCACCCGAGCCTCGGAGCTAGTAGCGCAGTGCATCCGCGACGCCGTGCGCGAAGCGATGGCCGCGCGCGCGGGCCATCGCCGAAAGACCCGGCCAATCCTCTCTGGACAGGCCGAATAGCGGCCTAAACCGCCGCAGCGCCGTATTCGAGCTTCGGATACCAATCCGTGCCGCGACCGCCGGGCGTCATGTCGAGCACGGTCCAGATCGGCATCACGTCGGGTGCGCCGCGTGGATCCTGGCCGGGGTCCGCCGTCGAGGGGCCCATCTCCTCGGCCCAGAAGTGCCGCACGGTGCCGCCTGAACGCGAGAAAACATTGAACGCGGGATTATCGTCGCCGGCCGGATCTTCGGCTGCGTAATCGCGATTGAAGGTGTTGCCGCCTGACGAATAAAGCCGCAGATGCCGCCAGCCACGCTCCTTGTTGAACGCAACCAGTTTCCCGATTGGCGAGCGGGCAATCACGGCGAACGCCACGCGCTGCAGGATGTCGGGCATTTCGCCGTCGTATGCGCTCAGGAGCGACGTGCACATTGGACACGGCCGGGCACGCTGCGGGCCGAACATCCAGTTGTAGGTGACGAGCGTCTCATGCGCGCCGAACATCTCCGATAGCGTTACCGGCCCCGCTTCGCCCATGAACAAATAATCCTCGGGCACGACGCCGCCGGGCGGCAGCGCGCGGCGCTGTGCGGCGACGCGCTCGATATGCCGGCGCAATTCGATTTCCTCGGCGAGCAGGTCGTTGCGCGCGCGACGATATTCGGCGCTCTCGCCGGGAAACCGGCTCGGCGCGTCGGCCAGCAGCCGGGCCGGCTTCAGGGTCTGGGTGGATGCGTGTGCGTCGGTCATCAGCCATCTCCTCTTACGGAACAAGGATAAAGGGCGTGAGCGCCGCGATGGCGGACGCGTTCCCGTCCTCTATATAGCCACGACGAACCGCGCGGCGAAAAATCGACAGCATCGGTGAAAATATTCTGGCGATGCTCACGCCCCAAGCGCGGCAACCGAAAGCGCGCGGCAAGGTATCCTTGAGCGAAACCGCACGCGCAACAGGCGCGCCGTTCATGGGGATGCAACATGCCGCTTCGTCTGCCACCGCTGCCGGCGCTTCGTTTTTTTGAAGCGGCCGGCAGGCATCAGAGTTTCAAACTCGCCGCCGCGGAACTGAATGTGACGCCGAGCGCCGTGAGCCACGGCATTGTCGGACTGGAACAGGCGCTCGGCGTCGAACTGTTCGCGCGCGCGCCGCGCGGCATTTCGCTCACGGCAGCCGGCGCGGACTATTTGTCCTACGTCTCCGAGGCGTTTTCGCTGATCGCCATCGGCACGCAGCGCCTGCCGAACCACCGCGCCGACCGCCCGATCGCGCTGAGTTGCGCGCCGACCTTCGCGTCGCGCTGGTTGTTGCCGCGCCTCGCCGGCTTTCGCGCGCGCTGGCCGAATGTGAACGTGAGCGTCGACACGTCGCATCGTCAGGTCGGTTTTCCCGTCGACGGTTTCGACTTCGCGATCCGCTTGAGCCGCGCGCCGGTTGCAGGCACCGCCTGGACGCGCCTGTTCGGCGAGCGCTTCGTGCCCGTGTGCAGCCCCGCGTATCTGGAAACGCTGCGCGACGAGAACGGCCACGCCGACCTGCGACGCGCGACGCTCGTTCACGTCAACGCCGCCAGCGAAGACTGGCAGGTGTGGCTGGATGCGACCGGCACGGAAGGCATCGACACGACCGGCGGCTTGCATGTCGACACGATCCAGCTCGCGTTCGAAGCCGCCGCCGTGGGCCTCGGCGTCGCGCTCGGCAGAAAGCCGCTGGTGGATTCCGAACTGGTCAGCGGCGTGCTGGTGGAGGCGAGTCCGGCGACCATCGCCTCGACCACGGCCTACTGGCTGGTGAGCGCGGAAAACGTGGATCGTCGGCCGGAGCTTTTCGACTTCAAGCGCTGGCTGGTGAGCGAGGCCGAGCACCTGGCGACGGACGCCGACGCAACCGCTCACGCAGTGCGCAGCGCCGCCAACTAAACCGCCTGCGTAATTCGCACAGGTGAGCCACGCTCACCTGTCGTCGAAATCTTTTCTTTTGCCGCTTCTGATGCTCGCTGCGACCATGGTGTCAAAGGAGATCAGAACCATGTCGACCACCAACGGCAGCAAACGCTTCATCCCCGCATTCAACCAGACGACGCTCGTGATCCTTGCCGGCGCGCTCATTCTGAGCGCCGCGATGGGCATCCGGCAGACCTTTGGTCTCTTCATCGGGCCGTTCTCGTTCGACCGCGGCTTGCCGGTCACGCTGATCGCGTTCGCGATCGCGCTGCACAATCTGGTGTGGGGTTTCGCCCAGCCGTTCGCGGGCGCGGCCGCGGACCGTTACGGTTCAGCGCCAGTGGTCGCGTTCGGCGCGACGACGTTCGCGGCCGGGCTCAGTCTCGCGGCCGTGGCGCCCGGCGGCGCCATGCTGATCGTCGGTATGGGATTGCTGGTGGGCATCGGCGTGAGTTGCACGACCTTCGGCGTGGTGTTGCCGGCGGTCGGCCGCATCGCCTCGCCTGAAAAACGCAGCATGGCGATGGGTCTGGTCAGCGCCGGCGGTTCCGCGGGTCAGGTGCTGATGGTGCCGCTCGTGCAGAATATCCGGCTGAGTTCGGGCATCGCCACATCGCTTTTCGTGCTGGCTTTCCTGATGCTGTTGATCGCGCCGCTCGGCATGATGCTCGACCGGCGCGCGCGGGTGGGCACGCCGGTTCAGGAAGCGCCGCTTGAGCCGCTTCGTAAAGTGCTCGCCCAGGCGGCCCGGCATCGCGGCTACCGGCTGCTGACGCTCGGCTTCTTTACGTGTGGCTTCCAGCTTGCGTTCATCGCCACGCATCTGCCCGAATATCTGTCGCTATGTCATATGCCGGTCGGACTCGGCGCCACCGCGCTCGCGCTGATCGGCCTCTTCAATATGGCGGGCAGCTGGGCCTGCGGCTGGCTGGGCGGCCGTTTCCGGCAGCATGTCGTGCTCGGCTGGCTGTACCTGATTCGCAGCGCGACGATCGGCGCGTTCTTTCTGTTGCCGAAAAGCCCGGCTTCGGTCGTGATCTTCGCGGCCGTGATGGGGCTGACCTGGCTCGGTACCGTACCGCTCACGAGCGGGCTCGTCGCCAAAGTGTTCGGCACGCGCCACCTCGGCAGCCTGTTCGGGTTCTGCTTTCTGAGCCATCAGATCGGCTCGTTTCTCGGCGCGTGGTTGGGCGGTCTGGTGTTCGATCTCACCGGCTCGTATTCCCTGCTGTGGGAAGCGACCGTGATAGCCGGCCTCGTTGCCGCGATGCTGCACTTCCCGATCGACGACACCGCGGTGAGTACGCATACGCTGCGCGTTCAGCCGGCGGCGGCGTGAACGTGCGTGTGGGGCCTTGCGGCACTTGCGGCACTTGCGGCACTTGCGGCACTTGCGGGCGGAGGCTACGAGCGCAGCCTCCCATGCACTCGCATCGACCCGCGAGAAACATAGCAAAAAGAAAGCTACCAGCAGGCGCCCCCGCTATTTTCGCGGCGTATCCGCAGCAGCTTTCGGCACACGCCCCATCAGATAGAACTCGTCGTTCGGACGCATGGAAATGACGTTGGCCATACGATTCGACAAACCGAAAAACGCCGTAATCGCGGCGATATCCCAGATGTCTTCGTCGGAAAAGCCATGCTCGCGCAGCGTTTGAAAATCGGCGTCGCCGACCGTGCCCGACTCGCTACACACCTTGACCGCGAAATCGAGCATCGCCTTCTGCCGCGGCGTGATATCCGCCTTGCGATGATTCACAGCGACCTGATCCGCCACCAACGGCGCCTTCTCGTAGATGCGCAGAATCGCACCGTGCGCGACCACGCAATACAGGCACTCGTTGATCGCGCTGGTGGCGACCACGATCATTTCGCGCTCGCCTTTGCTGAGGCCACCCTCTTTCAGCATGAGCGCGTCGTGATAGGCGAAGAACGCGCGGAACTCGTCCGGACGGTGCGCGAGCGTCAGAAAGACGTTCGGCACGAAACCGGCTTTCTCCTGCACTTCGAGAATGCGAGCGCGAATGTCGTCCGGCCATGCGTCCGGTTCCGGCACGGGGTAGCGGCTGATCGGTCGGGGATTTGTCATGCGATGTCTCCGTCGTATCTGTATGGGTATGAAGACGATTCTAGCAAGCCGCGCCGCCGCAGCACCTCCGCGCTCGACACGGTCCGATATCGACGCCCATATCGTCTAGACTTTGCAGTCAAGGGAGCTCGAGACACGCCGCGACGACCCCGCGCGGCCGGATTTCAACAGGAGTTGACCATGTCAGACGT
The DNA here is from genome assembly GCF_046028085.1 of Paraburkholderia sp. RL17-380-BIE-A. Classification (NCBI taxonomy): domain Bacteria; kingdom Pseudomonadati; phylum Pseudomonadota; class Betaproteobacteria; order Burkholderiales; family Burkholderiaceae; genus Paraburkholderia; species Paraburkholderia sp. RL17-380-BIE-A. The sequence continues at coordinate 169,064 of NZ_JARESQ010000001.1, forward strand.
TTTGCGCGACGCGCGAGCGCCCGTCGTCAAGGTGCGCCCCGACCGGGAAATGGCGACGACTCAGCGGCTGCCTTACTTTGTCGGCATCTCGGCCGGCACCGCGGGCACCACGGGTTTGTCCATGTATATGGTCGTGGTGCCGCCCGGCGGCCACGCCGAACCCCACTTCCACGCCGACTACGAAACCGCGATTTACATGCTCGAAGGCAAGATCGAAACGCGTTATGGCCCTGGCTTGCGCGAGTCCGTCATCACCGAAGCGGGCGATTTCCTCTTCATTCCACCCGGCGTGCCGCATCAGCCGTTCAATCTGGACGCCAATACCGCAGCGCGAGCGATCGTGGCGCGCAACCATGCGGACGAGCACGAACGGGTCGTGCCATACGATCCGGCCTCGGACGCTTGAACCGCCGCGCGACGCGCGGCGAGCCTCGTACCGGATATAACCCGGCCGGCGCTCGCCGCCGCAGTCGGTCACGCATATCTTTGGCCCCGTCATTCCGCGTAAGGCCCAAGGGCAACTGGCCGCCTTCAGAGCGCCCTTTTGCCACTTGTGCTTAAATCCGCCTTTCATACCTTTCTTGTACTATGGCGTCCGCTGTCGTACGGGAACGGAACATGCGCTGCCTGCTCGCAACGCGCCACCCGGGCGCGGACATTTCGAATCCCTTCATCGCATTCTGAGGAGCGCGGTTGTGTGGCATTTTCCGGTTGCTATTCCACCCTCGCTGGGCGTGTGGGCCGTGTTCATGAGCGTGCTCGTCACGCAACTCGGCGTGCCGATTCCGGCCGCGCCGATGCTGATCCTCGGTGGAACCATGGCCGCCATGGGGCAAACCTCGTATGCGAGCGTCGTATGCGCCGCGGTCGGCGCCACGCTGATTGCCGACTCGCTCTGGTTCTTCACCGGCCGGGCTTATGGCCGCCGCCTGCTGAATTCTCTGGTGCGCTTCTCCCTCTCGCTCGACACCACGGTCCGTGTCGCGCGCAACACCTATGAGCGCTACGGCGCTCCGATCCTCACCATCGCGAAGTTCCTGCCCGGACTCGGCCTGATTTCCGCGCCGCTGCTCGGCACGACAGCCATCAACGTCGGCGTGTTTCTGCTGTGGGATTTTGTCGGTGCCGTACTGTGGTCCGGCGTGTGGGTGATTGGCGGCGGCGCCCTGCATGACCAGATCGTGCAACTGATGCTCCTCGTACGCCATAACGGCGGCACGATTTTCGACGCGTTCGCAGTGATCTTCGTGGCGGTGCTGCTGTATCGCTGGGTGCGCCGCTGGCAGTTTCGTCAATGGCTCGCGCATACGCGCATTTCGCCGGATCAACTCGACGAGTTGATGAAGTCGAACGAGCCACCGCTGATTTTCGACGCGCGTCCACGCAGCGTGCGCGAAAAGGAATCGCACCGGATCGCCGGCGCGCGGCCGCTGGATCTCGATTCACCCGAACCGATCGATCCCGAGTTGCTGAAGCGGCCGATCGTCGTCTACTGCGTGTGTCCGAACGAAGCAACGGCAAAGCGGATCGTCAACCAGTTGCATCGCAAGAATATTCACCATATCCGCGCGCTCAAGGGCGGGCTCGACGCATGGGAGAAACGCGGTTATCCGGTCGAGCCGCTGCCGCCCGACTTCCATACGGCAAAGGCTCACATGCTGGAAGACGAAGGCGAGGAAGGCGAATACACGGTGCGGGCGCGGCTGGCGAAATAAGAGCCCATACTGCGAAGCTCGCGGCGCGCGTCTGTCGAAAAACCGCTTGCGCTTCACACCCAATGTGTGCACCATGCATATATGCACGTTGCACACATTGAGGTGTTGCCATGACGCAGCGCACAGAAAATCTGCTGGGCGTGCTAGCCCTGCTGATCACCGACGAAATGAACGCGCAGCCCGCCGTGGAGGCGCTCGCCGGCCCCACCGCCCGCGCCATGCTCAACGCGGTCGGCCAATATCCCGATTCATCCATTGAAGTGCTGCGCGAAGCAGTCGACCTGTCGCATCCGGCCGCCGTGCGCGCCGTGGCGGGACTGGTCGAGGCGGGTCTCGTCGAGAAAAGAACGGGCTCGGACAAACGCGCTGTTGCACTGGCCTTGACCGTGGCCGGCAAACGCGAAGCCAAACGTCTGCAAACGGCGCGCGACAGGATGCTGCAACGCGTTGTCGGACGGCTCGACGGCAGCGAGCGCGAAGTGCTGGAAAGCCTGCTGATCAAGATCTTGTGGCACGAGACGCGCGATCCGGCGCACGCCATGCAGTTGTGCCGCCTCTGCGACGACGGCCCATGCCTGAAAGCCGGCTGTCCGGTCGAATGCCGCGAACAGGGCCTGCCTATGCCAGAGCGGGGCCATTCATGAAAGCCGCCGCACCGGTGCGCTGGCCGGCCATCGCGGCATTGACCGCGGTATCGGCCCTGGCGCAGGTCGGCCAGTTCGGCATCGGCTTCATGGTGTTGCCAGTGTGGCTCGCCCACCGCGGGCTGGATGCGCCGCGCGCCGGTCTCTTTTCCGCCGCGCAATGGACCGGCATGCTGGCCGGCTTGCTGATCGCGCCGTGGCTGGTGGCGCGCATTGGCGCAAAAAGCACGGTGTCGCTGGGCCTGCTGGCCACGCTCGTGGCATTCACGGCCATGGGCGCTTTGTCGTGGCCGCTTTGGCTAATTCCCGGACTGCTCACGGGACTGGGCATCGGCTTGCGCTGGATCGCCAACGAGACCTGGCTCTACAGTCTGGTCCCCGCTCAATCGAGCGGCCGCGTGGTGGGCGTGCATGAAGCGCTGATCGCCACGGCGGGCGTTATCGGCCCCGCGCTTGCGGTGTGGTGCGATGTCGATGGGCGCATGACGTTCGCGGCCGGTGCGGCCTTCACGTTCGCCGCGGCGCTGCCGCTGTGGTTGACCGCATCGGATGAGAAGCGGCCCGCTGTGGACACCGCGCGGCCCGTGCGCAAAACAAGCGATGAACGGCGCTTGCCGATCGGCCCGCTCGTGAGCCTCGGCATGGTGGTCGTCGCGGCGGGCGGTATCGGCGACGGCGCGCTGTACGGCCTCTTCCCACTATTCGCCGACGCGCACGGCCTCAGCGCCACGCAAACCGCCACGTTACTCACGCTGTTCGGCGTGGGCGGCATGGCGCTGCAATTTCCGGTCGGCTGGCTGGCCGATCGCGTGGGGCTCGCCGCCACGGTAATCGTCTGCGCCGCGCTCAGCACGCTGGCCATCTGCGGATTCGCGTTGAACGCGCCCGCCTCGTGGCTCGCGGCCGCGAGCGCACTGTTGCTCGGCGGCATGAACAGTTCGTTCATCACACTCGGCATGTACGCGGCGGCTTGCAGCGACAAGGCCGCGCTCACGCGCAACATGCGGCTGGTGTCGCTCACCTTTACGGCGAGTTCGATCGTTGGGCCGCTTGCCGCGGGCTTCGCCATGAAAGCGCGTGGCAGCGACATGTTGATGTGGCAACTGGCGCTCATGAGCGGCGCACTGGTGATCTATACGCTCGGATTGCGCGAGGGCCGGCGCCAGCCCGAGCGCTCGTCGTCGCTGGGCTGAGCCGGTTCGCGCAGATAGAAACGGATGGTGAGCGCGCCTAAGCCTCGCGATGCGCAACCTTGCGCTGACGCCACAGGCACAACAGATCGCAGGCGATATGCGCGGCGGCAATCGCCGTGATTTCGCCGTGGTCGTATGCGGGCGCGACTTCCACGACATCCGCGCCGACCAGATTCAACGCGCCCAACGCGCGCACGATCGCCAGCCCCTGCGCCGACGACAAGCCACCCGCCACGGGTGTGCCCGTGCCGGGTGCGAAGGCCGGATCGAGACAATCGATATCGAAAGTCAAATACGCGGGACGCTCACCCACAATCGACGTGATCCGCTCCACCGCTGCCCGAGTGCCATGCTCGTGCACCCAGGCGGCGTCGAGAATATTGATGCCCATAAAATCGTCGTTCCATGTGCGAATGCCGATCTGCACCGAAGTCTTCGGATCGATCAGACCGTCTTTCACCGCTTTGTAGAACATCGAGCCGTGGTTCAGGCTGTCGAGACTGTCATCGGCCCAGGTATCGCAATGGGCGTCGAAATGAATCAGCGAAAGCGGCTTGCCGTACTTTTCCGCGTGCGCGATCAACAACGGATAGGTGATGTAGTGATCGCCGCCGAGCGTCAGCATCTTCGCGTCCGAGCGCAGAATCGTGCGCGCATGCTCGACGATGGACGCCTTGATGGTGAGCGGATTGTGGGCGTCGAACCAGCAATCGCCATAGTCGGTCACGGCGAGGTCATCGAACGGATTGAAACCCCACGGGTACGGATGCAACTCCGACAACTGCACACTGGCCGCGCGCACCGCGGCGGGGCCGAGACGCGCGCCCGAACGGAACGTAGTGGCCAGATCGAGCGGCACGCCGGAAACAACCACGTCGACACCGTCGAGTTCACGCGTGTACTTGCGGCGCATGAACGACAGCACGCCCGCATAGGTGTTTTCGATCGACGAGCCATAAAGCGACGTGCGGCGGATCGCGCCGTCGCCATAGACGAGTTCAGTCATGGATGACCTGATACCTGTAGACAGTCCAGCGTTGCGCGTGAAGTTCCTGGGTGGCACGCGCAACGCCGGCACCGGATTCATTGGGAACGCGACGGCGCGCCTCATGCACGCCGCCGCGCTGGCTTCGCGAATCCTTTAGCGCAGCCGCACCAGCGTGGACTTCAGCTCGGTGTATTTTTCCAGCGCGTGCAGCGACTTGTCGCGGCCGTTGCCGGATTGCTTGTAGCCGCCGAACGGGAAGTTCATGTCCCCGCCTTCGTCGTAGCAATTGACCCATACCGTGCCGGCGCGGAGCTTGCGCGACACTTCGTGCGCGGTGGTCAGGTTCGAGGTCCAGACAGCGGCGGCGAGACCGTACTCGCTGTCGTTAGCGATCCTGATCGCCTCATCAACGGTATCGAACGTGATCACCGACAACACCGGCCCGAAGATCTCCTCGCGCGCAACCTTCGCACCTGAAGCCGGAATCTCGAAGATGGTCGGCTCGATATAGAAGCCGCCCGTTTCTTCTTTCACGCGCGCGCCGCCCAGCAGCAGCTTTGCTTCTGAACGGCCTGCCTCGATATAGCCGAGCACGCGTTCGAGCTGCACCTTGTCGACGATCGCGCCCATCGACGTCTTCGGGTCGAGCGGGTTGCCCGGCGTATAGCTGCGCGCCGCGGCGATCAACTTGTCGAGAAACGCATCTTTGATGTCGCGGTGAACGAGCAGGCGCGAACCCGCCGTGCACATTTCACCCATGTTGTAGAAGATCGCACCGGCCGCCGCGTTCGCCGCGCGGTCCATATCGGGGCAATCCGGCATCACGATGTTCGGCGACTTGCCGCCGAGTTCGAGCCACACGCGTTTCAGGTTCGACTGGCCGGCGTACTGCATGATCAGCTTGCCGACGTTGGTCGAGCCGGTAAACGCGAGGCAGTCCACGTCCTGATGCAGCGCCAGCAGCTTGCCTGGCTCGCCCGCGCCCGGCACGACGTTGAACACGCCGGCGGGAATGCCGGCCTCCAGTGCGAGCTGCGCGAGGCGGATCGCGGTGAGCGGCGACTTTTCCGAAGGCTTGAGCACGACGCTATTGCCCGCGGCCAGAGCCGGGCCGAATTTCCACGACGCCATCAGGATCGGGAAATTCCACGGCACCACTGCCGCCACCACGCCGATCGGCTCGCGCGTGACGAGTCCAACCAGATGATGATCGGCCGGCGCGACTTCGCCGCCGACCTTGTCGATGGCTTCGGCAAACCACTCGACGCAATATGCCGCGCCCGGCACGTCCACGCTGGTGGTGTCGGCGATCGGCTTGCCGGCGTCGAGCGTTTCGAGCAGCGCGAGCTCGTCCATGTGCTCGCGGATCGACGCGGCCCAGCGCAACAGAACCGCTTTGCGCTGACGCGGGTTGAGGCCCGACCACACACCGGAATCGAAGGCACGGCGCGCGGCTGCAACGGCGGCGTCGACGTCTGCCGCGCCACTGTCGGCGACTTTGGCGAGCAGCTTGCCGTCGATCGGGCTCAGGCAATCGAACGTGCGACCGCCGTCGGCGTCACGGTATTCGCCGTCGATAAACGCCCGGCCCTCAATAGCCAGCGTAGCGGCTTTGTCTTGCCAGAAAGCGAGAGATTTCTTGTCCATCAGGATGCCTCAATGTTATGCGCTCGACGCAAAGCTGCATCGACTTCATGCGGCACTGAACTGCGGCGCTGAGTTGTGTCGAGGCGCGTTGGCGCGGAGTCTTCAGAAGGTGGGCGGCGAATTGGCCGACACGATCTCGCAGAGATGCTCCGCGCTGGGATTGCGAAAACGGTGCGGAAGGCGGCTTTCGAAGTAGTAGCTGTCACCGGGGTCGAGCAGCCATGTGATGCCGTCCACCGTCAGTTCGATCTGACCGCTGACCACCACCCCGCCCTCGTGCCCCTCATGCTCCAGCATTTCCGGACCGGTGTCCGACAGCGGCTGGTAGACCTCGCGCAAAATCCCCATGTTGCGGTCTTTCACGCTCGACCCCGCAAGATAGAACTCGATCGACTCATTGCCGAGGTTCGGCATATCCGCCCGGCGCGACACGACCGAACGCTCCACCTCGACTTCGAAGGTGAAGAATTCGGCGAGGCTCATGGGAATGCATTCGAGCAGTTTCTTCAACGAGCCGACCGACGGGCTCACGCGATTCTGTTCGATCAGCGAGATGGTGCCGTTCGTCACTCCCGCCCGTTTCGCCAGTTCACGCTGTGACAAGCCGTGCTTCTTGCGGATGTATTGCAGACGGGTGGCTACTTCTATGGACATCGCTAGGTTCTCTGACATGGAAGACGATCGGGCACTGAGTGACGACATGACTCGGGCAACGAAGTGGCCCTGCGAGTGTTGAATATTCTAATCACTTTAATCGTTGCGCCGCTGGGGAAAACCCTGAAAGGATTCCGAAATGTGTTTCTTGCAACGAACGTTCCCACACGGCGGGATTCTAGCCGGACCCTCGGGAAAGCCCTGATAAATGTTTTATCAAAAAGCATTTGACGGCTTTATTGGCTCGTATATGCTGATTCACAGGCGATCGTCATACCGGCGTCCGGAAGCACCAAAGTGTGTTTTCGCGGCGCAGCGAACCCGGTTCGCATCGGTTCGAGGCGATCATCCCAGCGTCCTGTTTCTTTAAACGCCCCGTGCGGATTTCGAGCAGGCCGTTCAATACTTTCAACGTCGCTAGTCGAGTGTAATCGTGAGAGTCCGAGGCCCTTTGGTGAGATGGAATCGTAGTCAGGCGAGTTGTCCTCGCGCTGACGGCGCCATCGCCGACGGCAGCAACGGCAGCCTTGCGTTCCGCCGCTTTCTGTCCGTCTTCACGATCCTGTCCCGCCGTTCAGTTCGACGTCACAACTCCATCTCCGCGCGCGCCTTCATTGCCGTTCGCACGGACGAAGTCGCCTCGCTGCTGCCGTAGCGCCTCTCTCCTTTTCGCTGTTCGATTCATCCGTTTGCGTGAGCGCGCTCCTTCGAGCCGTGCGTTCCTGCATGTGCGGTGCCGTCTGCCGCCCGCGCGTTTCATGCACATCGGCTCAGTTGCGCACCGCAGCGGATCGAATCGAACAGCCCATCTGATAACCACGCGCGGCGCGTTTCCATTGACGACGACCGCCTGCATCATCCGGTGGCCTCGCGCTCGGCGCACGGCTGCGGAATCGTGCCGCGCAGTGTTTAACGTTGTTCATGCCGCGTCCCGCGGGGAACACACACGTCTATTCGTTATGCGAAACAAACCCCTCGTCGGCATCAGCGCCGACAGAACGATGATGGGAGTCCACCCGTCGCACGTGGTCGGCGAGAAATATATCGCCGCGATCGTGGACGGTTCACAGGCGCTGGCCATGCTGCTACCGGCGCTCGGCGAGCGTCAGTCCGCCGCGGACGTGCTGGCGACCGTCGACGGCCTGCTGTTTACCGGCAGCTATTCGAATGTCGAACCGCACCGCTACGGCGGCCGGCCCAGCACGCCGGGCACGCTGCACGACGCAGCACGCGACGCGACGACGTTGCCGCTCATGCGTGCGGCGATCGAAGCTGGTGTGCCGGTACTGGCCGTATGCCGGGGCTTCCAGGAAATGAACGTGGTTTTTGGCGGGACGTTGCATCAAAGCGTTCACGCGGTGGACGGCCTGAACGACCATCGCGAGAACAAGGAAGACGACCTCGACGTGCAATACGCACCGTCGCATTCGATCACGCTGACGCAGGGCGGCTTGTTGCAGCGTCTCGCGGGCGGCACAGATGAAGCGCGTGTGAATTCATTGCACGGCCAGGGCGTCGAGCGGCTGGGCGTGGGCCTCACGGCCGAAGCCACCGCGCCGGACGGCCTGATTGAAGCGGTAAGCGTGAAAGATGCGCGTGCCTTCGCGCTGGGTGTGCAGTGGCACCCGGAGTGGAAGCATGCCAACGACGCGCTTTCCACCGCGATCTTTCGGGCGTTCGGCGACGCCTGCCGCGATCGAATGCGCACCAAGGCCGGCTATGGCGCGGCATCCGCCGCTGCCACGCACGCCTGAGCCGGTCGCGCACCAAAACAGAGAGAATAATCATGCATGACATCGACGAATTTCTGAAGAAGAACCGTGTCACCGAAATCGAAGCGATCATTCCGGATATGGCCGGGATCGCGCGCGGCAAGATCATTCCGCGCAGCAAGTTCGAGTCCGGCGAGTCCATGCGCTTGCCGCAGGCGGTGATGATCCAGACCGTCACAGGGGACTATCCGGAAGACGGCACGCTCACCGGCGTCACCGATCCGGATATGGTTTGCGTGCCCGACCCCAGCACCATCCGCATGATTCCGTGGGCCGTCGATCCGACTGCCCAGGTGATCCACGATTGCGTTCACTTCGACGGCACGCCGGTCGCGATCTCGCCGCGCCGCGTACTGCGCCGTGTGCTCGAACTCTATAAGGCCAAGGGCTGGAAGCCGGTCATCGCGCCCGAGCTGGAGTTCTACCTGGTCGACATGAACAAGGATCCGGACCTGCCGCTGCAACCGCCTATCGGCCGTACCGGGCGCCCGGAAACCGGCCGTCAGGCGTATTCGATCGAAGCGGTCAACGAATTCGATCCGCTTTTCGAAGACATCTACGAGTACTGCGAGGTGCAGGAACTGGAAGTCGACACGCTGATTCACGAAGTCGGCGCCGCGCAGATGGAAATCAACTTCATGCACGGCGATCCGCTCAAGCTCGCCGACAGCGTATTCCTGTTCAAGCGCACGGTGCGTGAAGCCGCACTGCGCCACAAGATGTACGCGACGTTCATGGCCAAGCCGATGGAAGGCGAACCGGGCTCGGCAATGCACATGCATCAAAGTCTCGTCGACGAAGAAACCAGCCACAACCTTTTCACCGGTGCGGACGGCAAGCCGACCTCGCTGTTCACGAGCTATATCGCCGGTTTGCAGAAGTACACGCCCGCGTTGATGCCGATTTTCGCGCCGTATATCAACTCGTATCGTCGTCTGTCGCGCTTCATGGCGGCGCCGATCAACGTGGCATGGGGCTACGACAATCGCACAGTGGGTTTCCGGATTCCGCATTCGGGGCCGGCCGCGCGCCGCATCGAAAACCGCATTCCGGGCGTGGACTGCAACCCCTATCTCGCGATTGCAGCGACGCTCGCCGCCGGCTATCTCGGCATGACGCAGAACCTCGAAGCGACCGAGCCGCTGCTCAGCGACGGTTATGAATTGCCGTACCAGTTGCCGCGCAATCTCGAAGAGGGTCTGACGTTGATGGGCGCCTGCGAACCGATCGCCGAAGTACTCGGCGAAAAATTCGTCAAAGCGTACCTCGCCCTGAAAGAAACCGAATACGAAGCGTTCTTCCGCGTGATCAGTTCGTGGGAACGCCGGCATTTGCTGCTGCACGTGTAAGGCAAACGCAAAAAATTGGAGGCAGTATGAGCTACAGAACAGAAGAAGTCGCTTACGTGCAATCGGCGCAGCCTGCCGCGAACGCACAAGCCGCGCAACAGCAACGCACCACCGCAGAATATCGCGCGCTCGACGCCGCGCACCACATTCACCCGTTTTCGGATATGGGTGCGCTCAATCGCACCGGCAGCCGCGTGATCGTCAAAGCGCAAGGCGTGTACTTGTGGGACTCGGACGGCAACAAGGTGATCGACGGCATGGCCGGGCTGTGGTGCGTGAACGTCGGTTATGGCCGCAAGGAACTGGCCGACGCCGCGTACAAGCAGATGCTGGAGTTGCCCTTCTACAACACCTTCTTCAAGACGACGCACCCGCCGGTGATCGAACTGTCGGCCCTGCTCGCGGAGCTCGCGCCGGAACCGTTCAATCACTTCTTCTACTGCAACAGCGGTTCGGAAGGCAACGACACGGTGCTGCGTATCGTCCACCACTACTGGGCGACGCAAGGCAAGCATTCGAAGAAATTCGTGATCTCGCGCAAGAACGGTTATCACGGGTCGACGATCGCGGGCGGCACGCTCGGCGGCATGGGCTACATGCACGAACAGATGGCCTCGAAAGTCGAAAACATCGTGCATATCGACCAGCCGTACTTCTTCGGCGAAGCAGAAGGCAACCTGACGACGGAAGAATTCGCACTGGCTCGCGCGCAGCAACTGGAAGCGAAGATTCTCGAAATCGGCGCGGACAATGTAGCCGCTTTCATTGGTGAGCCTTTCCAGGGAGCGGGCGGCGTGATCTTCCCGGCATCGACCTACTGGCCGGAAATCCAGCGCATCTGCCGCAAGTACGACATTCTGCTCGTCGCCGATGAAGTGATCGGCGGTTTCGGCCGCACCGGCGAGTGGTTCGCACATCAGCACTTCGGCTTCGAGCCGGATCTGATCACGATGGCAAAGGGCTTAACGAGCGGCTACGTGCCGATGGGCGCGGTCGGCCTGCATGACCGCGTTGCGAAGGCGATCATCGAAAACGGCGACTTCAACCATGGTCTCACATACTCGGGTCATCCGGTCGCCGCCGCCGTCGCGGTCGCGAACCTCAAGCTGCTACGCGACGAGAAGATCGTCGAACGCGTCAAGACCGACACCGGTCCGTACTTTCAGCAGAAGCTGCGCGACACCTTCGCCAACCATCCGATCATCGGCGAAATCTCCGGTGCGGGTCTGGTGGCCGGCCTGCAACTCGCAGAAGACCCGAAAGCACGCAAGCGTTTCACCAATGGCGGTGATGTCGGCACGATCTGCCGCGACTTCTGCTTCAACGGCAATCTGATCATGCGCGCCACCGGCGACCGCATGCTGCTGTCGCCACCGCTGGTCATCAACAAGCTCGAAATCGACGAAATCGTCTCGAAGGCCAAAAAAGCCATCGACGCAACGGCACAACAACTCGGCATTTCGTAACGGCAGTCCGTTCCGGCATGGGCACACCCACACATCACGCTCATGCCGGTTCTTCACATCAAGGGAAAAAACCATGAGCGTTAGTCATCTTCGTCATGCGGTCGCGGGGGCCGCGCTTCTCGCCTTCACCGGTTTTGCGGCGCTGTCGGTGACGCCGGCCCTTGCGGCCGACACGGAACTGAATGTGTATAACTGGTCGGACTACATCGCGAAGGACACGATTCCGAACTTCGAGAAGCAGGACGGCATCAAGGTCAAATACGACAACTACGATAGCGACGACACCCTGCAGGCCAAGCTGCTCGCGGGCAGTTCCGGCTACGACATCGTGGTGCCGACGTCGAACTACATGGCCAAGCAGATTCAGGCCGGCGTGTACCAGAAGCTCGACAAGTCGAAGTTGCCGAACCTCGCCAATCTCGACCCCGTGCTGATGAAGATGATTGCCGACGCGGACCCGGGCAACCAGTACGGCGTGCCTTGGGCATACGGTACGGACGGCATCGGTTACAACGTGCAGGCCGTGCAGAAAGCGCTCGGCGCCAATGCGCCGGTGGACAGCTGGGCCCTCGTGTTCGATCCGGCCAATATTTCCAAGCTGAAAGGCTGCGGTGTGTCGATTCTCGACCAGGCCGTCGATGTCTTCGCCGCCACGCTGCAATACATGCACAAGGATCCGAACAGCACGAATCCCGCCGACTATCAGGCCGCATTCGAAGTGCTGAAGAAGATTCGCCCGTATATCACCCAATTCAACTCGTCGGGCTACATCAACGACCTCGCCAACAACGACGTGTGCGTCGCGCTGGGCTGGTCTGGTGACGTCGGCATTGCCAGCCGCCGTACCGAAGAAGCCAAGCGTTCGTACCAGATCAAGTTCTCGAACGTGAAAGAAGGCGGTCTGCTGTGGTTCGACGTGATGGTGATCCCGAAAGACGCGCCGCATCCTGAAGCCGCGTTGAAATGGATCAACTACATCTCGGACCCGAAGGTCAACGCCGCGATCACCAATGAAGTGTTCTATCCGACCGCGAACAAGGCCGCGCGCCAGTTCGTGACGCCGGCTGTCGCACAGGACAAGACCGTTTATCCGGGCGATGAAGTGTTGAGCAAGATGACGCTGATGAAGCCGATGCCGACCGACATTCTGCGCCTTGAAAACCGTCTTTGGGCACAGCTCAAAACCGGACATTAATCAGGCGACGATATCAAGCATAGATCCCGCGCTCAGGGATCGCTCGAACCCTGAGCGCATGAATAGCAGTAACCGTAGTCAGCCTGCGCGCTTTTAGTGTCCCACCTGCGCGCAGTCCCATGTTTTCCGATCGCAGCGCACGTTGCGAGACGCTTCCCGCGCCTCGTATGGAGACACTTGCGCCCGCGATCCGCAAGGAATGGTTACATCATGAACTCGACGACCTTAAATAGCGCCGCCGGCGCCACCCAGATGGCCCGCCCCGCAGCGACGGCAAAATCGAAATCGGACGAATTCGTTCGCATCGAAAATGTCGTGAAGAAATTCGGCGACAGCACCGCTGTCGACAATGTCAACCTGAGCATCGCCAAGAACGAGTTGTTCGCGCTGCTCGGCAGCTCCGGCTGCGGCAAGTCCACGCTCCTGCGCATGCTCGCGGGGCTCGAGACGGTCACGTCCGGGCGCATTTTCGTCGACGGCGAAGATCTCGCCGCGATGCCGCCGTACAAGCGCCCGGTCAACATGATGTTCCAGTCGTACGCCCTCTTCCCGCACATGAGCGTCGAGGCGAACATTGCCTTCGGTCTGAAGCAGGAAGGCACGCCGAAAAACGAAATCAGGGAACGCGTGGCCGATGCGCTCAATCTCGTGCAGATGAGCAAGTACGCGCAACGCAAGCCGCATCAACTGTCAGGCGGCCAGCAGCAGCGTGTGGCGCTCGCCCGTTCGCTCGTGAAGCGCCCCAAGCTGCTGCTGCTCGACGAGCCGATGTCGGCGCTCGATAAAAAGATCCGCCAGAAGACCCAGCTCGAACTCGTGAACATTATCGAAAAGGTCGACGTGACCTGCGTGATGGTCACGCACGATCAGGAAGAAGCGATGACCATGGCCGGACGCCTCGCCGTGATGAGCGAAGGCCGCATCGTGCAGATTGGCTCGCCGAGCCAGGTTTACGAGTTTCCGAATAGCCGCTTCTCCGCCGAATTCATCGGCTCGACCAACCTGTTCGAAGGCACGGTGGTCGCGGATGAGCCAGACCACATCTTTGTGGAAAGCGAAGACCTCGAATCGCGCATTTATGTGAGCCACGGCATTACCGGGCCGCTCGGCATGCCGGTCGGAATCTCCGTGCGTCCGGAACGCATCAAGGTCTCGCTCGACAAACCGTCCACTCCGCACAACTGGGCGCGCGGCGTAGTCTCGGACGTCGCGTACATGGGCAGCTATTCGCTGTATCACGTGCGTCTGCCGAGCGGCAAGACCGTCGTGTCGAATCTCTCCAGCTCGCATCTGATGGCCGAAGGTGCGCCCTCCTATAACGACGACGTGTTCGTCTACTGGTCGCCGGCTAGCGGCGTGGTGCTGACGCAATGAGCAATCCCACTACCTCTCCCGCGGCGCTCGGCGCGCCGTCCGGCAGCCGTTTGCTCGGCTCGCTGAAAAAACGCCTGTCGACGCTGGTGCCGTCGGGCCGCACGACCGTGATCGGCGTGCCGTTCCTCTGGCTCACGGTGTTCTTCGCGTTGCCGTTCGTGCTGGTGCTGAAGATCAGTTTCGCCGATCTGCGTCTGGGCATTCCGCCTTACACGGATCTCGTGACGGTCAAGGACGGCATGGTGCATTTCGCCATGCAGCTCAGTCACTACGCGTTCCTGCTGCAAGACGATCTGTATGTCGCCACGTATATCAGCTCGCTGAAGATGGCCGCGGTCTCGACCTTCTTCTGCCTGCTGATCGGCTATCCGATTGCGTACTACATCGCCCGCTCTGAACCGACCAAGCGCAACCTGCTGATGATGGGCGTGATGCTGCCTTTCTGGACCTCGTTCCTGATTCGCGTCTACGCATGGATCGGCATTCTGAAAGACGACGGCCTGCTCAATCACACGCTAATGGCGATCGGCATGATTCATTCGCCGTTGCGCCTCTACCACACGGATATTGGCGTCTATATCGGCATGGTCTATTCGTACCTGCCCTTCATGGTGATGCCGCTGTATGCGCACCTTGTGAAGATGGATCTGACGCTGCTCGAAGCGGCCTACGACCTCGGTTGCAAGCCATGGACGGCCTTCACGCGCATCACCTTGCCGCTGTCGAAGAACGGCATTATCGCCGGCAGTCTGCTGGTGTTCATTCCGGCGGTCGGCGAATACGTGATTCCGGAACTGCTCGGCGGCGCCGACACGCTGATGATCGGCCGCGTGATGTGGGATGAATTCTTCAACGATATGGACTGGCCGATGGCATCCGCCGTCACCGTCGCCATGGTTCTACTGCTGCTCGTGCCGATGGCCGTGTTCCAGTACTACCAGGTCAAGGAACTGGAGGGCGCGAAATGATCAAGCCTAATAAGACGCTGTCCAATAGCGTACTGACTTTCGGATTTCTGTTTCTCTACATTCCGATCATCAGCCTGGTGGTGTATTCGTTCAACGAATCGAAGCTCGTCACGGTGTGGTCCGGCTTCTCGCTCAAATGGTACGGCGCGCTGTTGCACGACGGCGAACTGCTGAATGCCGCATGGCTTTCGCTGAAGATCGGTCTGTTGACCGCGTGCGCCTCCGTTGTGATCGGAACATGGGCCGGTTTCGTGCTCGCGCGCTTCGGACGCTTTCGCGGCTTCACGCTGTTCGCCGGCATGATCAACGCGCCGCTCGTGATTCCTGAAGTGATTCAGGGTATCTCACTGCTGCTGCTGTTCGTCGCGCTCGAACAGATGCTCGGTTGGCCGAAGGGCCGCGGGCTCTTCACGATCTGGATCGGCCACGTCATGCTGTGCGTGTCGTATGTGGCGATCATCGTGCAATCGCGTGTGAAAGAGCTCAACAAGTCGCTCGAAGAAGCCGCGCTCGACCTCGGCGCCACGCCTTTCAAGGTGTTCTTCCTGATCACCCTGCCGCTTATCTCGCAGGCGCTGATGTCGGGCTGGCTGCTGTCGTTCACGCTTTCTTTCGACGACCTCGTGCTCTCCGCGTTCCTGTCCGGTCCCGGCTCGACCACGCTGCCGCTCGTCGTGTTCTCGCGTGTGCGCCTCGGCCTGAATCCGGAAATGAATGCGCTCGCCACGATCTTTATCACCACCGTGACAATCGGCGTGATTGCCGTGAACCGCTGGATGCAGTTGCGCGAGCGCAAACGCAACCGCGACATGCAAATGGCTTTCGCCCTCGCCGAAGCAGCCGATCCCTTGCCCTCCGCTCCACAACAAGCCGCCGTACGGAATTCGCTCGATACGGCACGTGCATAAGCAGTGATTTTGCAGTACGACCAATAAGGAGAATTTGAATGAGAAAGAAACTCATCTGTCTGTTGGTGGCGGGGAGTCTGCCTGGCATTGCCATGGCGGATGCCACCAGCGACCAGATCAAGGCGCTGCAGGCCCAACTGAATGCACTGCAAAAGGAGGTCAAACAGTTGCGCGCTGAAGTCGCTACCAAACCGAAGGCAGCCACGGCGGCGACCGCGGCCCCTGCTCCGGCGGTGGTGGCCGCGCCGGTGGATATCTCGTCGCCGGATTACGGCAAGGCTCAGGCGACGCTCACCAACGACGACGTGACGGCGATGAAGCAACAGATCGCCAACCAGCAGTTGAAGGTCGATTCGCTCGAAGACGCCGCGCAGACCGGGCCGATCGCCGGTCTGTCGGTGACGGGCTATATCGACCCGACCTATATCTATAACCGTGCGCAGAGCAGTTCGGCGTTCCTGTTCGCCAACCACGAAAGCAGCTACAACTACTTCAACAGCACGTTCGGCGATCTATACCTCGACATCAAGAAGACCTTCGGTGTCGGCCCGATGGCGCCGTCGGCGGAAATCACGTTGATGCCGAATCGCGGCAACGGCATTACGCTGCTGCAGAATTCACACGGCGATATCGGCAACAACATCCTGAATACCGCAGTGGTCAACGTACCGCTGACGGCGAGCACGACACTCGTGGCCGGTTTGATTCCGAGCTTCGGCGGCTATGAAGTGCAGCAGTCGAATCAGATGCTCACGCTCACGCACAACCTGCTGTACGACTTCTCGGATCCGGGCAGCTACGTCGGGATCGGCGCGAACTACACGGCGGGCAACTGGGCATGGAAGTTCTTCCTCGGCAACGAGCAGTACCGCACGTATGGCGCGACGACGCAGATCGGCACCAACGCGCTGGGCGATCCGATCACGACCAGCAACAAGATCCCGACTTTCACCGCACGCACCGACTACACATGGTCGAGCGCGCTGGATATCGGCGGCTCGTTCAATATCGGGCGTCAGACCTTGCCTAGCTCGATCGACGATACCGGCGCGGTCCACTACGGCGTAGGCGGCCAGGCGCCGAGTTCGGGCGGCACGTTCTTCTTCACCGAAGCCGACCTGACCTACACGCTCGCCGACGTGCAGTACAACGCCGAGATCGACTACGGTCAGCAGCAAAACGCTGCGTACAACGGCGGCCAGGCACAATGGTATGGCCTCTCGCTGCTCGCGCACCGCAAGTTCAATCTGCCGGTGGTGGGCCGCATGGGCGCGACCGTGCGCTATGACCTGCTGGTCGACAGCAAGAACGGCGGCGGCGGCGGTGGCATCGCGTTGAACGGCAACGGCATGGACACGGCGAACGGCTTCGGTATCGGCGCGGACTGTCTTGCCAATTCGCAGGCGAACGGCGGCCTTGGCTTCGAATGCAAGGGCGCGACCCGCCAGGACGTTTCGCTCGACCTGCTGTTCTATCCGACCCAGCAGATCACGGTCAAGGTGGAATACCGCCACGACTGGGCCAACAAACAGGTGTTCCTGAAGAACGACGGTTCGTATGGCAAGTCCAACGACCTGCTCGCGACACAGTTCATCTACTCGTTCTAATCCGACCCGCCGGCGCGTGGCCTTGCTGCAGGAAAGGCCACGCGCACAGGCACTTTGCGCATGCTCTGCCTATGCTCCGATTCTCGAACCAGCCTCACGTCGCCTCGTATTACGCTGCCACTGCCAACGACACCACCCGCCATCCCGCACTCGAAGAAACGATCAACGTCGATGTTTGCGTGATCGGCGCCGGCCTCACCGGCATCTCCACCGCGTTGAATCTCGCCGAGCGCGGCCATTCGGTCGCGGTGCTCGAAGCATCGAAAGTCGGATGGGCGGCGAGCGGCCGCAATGGTGGCCAGTTGATCGGCGGCTTTGCGTGCGATATCGATACGTTCGCGAAGTACATGCCCGCGGACGACGTGAAGCGCGTTTGGGACATGGGGATCGAAACCCTCGACATCGTCAAGGAACGGGTCGCGAAGCATCGGATCGATTGCGATCTGACCATTGGTTATCTGACCGCCGCCAATAAACCGCGCGACACCGATGCGTTGCAGAAATGGCGCGACGAAGCGCAGCGGCGCTTCGGCTACGAACGCTTCAGTTATGTCGACGCCGACGGCGTGGGCAACTATGTTCAGTCGCAACGCTACCTCGGCGGCCTGTTCGACGCGGATAGCGGCCATCTGCATCCTTTGAATTACACGTTGGGTCTGGCGCGCGCGGCACGCGAGGCCGGCGTGCAGATTTATGAAGACAGTTGCGTCACGGCCTTGCGTGAAGAAAACGGCCGACATGTCGCGCAAACCGAGCGCGGCGAAGTGCGGGCGCGCTTCGTCGTGCTTGCGTGCAATACCTATCTCGGCAAGCTCGCGCCGGAGGTGGCCAACAAGATCATGCCGGTCGGCACTTACGTGATCGCCACCGAACCGCTTGATCCCGATCGCGCCGAAGCGCTGATGCCCGCCAAAGCCGCCGTATGCGACAGTCGCTTCGTACTCGACTACTTTCGGCCCGCGCCCGATAACCGCTTGCTGTGGGGTGGCAAGGTGAGCTATTCGACGTTCGCGCCGCGTAACCTCGGCGAAGCGATGCGCCGCGATATGCTCAAAACCTTCCCGCAACTCGACGATGTCAAAATCGACTATGCGTGGGGTGGTTTCGTCGACATCACCATGAATCGCGCGCCGCATTTCGGCCGGCTTTCGCCCACCCTCTATTTCGCGCAGGGCTTCTCGGGGCACGGCGTGAATACTACCGGCCTCGCGGGTAAGCTGATCGCCGAAGCGATCGACGGTCAGGCGTCGCGCTTCGATCTGTTCGGCAAGATTCGTCACCGCGACTTTCCTGGCGGCGCTACACTGCGCACCCCTGCCCTCGTACTCGCCATGGCCTGGTATCGAATGAAGGACCTGCTTTGATGAATGCCCCCACGCCCGGCTTCAACACACTCGACCTGCGCGCCGACGCGCTGATCGCCAACTCCTATTACGAAGCGAGCGCCACCCGCCCGCTCACCGACGACCCCACGCTCGACGGCACGCTCGAAGCCGACGTGTGCGTGATCGGCGCGGGCTTCTCCGGTTTATCGGTAGCACTGGAGTGTCGCGCGCGCGGCCTCTCGGTGGTCGTGCTCGATGCGCACCGTCCCGGCTGGGGCGCGTCGGGCCGCAATGGCGGGCAGACGCTGGTGGGTTTCGCGAAAGACGAGATCATGGAGCGCCAACTCGGTCTGGAAGGCGCGCGCGCCGCGTGGGCGATGTCGGTGGAAGGCGTGGCGCTCGTGCGAGAGCGCATCGAGCGCTACGGCATCGACTGCGATTTCACGTCCGGCTATCTGACTGTCGCAACCAAACCGAAACGCGTGCCCGATCTGCGTTCGTGGATGGAGTCGGCTTCGCAACGCTGGGGTTATACGAAACTCTCGTGGCTCGATACCGACGAAGTCCGTTCGCGGGTCGCGTCGCGACGCTATCTGGCCGGTGTGTACGATCCGTTCTCCGGTCATCTGCATCCGCTCAAGTACTGTCTCGGTCTCGCCGATGCGGCGCGCCGCGAAGGCGCGCAATTGTTCGCGCATTCGCCGGTCATCGAGGTCGTGCGCGGTGCGCGGCCGGTCGTGCGCACCGCTCGCGGCGAAGTGCGCTGCCGCTTCGTCGCGGCATGCGGCAACGCCACGCTCGGCAACGTGCTGCCTGCGCCGATCGCCGCGCGCATCGCACCGATCGCGTCGTATATCGTCGCCACCGAATCGCTCGGCAAGGAGCGCGCGGATGCATTGATCAAAGGACGCGAGGCGATTTGCGACAACAACTTCTTTCTCGACTATTTCCGTTTGTCGGCGGACCATCGCGTGCTGTTCGGCGGACGGGCGAGTTCGACCGGAGCGTCGCCCGTGCAACTCGGTGAAGAGATTCGCCAACGCATGATCGCCGTGTTCCCGCAACTCGCCGATGTGAAAATCGACTATGCGTGGGGCGGTTTTGTCGATGTGACGCGAAATCGCGCGCCCGATTTCGGCTCGATCGATCCGAATTACTTCTACGTGCAGGGGTTTTCCGGGCACGGCGTCGCGTTGACCGGCATTGCCGGGCGCGTGGTGGCCCAGGCAATGGCGGGTGAGACCGCTGCCTTCGATCTGTTCGCGCAGTTGCGCCATGCGCGCTTTCCAGGCGGCCCGGCGTTGCGCGGGCCGGCGCTCGAACTCGGGATGATGTATCACCGGATTCTCGAGCTGTTCTAGTCGTCGTCACTTCTTGAAACGGCACAGCGCAAGCGCCGCTGTGCCGTCTTAGCCGTCTTTGCGGTATTCGCGCTTTCGGTACCCATGGCGCGCCACGTTCGCGGCGCGTAACGCCAGATCCGCCTCTCTCGCTCCCTCTGCCCGAACACCCACCCTCCTCCAGGCGTTTACCCGCAATACATAATTCGTCGACTATTTATCGATAAATTATCGTGTTAGATTTCTTCGCCCACGAGCCATTGCAACCCGGCGCAACCTGTCAGCGCTTACGTGCAACCGCCCTCGCCCGCACCAGGCAACGCCTCCAGCAGCACACAACAACGACACACCAGCGAAGTAGCAAGGAGAACAGCATGTGGGTTTTAATCGGCGTGCCGATCGTCGTACTCGGCTTCGCATTGCGCTTCAATGCGCTATTGGTCGTGACGATCGCGGGGATCGCTACGGGCGTCGCCGGCGGCTTGCAGCCGGTCGAGATCGTCAGCGCATTCGGTAAGGCATTCGCGGATAACCGCTATATGGGTCTGATCTGGCTGACGCTGCCGGTCATCGCACTATTGGAGCGCAACGGTCTGAAAGAGCAGGCCAAACACCTGATTTCACGTCTGCACGCCGCCACCACCGGCCGCGTGCTGATGCTGTACTTCGTGATCCGCCAGGTCACCGCCGCACTCGGTCTGACGTCACTGGGTGGGCACGCGCAGATGGTGCGTCCGCTCATCGCGCCGATGGCCGAGGCCGCCGCCGCGAACCGCTACGGCGACTTACCCGATGCGGTACGCCAGCAGATCCGCGCGAATGCATCGGCGGTGGACAACATCGCCGTGTTTTTCGGCGAAGACATTTTCATTGCGATCCAGTCCATCCTGCTGATCAAGGGCTTCCTCGAACAGAACGGCATCTCGGTCGAACCGCTGCAAGTGTCAGTTTGGGCGATTCCCACGGCCGTGGCGGCACTCGTGATTCATGTCGTGCGCCTGATCCTGCTGGACAGTAATCTCTCGCATAAGATGACCGCGTACGGCCGAGGTATCGCGCGATGATGATCAAACTCGAATCGCTCTACGTGCTGGCCGGTTTGATGTTCGCCGCGTTCGCCCTCTTCAATCTGCAAGACCGTTCGAATCCGCGCCGCATTGCCAATTTTCTGTTCTGGGGAATCTACGCGCTCACCTTCATGTTCGGCGGAGAACTGCCGCACTTCGTAACCGGCTGCCTCGCCATCGCACTCGCCGTGATCGCCGGCTCCGGCAAGCTCGGCAAAGGCAAGACGGACAACAGTACCGAAGCCGCCGCCGCGCGCCGCGAAGCGAATGCGCAACGCTTCGGCAACAAGCTGTTCATTCCGGCGCTGCTGATTCCGTTCATCACGTTGCTCGGCACCTTGACGCTGAAACACGCGCCGTTCGTCGAAGCGAAGAACGTCACGTTGATTTCGCTCGTATTGGGCACGCTGGTTGCGTTCGGCGCGGCGCTCTTCATGTTGCGCGACTCGCCGGTGCATGCTTTGAAAGACGCGCGGCACACCATGGATACCGTCGGCTGGGCCGCCATTCTGCCGCAGATGCTGGCGGCCCTCGGCGCACTGTTCGCCGTCGCGGGCGTGGGCCACGTGGTGTCGGATCTGGTGAAAACGTGGATTCCGCTCGATTCCGCCTTCGCGGTGGTGGCGGCTTACACGTTCGGCATGGCGATCTTCACGATGATCATGGGCAACGCATTCGCCGCGTTTCCCGTCATGACGGCAGGTATCGGCTTGCCACTGATCGTGCATCAATTCCACGGCAACCCCGCCATTCTGGGTGCGATCGGCATGCTGTGCGGCTTTTGCGGCACTTTGATGACCCCAATGGCGGCCAACTTCAATATCGTGCCAGCAGCGCTGCTGGAGCTGAAAGATCAGAACGGCGTGATCAAGGCGCAGTGGCCGACCGCTTTGCTATTGTTGATCGTCAACACCATACTGTTATATCTGTTCGTATTCCGCTTTTGAGGAGGCGCCAATGACTACCCAACTCACTCGCGAATTCGCATCGAAATTCGCCAATCTCGCACTCGCCCATCTCACGCGCGAATACCCGAACAAGCTGACGCACTCCCTCGCCGGACCGCAGGACGTGCAAGGTCCGCGCGCGCTGCATCCGATTTTTTACGGCAGCTACGACTGGCATTCGTGCGTGCACGGCTACTGGTTGATTCTGCATCTGCTCGAACGCTTTCCCGATCTGCCGGAAGCGGCGCGCATCGTCGCCGTGGTCGACGAACATTTCACCGCGGAGAACGTGGCCGGTGAAATTGCCTATCTCGATCTGCCGCACAACCGTGGTTTCGAGCGGCCTTATGGTTGGGCATGGTTGCTCGCGCTCAGCGCGCAGCTCGAATCGCTGAAGCTCTCGGAGGCCGCGCGCTGGTCGAAAACTTTTGCGCCGCTTACCAGGGTGTTTGTCGAACGCTTCGAGGAGTTTTTGCCGAAAGCGACCTACCCGCTGCGCGTGGGCACGCACTTCAACATGGCCTTCGCATTGGCGTTGACGCTGGATTTCGCGCGGCAAACGTCGCGTGAATCGCTGGAAGCACTGGTCGTGAATACCGCGGAACGCTGGTTTGTCGACGACGTAGCATGTCAGGCATGGGAGCCCGCTGGCGACGAATTCCTCTCGCCTTCGCTCATGGAAGCGGAGCTCATGCGCCGCGTGTTGCCGCCCGCGCAATTCGTCGACTGGTTCGGCCGCTTTCTGCCGAACCTCGGCGTGAAAAAGCCCGCCACACTGTTCGAGCCCGTCTCCGTGACGGATCGCAGCGACGGCAAGATCGCTCACCTCGACGGTCTGAATCTGAGCCGCGCATGGTGCCAACGCTCGCTGGCGCGCGCACTGCCGGCAGGCGATATTCGCCGTACGGTCCTGTTCGATGCCGCCGAGCGCCACCTGCAAAGCGCGCTGCCGCACGTGGCCGGCGACTATATGGGCGAGCATTGGCTCGGCACGTTCGCGACGCTCGCGTTGGAGGCTTGATTTAAGGCCTGATTCAAGGCGTCAAATCCAATTGCCACTAGCGGCCTCGTCCGCTGAAAAAACGAAAGCGGCGCTGCATGCGCGAAACGGTTTCTCTCATCAACCGTTTCGCGCTGCATGCGCCGCTTTTTCATGATCGAGTACACGCGAGCCGCTTCTTGCGGCTCAGCCGGCGAACACGCCGGCTTTCTGCATTACTGGCCCGTCAGCTTTTTCGGCTTCGGCGGCGCTTGAACCTTGTTGTACTGGAACGCGGGAGTTGCCTTCAACGCGTCTTTGGTGGCACCGGCCAGATAGAAATTGCCCTGACGGATATCGAGCGCCGCGATGGGCACCGCAACGTCGTGCGACGCCACGCCGAGGAACCCGCCGGCGGAGACGATTGCAGCGGACAGCGAGCCATCCGGCGCCACCACCAGATCACGAACCGTACCGATCTTCTCGTTCTGGTCGTTGTACACCGTTTTGCCGAGAATGCTCTTCTTCACACTCCAGCCGCTCAGCAGCGCATTCGACTGCTCGACGGTGATGCTCAGCGGCTGCGTGCCGGCGACTTGCGCGTGCGCACTCAGACTGGTTGCAGCTACTGCGACCACAACAACAAGTTTACCCAAAGTCATATCGTTCACTCCGTATTTAAAGACTTGACTGGCACATGGGCTGTGCCAGAAGGAATCGCTGCAGCACGATCATACAGATTGCGCCGCGCGGCTGCATCCAGCGTGGCGGAAGGCCACACACGGCCAACATCAGGCGGCAGGTCGAGCCTCCCCGGCAACGCTCGGGAATGACGCAACGACTCGAAGCGCATGGCGGTAAAATCGTGCAAGGCGATCACGCCTGCTTTAGAGGTGGAAGTTTGACTGAGCTTGAACAGGGTTTCATTTTGACCCGACATTGGCGGGATACGCCCGCCGGCACGGAAGTCGAATTCTGGCTGGCAACGGACAGCGGGCCCCGTCACATCCGTTTGCGTCCTCAACCTTCGGTTGCGTTCATTCCCGTTGAGCACCGCGAGCGAGCGGAAACGATCCTGCGCCGCGAGGCGCCACTCGATCTGCGTCCGCTCGATCTCCGCGACTTTCAGCATCGGCCGGTCATGGGACTTTACTGTCCGCAGTACCGGCAATTGACCGGTTTCGAAAAACGCCTGAAGCAAGGCGGCGTCGACGTCTACGAAACCGACATATTCCCGCCTGAGCGCTACATGATGGAGCGCTTCATCACCGCGCCGGTGTGGTTCGGCGGCGAGGCGCGGAGCAGCGACCATCACGGCCCGCTTCTGAACAGCGAACTCAAGCCGGCCACCGGTTATCGCCCGCCCCTGAAACTGGTTTCGCTCGACATCGAAACCAGCGCCCACGCCGAGTTGTATTCGATCGCGCTGGAAGGTTGCGGACAGCGCCAGGTGTATATGCTGGGGCCGTCCAATGGCGACGCGAGCACGCTCGACTTCGACCTCGAATACTGCGAAACCCGCGCACAGTTGCTGGAAAAACTGAATGCATGGCTGGAACGGCATGATCCCGATGCGATTATCGGATGGAATCTGGTGCAGTTCGACCTGCGTGTGCTGCAGCAGCACGCCGAACAATATCGCATACCGCTGCGGCTCGGCCGCGGTGGTGCAGTCATGGAATGGCGCGAGCACGGACTCAAACAGAACCACTTCTTCGCCGGCGCCGCGGGGCGGCTGATTATCGACGGCATCGAGGCGCTGCGCTCCGCGACGTGGAGTTTCCCTTCGTTCAGTCTCGAACATGTCGCGCGTTCCGTGCTGGGCGAAGGCAAGTCGATCGACAATCCGTATCAGCGCATGGATGAAATCCAGCGCCGCTTCGACGAGGACAAGCCCGCGCTCGCGCAGTACAACCTCAAGGACTGCGAGCTCGTCACACGCATCTTCGCGAAGACGGACTTGCTGCCGTTCCTGCTGGAGCGCGCGAGCGTCACCGGGCTGCCGGCGGATCGCAGCGGCGGATCGGTGGCGGCGTTCACGCATCTGTACATGCCGCGCATGCATCGGCAAGGCTACGTCGCGCCCAATCTCGGCGACGTGGCCGGAGCCGCGAGCCCCGGTGGCTTCGTGATGGATTCGCGCCCCGGGCTTTACGACTCCGTGCTGGTGCTGGACTATAAGAGCCTGTATCCGTCGATTATCCGCACGTTTCTGATCGACCCGGTCGGTCTGGTGGAAGGCATGCTGAATCCCGCCGACGATCAATCCGTGCCCGGCTTTCTCGGCGCGCGCTTCTCACGCACGCGCCATTGCTTGCCGTCGATCGTCGGGCAGGTCTGGCAAGGCCGGGAAACCGCCAAACGCGAGAACAACAAGCCGCTTTCGCAGGCATTGAAGATCATCATGAACGCCTTTTACGGCGTACTGGGATCGACCGGCTGCCGCTTCTTCGATCCGCGTCTCGCCTCGTCGATCACCATGCGCGGCCACGAAATCATGCATGCCACGCGCGAACTGATTCAAGGCGAAGGCTACGAGGTCATTTACGGCGACACGGATTCGACCTTCGTCTGGCTCAAGCACGCACACAGCGAGGAAGACGCAAGCCGCATCGGCCGCGCGCTAGTCGAGCATATCAATGCATGGTGGCGGCAGAATCTGCAGCAGCGCTTCGGACTCGACAGTGCGCTCGAATTGCAATTCGAGCGGCATTACCGGCGCTTCTTCATGCCGACCATTCGCGGTGCCGAGGAAGGCAGCAAGAAGCGCTACGCAGGCCTCACGGTGTTGCCGGACGGCAGCGAGGACATCGTCTATAAAGGGCTCGAAACGGTCCGCACGGACTGGACGCCGCTCGCGCAACAGTTTCAGCAGGAACTCTACCGCCGCATCTTCACACAGCAGCCGTATCAGGATTACGTGCGCGACTATGTGCGCGACACGCTCGAAGGCAAGCTCGACGATCAGCTCGTGTATCGCAAGCGCGTGCGCCGGCCGCTCGGCGAATATGAGCGCAATGTGCCGCCGCATGTGCGGGCGGCGCGGGTGGCGGACGAGTTCAATCAGCGGCAAGGGCGTCCGCTGCAATACCAGAACGGCGGCTGGATCAGCTATGTGATGACGGTGGCCGGCCCCGAGCCGCTGGAAACGCTGCGCTCGGCCATCGATTACGAACACTATCTGACGCGGCAATTGCAGCCTGTAGCCGACGCGATCCTGCCGCTGCTGCGCGATGATTTCACCACCTTGATGTCAGGGCAAAGGGCGTTGTTTTAAGGCGGTGCCAGCATCGGGCGAATCGGCGATGATTGCGTCTCAGGCGCTCATTACTGACCCGCCCACGCAGCCGGCCTGCGCGCCCGCGTTCCACTGCCGAGCGCCTCGACCAGATAATCGACGACCGACGCGATCCGTGATGAAATCACCGTATTCCGGTAATAGACGGTTTGAATCGGCTGCCGCACGTCTTGCGTGTGGCGCGTAAGGACTTGCATGAGCCGCCCGGCTTCACGGTCCTGCGTGGTCATGAAATCCGACAGGCAGACGATCCCGTTGCCTTCGAGCGCGAGTTGTCTCAGCGTCTCGCCGCTCGACGAACTCACCGTGGGCTCGATGTGCCCCGGATAACGAGGTGCCGCTCGAGACGTTCATGACAGCTCTTGCCGACGTGCAAGCAAAAGGCCTGACGCGGCAGATCGGTATCTCGAACTTCAATATCGAACTGACGAAGCAGGCGATCGCCGCGGTCGGCAAGGACGCGATCGCGACCAATCAGATCGAGTTGAGCCCGTATTTGCAGAGCCGCAAGCTGGTCGAATACCTGCGCAGCATGACCCTGCCGAACCGCATCGTGATGCCGCCCATGACGCGCTCGCGCGCCAGCCAACCCGGCGACGAAGCCAACGACCTGATGGCCGCCTATTATGCGCAACGCGCGGGCGCGGGCCTCGTCGTCAGCGAAGGCACCTATATTTCGCCACTCGGCAAGGGCTACGCATGGACGCCCGGCATTCACACGCCCGCGCAGGTCGCCGGATGGCGCAAGGTGACCCACGCCGTGCACGCCGCCGTGCAGCCGCATCTTCGCGCAGCTCTGGCACGTTGGACGGCTGAGCCACCCGAGCCTGCTCGGCGGCCGGCAGCCCGTGTCGTCGTCGCCGATCCAGGCCGAGGGCGTGACCGTGTTCATTGCCGGCGACGACGGCAGCACACCCAGATTCGTGCAGGCGTCCGCGCCGCGCGCGATTGCCGACGACGAAGCGCTCGCCACCTTCGAAGCAGCGTGGCCAGGTGGACTCGTCACGATCATCGACGCTTTGCCCTCGTCCATTCGCAGCCGGGCTACCGGGAGGATCAGAAAAACGTCCTGAATTGCGGCTGAAAACTACTGATCGAATCTGCGCTGAAGGCGCCATGAGACTTACGGCGTGTCAGTTACGGCGTGTCAGCCACCGACACCGTCGGAGCCACCTTCACCAACGACTTGCGCACTTTGCCCACCTGGCGCTCGGTCGCTGTGCCGCCCCGGTTGCCCCAACTGGTTTGCACGAAAGTCACTACGTCCGCTATCTGTCGATCGCTCAGAATGGCTGCATACGGACCCATCGTGATGGCCGAGGGCGCAGTGCGTGTCGCCGGCATCGAGCCGCCCGACAGAACGATGTGAATCGCCGACGTCGGATCGTCGGTCTGCAATATCGGATTGCCCGCCAGCGCCGGGAATGCCTTGCCGTTCCCCGTGCCGTCAGAGCGATGACAACCGGCGCAACGGTCGAGATAGATCTGCGCGCCGGCACTGGGCACCTGTCCGTGATAAAGCGCGGTCGCAACCGTTGCGTCGTAGCGATACGGCTGCGCCGCGTCCTTGTGCGGCGACAGCGACTTCAGATAAGCCGCAATGCCCTTCAGGTCGGCTTCGTTCAGATGCTGCATCGAATTCACGACCACGTCGTTCATCGCGCCGAATGAGGCGATATGTGCGTTGCGCCCGCTTTTCAGAAACGCCACGATGTCCTCAGTCGACATGGCCGCAAGACCGTCTCCATGTTCGTTGCGCAGCGACGGTGCAATCCAGCCGTCTATCGATGCCCCGCCCGCGAGGTAGACCGGATCGGTATCGTCGCCTAGCGACAACTCCTGAAGCCCGACGCCTCGCGGTGTATGACAGCTTCCACAATGTCCGAGGCCCTGCACCAGATAGGCGCCACGCGCGACTTCCACCGGTGTGCCCGCCGGTGCAACGTACAGTTTCGGTCCGGGTCCGAAGACCCAGCCCCAAACCGTCAGCGGCCAGCGCATCGACAATGGCCATGGAATGTCGTTATCGCGGTTCGCCTGCCTGACGGGCGCTACGCCGTACATGAAGTAGGCATAGAGCGCATGCATGTCCGCATCGTCGATATGCGCATACGATGGATACGGCATGGCCGGATAAACCGCATACCCGCTCTTCGTTCTTCCCCGGCGCATCAACGTCGCGAAGTCGTCGTAGGTCCAGGCGCCGATGCCGCTTGTCTTGTCCGGAGTGATATTCGTCGAGTACACCTTGCCGAGCGGTGTGCCGAGCGGATAGCCACCTGCGAATGGTTTGCCGTTCTTCGCCGTGTGACAGGCAATGCAGTCGCCTGCACGCGCGAGGTATGCGCCGCGCTCGACCTGCGCCGCGTCCGCAGCCGGCGCGGCGTCCGCGCCCCAGGGAAGCACCAGCATGCAGATGGCCACCATCGCGCCGCAGCGCAGGCTATCGATATATTTCATCACGCATCCACCAGTGGCCGCGGGTCTTTCAGGTACTGCGTCCTGATCGCTTTCGCCGACCAGTAGGCCAGCGCGGCGACCGCGCCCGTGGGGTTATAGCCGAGGCCCACCGGAAACACGTTGGAGCCGATCGCAAAGACGTTATGCACGTCCCAGCTTTGCAGATAGCGGTTCAACGCACTCGTCTTCGGATGCTCGCCCATGATCAGGCCGCCGGCCCAATGCGTGGTCTGATACGGCCGCACGTCGAAGTGATCGCCGAAGTTCTTTTGCGTGACCGTATAGTCCTTCGGCCCCATTGCCTTTGCGACCTGGACCAGCTTGTCGGTCACGAAACGGGTCATGCGAATGTCGTTGTCTTTCCAGTCGAACGTAAAACGCAACAGCGGTTGCCCGTATTTGTTCTGATATGTCGGATCGAGATCGAGATAACAATCGCGATAGACCATGTTGGTGCCGTTCGAGTCGATCGACACCGTGTTCACGTAGTTATCTTTGACTGCCTTCTTCCACGTGCTCCCCCATTTAGGGGTTCCCGCCGGCACCGCTATGCCCGAAATCGGCTTGGCTCCCGCCGGGTTGCACCACAGCGCCGCACCGCCGACAAAGCCGTGGGGGCCATGGTCGAAGTTATCTGCGTTGAAATCGTCGAACGCGACGCTGTTGCCGCCGGCGCCGATAAATGGATTGCTATTCGTCCCCGGTTCGAAAAAAACCTGGATATTCGAAAGCATCTGATACGACACGTTCTTGCCGACAGTACCCTCACCGCTCACCGGGTCGTATTGCTGGCCGATTCCCGACAGCATGAAAAGATGTGCGTTGTTATAGGCGAAGGTGCTCGCTATGACAATCCTGGCGGGTTGTGCGACAACTTTACCTGCGGCATCGACATACTCGACACCGGTGGCGACCTTGCGCGTCCTGTCGAGCGTAATTCGCAACACCGTGCAGTTGGGCCGGAGTTCGAAGTTCGGCAAACCGCGCAATGCTGGTAGGATATTCACATTGGGCGACGCTTTCGAATAGTTGTAGCACGCGTAGCCCGAACAATACCCGCAGAAGTTGCACGGTCCCATCTGGCAACCATACGGATTCGTATAGGCTGCCGACACCGTGGCCGACGGCGCGCGAAATGGATGGAAACCCAATTCGCGCGCCGCTTTCATGAAAATATGAGGACCATAGGGTACTTTCTGCGCGGGCAGCGGAAAAGCACCCGAGCGGTCTGCTTCGAACGGATTGCCATCTCCCACAACCTGGCCGTTCACTCGGTACGCCTGCCCCGACGTGCCGAATACTTTTTCGGCGAAGTCGAAATGCGGTTCCAGCTCTTCATAAGACACACCAAAATCCTGCAGCGTCATGTTCTTCGGAATGAACTTTGCACCGTAACGCTCAACGTAGTGCGAGCGCAGCCTGAGCTCCTCCGGATAAATCCGCCAGTGCTGGCCTGCCCAATGGAGACCCGCGCCGCCAACCCCTTCACCCGGTTTGAATGCGCCTATCTGCCGATACGGCAACGCCGTGTCGTTCATGTTGTGACGGAAGGTGAACGTACTTCGCGCCATATTCTGAAACAGCTTGAAACGCTGCAGATAGGTGAGTTCGTCCAGCGTGGTCGGATACGCACCGTCCGGATACGTATCGCGGTATTGCCCACGTTCCAGCGCGAGCACCTGCAAGCCGGCTTCGGTCAACTCCTTCGCCATGATGGCGCCGGCCCAGCCAAAGCCGACGATCACCACGTCGACGCCTTTCATCGTTTGGTCTGTCATTGAATTATCCTGGTGGGAACGCGTTGATTCCCGCGCACCTCGCGCCTGCAACGGCATTGATCGACATGGAAGATGAGGCGCTCAGGCGCTGGATACCGGCGCAAGCGGGTAGCGCCTTCCATACTGTTCGACCCAGTCGATATAGTCGGCTCTTGCCCCAGGGAAATTGATCATCTTCCACGCCGCCATATCGCGATTGCCTCCGTGCTTCGGATCGCAGAAATAGCCTTCGCGCGTGTTCTGCAACAGTTGCGCAAAGAAGTCCACTGCGGGCACGTCGCCGATACCCAGCTTGCCCGATTCCAATTCGCCAATCATGCTGTCGCGCGTACTGGCGTCGAGCTCATCGAAGCGTTTCGAAAACCGCTTGCGCACCTGTTCGTCCAGTCCGGCCAACGCACTTCGGTACAGCGCCCGGGGGCTGAATTCGAGCTGATAGCCGAGCGTCGCGGGCCCTGCAACGAAGGGCCCGTGCATGTACCAAAGGGCGCCATAGCCGTAGGGCGTGTTCATCTGGCTGTCGATGAATTCCGGCACGCCCGCCTCAATCGCACCTGGCCCTTCGCTGTCCGCAGGGATCAGGCGATCGACCAGCGCGACAAGCACGCTCCATTCGTCGGGCGTAAAGTAGCTGGGCGTCCAGTTCGGTGTGTTGCCTGCTGTCGAACTCGCCGCAACGCCGGCCACGCCGGCGCCGATCGCCACGGCGGCCGGTCCCGCGCTCGCGACACTACGCAGAAACGCGCGGCGCCCCGGAGAAATTCCAACCCGTTTCATACAAACGCTCCGATATGGATTGCGGGATGGCCATAGCGGACATTCTGAAATCCAGTATTGTGATCATACGGCCGAGCAAGCCACGTCCTCTATCCAATCGGCGCGAACATATTGCGCTGGACGCTAGTTGCAAGTCATACTACCCAGCGATTCTGCTAATGAAATTAGGCCGGACTGAATAGTTATTAAAAATTACGCCACCTCGTCTGAAGCGCCACGTGACGCCGAAGGTCAACGCTGATCTTCCCCGGCCAACTCTTGGGCTTGGAACCTCGATAGATTCGTCTGTCCGCCACAAACCTATCCTTCGAAGTCCTGCAGGTTTTCGATGCAATCGATCGAACCGGCTGTCGCGCGACCGTCATACATCTGGGGGCGTGTGGTCGCCGAGGAAGGACAGAGCCCCAAAAAGCCGGCAAATGGCGTGCGTGAAAGAAACTTAACGTACAGCTCAAAAAAATCTGTATCACGCGTTCGCTTGAATCGATCTCGTACATCCGGCACCGTTAATAATGCTTCATGTTTTCCTAAAGACTTAATGCGCGCCGATCAATAGACTTCGTTGCCGCAATAGAGGTGGCCTCCGTCGATTACGACATTCAACGGCGCCCGACGTGGACGCCATCACACGGGCAACGACAGATGATTCACGAGATAGCTTACGCGCTAGTGCCGTTCTTCTTTTCTATGGCGACAGGCTATCTGGCGGGCAAGCTCGCTCGGGGCAGCATGCCGTTATCTTCGATCAATACCATGCTGGTCGACTACGCGCTGCCGTTCGCGCTGTTCCTGTACACAGCCAAGATGCAGCGCACCAGCCTCGACAGCCACCTCGTGCTGATCCTCCTGCTGATAGCGGTAATGCTGGTGCCGTACGTCGCGTCGCTTGCGTTGTCGCGTTTTCTTTTCAAGGTGGCGCCGTCGAATGCGGCCGTCCGCGCGGTCACTATTGGTATGCCGAACTTTGCCGCGGTCGGCCTTCCGCTTTTGCATAGCGTCTACGGTGAAGCAAGCGACTTGACCGTCGCGCTTGCGATCACGACCGCCTCGGTTGTGATGTCGCCAGCCGGGTTGATCCTGCTCGAACGTGCAAAGACTCGCGAGAACGACGGCGCGCACTCGAATCTGCTGGCAAAGGCGTTGATCACGACATTCGTCAAGCCGATCGTGATCGCACCGCTTTTCGGTGTGCTGGTTTCGCTTGCGGGTTGGCAGTTGCCGGGGCTCATGGTGCAGTCACTCAATATCATCGGCAGCACGACAGCGGGCCTGGCGTTGTTTTCGACCGGGTTGATACTGGCGTCACAACCTTTCCGGCTGGATAAGGAAGTATGGGTTGGCGTGGCGCTCAGCAACGTGATCCAACCGCTAATCGCCTATTTGCTGGTCGTGGTGTTCGCGCTGCCGAAGCCGATTGCCGGTCAAGCCATTTTGCTCTCGGCGATTCCATGTGGTTCGTTCGGCATTCTGTTCGGCTTGTCGTACGGCGTACAGGACACGCCATCGGGCACGACGCTGGTCGCCTCGAGCGTCTTGTCGATTTTCACCCTGACCGCAACAATCTTCCTGCTCGGCTATCTTTGACTTGCGCCGCGAGTGTTTTGCGCATGCGGTCGGGTTTGGCCATGCATCATGCTTCTGCCGGTCAACCGGCCGCGGATTACGTCCCGCGGCCGGGCACTTCAGCTATCGTGCGGCTCGTAGCCGCGGAGCGTCCGACGGTCAATCAATTCCCAGTCCAGCCCCGCAGGAAATCCACCAGCAATTCGTTGACCCGTTCCGGCTGTTCCTCCTGGGGCAAATGCCCGCAATGCGAGATCGGTTCGGCACGGAGGTTGTTTGCCATGCCTTCCCAGACAGCCTTCATGTCGAACATGCCGCCCACCGCATAGAAGTCTTCACCCCACAGCGCCATAGTCGGGCACGCAATTTTCACGTCCGCGTCGACCAGATCCTGAGCGACGTCCTCGGAATTCGCGCGATAGTCCGACATTGCGCCTCGCACCGCGCCCGGCCGCTTGTACGCTTTCACGTACGTATCGAAGTCCGCGCCTTCGATCGTGTGCGGGTTGTAGCACCAGTCGGCGAAAAAGTGATGCAGCCACGCGTCTTCCTTCCCCGCGATCAGCGTTTCCGGAAGGTCCGCGACCAGATGGAACAGAAAAAACCAGTACGCACGCGCTGTTTGTGGATTCATGTTTTGTGCGACTACCCGCGTCGGCACGTTATCCATCACGACGAGCCGATCGACCCGTTCAGGATGATCCTTCGTCAGCCGAGTGGCCACGCGCGCGCCGCGATCGTGCCCGACGAGCGCGACCTTGCCGATCCCCAGTTCGTCGAGCAGACTAATGATGTCCATCGCCATGTTCCGCTTGTCGTAGCCGGAACCGGGTTTGTCGGTTTCGCCATAGCCCCGCAGGTCCGGCGCGATGACCCGATAGTGCTGGGCCAGCACGGGAATCTGATGACGCCACGCAAAGCTCGTCTCGGGGAAACCGTGCAGGAGCACGACAACCGGGCCGCTACCGGCATCGAGGAAATGCTGCCGGATGCCGTTCGCACGCAGCGTGTGGTGAGTGACTGCCGTCGCTTCAGTTGCCATTTTTCGTTTTCCGAAAGTGATGAAAGACAAGGTAGGCGCCCGGGTCATCGACCGGGCGCGGCTTCGTAATTGACCGGCAGCCAGTCATATACGCAAAAAAAGCATCGCGTCCACGCGTTCGACGCAGTTGCGAATTTTTATTGAAGATCGCGCGGCTCATGCCGCCCTTCACCGCCTGATCGATATCGGTGACCAGATGGCCGGTTCGCGACAAGCTAACCGCTTGCCTTCGGCATCGCCCTTCTCTTCCAGGCAAGAAATAACAAAATGGCCACTGGGAATGTAATCGCGAGAAAGGAAAATTCGACGTAGGTCAATGCGCCGCCAACCGCGCCGACAGCAAAGCCGCACATCGCCGCCAACGTCGATTGGAGGCGCCCTCGAACCTGCTGCCCATGCCCGCCCGCGGCGCCCCGGTGTATCAACTCGATCACGTCGAGCACGATCTGCGTCACGTTTCCGGTCATCACCGTGTTCGGCAGCCCCGTGACCATCAGCAACCTGCCACGCGCGTTCTGCACGCCCATCGCCATGGTTCCCAGTACGCCGCACGCCAGCACCATTGATGCATTCGATGCCTTGATTGGCGTCGCGATCAAGCCTGTCACAAGGAATGAAACGAGCAGCATTGCCTGAAACAGGTACAAAGCGCTCGCAGCATCCGCCGGATGATTGCGCTCCAGAAACTTGAAAATAACGCTGCTCAGCGCAATGCCGACTATAAAAGACGGAAACGCCAGCAGCTTCAGCAGCACACCTTGCCCCCCGCCTGCGAACTCCGCGCCGATCAGTACGAAGTTGCCCGTGACATGCGCGGTGAAGAGTCCGAACAACGCAACGAACCCGACGGTGTCAACGTAGCCCGCTATCAGCGCAAGAATCGTGTCTTCGTGTTTATTCATGAACGATTCCCCGGAAAGCGGAAGGCCGGCTCCGGCGCGGACGTATTGAAAGTCATGGCGATCCTGATAGGGGGCGCGCCGCTTTTCACGCACGGGGCTATTCGTGTAAAGCGGGCGCTCGCCGCGACTTATTATTTCTTTGCCGGCACCGGCGCCAGAACCTCGTGCGTCCCCGCCGCGCGCTGGGCAGCCTTGTGCACCATGGTGTAGGCATAGTCCACGCCCATCCCGTACGCGCCCGAATGCTCTTTGGCAATCGCCATGACTTCGTTGTAAGTCTCTTTGTGCGCCCAGTCGCGCTGCCACTCGAGCAGTACCTGTTGCCAGGTCATCGGAACCACGCCGGCCTGAATCATCCGCTGCATCGCGTAGTCATGCGCGTCCTTCGAGGTGCCGCCCGACGCGTCGGCGACCATATAGATTTCGTAGTCACCTTCGGCCATGGCGCACAGCGCAAACGTGTTGTTGCAAACCTCGGTCCACAAACCTGCCACCACTACCTTTTTTCGGCCATTCGCAGCAAGCGAGTCACGAACCTTCTGGTCGTCCCACGAATTCATGGACGAGCGTTCGAGCACTTTGTGCTCCGGAAATACGTCCAGCAATTCCGGGTACGTATAGCCAGAAAAACTTTCGGATTCCACCGTCGTAATAGTGGTGGGAATGTTAAACACCCGCGCTGCCTTCGCAAGTCCTACTACGTTGTTCTTGAGTACCTGACGGTCGATAGACTGGACCCCAAAAGCCATTTGCGGCTGTTGGTCGATGAAGATGATCTGCGAGTTTGCAGGCGTGAGGACTTCCAGTTTCGGATTTACCATGGCGTTGTACGTCCTAGAAGTTGAGTGAACATGAGAAGACAGGCCGCACTCGCGAGAAGTGCGAGGAAGACTGAAGCCCAGTCTATCCAGAGCTTTTCACCCAGTCCTTGGCAGAGCCCTTAATAGTTCTTAATAGAACGCACGGGAAGATATCAGCGACCGATCGGGACACAGAATACAGTCGCCACGAATTCGACAAGCTTCTGCTCGACCGTCAAAGCGCCGCGCACCCGCTTGCAGTTGATCCGATCGCCAGAACATCCGGTCCGCACCATGCCTGTTCTGCGTCCGCGGTTGAGGCCTGGTGCAATGAGTTCGGTCAGGAAACCGGACAGAATCTCTCCGGTTTCACAAAAATTCAGCGCGGCATCAGGATTTTCTTTGCCGTCGGCGATACGCTGCTCGGTACTGTCACCCATTCGCACCATGTTCAATCGCTCGCAAAAGGAACGACCATGTCACCTCTTCCCGCCGCCAGGTGCATGCCGCCTGTGACAGGTGGGTGAATCACTCGAACGCCTGAACAGTTGATAGCGGGAAGCGTAGTCACGCTGGCCGATCTGCGTGACATGCCTTTGGGCGGCGACAGTCTGCGCCGGCAAATAGACGTATGGAGGATCGACATGGCATCGCCAACAGCATGAAAATTGCAATCGCGGGTGGTTCAATCGCAGGGCTCGCATGCGCATTGACGCTGACATGCACGGGCCACGACGTGCACGTCTACGAGCGCTCTGCAGGACCGCTGCGGGGTCGTGGTGGTGGAGTCGTGGTGCTGCGGCAGATGCTGCGGTTTCTCGAACAGCACGGCCATCGAACCCGCGCGATGCTTGCGGTGCCGACGCACCGACGGCGCTGGATCGATATCGACGGCAATGTGACGCGCGACGATCCCGAGCTGCTCCCGTTTTCATCGTGGGACGCCGTCTACCGGTCGCTGTGCAGCATGTTGCCGCCCGCTTCGCTTCACTACGGGCGCAATGTAGCGAGTGTTGCCGAAGACGCGGACGATGTCGAAATCCGTTTCGACGACGGCGCGGCGCCGGTTCGCGCAGACATTTTGATCGCCGCGGACGGCACCGGCTCGCGGCTTCGTTCCGCGCTGTTTCCCGGTAACGCCTCGTCATACGCAGGTTACATCGCGTGGCGCGGGGTGGTGAGTGAAAACGCTTTCAACCGCGTGGAGGTGGTGGATCTGATCGAGAACATGACGCTCTACCGTTCAGATGCCGAACTATTCATGACATTCCTCATTCCCGCGCTGAATGGCTCGCTCGACACAGGCATGCGCCGGTTCAATTGGCTCTGGTACAGAAACGAACCCGACGAGTCATCAATCGGCGCGTTCCTGACCGGACGCGACGGTCACCGGCACCACGCATCAGTCCCGCCTGGCGAGCTGTCGGAACAGTCGCTTGCCTATCTGCATCGGGCGGCGCTCGATGGGCTGCCTCGCGCGTTATCGCAACTGGTGGCCGCGACGCACGCGCCATTCCTGCAAGCCATCTCCGACGCCCTGAGCCCCTCGTTCGCCAAAGGGCGTATCGCTCTAGTGGGCGACGCAGCCTGCACGCTACGACCTCACACTGGCTCGGGCACCTCCAAGTCCGCCGACGACGCCGTGAGCCTCGCCGAAGCGCTGGCAACCACATCTGGCAAGGACGTCGTGCAGGTACTCGACCGTTGGGCCGCCATGCGGCGCGGTGCCGTCGCCCCGTTGCTTCTGAAGGGCCCCCGGTTGGCGCAATCGTTCGGACTTGGCTATCCGTCAACCTGATCGCGATCAGCAGAACGTCATTGAAACTCGTTAGCCGAAGTGGCCGCGTGACCGCCACATGCATTTCGAGTTAATAAGAATTAAGGATTATGAAGTTCAAACAAACTACCGAATCCGTACTATCGGAGCCTGAGATGTCTCGTCATGCGTTACCACTACGACACATCCACCAACAACACAAGACTGGAGAAAAATGGCTAATCAATCGGGAATTCCATCGGCGAATCGAAGGCAGGTGCTTGTAGCGAGCGCGGGCGCAGCCGGCGCGGCGATCGCCGCCATGGCCGCACCGACCGTCGCGATGGCCGCTGCATCCGCCAGCGGAAATGCACATGCGGGCAATTCATCCCACCCACAACATGGAGAGCGCCATACGATGAATACGGTAACGACTAAAGATGGTACACGCATCTTCTTCAAGGATTGGGGCAGCGGCAAGCCGGTCGTCTTCTCGCACGGCTGGCCGCTCGATGCCGACGCGTGGGATCCACAAATGCTGTTCCTGGTGCAGAAAGGCTACCGGGTCATCGCCCACGACCGCCGCGGCCATGGCCGCTCCGATCAGCCGTCCCACGGCAACGACATGGACACCTACGCAGACGATCTGGCTGCGGTGATCAACGCGCTCGACCTGAAGGGCGCCATGCTCGTTGGCCATTCGACTGGCGGCGGCGAGATCGCACATTACATCGGCCGCCATGGCACCTCACGTGTCGCCAAGGTCGTGCTGATCGGCGCAGTGCCGCCGATCATGGTCAAGACCGAAAGCAATCCGAACGGCCTGCCAATGTCGGTGTTCGACGGCATTCGTGCGAGTGTCGCGAGCAACCGCTCGCAGTTCTACAAAGATCTCGCTGTGCCGTTCTTCGGCTTCAATCGGCCCAACGCGAAAATCTCGCAGGGCACGATCGACGAGTTCTGGCGCGAAGGTATGCTCGGCTCGGTCCAAGGCCAGTACGAATGTATCAAGCAGTTCTCGGAGGTCGACTACACGGCAGATCTGAAGAAGATCGACGTGCCGACGCTGGTCCTTCACGGCGACGACGATCAGATCGTCCCGATCGACCAGGCGGGTCGCCTGTCAGCGAAGATCGTGAAAAATGCCACACTGAAGGTCTATCCAGGTGCGCCCCATGGCATGTGCACGACCGAGGCGGATAAAGTGAACGCCGATCTGCTGGAGTTCCTGCAGAGCTAACGCGCATTCGAGTGTTGCGCTTGCATCGTTAAACGCAGCGCTCCTTGTCGATGCGCGGGCCCTGGCTGTTTAGCGCAGCCGGGGCCCGCAAACGCGCGATCCTGCTTCCCAATGCAGGACGGGTTCGATTTTCTTCTGGTTTCCCGCGGCCCACCATTTACTGGCCACCGCCTTCTTCCTCAACGATCACACGGTTGTCGACGGCCGCCACATGCGGAACACGTTTGGCAACATTGCCCGCCACCTGAATCTGTGCTGCATCGGGCACCGTACCCACCAGAGAAACGGTTCCGTTTTTGACGAGCACCGCAATGTTGCTGGCGTTCAACCCTTTGGTCGAATACAGCGCGTGACGAACAGCCTTCGACAATTGCCGGTTCTGCAAACGGATCGACGCCTTTGTCATTCCTGCACCGGCGTGGGATGCCACGGCGTCATTATTCGATTGGGCAATGGCAGCGGTTGAGACGAGCGCGACGACGGCAGCGCAAGCCACGACGAGTGCGGAAATTCGCATGATGTTTTCCTGTTGATTGGAGTGAATTGAGATCGGCCGAAAAGGCCATGTCAGCGTGGGCGAGTTCGCTCCCCATGCAACGATTTCATCTTAATCAGCTCCGCTTCCAGCGGGTCAGTGAAACGTTGTTAAAACTCGTTAACCGAACTGGTTGGGTAAGCGGCACATGAGTTTCGACCTGATAGGGGTCACGCATTCTGAAGTTCAAGACAACTATCGAATCCGTATGAATGGAACCTGTGATGTTTCATCGCGAATCGCCACGAAAACATATCTACAAGTATCGCTGGCCGCTTGCGACACTGATACCCATAACTCGAATTAAGGACGTTTTAATCAGGCTTAAGGACGAGCCAAACACGCGGACCTAGCATGGTGACGATACCGACATGCGCCGAGGGAGAGCTTCGATTAACTATCCTCCGGGAACGGCCGCATTTTTCCTTTTGCGGCCCTTTGAAGACACGCTTTGAACCGGCAGCCATTGCAGCGGGGGCATCGATCTGGCCATTCTCGGACAGCGCGTCTGCCACAGGCGACAGAT
Source organism: Paraburkholderia sp. RL17-380-BIE-A (assembly GCF_046028085.1). Lineage (NCBI taxonomy): Bacteria > Pseudomonadati > Pseudomonadota > Betaproteobacteria > Burkholderiales > Burkholderiaceae > Paraburkholderia > Paraburkholderia sp. RL17-380-BIE-A. The sequence continues at coordinate 208,879 of NZ_JARESQ010000001.1, forward strand.
CGCAGTCTACGCATGCATTCGCCATATCCGGATAACACGTTTGCTTGAAGAACCTGGAGAACCTCATGATGAAAGTTGCAGGTGAAATGTCGATCGGCCGCGCATCGCGCTTTGGAACGGCGGACACTATCAAGGCTTTCGACCCACGCCTCGGCACCGAGATTGAACCCTCCTTCGGCGTCGCGACACTGAAGGATGTAGATGACGCCTGCACGCTCGCGTTGCAGGCCTTCGAGTCATATCGGCACACTTCACCCGAAACTCGCGGCGCGTTCCTGATACGCGCGGCCGACAATCTGCTTGCACTCGGCGATGTACTGTACGAACGTGCAGCAAGTGAAACGGGTTTAACCGTTGAGCGTATCAAGGGCGAGACGGCGCGCACGGCTGCGCAGATGAAAATGTTCGCCGACGTGGTACGCCACGGACGCTGGCGTCACGCGACGATCGATTCCGCCGATCCCGCGCGTCGACCGGTGCCTAAAGCCGATTTACGCATGCAGAAGATACCAATCGGCCCCGTCGCCGTATTCGGTGCGAGCAATTTTCCGATCCTCTATTCGGTGGCGGGAGGCGACACGGCCTCTGCGCTCGCGGCGGGCTGCCCCGTCGTTGTGAAAGCACACGGCTCGCACCTCGGCACATCGGAACTGGTCGGCAAGGCGATACAGGCTGCCGTCGAGGAATGCAAGCTGCACGAAGGCGTGTTCTCACTGCTGATCGGACACGGCAATGCGGTAGGCGAAGCACTTGTGGATCATCCGGCCATTCGGGCCGTTGGCTTCACCGGCTCGGAAGGCGGCGGCATGGCACTCGTTCGCCGAGGTGCGGCGCGTGCGGTGCCGATTCCCGTCTTCGCTGAAATGACAAGTGTGAATCCCAACTTCGTTCTGCCAGCGGCATTGCGGACCCGCGCGCCAGACATTGCTGCGCACTTCGTAGAACGCATGACAGCCGGTGTTGGCCAGATGTGTCTGAAGCCAGGCATGATCGTCGCGATTGATGGCGCGGGCTTCGAGGACTTGCGTGTGGCACTGGCGGAAGCACTGTCGGCGGTACGAGCGGAACCGATGCTCAGCCCCGGAATCTACGACAATTTCAACCGTGAAGCGAAACGTAGTCGAGAAGGTAGGTCGAGTCTCAGCATCGCGAAAGGAACTGCGCCCAAAGGCCGTTTAGAAGGGCAGTCCGAAATTTTCGAGGTTGACGCCGCTGAAGTACTCGCCGCGCCCCAGCTTGCCGGCGAGATGTTCGGCCCAGCGGCCGTCCTCATCCGCTGCGAGAGCGAGAATGAGTTGATCGAACTGACAACCAGTCTGCGCGGCCAACTGACCATGGCCTTGCATATGGAATCAACCGATCTCGACTTAGCCCGACACCTGATCCCCGTGCTCGAAAGCAAGACAAACCGTATCCTCGTGAACAAATTCTCGAATACGGTCGAGATTGGTTATGCGACGGTACACGGCGGACCGTATCCGGCGACCTCCGACAGTCGGTTTACGTCTGTCGGAGCAACCGCGATCGATCGCTTCTTGCGGCCGATCTGCTACGAAAATCTACCGCCGGAATTGCTACCGCCTGCGCTACAGGACAGCAATCCGTTGTCTCTATGGCGCGTGCGCGATGGCGAATTGGAGCGGCGTTAGCGTTCAATTCACCAAAAAAACGAAACGCCCGCATCAGACGGGCGGCTCGCTACTTCGAGATCTTCTCCAGCTCGAGCCCCTTCGTGCGCGGCCCGATCAATCCAATCGCCAGCATTACGATCAGCATCGCCCCGGCGATGAACACAAACACGCCCGTGGTGCCAAACTCCTTCAACACCGCCGCGATCAGAAACGCCGTGAAAATAGCCGAAAACCGGCTCCACGAATAAACGAAGCCCACCGCCCTTGCCCGAATGCTGGTCGGAAAAAGCTCAGTCTGATACGCGTGATAGCTATACGAAATGATGTTGCCGGCAAGCGTCAGACAGACTCCTAATGTCACCAGCAGCACGGCGCCGGAGGCCTGACTGAACCACAGCCCGCAGACGATGTTCACACCCGCCATCACCACGATCACTGTCTTGCGCTCGAAGCGGTCGCCAATGAAGAGCCCAATCACCGGCCCAAGCGGCGCGGCCAGCGCGATCACACTCGAATACATCAGGCTCGTGGTAATCGTAATGCCCTGCTTGATCAGCAGCGTCGGCACCCAATTCGCAAAGCCGTAAAAGCCCACCGTCTGAAAGATGTTGAAGATCGTCATCATCAGCGTGCGGCTGCGATACGGCGGCACCCACATATCGCGGAAGCTGCCGCGCGGCGCCACCGGCACCGACGCTGCGGGCGGCGGCAACTCACGACCGTATTCGTGGCGCACTTTCGCTTCGAGCTCGCTCATCACGCGATCGGCTTCGGCAAGACGTCCTTGTTGTGCGAGCCAACGCGGGCTTTCCGGCAACGCGCGGCGAATCCACCACACGAACAATGCGCCATGTGCGCCAATCAGCACGACCCAGCGCCAGCCGTCGAGGCCGAGCAGTGTGCGCGGCACCAGCAGATACGAGAGAAACGCCACCACCGGCACCGCCGTAAAACCGACTGCCTGCTCGCACGCGAATGCGCGGCCGCGAATCTGCTTGGGCACCAGTTCGGAAATGTACGTGCCGATCGTCACCAGTTCGACGCCGATGCCGACGCCCGCCACGAAGCGCCAGAAGTTCAGCCCGGTAGCCGTTTCCTGAAACGCCATCACGACATTGGCCGCCGTGTACCAGAGCAGCGAATAGGTGAACACCGCGCGGCGTCCGAAGCGATCCGCCAGAAAGCCGCACGCGATCGTGCCGATAAAAAGGCCGCTGAACAGCGCGGCAATGAAACTCGCAACGCCGGTCGTGCCGAACAGGCCATGCGTGGTCGCGCTCAGCAGGCCGCTTTTGACGAGACCCGGCGCGACATAACCCGAGTACAACAGATCGTAGAGTTCGAAGAAGAAGCCGAGGCTTAGCAGCACCACGAGCTTCCAGACAGAACGTGTGGCGGGCAGCCGGTCGAGGCGCGCGGAAATGCTGCCGGCGTCGAGCGGCGTGGCCGCGGCTGCAGCCGCACGGGTCGCCGCGATATCGGAATACGCCGCGCCGCCGCTCTTCGCGACGGAACCGGCATGATCTGGGGATGCCATGTTGTTTGTCTCCTCTGTCGACCGCAAAAGTCTATAGCTCACGGGGCCGGTCTCGTGCCGGCCTCTCGTACTTTCGTGCGTCATACGCGCGATGAAGATGCCGGACCCGAGGTCCGGCCAGCATTCTAGCCGTGCACGCGCTTCAATTGCTCGAAGGTGGTGATTTTTCCGGCCAACGCGCTCGCCGCCACCGTATACGGACTCGCGAGCCACACATTGCCCGGCCCCGAACGGCCCGGGAAATTGCGGTTGATCGCGCTGATCGTCACCTCGTTCGCCTCGGCCGATTGGCCCGGCCCGCAATTCGCGCACGACCCGCAGCCCGGCATGACGAGCGTCACACCCGCGCGCTCGAAGACCTGCAAATAGCCCTGTTCCTCGCAATACGCGCGCACCGCCATGGTGCCGAACTGCAGAAATAGACGCGTGCCCTCAGGTACACGGAGGCCCTGCTCGACGCCCCAGCGCAACACCTCGTGATAGAAGTCGAAATCCTCGCGCTTGCCTGCGGTGCATGAGCCACCGTAAGCGATATCGATAGCGACGTCCTGTTCCAGTTGCGGCGCCGGCACCCCGTTGCCGGGATCGCCGGGACGCGCGAGCATGGGCTCGATCGCGCTTGCATCGATCTGAATCGTGTCGCGATAGATCGCGCCCGCATCGCTTTTCATCCAGCTTTCAAGGCTGAAATCCACGCCGCGCCGCTCTTTCAGAAACGCCACCGTGCGTTCGTCCGGTTCGACGATACCGGTGAAGCCGCCCAGTTCCGCGACCATGTTGGTCAAGGTCGCGCGCTCGTCGATCGACATGGCGCGCACGGCCGCGCCGCCGTATTCGAACACCAGGCCGATCGCGCCACCCGAGCGGATCGCGTCCATTTGCAAAAGATGCAGCACCACGTCTTTCGCGGTCACGCCGTCGCGCAATTGCCCGCTGATTTCGATGCGCAACGTCTCCGGCACTTTGCAGCGCACGTAACCCGTCACCCAGCTATTGGCGATTTCCGTTGCGCCCGCACCGAATGCGAGGCAGCCGAGCGCGCCCGAATGCGGCGTATGCGAATCGGTGCCGCACGCCACTTGCCCCGGCAATGCGTATTGCTCGGCCATCAGCGCATGACAGATGCCTTCGGAGCCCGGCATGCCATCGAGCGCGCCGTGCGAGCGAACCGGATAATCACGCGAGAACGACGTATGGCCTTCCATCAGATTGGCGACGCCCGGCAGCAAACCGTCACGCACGTGCGGAATGCTCTGCGAAGCGAGCACCAGATGATCCTGGAACGCGATAATGTGATCCGGCGCATGCAGCGGCGCCGGCTTGCCGAACGCGCGGTGCATGAGGTGCGCGCACATGCCGGTGAAGTAATCGTGACTGAAGCGCCAGTCCGCCGCAATGAAGACGCCGTCACCGCGCTGCGCCCCTAAGCTGCCCGGATGCAGATGCCGTTCGATGATCTTCTCGACCAGCGTCTTCGGCTCCGTTGGCTGCGCAATCTCCGCGTCATCGGCTGCGCGCGGCGCGGGCCACTCGGCGAACTTGCTGTACGCGAGCAGGCCGCCGCTGCGAATGATCTGCTGCGTGAGCGCGTCGCGGCCTTTGAGAAACTCGTCGATGGGCACCGCTTCTCCCGCGCTCAAGCGATCGAGCACGGAGAAATCGGTCGTGGTGAGAATGCCGATGTTGTCGCAATTCTGCTGATAGATGCGCTCGAAACTCTCCGCGACGATCAGCCGGATACCGGCCGAGAGTTCAGCCAACGGACTCGATTCACGCGACGAACCCTTGCCGTAGCGCTTGCCCGCCACCGTGACCTGAAAGCCGCCGTTCTTTACCGCATTGCGGCCGATCGGCATGCGCTCGCCGGCTTTGAAACCGACGTACGGATACTGGCCGAGGCGTTCGTCATACGTGAGCATGACGGTGACCGGCGTGATCTCGTCGGTGGAAACGTTGTCGCGCAACGGGCCCGCCGTGGCGCGCGTGAAATTTTCGCCGGCGAGTTGGGCATCGATCACCGCGGGGTCTTGAGACAGGTACAGCACGCGGCCGTCCAGACGAATCGTATCGCGCATGAGCATTCTCCTTGCGCTCACTATACGGCGCGCGCGGGCAATGCCGAAGTGCCGGTGCGGCAACGCAGACCTCTCGTTTGGCGATGATCGGCGTTGGCTGGCGCGATCATTCCCGGCATGAGCCAGGCTTCGACGCATCGTTCGTAGAGGACATATCGGCAAAGACATGTCTCTGCCGATTCGCGGCCGCCGCAGCGATCAAACGCCCTTGCCGAGGAACCCGACCAGCGCCGCCGCGCTCGCGCTCAACTGGTCGCGCGCCTTGAAGATCATGATGAGGCGCCGCACTGCCCACTCATCGCTCAGCGAGAGCAGGCGCACGTCGAGCGCATTCACATAGAGCAGCCCAACCTGCTCGGGCACGATCGCAATGCCGAGCCCGGCGTGCACCATCCGGCACAGCGCGTCGAGGCTGCTCACGCGGATCTTCACGTCGAGTTGCCGCCCCGCACTGGCCGCCTGCTGCGTGAGCAGTTGCGTCAGCGCGCTCTCGCTGCGCAGGCCGACGAAACTGTCGTCGAGCAGTTCGTCGAACCTCACGCGCAGCGCGCCGGCAAGCCGATGGCCGCCCGGCACCAGCACCGCCAGCCGGTCTTGCCGGTACGGCACCTGCTCGAACGCTTCGCTGCCGGCCACCGGATTGCAGATGCCGAAGTCCGCGCCATGCTCACCGACTATGCGCAGCACGTCGATGCTGTTCTCCTCTTCCAGTTCGATCGACACTTCGGGAAACGCGCGTTCGAACGCGGCCACGTCTTCCGGCAGGAACTGCACGATCGAGGACAGATTCGCCACCAACCTCACGCGCCCCTTTGCGCCCGACGAGAAGCGCGACAGTTCCGCGCTCATCTGTTCGATATTGCCGATGATCGCCAGCGCGTAACGCAACACAGTCTCGCCGACCGGCGTCACGGCAATGCCGCGCGACTGACGCTGGATCACGGGCAAGCCGATCACCGCTTCGATCTCGGCGATGCGCCGGCTCACGGCCGACGACGCAATGAACTCCCGCTCCGCCGCGCGCGCGATGTTGCGCTCCTGGCAGACAGCGACGAACAGGCGCAACGAAGTCAGATCGAGCTTCTTGAGAAGGTTTTCCATTGTTGTTCCTTCACCTCCGGCGCGGCCGAGAAACGCGGTAGCGAACCCGGCATCGGGATGAAGGGACCCGGCAAACAAGATGGGCAAGTGTAACGCAGACGAATGCGCGCACCGGCAGCGTCCACGAGCCGCGCCTGCGGCTTCTTCCTCGAAGCAGACGCTCCCGGTCGTCCATTCGCCGCCTGTTGCGCACGCGCCGCAACCGAGTCGCGAAACCCACGCTCCGCACTCGCCACCGCCGTGGCTTACGCCAAAAAATACCTTTGATTCAAAAGGAATTTTTATAAAAACCCCGCATTTCATCACTTCATGAAACAACTTATTGTAAAAAAGTTAAAAGACTTTGGAACCGGTTCCATTTAAGATACCGCCGGCATTCCGATGACTGCCCGGGGGCGCAATGGCGCGCTCCGATCTGGTGACTAAAACAACATGCCTTCATCCCCTCTCAGCTCGCGCCGCGGCTTTTTGCGCACGGCTATTGCCCTCGTTCCGGCCGGCACGCTCGCCGGCTGCGACGTCAAGCCGTCCGCGACCAACGCCGCGACCGGTTCGAGCGCCAACGCGTCCGCAAACCCCACATCCGGCCCCGACTACAAGCCGCAGTTCTTCGATGCGAAGGAATGGGCGTTCATTCACGCTGCGGTCGACCGTCTGATTCCGGCGGATAGCGAAGGCCCCGGCGCCGTCGAAGCCGGCGTGCCCGAATTCATCGACCGGCAGATGGATACGCCGTACGCGCATGGCGCGCTCTGGTACATGCAGGGTCCGTTCGCGCAAGGCGTGCCGGAACTCGGCTACCAGTTGAAGCTGGTGCCGCGCGATCTCTACCGGCTCGGTATTGCGGCGGTCAATGCGTATTGCGCGAAGACCCACGCGCATTCTTTCGACGCCCTCGACGCCGCCACGCGCGACACCGTGCTCGCCGAGCTCGAGAAAGGCAAGATCGATCTCGCCGACGTGCCGGCCGCCACTTTCTTCGGCCAACTCCTGCAGAACACGCGCGAAGGCTACTTCTGCGATCCGATCCACGGCGGCAATCGCGACATGGCCGGCTGGAAGATGATCGGCTTCCCCGGCGCGCGCGCCGATTTCATGGACTTCGTCAATCAGAACGGCGCGGCCTATCCGTATGGCCCGGTGTCGATCGAAGGAAAGCGCAGCTGATGTCTACTCAAACCAAACCTCATGTCGACGCAGTGATCGTCGGCTTCGGCTGGACCGGCGCGATTCTCGCGAAGGAACTCACCGAAGCGGGACTGAACGTGCTCGCGCTCGAACGCGGCGAGTATCGCGACACCTACCCGGACGGCGCGTATCCGAACACGATCGACGAACTGACTTACAACGTCCGCAAGAAGCTGTTCCTCGACCTCTCGAAGACCACCGTGTCGATCCGTCATAACGTCGCCGATACGGCGCTGCCGTACCGGCAACTCGCCGCGTTTCTGCCGGGAGAAGGCGTGGGCGGCGCGGGGCTGCACTGGTCGGGCGTGCATTTCCGCATCACGCCGGAAGAACTGCGTCTGAAGAGTCACTACGAAGAACGCTATGGCAAGCGCTTCATTCCCGAAGGCATGACGATTCAGGATTACGGCGTCAGCTATGAAGAACTCGAACCGCATTTCGACTTCGCCGAAAAAGTGTTCGGCACCTCAGGCCAGGCGTACAAGGTCAACGGCAAAGTGGTCGGCGACGGCAACATTTACGAAGCGCCACGCAGCGACAACTTTCCGCTCGCCGCGCAACTGAACACCTATTCCGCCGAACGCTTCGGCAAGGCCGCGCGCGAACTCGGGTTGAATCCGTATCGTTTGCCTTCGGCGAATACGTCGGGGCCCTACACGAACCCGTACGGCGTGCAGATGGGTCCCTGCAACTTCTGCGGATTCTGCAGCGGCTACGCCTGCTACATGTATTCGAAGGCGTCGCCGAACCTGAATATCCTGCCCGCGCTGAAGCAATCGCCGAACTTCGAGTTGCGCTCGCGCTGCCACGTGTTGCGGGTCGACCTCGACGACACGAAAAAGCGCGCCAAAGGCGTGACGTATGTCGATCCGGCGGGCAACGAAGTGTTTCAGCCGGCCGATCTGGTGATCGTCGCGGCGTTCCAGTATCACAACGTGCATCTGCTTCTGCTGTCAGGCATCGGCAAGCCGTATGACCCGATCTCGGGCGAAGGCGTGGTCGGCCGCAACTTCGCCTATCAGAACCTCTCGACCATCACCGCGTTCTTCGACAAGGACACCTTCACCAATCCGTTCATCGGCGCGGGTGGCAACGGCATTGCGGTCGACGACTTCAACGCCGACAATTTCGATCACGGCCCGCTCGGTTTTGTCGGCGGTTCGCCGCTGTGGGTGAACCAGGCGGGCACCAAGCCGATCAGCGGCATCGCGACGCCAGCGGGTACGCCTAACTGGGGCGTCGACTGGAAGAAGTCGGTGAAGGACCACTACGCGCACACCATTTCAATGGACGCGCACGGCACCAACATGTCGTACCGCGACGTGTTCCTCGATCTCGATCCGACCTACCGCGATTCGTACGGCCAGCCGCTGTTGCGCATGACCTTCGACTGGAAGGACAACGACATCAAAATGGCCCGCTACGTGACCGGCCAGATGCAGAAGATCGCGCAGCAAATGGGTCCGAAATCGATCAACGTCTACACGCGCGAATTCGGCGCGCACTTCGACTCGCGCCGCTATCAGACCACTCACCTGGTGGGCGGCGCGGTGATGGGCACCGATCCGAAGACGAGCGTACTGAACCGCTACCTGCAAAGCTGGGACGTGCATAACGTGTTCGTGATGGGCGCGTCTGCTTTCCCGCAAGGTATTGGCTATAACCCGACCGGTCTTGCCGCGGCGCTCGCTTACTGGTCGGCGCGCGCCATCCGCACGCAGTATCTGAAGAACCCCGGGCCGCTGGTGAGCGTATGACGAAGAAAAACAATTTCAAACGCCTCACGCAGGCAATCCGGCGCGTGAGCGCGGCGTCGTGGTTCGCAGCCGCGGCGTTGAGCGCAACGACGCTCGCCGCGCACGCGGCAGCGCCTCAGAACCCGAGCAACGCGACGTTGATTGCGCATGGCGAGTACCTCGCGCGTGCCGGCGATTGCATTGCGTGTCACTCGGCGAGCGCGGGCAAGCCATTTGCCGGCGGCCTGAAGTTCGACACGCCGATCGGCGCGATCTACTCGACCAATATCACGCCGGACCGCAACAGCGGCATCGGTGCGTGGACGTTCGCGCAGTTCGACCGCGCGGTGCGCGCCGGCGTGAAACCGAACGGCGATACGTTGTATCCGGCCATGCCGTACCCTTCGTATGCGCGCCTGAGCGAAGACGACATGCACGCGCTGTACGCGTACTTCACCCAAGGCGTCGCGCCGGTCAACCAGAAGAACCTTCCGGTCGATATCGTCTGGCCGCTGTCGATGCGCTGGCCGCTCGGCATCTGGCGCCATCTGTTCGCGCCCGAGCCGGTTTCATTCGACGCGACGCACTACGCCGATCCAGTCGTCGCTCGCGGCGCCTATCTCGTGCAAGGTCTCGGCCATTGCGGCGCCTGTCATACACCGCGCGCGGCGACGATGCAGGAACGTGCGTTGAGCGACCTCGATGGTCCAGCGTTCCTCGCGGGCGGCGCGACGATCGACGGCTGGATTCCGTCGAGTCTGCGCGGCAATCCGCGCACCGGCATCGGCGCGTGGAGCGAAGTCGATCTCGTGCAATTCCTGAAGACCGGACGCACGCAGCACAGCGCGGCCTTCGGCGGCATGACGGATGTCGTGCAGCACAGCATGCAGCACATGAACGACGCCGATCTCACGGCAATGGCGCGTTATCTGAAGACGCTGCCGTCGAGCGATCCGAAGGAAACGCCGTACGTGTACGACGACAAGGCCGCGCGCGCGCTGCGCTCGGGCGACGCCACCGCGCCGGGCGCTGCCGTCTATCGCGACAACTGCACCGCTTGCCATCGCAGCGATGGTCGCGGCTACAACCGCGTGTTTCCGGCGCTGAGCGGCAATCCGGTCGTGCAGGGCAAGGACGCGACGTCGCTGATTCATGTGCTGCTCACCGGCAGTACGCTCGAAGGCACGAAGACTGCGCCCTCCTCGTTCACCATGCCCGCGTTCGGCTGGCGCTTGAACGATCAGGAAGTCGCCGACGTGACCAACTTCGTGCGCAACAGTTGGGGCAACACCGGCCAGACGGTCAGCGCGACGGACGTCGCCAAAGTCCGCAAGACAGTGACTGTGCACGCCCCCGAGTTGCCGCCCGGCGCTGCGTTGAGCCACTGACCACAGGCTGCCTCGCGTGGCGCGTCCCGCATTGGGACGCACCACCTGGGGCGCGCGGTGGTGAGTATCCGCTCCTGCTACCCCTTCCCCCGCTTCACGCAGTCCGCTCCGTTGGTCAGGAGCGGGTTCTGGCGTGCGCGGAAAAAAGAGAGATCGCCATTCAGGCGACTTGAGATAGACGTTCCAACCAGGACTGAAAACAACGATGAAAAAGCAATGGATTGCCGCACCCCTCTTGATGTCTTTTGCCGGCATTGCGTGCGCGCAGAGTTCTGTCGTGCTGTACGGCATCGTCGATGCGGGCATCTCGTACCGCAGTAACGAGCGCACCGGCACCACCAGCAACTATAGCGGCCACTCGAACGTCGCCCTGACGAGCGGCAACCTGTCCGGCAGCCGCTGGGGCATCAAGGGGCAGGAGGACCTCGGCGGCGGTTGGAACGCGCTATTTCAGCTCGAGGACGGCTTCGACATCACGAACGGCAAGACCGGGCAGAACGGTGGTTTGTTCGGCCGTCAGGCCTATGTGGGCATCGGCAGCCGGCAATACGGCACGATCACGCTGGGCCGTCAGTACACTTCGCTGAACGATTTCGTCGCGCCTGTCGCACCGGTCGCGATGGTCGGCGGCTACGGCGCGCATCCGGGCGACATCGACGATCTCGATCAGACCGCGCGCGTGAACAACTCGATCAAGTACACGAGCGCGAACTATTCGGGCTTCACATTCGGCGCGCTGTACGGTTTCGGCGGCCAGCCCGGCAGTCTTAAGCAGCAGAACACCTGGAGCGTGGGCGCTGCTTACGGCAACGGACCGCTGCATGTGGGCGTCGGCTACGAGCGATCCGACAACAGCAAGAGCGGTCCGCTGGACACGACCCACGGCAAGTGGAGCGGCACGGACGACGGCCTGTTCAATTCATCGATCAATGAGGGCTACGCCAGCGCGCAATCGCAGCAGATCATCGCGACGGGCGCAACCTACGACTTCGGCCCGGCGATTGTTGGTGTGAATTACAGCAACGTGCAATACCGCTCCGGCGCCGACTCGCTGTTCAAGGGACATGCCACGTTCAATGTCGCGGGCGTATTCGGACAATGGACGATCCGTCCGGCCGTGCAACTGTTCGCGGGCTACAGCTACACGCGCGGTGGCGAAGTGGACGGCGTGGATGAGCGTGCGCAATATCACAACGTGACGCTCGGTGCGCAATACGCGCTCTCAAAGCGTTCGACGGCCTATCTGATGGGCGGCTATCAGCACGCGTCGGGCGGCACGCTGGATGCGCTCGGCAATCCGGTCGCGGCCACCGCGTCGGTCAGCGACAAGGGCAACGGCCACTCGTCGTCAGCGCAATCCCAGGCGATCGTCAGTATCGGCTTGCGGCACAGATTCTGATGCTCGGGTGCGGCGTTGGGAAGCGCCGCCAGCTTTCAGCAGCGGTTGCGCCAACCCCTTGCGGACGGGGTTAGCGCGGCGCCTGTGGCGCCGCGTCGAACATCTCCAGATGACGCGCTTCCGTTTCTTCATCGGCGGGGAACATGCATTCGAGGCGTAGTTCCTGCGCCGCGATTGTCTGTGGCGTGCCCACGCTCGCGACGATCGAGAAGTACTTCAGGACGTGGCCGTCCCTGACGAAGCCGATCGGTATGACAGGCATGGCCGCCGTCGAAGCATCCGCCGCCGGCGGATGGCCTCGCCCGAAGCTGGTTTGCACGGCCGGATAGGCACGCAGTTCGTCCAGCAACTCCCGCGTCCGTTCGTCGATCACACGCCCCACCGACTCCCGGTAGACCCGTTGGATCAGGCTGTCCGCCACGATTTGCCAGTCCGCCACGAACGGGCGCATGCCGTGCGGATCGAAAATCAGATGCAGCATATTGCGCGGCCCTTTGCGCGCCGCCATATCGATGAAGCAATTGAAAAAGCGCGGCGCCGCGTCGTTGGTCATCAGCACGTTCCAGTAGCGGTCCATGACCATCGCCGGAAACGGCTCATGCTGATGCAACATGCGGCCGAGCGCCTTCGTGACGCTCTGCATTTCCTGGGCGTTCCACGCGCTGTCCGCATACATCGGCGCATAGCCCGCCGCCAACAGCAGCGTATTGCGGTCGCGAAGCGGTATGTCGAGGGTTTGCGCGATATCCATCAGCATCTGACGGCTCGGCACACTGCGTCCGCTTTCAATAAAGCTGATATGACGTTGCGAGACGCCGGCCCTGAACGACAGGTCGAGCTGGCTGATGCCGCGCACGTCTCGCCAGTGACGCAACAGCACGCCGAGATCGTTCGGCGCCGCTTTCTTCAATGGATTCGCAGGATTCGTCATTCTCTTGCTCGCAAGTCGATTCAGACACTTGAGCGAGCGGGGAGCGTCCCGCTTCATGACGCGCCGCCCCCGCCACTCGAGCGTGGCTCGCCGGTCAGCATACTCGCTGGCGCGGCACATTACGTCGCTCGCGCGCTCAAGCCTGCCAGGCGTGAATCTGGAACTGCGCTTCCAGCGGTGGCTGCGCGATGCTGCCCACGTAGTTCGTGATCGTCGACGCCGCCGCGACCGCGAGCACTTCGAACACCTGATCGCGACGGAAGCCGGCTTCGAAGAAAGCGCTGAAGTCGTGCCCGTCGAGATGTCCGCGCTTCTCGATCGCGGTTTTCGTCAGTGCTGAAAGCGCGGCATGCTGACCGTCCGCGGGCGCGCAGCCTTTGCGAATCGCATCGACGTCGGCGGGGGCGAGCCCCTCCTGCAGCGCCAATGCGGTGTGAAACGCCACCGCCCACGCACATGCGTTGGTCACGGCGTTGGTCAACAGCAGCGTCTGGATCTGCGCTTCCGTGAAAGTGCCTGCGTGGACTCTCTGGAACAGGTTGATGAAGGCGCCGATCAGCACGGGCGATTCCGCCATCGCCCCCGCGATGTTAGGAATGAAGCCGAAATTCTCCTGAAGTTGCCGCAATACGGGCCTGGAGTGATCCGGCGCGGAGTCGATGGTGTGAATCTGAAACGTCGACATGATATGTCCTCGATTGGAGCAAGCGGCTCGGGATGAACCGCGCGACAACCGAAGATTAGGCGTGTGGTCGAGACTCGCCAATTACCTCGTATGTAATAGAAATGGTGGGGTGGTTTGGTGAGCCTATGCGGTCATAGTTAGTGGATATCTGGAATTTGGGAAATTTCGCACACCATGACAGGTAGATTTTGCGGCACACTAATCCATATGTATTCCTATACAGATTATAAAATCATGAGAGACATTTCAAATAACTCCACGGCATATGAGTCACCGCCAGCCTTTCTTCTAAATTCGAGCGGCGACGGTGTAGTACTGCCCGTCAACCAGACTCCTTGCCTTTATCTCCCGGTTGCAGATCTCCTGCGAGCCGCCCTGATGGAGTGCGCTCCGCCGGCACTGACCGCAGCAGTCTTCTCCCACCACTGTTTTGCGCAGGCATGCGTGTCCGCAGATGAAGACCTCAACGCCCTTCTCTCGAAAGATCCGGCCCAGCGCGGGTCGGCAACGACCGCTCTCATGGGGTCTACGTCATACAAAGCGATTCTGCATTACCGTCTCGCGCATGCGTTGATGACTATGGCCGATGCCAGCGAATTTCCGCGCCACGAACTGCAAGCCTATGCATCACTCGTCTCGGCTCGCGGCAAGCTTCTGTCCGGCGCGGAGATACATCCCGGATGTCAAATCGGCCGGCGTTTCGTTCTTGATCATGGCTGGGGTTCGGTCATCGGCGAGACCTGCGTTATCGGAGACGATTGCTATTTGCTAGGCGGCGTCACGTTAGGCGCCGCGGGTATCGCAAACAATCCGTCGTCCAGGCGTCACCCAACGCTCGGCGATCGCGTACAGATCGGAGCATTCGCGCGCGTCTTCGGCGACATTCAGATCGGCAACGACGTATTCATCGGCACGCATTGCTGTGTCACACAAGACATCGAATCGAATTCCATTGTTACGCTTCGGTCCGAGACGCAAATCGTTCGGGGTGGCGCTGCCACGGCTCGCGTCACCGGATCGCAAGAATCGAGGTCAATCCACTCATGATTTCAATCGCAAGGTGCACCAACAAGCTCTACTATTCGGATAACTCTTTATTTCGAGTTAAAGCAATCGTTTCAAAGATCGGCAATGACTATGTCGAACTGGACGCCACGGTCGCCTATCCCGAAGGAGGCGGTCAGGAGTCGGATATCGGTACGCTAACGCTGCTGGATGGCAATGCAATCCGGTTCATTCATGCGCGCAAGATGTACGGACAACGCGCCAACATTCCCGACTTTCCGGACATCCAGACAGGAGGTGTCGTCGAACATGTGATTCATCCCGAGGACGTCCAACATCTCGCGACGCTGACGAAGGGCGACGAAATACAGGTCAGCATCGATACGCTGCGCAGGGCTCGACTATCCTTGAGCCACACGGCGTCGCATCTGGTGTATCTGGGCGTCGGCAGGATTAGACCCGATGCCGTTGCATGGACGCTGGGATGCCATATCCGGCCTGACGGAGCGCGTTTCGATTTCGCCGTCAACAACCGTTTTACGCCGGAGGAAGTGCTTGCTATCGAGCACATCGCCAACGACTTTGTCGCTCGCGGCGGCGCAGTTCACACCTATGCGCATCCGAACCATGTCGACGCGCGTTATTGGCAATGCGAAGACAATGTCATGCCCTGCGGCGGCACGCACATCGGCAGCACAGCGCCCATAGGGCGTATCCGTGTTCGTCGCAAGAGCATGGGATCCGGGAAGGAACGCCTGTCATGCCAATTCGACAATGCGCGCTTCGACACCGCCGTGTTCCATGACGGGAAGTGTCACAACACTTTGGCGGGAATGCTGCCATGAAGGGCATTGACGCCACGTCGCGGTTGAGCCAAGCCAACCAAGGCAAGCTGCCCGGCATGACTTATCTTCTCGCGCTGTGCCAGGCCATTAACCTCACGGCGGCAGTGGTGTCCGTCACCATCGCCGCGCTGGCAGGCGACATGCTCGCGCCCAATCACGCTTGGGCTACGGTCCCATATGGCGTCCAGTTCGCGGCGGTCGCTGTCTTTACTTATCCGGCCACAAGTTTCATGCGTCGCCATGGTCGAAAAAAAGCGTTTCTGCTCGGCGCAATGTTTCTGATTGCAGCAGGCGTTATCGGCTATGACGCGACCACGCGGCACGGCTTTTTGCAACTGATCGCCGCGCACGGAATGCTCGGCATCTATGTCGCTTTCGCGAACTTCTATCGCTTTGCCGCCGTTGACGGGCTTGCACAACCCATGCGCCCGAAGGCCGTATCGCTAGTGGTAGCCGGTGGCCTCGTTGCCGCAATTAGTGGCCCTCTTCTGTCGATCGGACTGAAGGATGTCGGAGGTTTTGCAACGTTCTCTCTCTGCTATGCGTCTTTTGTTCTGCTGGGGCTCATCACCATTGCGTTAGTCGTGTTCTGGCGTCCAATTGACTCTCCCCCAACCGCTATTCAATCGGTTGACTCACCCAATGTCGCCACATCCCGCATTGCACCCGCGATAGTCGCCTCTGCGTCGAGCTACCTGATTATGAATCTGCCGATGGTTCAGGCGTCGCTTCTCATGGAATCGATGTGCGTCTCGTTCGATGCCAGTTCGCTTGCCATTCAGGGTCACGTTATCGCAATGTTCGCACCATCTTTCGTGACCGGCGCGATCCTGGTCCGGGTCGGCCACCGTAACTGTCTTCTCGCCGGCTACCTTTTGCTGGCGTGTGCGGCGGCGCTGGGTATCTTGGCCGTGAGTCTTTGGGCGATGGTCGCGGGGCTGATCTTACTCGGCGTGGGATGGAATTTCGGCTACGTCGGCGGCGGCGCCCTGTTGGCCTGCACTGTGACTGACCGCAACCGACACCGGACGCAGGGCATCAACGATTCCATCATCGCAATCTGCGCAACCGCTGGCGCTTTTCTCCCAGCCGTACTGCAAACATTGATCGGCTGGCGAAACACAAACCTGCTCTGCCTCGCTCTTTGCGCGATTGCCGGCGCCTTTACGTGGGTGTGCATGCGAGAAGCCCCGGCGCGAAATGCGGAGGCGCTTCCGTCATGACGGTCAACCTGGTTCATACGCGCGCTAACGCCGACATTGCCATCAGCAACGACGTTCGGGTCACACCGCTTCGCGAGATTCAACCCGGACTTCTTCTCAAGTTCGAATGCGACAATCCCGGCGGCAGCCACAAAGTACGCGCGGCTCGCTATATTGTTCGCAGCGCAGTCGAAACCGGCGACATTGTCCCGGGACAAACCACCGTGATTGAAAAAACCGGTGGCAACTTTGGCTTCGGACTCACGCTCGCATGTCAGGCGTATGGCGTGCCTGTCGAACTTGCAGTTGGGCTGGGCTTCAGTGCTGTCAAACGCCGCTGTCTCGAACTGTACGGCGCCCGGCTTATCGGACTCGACATGCTCGAACGTGGTGCGACACCGCGTGAGGTAGTGCAATGGCATTTAGAGCACGAGGCAGAAAATGAGCGCAGCTACTTCTATACCGACCAATTTCGCAACCCTGCCAGTGTCGCCGCCCACGAATTCGAGACCGGGCCCGAGATCGCAGCGCAACTTAAAGCGTGGCCTCTGGTAGAAAGACTGACCTTTGTGTCGTGCGCCGGCACGGGTGCCAGCCTCATCGGAATTGCCAAAGCACTGACACTGGCGGGGTATTCCGTCACTGTCGTCCTGGTGGAGCCGAAAGGATGCGACTCGCGGAACGGCATATTTTCGGATCACAAACTCGAGGGAATGTCGGTAGGCGTCGTGCCGCCCTTTCTCGATTGGGATCTGATCAGTGAGATCAGGACCGTCTCGCACGACGAGGTCTTGAACACACGCAAATCCTTTGCACGCACGTCCGGCTTTCTTGCGGGCAACACGGCTGCCGCATGCCTGACCGTAGCGAGCAGTCTGGCGCGAGACGCCACCGCCGATCACAAGATCCTGTCTGTCTTTTACGACCACGGCCTATGGTACGTCCGCTAGGTTCCCGGTTTGAGGGTATCGAGCCGACTCGATACTGACGGGTCCGTGGTGCGACAACGCCCGCGCGTGGATAAGGAGTGCGTATTCGTAACACCCTACGCCGCAATCTGCCTGACAATAGAGACCGCGACGATCTGCCCCCTCACGTCGCCCCACTCATTGTCCGGAGACCACGCAAATGAACAAGCGCCAGTTTCTAAGCAGCGCGGCTCTACTGAGCGCGGCTGCCGCGCCCGCATTCGGCGGCCAGCCTGCCCGCAAGCAAGCCTGCGCGGCATCGCCCGTCATTCTCACGATCAGCGGCGCGATCAGGCGTCACAATCGTGGCGCGCTCGATCCCGCGTTCGACCAGTTGCTCGCCAAGCATCAGGTGAAGTTTTCCGAAGCCTATGGCGTCGATTCAGCATTGATCGCCAGCATGCCGGCCGTGACGATCAAGCCCACCACGGAATACGATTCCCGCCAGCACACCTTGAGCGGCCCATTGCTCACTCACGTGCTGGAGCATGTCGGCGCCCCGAGCGCTGGCAACACGCAAATCGTCATGCACGCAGTAGATGGCTACGCAGTGGCGACGACACTCGACAAGGTGCGCGCCTACCAATTCATCGTGGCGACCCAAATGGACGGCAAGCCGCTGCCGCTTGGCGGCGTCGGCCCGCTATGGGCAACCTACGACGCGGACAATATCCCCGAGTTGTCGAACAAACCGCTCAAGGACCGCTTCGAGCTGTCACCCTGGGGGCTCTATCACCTCCAGGTCACAGCGGCGTAACGGCAAGCCGCCGTCCGCGACTCAGCGCTTGCCCGGCGGCAAAAACTCCATCTGCTCCTCAACATACAGCGCGTAGATCAGCTTCAGCATCGCGCTGATGTCCTCCGATTCGTCGAGCATGCGCGTACTCATGATGATGGGCGAAACGAGGTTCGGGTCGTCCAGATTCATGTAGCTCACGTCATCGCGCTTCAGGCCGTACACGCTGCTCGGCACGATCGCGACGCCTTCCCCGGCGGCCACGAGGCCGAGCGCAATCTGCAATTCACGCGTTTCGTACAGCCGATGCGGTTTGAGCGAGCGGTCATGGAACGCCGCGAGCACCTGATCCGCAAAGCTCGGGCGCGGCGCCTTCGGGAAAATGATCAGCGTCTCGCCGAGCAGGTCGTGCAGCGACAACTCGGGCTTCGACGCCGTGAGCGGATGACCCACCGGCAGCGCCACGATCATGCGCTCCTCGCGCAGCACGACCCGGCGCACGCTCGGATCCTCGTGACGAATACGGCCGAAGCCGACATCGATACGCCCTTCTTTGAGCGCCTTGATCTGATCCATGGTGGACAGTTCGTGGAGGCTCAACTCCACCGCGCTGTTTTCGTCGCGAAAGCGGCGGATGATTTTCGGCAGCATGCCGTACAGCGTCGAGCCGACGAAACCCACCGACAGGCTGCGCTCGATCTTGCCCACACGCTTTGTCATCGATTCCAGTTCGGCGGTTTGCGCGAGCAACTGCACCGCATGCGAATAAAAGAAGCGCCCGGTGTCGCTGAGATTGAGCGGACGTGAGCCGCGCTCGAACAGCAGCACGCCAAGCGACTCCTCCAGTTGCTGGATCTGCCGGCTGAGCGGTGGCTGCGCAATGTGCAGACGTTCGGCAGCGCGGGTGAAATTGCGCTCCTCGGCAACCGCAACGAAATAGCGTAAATGGCGCAATTCCATGACCATACCTTTTAGATATGAACCCGATACTAAAACGGTGTTGGACGCATTAAACGCACGCCAACTATCCTGCACTTACACCTGAATTCCACACAGATTATACCTTTCAGGCATTGCATTGCATGACGGCAGCGACAGCGTTTCGCGGCGCCGTTCGACAAGCGGACTTCTGTCAGGAGACAACCATGATTCCGATTTACCCCGATCGCGCGCCGCGCCTTACCGGCATCGACGACTTTCTGGTCGAAGACGCCGAGCGCGGCGACTATCGCCTGCATCGCAGCGCCTTCACGGACCCGGCCCTGTTCGAACTCGAAATGCGGCACATCTTCGAGGGCAACTGGATTTATCTGGCGCACGAAAGCCAGATCCCGAACAACAACGACTACTACACGACCCACATGGGACGCCAGCCGGTCGTGATCGCCCGCAACCGGCAAGGTGAGTTGAATGCCTTCATCAATGCGTGCACGCATCGCGGCGCGATGCTGTGCCGCCACAAGCGCGGTAACAAAGCCACCTACACCTGCCCGTTCCATGGCTGGACTTTCAACAATAGCGGCAAGCTTCTGAAGGTCAAAGATCCGGAAGATGCCGGTTATCCCGACTGCTTCAACAAGGAAGGCTCGCACGACCTGAAGAAGATCGCGCGCTTCCAGAGCTATCGTGGCTTTCTGTTCGGCAGCCTGAATGCCGACGTGCTGCCGCTGGAAGCGTTTCTCGGCGAGGCCGCGCGCATCATCGACATGATCGTCGATCAGTCGGAAGACGGGCTCGAAGTGCTGCGCGGCGCATCGACCTATACGTATGAAGGTAACTGGAAACTGCAAACCGAAAACGGCGCCGACGGCTATCACGTCTCGGCGGTTCACTGGAACTATGCGGCGACGACCAACCACCGTAAGGAAGAAAACGCACGGGTCGATCAGGTCCGCGCGATGGACGCGGGCAACTGGGGCCGGCAAGGCGGCGGCTTCTATGCGTTCGAACACGGGCACATGTTGCTGTGGTCGCGTTGGGCCAATCCGGAAGACCGTCCGAATTTCAGCCAGCGTGACGCTTTTGCCGCGCGCTGCGGCAGCGAGACCGCCGACTGGATGATCCAGAATTCACGCAACCTGTGCCTCTATCCGAACGTGTATCTGATGGACCAGTTCGGTTCGCAGATCCGCCTGCTGCGCCCCCTCTCCGTCGACAAGACCGAAGTGACGATCTACTGCATCGCGCCCAAAGGCGAATCGGCCGAAGCGCGTGCGCGCCGCATCCGGCAATACGAAGACTTCTTCAATGTGAGCGGCATGGCCACGCCCGACGATCTCGAAGAATTTCGCGCCTGTCAGCAAGGCTATGCCGGCAGCGCGCTCGAATGGAACGACATGTGCCGTGGCGCGCAACACTGGATCGAAGGTCCGGACGAAGCGGCGAGCCGCATCGGCCTCAAGCCATTGATGAGCGGCGTCAAAACCGAGGACGAGGGACTCTACACCGTGCAGCATCGCTATTGGGTCGAGACGATGAAACAGGCGTTGAAGCCGGCAACGGCGCCAGCCCGGTCCGCCGAAGGAGTCGACGCATGAAGCCGATCGTCATCACCGACCTCGAAGCGTTTCTCTACCGCGAAGCGCGCCTGCTCGACGACGAGCAATGGGACGACTGGCTCCAGTGCTACCACCCCGATGCGGTGTTCTGGATGCCTTCATGGGACGACGAGGACAAACTCGTCACCGATCCGCAAACCGAAATCTCGCTGATCTATTACCCCAATCGCCAGGGGCTCGAAGACCGTGTGTTCCGCATCAAGACCGAGCGCTCGAGCGCGACGATGCCGGACACGCGCACCAGCCACAACATCAGCAACGTGGAACTGGAGAGCGAGCAGGACGGCGTGTGCACCGTGCGCTTCAACTGGCACACGCTGAGCCACCGCTACAAGACGAATTACAGCTACTTCGGCATGTCGCGCTACGTGATCGACTTTTCGGGCGATGAGCCGCGGATCCTGAACAAGTATGTCGTACTGAAGAACGACTACGTCAATCAGGTTATCGACATTTACCACATCTGAACAGACGTGGTTCGGGAGCAGCACATGGAACACAGCATTGCACTTCAATTCGAAGACGGCGTGACCCGCTTCATCACCTGCCGCGACAACGAAACGTTGTCGGACGCGGCGTATCGCCAGAAGGTCAACATTCCGCTGGACTGCCGCGACGGCGCATGCGGCACGTGCCGAGGCTTCTGCGAATCCGGCCAGTACGATCTGCCCGCGTCGAGTTATATCGAAGACGCGCTCACCGCGGACGAAGCCGCTCAAGGCTACGTGCTCGCCTGTCAGACGCGGCCGCGCTCGGACTGCGTGATTCGGGTGCCGGCTTCGTCGGCCGCGTGCAAGACCGGCGTGTCGAAGCATGCGGGCAAACTGGCGGCGATCGACAAACTCACCGACTCGACCATCCATTTTTCAATCGACGTAGACCAGCCGGAGCAATTGGGCTTTCTGCCCGGTCAATATGTGAACGTCGACATTCCGGGCAGCGACACCTTCCGCTCGTACTCGTTCAGTTCCGCTCCCGGCGCTACGCAGGCCGCTTTCGTGGTGCGCAACGTACCGGATGGCCGCATGAGCCGCTATCTGTGCGAGGAAGCACAAGCGGGACAGCGCATTACCTTTTCCGGTCCCTATGGCAGCTTCTATCTGCGCGAGCCGGTGCGTCCCGTGCTGTTTCTCGCCGGCGGCACCGGCATTGCGCCGTTTCTCTCGATGCTGCATGTGCTTGGCGCACGCGGCAGTACGCAACCGGTTCGCATGGTCTATGGCGTCACGCATGACAGGGACCTGGTAGGCACCGAGCAGCTCGATGCGGCACAACGCGCGATCGGGCAATTCGAATACCGCACGTGTGTGGCCGACGCCGCCAGCGATCACGCTCGCAAAGGTTATGTGACGGAGCATGTGGACCCCGCGTGGCTGAACGACGGCGATGTCGACGTCTATCTGTGCGGCCCCGTAGCAATGGTCGAGGCCGTGCAGACGTGGCTACGCGCCAGCGGCATCACGCCGGCGCATTTCTTCTACGAGAAATTCTCGGCAAGCAATCTCGCGTGATGACCATGACTTCGTCCAACCAACGCTTCAATGAAAAAGTCGTGATCGTCACCGGCGCGGCGCAAGGCATCGGCCGGGGCGTGGCGCTGCGCGCCGCCGCCGAAGGCGCTATCGTCGTGCTCGCCGACCGCGCGGAACTCGTGCACGAGGTCGAGGCGGACATCGCCGCCCTCGGTAGTCCCACTCTCGCCGTGATCGCGGATCTGGAGACTTACGCCGGTGCGTGCAAGCTGATGCGAGCGGCGCTCGACGCCTTCGGCAAGATCGACGTGCTGGTCAACAACGTGGGCGGCACGATCTGGGCCAAACCATACGAAGAGTATGACGAAGCGCAGATCGAAGCCGAAGTGCGCCGCTCGCTCTTCCCCACTTTATGGAGTTGCCGCGCGGTGCTGCCCGCCATGATCGCGCAGCGGCGCGGGGCGATCGTGAACGTGTCGTCGATCGCGACGCGCAGTATCTACCGCGTGCCGTATGCGGCATCAAAGGGTGGCGTGAACGCGTTAACCGCCAGTCTCGCTTTTGAACATGCGGACGACGGCATCCGCGTGAACGCCGTCGCCACCGGCGGCACCGAGGCGCCGCCACGCAAGGTGCCGCGCAATACGGCGCCGCAGAGCGAGCAGGAGGCACGCTGGTATCAGGGCATTGTCGATCAGACCATCGCGTCGAGTTTGATGCACCGTTACGGCACGATCGACGAACAGGTCGGCGCGATTCTGTTTCTCGCCTCGGACGAGGCGTCGTATATCACCGGCACCGTGTTGCCCGTGGGCGGCGGCGACCTCGGTTGATACGGGCTGGCTCAGAACAGGTGATGGATTCCACTGAGGAACACCGTCTGCCGTCCGCCTGACGCGGCGCCAATGCCGAGCGTATTGGCCACCGCGCCGCCGCTCGCGGTCTCGAACATCAGATCCGCGTAGAGCTGCGTGGTTTTCGACAGCGAATACACATTGGCCACCGTGAACTGCGTCCAGCGACGCCCGTCGAGCGTCGCGGTCCACGCGCCGGCCGCGACTTCCTCAGCGGGCGTCAAACGCAAATTGGCGCCGCCGTCGATGCTCCGAAAGTGTTCACTGCCACCGTTCGAGGCGATCCGTACATCGGTGGCGAGCGCGTGCAGCGTCACCCGCTCGAAACGATACGACCCACCAATGCCCATGTCACGCACCTGTTTCGCGTTGAAGGTCGCGCCCGGCGCGAGCGTCTGCCCTTCGAACGAGGTCAGGCCGAGTCCGTTCGAGAGCGGCAGCAAGCGGTCGCGATACTCGGAATACACGGCCACCAGCTTGAGCGGACCATTGCTATAGTTAGCGCCGAAGCTGATAGTCCGTCCGTTGGTATTGCTGGCCGTCGCGCCCGGAAATCCATACAGCGCGCCGAGCGTCAGGCCGCGATAGCTCGCGCTCTTCCATTTCACCGTGCTCGACAACTGCACGGGCAAGGTGCTGCCGAGTCCATCCAGATTGCCGGGGTGAAACGCGGAGAAGTCGCCGAGCACCTGCCCTGTCGAGACCGACCCGAGCCAGTCGAAATTCCAGTCTGTCTGGCGGCCGAGGGTCACTGTGCCGAACATCGGATCGGCCAGGCCCACGTACGCCTGGCGGTTGAAGAACGTGCTGCTGCTCGCGGACGCGCCCGTCGTCGTGACGAAACCACTTTCGAGCCTGAACACCACCGAGCGGCCCGCGCCGATATCTTCGACGCCCTGAAAGCCGAAGCGGTCGGCCTGCAAGGTGCCCTGCTCCGCGATATAAGCCGGCGCGCCGTGCAGATTGCTCACGTAACCCAGACCTGCATCGAGACTGCCGTACAGCGTGACACTGCTCTGCGCGTAGGCCGTCGAGGAAACGACGAGCGCGAGCGAGCCCGCGACGAGCGTCGCGTGGAAAGCGATTTTGTTTTTCATGGCGTGTGGGTGAAGCGTTGGAAGGAAAACTGCGAGGGCCCGCAAGCCCGACATCAGGTGGTCTGGATGTTCTCCGCCGGTGCGAGGCGCCACGCGCCGAACACCAGATTGACAACGATGGCCGTGAGCGTGCCCGCCGCCATGCCGTTGCCCAGCACGATCTGCAACGGTCCGGGGAACGACGCGTAGACGTTCGGCACCAGCACCGGTATCAGCCCCACGACGAGCGCCGCCGCCAGCGTGTACTGATTGCCTCGCTCATGCAGGTCGACCTTGCCGAGCAGATTGATGCCCATCACACCGATCATCGCGAAGACGATCAGCGCGGTGCCGCCGACCACCGCCGCCGGAATCGCGTAGGCGAAACGCCCGAGCGGCGCGAACAGGGCGATCAGCATCAGCATGCCGCCCGCCGTTGCGGTGACGTAGCGCGAGCGCACGCCCGTGGTCTGCACGACGCCGATATTCTCCGCGCTGGTGATGATGAGCGACGTGCCCAGCAGCGAGCCGATCAATGACGCGAGCGCATCGCCGCGAATCGTGCGCGGCACGTCGCGCCGCATGTCGATCTTCCTGCCCGTAATTTCGCCGACGGCTACCGTCTGCCCCGTCGCCTCGGCCATCGAGATCACGCTGAAGATCAGCATGGGCAGCGCGGCCAGCACGTCGAAACGCGGCATGCCAAATGGCAGCAGCGTCGGCAGCGTGACGAGCGGGCCGCTCCAGAGTCCGCCCGCGGCCATCTGCCCCGTCGCCCAGCCTGCGAATGTGCCGACGGCGAGGCCCAGCAGCACCGCGAGCCTGCCCACGGTGCCCTTGAACAGACGCGCCACCGCGAGCGTGGCCACGATCGTGACCAGCGCAAGGCCGAGCGACTGAGGCCGCGCGAAAGCCGGCGTACCCGGCTGTCCGACAATGATGCCGGCGTAGATCTTGATGAGGCTCACCGACACGAGCAATAGCATCGTGCCCACCACCACGCGTGGAAAAAACCGCAGGCAGCGCGCGAATACCGGCAGCACGATCCAGTAGAACAGACTGGTGAGAATCGCGGCGCCTGCCGCCGTACGCAAATCCGTTTGCGTCGCGATAACGGCGAACAGCATGGCGGGCGCGCCGCCTGGCACCATCACGAAGGGCAGCCGCGCACCGATCGGCCCGGCGCCGAGCGACTGCAGCAGCGTGCCCAAGCCGCACACGAAAAAGGTCGCGCCGATCAGATGCACCGTCATGTCCGACGGCAGCGACACCATGCGCGACACGAGAAAAACCGCGGTGACCGGCGAGGCGGCCATGGACAGCACATGCTGCAGGCCGAACAGCACGAGTTGCCACGCGGGCAAGCGCGCGTCGACGCTATGAATGGCGGGTTCTGGATTCACGTTACCCTCGGAGTTCGAAGCGCAATGAAGCGCGGCAGTCATGCGCGCAGCCGCGGCAATTGCTCGCGGCTGTAGCGGAAAGTCTGGAACACGCTGTTCAACTGGCCCGGACCGGTTTTACGCGCCGCTTCGTCCGGATACTCGCCGAACCACGGAATCACGTATTCCCACACCACCTTGCCCGCCGGCGTCACTTCGAACAGACGCCCGGTGGCCGACTCGGTGATATGCGTGTTGCCGTTCGCGAGGCGTTGGGCGTTGCCCATGAACGCGCTGTAGAACATGTTCACCATGTCGTCGGCATACGACCACACCACTTCGCGGCTCGACGGATCGATCTCCAGCACGCGTGAGAACGCCACGTGCGCGCCGGTGCGGAAGTTACCGTTGTCGAAGGTGAGAACGTTGCCGTTGGCGAGCGCCACCGGGGCGTGCTGATGCGAGACCACGCTCGGCGGGATATACGTCGTTACGCCGCCACTCTCGCGATCGACGGCGATAATGCCCGACGTGGTGCGCAAACTCATCAGCACTTCGCCCTTGGCGTTCACGCCGAGCCCGTTCACGAGCGGCCAGTGATAGCGGCCAAAGCCCGGCGCAATCGGAAAGTCCTTGGGATTCAGATGCTCCCAGGCCTTCCACTCCCACACCAGTTCACCGGCGCGATTCACTTCGCGAATCACGTCGCCGTACATCACCTCTTCGGGTCCATGCGCCGTGCCGCCTGGCACGCGTTCCGCAAAAGCTGCCGGCACCGGCGCGCACGCGGCATACAGCAGATTGCCGTTCGGCAGCCACTGCGCGTCGTGGTGATGTGCGGGGTCCTGGTAGCGCCAGACCACTTCGCCTTGTGGCGTGACTTCATAGAAATCGCCGCCATGCCACATCGACCACGGTGCGTAGCGGTCTTCCGAATCCGCATGGCTGCCGTTGTAGCCGAGATTGCCGTTCGGGAGAATCACCGCATGACGGCCGGGGCGCACCGGCATCCGCCATTCGTGCACGACCTCGCCGCCGATGTCGATGAGATACACGCGCCCGCCCGCCGTCTGCGGCGCGATCAGCGTATAGCCGCCGGCAGACAGTTTCGGGTCGTGAGCGATGAGACCGACGCCGCGGCGTCGCTGGGTGATTTGATCGACTGTGGTAGTCACGTTTCGCTCCGTTAAGATGATGGAGCAAAATCTAGGCTATTCGAGCCGTCAGGAAAATCTGATTGTTCTTTACAGGCCGTACGAAAAAACTATACGGTACATGCATGCGTCCAATATCACAGACATTCCGCTGTTTCGACGAGGTGGTCAGGCGAGGTTCGATTCGCAAGGCGGCCGAAGCGTTGCACCTGACCGCTGCCGCAGTGCACCAGCAGATTCTGAATCTGGAGGAACAGGTCGGCTCACCGCTCTTCGACCGCTTGCCGCGCGGCATGCAGCTCACCACGGCGGGGGAGATCATCATTGCCGCAGTGCGGCGCGGCCAGCGCGATTTCGACAACGCCATGACGCAAGTCGAAGATCTGCGCTCGCTGCGTCGCGGGCATGTGAATCTCGCGGTGTCGCCCTCGTCGGCCGAACAACTGGTGCCCGATGCGATCCAGGCGGCGATGAAGCGCTATCCGGGCGTGACCTATAGCGTGCGCTCGGGCAACGGCGAAAGCATCCTGAAGTGGGTGGAAACCGGCGAAGCGGACATCGGCTACGGCCTGCGCCGCAAACCGCCGCCCGGTGTAGTGGAAGTGCGCGCGTTCACGCAACATCTCGGTCTCGTCACGCCACCGGGGCATCCGCTCACGAAACTGCAGAAACGCCCACGCCTGCGCGAGTGCCTCGACTACCCGCTCATCCTGATGACGCCGGACACCGAGTTGCGCGCGATGGTGGATCAGATCGATCACCGCGAACGGCGCAAGGCGCCTCCGCTGGTGGAAACCAGCTCGGTATCCATGGTGCGCCGGCTCGTGGCGGACGGCGTCGGCATCGGTTTTCTGATCGCGGAGAACGTCGCCGAAGATATCGCGCAGCGTAAGCTGGCGTGGACACCTCTCGCCGATGCGGGCGCACAATCGTCCAGCTGCCTGTATCAGCGCTCGGATCTGACCACCACGGTCGCGATGAGCATGTTCCTGCAGTTTCTCGGCCAGGCCATCGAGACGGTCGACGACCGCTTTCATAAGGCAACGCAACCGGCTCGCAAGCGTAGCGCGCGCGTCACGTGAGCGCGCGGCCCACGGCAGCGAATCGTTCCGCGCACGCCTGCCGCACCCGCTCGACCGGCATCGACCAGTCCTCGCCCGGCGCGCGCCGGAACAGGCGCAGCGTGTGCGGATACCACGGGGAATCGCTGCGCTCGTGCATCCAGCGCCAGTCGATATCCTTTTCCGGCAACATCACCCAGCACGGTTTACCGAGCGACGCGGCCAGATGCACGGTGGAAGTGTCCACGCCGATCAACAGATCGAGTTGCGCGATGATCGCGGCGCTGTCGGCGAAATCGGTCACTAGCGATCCGAGGTCGAGGAGCGGCTGACCGGCGGGAGGATTCTTCGCCTCGTCTTCGCCCCGGCCTTTTTGCAGACTCACGAAGCTCACGCCCGGCACGCCCCAGAGCGGCGCCAGCATGGCGAGCGACGGGATCGACCGATTCGCGTCGTTATGATGGTTCGGATTGCCCTTCCACACCAGACCGATCCTGCGGCCGGGCGGCAGCGCATCCAGCATCGGCCGCCACCGTTCGACCAGCGACGGCTCGACCGTGAGACGCACGGCGCGCGGAATGGTAGCCACGCTCGTGCGCAGATGCAGCGGCGCGCTCAGCAGACTGGTCCAGCAATCGTAAGCGTTCGCTCGCGCGCGTGCGGTGTCGTGATCGAACACCGCATCCACACCATCGACGCAGGCCATCAACCTGTGCAGCGCCGGCGCGCAGGCAAAGGCGATATGGGAGGCGCCCTGTGCTTTCAGCAAAGCGAAATAGCGGCTGAACTGGATCATGTCGCCGAGGCCGTCTTCCTGCCACACCAGCAAGGACTTGCCCGCGAGCGGGCCGCCTTGCCACTGCGGGCAGCCCAGCATCGACGCGCTCGCGTGATGAACGAAGGCGGGCTGCGCGTAGCGGCACTCGTACAGACGCCATCCCTCTTCGAAGCGGCCCATGCCGAGCAGCAGGACAGCCAGGCCGAACCGCGCATCGCCGTAATCGGCACGTATCGCGAGCGCGCGGCGATACGCGTTTTCGGCCTCGGGCAGTCGCGTGAGCTGGGCCAACGCCGCGCCGAGGTTGTAGTGCGCCTCCGCCAGCTGCGGACCCACGCTGAGCGCTCGCTCGAATGCCTCGACAGCCGCCGGCAGACGATCGAGCCGGCGAAGCACGCAACCCAGGTTGTTGTGCGCATGAGCGAGATCGGGCCGCAGGCGAATCGCCTCGCGATAAGCCGTTTCGGCCTCGAACAGCTGCTCCTGCCTCGCCAACGCCGCGCCGAGGTTGTAGTGCGCTTCGGCGTAGTCGGGGCGTTGAGCGATGGCTTCGCGGTAAGCGGCCGAGGCTTCGGGCAAGCGTTCAAGATCAGCGAGCACCGTGCCGAGATTCAGGTGGGCTTGCGCATAATCCGCACGAATGGCAAGTGCAAGGCGAAAAGCCAGTTCGGCTTCGGCGAGACGGAACGTGGCCTTCAGCACGCCGCCGAGGTTGTTGAGCGCTTCCGGATAGTGCGGCCGGATTCTCAGCGCTTCGCGGTAGGCATCGTCCGCTTCGGCGAGACGGCCCAGTTCCATCAGCACGCTGCCGAGGTTGTTGTGGAGTTCGGCGTGATCCGGCAGTCCCGACAGCGCGTGGCGAAACGCCGCTTCCGCTTCGCGAAGGCGGCCCAGTTCGTGCAACACAATGCCGCAGTTATAGTGCGCTTCGGCGTAGTCGGGACGAAGCGCCAGCGCCTCGCGATAGGATGCCTCCGCCTCATCCCTGTAGCCGAGGCCATGGAGCACCGCGCCGAGATGATTGTGGGCGTCGGCGTGGCCTGGCCGCAACGCGACCAGTCTGCGGTACATCGCCTTGGCCGCGGACAAACGGCCTTGCGACTTGAGCAGCATGCCGAGTGTGCCGTACACCTCGGCATAACCGGGTTTGATGCGCAGACAGCGGCGCCACTGGTTTTCCGCATCCGCGGGGCGCTGCAAGGCAAACGAACACGCGCCGGCGATGTTCAATGCGTCGGCCCGCGCGTCGTCCGGCACGGCATCCGCTTCGAGCAGCGGCGTCACCATCGACAATGCCTCGGCGAATCGTGCGGCCGAGAACAGCGCGACGGCCTGCCGGTTGATGTCGTCGAGCGGGGAAGCGAACTGCGTGTCGGTCATGAGTCGTGTCACCGGGATCGGCGGCGATCCGGCCGGAAAAGCGGGAGATGTACCACACAGCTTAAGGGAATCGGCACACCTGTAACGCCGCGAAATGAACCACTTTCGGGCTTCTAATCCCGCGCTATATCCAGGATCACACCAGGATCACGCGATAAAAGCGGTCGCGGCGATGTTAGAATCGCCCGCGTCTTTACGCCCATCATCATGACTCTACGCTCCCGCAACCGCATGACTGCCTGGCTTGGCCTGTTCGCCATGTGCCTCGTCGTGTTCGCGCCGCTCGTGAGTCAGATGCTGGCGTCCAGCCGCGCGCATGAACCCATCGCCGCACTCTGTTCAGCGCTCCAGCCACGCGATTTCAGCATGGCGAGCGCGGCGACCCAGGCCGCTCCGGCGCCGGTCCATTTGAGCCATGACGACGCGTTCGGCGCGTGCGGCTACTGTCATCTGCTCCAACACCATGTCGCCATGCCGGCGGTCGCCGTAGTCGCGCCGCCGCCCGCGCTCACGCTTGCCGGCACCGCGCCGCCGAGCCTCTCCACCCGCTTCACGCCGCTCGGCGCATTTCCGTCCGGCCGTCCCAGAGCTCCGCCCGCCGTTTCCTGATCGCTGTCAGTCCTGATCGCGCATTCGCCGCACCCGTCGAGGGGGCGCGCGATCGCCTGTTCCATGCATCAAGGAAACGTTCATGTTCAACTTCGTCCTGCGAAGGCTGCCCTCTTGCGCCCGCCGCGGCGCGCGCGGCTTTTCACCGCGCTTTTCGCCTGGCTTCTCGCTTCAATTGCTGCCCCAGTCGCTGTTCCCAGCCTGTTTGCCCGCTATCGTTCCAGCGGTCGTGCCGGCTCTGCTCGCCTCGCCCGCTCATGCGCAGAGCGCGAGCGCCGAAACCACGCTGCCCGCGGTCAGCGTCAGTGCGAATGCGCTCGCCGCGCCGCGCGTCGTCGATCCCAACCTGCCGGCCTCGGTCGAAACGGTCACCCCCGAGCAGTTCGGCAACTGGAACGTCGTCAATACGGAAGACGTGCTGAAGTACATGCCGAACCTCGCCGTGCGCAAGCGTTTTATCGGCGATCTGAATTCGATCATCGCCGTGCGCGGCACCAGCAACACGCAAAGCGCGCGTGGTCTCGTCTACGCGGACGGTCTGCTGCTCAGCAATCTGCTCGGCAGCAGTTATTCGTTCCCACCGCGCTGGTCGATGGTGTTTCCCGACGAGATCCAGCAGGTCGACGTGATCTACGGGCCATTTTCCGCGCTCTATCCGGGCAATTCACTCGGCGCGACCGTGCTGATCAGCACACGCATGCCGAAACAGTTCGAAGCGACCGCCGACGTCAAAGGCTTCACCCAGCACTTCAGCCTGTTCGGCGTAAATCAGAATTTGAACGGCAGCGAAGCAAGCGCGACGATCGGCGACCGGGTCGGCAAGTTCTCGTATCTGCTGGGTGTGAATCACCTGGGGAACACCAGCCAGCCGCTGCAATTCGCCACGCTGGCGAAATCCAGCACGCCCGCCAAAGCCGGCGACACGCCCGTTACCGGCGCGTACTTCTACAACAACCAGACCAATACGCCGACAGCGGTGCTCGGCGTGAACGGCGAAGGCATCGAACACACGGTGCAGGACCAGTTCAAGCTGAAGATGCAGTACGACTTCACGCCGACACTGCAAGGCGGCTTCACGCTCGGCTACTGGCATCAGACCTATAACAGCCAGACATCGACCTTTCTGCGCGATGCGAACGGCAATCCGGTCTACAGCGGCAAAGTCGCGATCGACGGCTATGAATACACGATTCCCGCGTCCGCACTGGCTCCGAGTCTTGGTCATAGCGAGAACTGGCTGTACGGCGTGTCGCTGAAAACGCGCAATGCCACCGGCTGGAATGGCGAGGCAATCGCTTCGTACTACGACATCGGCAACAGCGTGGCGCGCACCGCGAATTCCGGCGCGCCGGGCAACGGTCCCGGCACCGTGATCTTCGGCGACGGCACCGGCTGGAAAACGCTCGATCTGCGCAGCACCTATACGCCCGCGACGAATCAGGCGGGGCTCGCGAATCACGCGCTGAGCTTCGGCTACCACTACGACAACTACTTTCTCGACAACGAAAGCTACAACACGTTGAACTGGCGCGACGGCGCGGCTACGTCGTTCGCCAATGCGTTCGCCGGCAAGACCCAAACCCAGGCGCTCTACGTGCAGGACGCATGGCGCTTTCTGCCGCGCTGGAAGCTCGTCTACGGCGTGCGTCACGAAGACTGGCAGGCCTATGGCGGGTCGCAGTCGCTGGCCGGCACTACGCTCGCCTACAGCGACGTGAGCCAGCACCACTTCTCGCCGAAAGCCTCCTTGTCGTTCGACGTCACCGACGACCTGACCTTGCGTGCGTCCATTGGCCGCGCGTACCGCTTTCCGACAGTGAGCGAACTGTTCCAGGGAAAAATCAACGGCTCCACGATCGTCAATAACAATCCGAATCTGCAGCCCGAAGACGATCTCTCCAAAGAACTGACCGCCGAATGGGCGCACTGGAACGGCGTGTTCCGCCTCTCGCTGTTTCAGGACGACGTGAAGAACACGATCTTCAGCCAGACCGATACGACCGTGATTCCCAACGTCACCAACTTCCAGAACATCGGCAAAGTCCGTTCACGTGGCGTGGAAACGAGCTATTCGGGTGAGGACGTGCTGATGCGCGGCCTCGACCTGCTTGCGAGCGTGGCCTACACGCAGTCGAAGATTCTCGCCAACGCGCAGAACCCCGCTACGGTCGGCAAGTATTTCTACCGGATTCCGTTGTGGCGTGTGGATCTCGCCGCGACGTATCACTTCGACGAGCGTGCGGCGCTCACACTTGCCGCGCGCTATTCGGGGCGTCAGTACAACACGCTCACCAATACCGACACGAATCCGGATGTGTTCGGCGGCACCAGTTCGTACACGGTGGCCGATGCGAAATTCACCTACAAGCCGACGAAGCTGAGTGAAGTCGGCATCGGCGTCGACAACCTGTTCGACGCCCGCTACTTCGTCTATCACCCGTATCCCGGCCGCACCTTCTACGTGGAAGCGAAGCTGCGCATGTGAGCGCGCTGGACCCGCCGCGCGCCCAGGCGTGCGGTTCGAACCGATCGATTCATTTTTTGCTCCAGGAGGATTTCATGTCCACCACCATCACCACCGAGCGGCCACGTGTCACGCCGGCTGCCGGCGCGGCCAACCCCGGCTACCGCACGCTCTGGCGCTGGCACTTTTATGCGGGCCTCTTCGTGATGCCGTTTCTGGTCGTGCTCGCGATCACCGGCACGCTGTATTGCTTCCAGCCACAAATCGAACCGTTGCTTTATCCAGAGCGTCTGATCGTCGCACCGCAGGCCGTGCCCAGGCTGCCCGCGGAAGCGCTGCTTGCCAACGCGCGTTCGGCCATGCCGCCGAGCGCGACCGCGGTGAG
Source organism: Paraburkholderia sp. RL17-380-BIE-A (assembly GCF_046028085.1). Taxonomy (NCBI): domain Bacteria; kingdom Pseudomonadati; phylum Pseudomonadota; class Betaproteobacteria; order Burkholderiales; family Burkholderiaceae; genus Paraburkholderia; species Paraburkholderia sp. RL17-380-BIE-A. The sequence continues at coordinate 242,479 of NZ_JARESQ010000001.1, forward strand.
CGCCGTCGTCGCGAGCGACCCGCGGCGCAGCGCGGAATTCGTCTTCCGTCTCGCGGACGGCGATAAACAGAGCGTCTATGTGAACCCCTACACCGGCGTGGTGCTGGGCACGTTGAGCGTCGAACAGCGCTTCATGCAAGTGGACCGCATGCTTCACCGCAAGCTGCTGCTCGGCAAACCCGGCGAACTGCTCATGGAACTCGCCGCATGCTGGACGCTCGTGATGATCGGCACCGGCATCGCACTGTGGTGGCCGCGTGAGAAAACCACGGCTCGCCAAGCGCTGTTGCCGCGTTTCGCTTTGAAAGGGCGCGCGCTGTGGAAGAACGTTCACGCCGTGATGGGCATCTGGCTCGCGCTCGGCGCACTGGCGTTCGTGTTGACGGGGCTGCCCTGGACGGGTTCGTGGGGCAAGCAATTCAAGGCGCTCGCGAGCGCGGCGAATCTCGGCGCGCCGCCGGGCTCCTGGGGTGGCCTCGCGTTGCATTCGACACTGCCCGGCGCGGTCGGCCTGCAAGCCGCCAAAGCGGAGACACGTGCGCAGAACGCGGCACATGACGAACATGCCGAGCATACCGGCCACACGGGCCACCACGGAGCCGCAGCCGACATGGACTCGATGCCCGGCATGGTGATGGACGACCTGCCTCTGCCGCTCACGCCCTGGGCCGTCGGCGATACGCCGGTGCCCAATTCCGTCCCCGCCGATCCTCGCCTGGCCCATCCCCTGCCGCTTGGACGCGTGATCGCGCTTGCCGCATCGCTCGGTTTGACGGAGGGCTACAACATCGTGCTGCCGGCCGCCGTGACAGGCGTCTACACCATCTCATACTTTCCAGGCGACCCGAAAGATGAGCGCACGCTGTACATCGACCAATACAGCGGTGCGATCCTGAAGGACATTCGCTATAGCGACTACGGCGCGGTGTCGAAGGCGGTCTCGTACGGCACGTCGCTGCATATGGGCCGTTATTTCGGTCTCGCCAATCAACTGCTGTGCGCCGCCATTTCTCTCGGACTCGCGGCGATGGCCGTTACCGGGTGCGTGATGTGGTGGAAGCGCCGGCCGCAACGCTCGCTCGGCGCGCCCTCGCGCGAACGGGCCGCACCGCCCATGCGCGGATGGAAAACCGGCCTCGTTCTGCTCGGCGTCCTCTTCCCATTGATGGGCGCCACGCTGCTCGCCGTGTGGCTCGCGGATCGCGCGATATTCGGCCGTGCTGCGCGACACGTCCCCGCCGGCCAGACAGAGCGGGCGGGACAATGAGCCAGCGCCGGTGATACATCACTGGCGAGTCCGCGCCGAACACCGACGGCACAGCGAGCCGAGCTTCCGGTTGAGGGCATTACCGTTGCACAGTCCCGACATCGTGCCCGCGCTGTGCGGGGTCGCAATCGTGCCGGCGGTGTTGTTGCAGCCGCTCTGACGCCAGCAACGTGACCACCGAGGCGCCGATCACGTAATACGCGGGCGCCGCAAGCGACCCGGTCTCGCGGATCAGAACTGTCGCGAGCAACGGCGCAAATCCGCTGAACGCCACTACCGCAACGTTATACGACAGCGCAATGCCGCTGAAACGGATCTGCACCGGAAAGTGATCGGCGAGGACCGACGCCCACGTACCGCTTGCCAGCGAAAACACCAGCGCTGCCAGCACGAAAAGCACGACGGGGTCGACCGTATGAGTGCTGAGCGCGACATAGAACGGATAGCTCAGCACGATCAGCAACAGCGCGGACAGGCGCAGCAGATGCCGGCGCGGAACTCTGTCGCCCAGCCAGCCCGCGAACAGCAGCCCAAACGAACTGACCACGAGGTACGCGTTCTGCGCGATGGCCGCCGTGCGCGGCGCATAGTGCAGCTGCTGAACCAGAAACGCCGGCATGTGCCCATACAGAATGCCATTGACGCCAGCCATCACCGCAATCGACATGACGCCGGCGAGCACGGCTCTGCTGTGATTGCGCAGCGTCTCACGAAACGGCTGCTTCGCGACGGCGCCTTGCATCTGCTCGAATTCGGGCGACTCGTCGAGATTGCGCCGCATCCAGTACGACACGATCCCGCACACACCGCCGAACAGAAACGCGATGCGCCAGCCGTATGCGGCGGCGTCGGCGCTGGAGAGAAACGTCTGCACGGCGAGGTTCACCAGCGTCGCCAGCAACACACCCACGTTGACCGCGCAGATGATGATCCCCGCGGCCAGACCGGCGCGCTCGGGCGCGGCCTCCACGGCATACGTGATGGCGCCGGGCATCTCGCCGCCCACGCAAAAGCCTTGCAACATGCGCAGCATGATGAGCAGGATCGACGCCGTGACACCCCAGCTCTGATAGTTGGGCAGCAGCCCCAGGCAAATCGTGGCCGCCGTCACGACGACGATGGAGACGAGGAACACCGGCCGGCGCCCATAGCGATCGCCCCAACTGCTCAGGACGATACCGCCGAGCGGACGGATCACATAGCCGATCGCAAGAACGGAAAACGAGAACAGCAAACTGATCACCGACGACGCGTTGGGAAAGAACTGTGCGGCGATGTAATGCGCGAAAAATCCGTAGACGATGAAATCGTAAAACTCCAGCGAGCCGCCGAGACTCGCGATGAGGATCATCTTCCACTGCGCGCGGGAAATGCCGCGAGACGCGGCGCGCTGCGCCGCCCTGACTTCGTGTTGGGTTGCTTCCATTGACTCCTCCGATATGAGTGTCTGGCTTCTACTGGCCAGTACGTATGTGACTGCCGGCAACACCTTCAAGCGTGTTCGGTCGGCAAAGCCGCGAACGCGTGCGACAGCAATGCCTGCAACGATGCATCGTCATGGGCCACGCCGTGTATGTAGCGATCCGGCCGGATGAGCACGGCGCTCGCGCCGATCTCAGCGAGCCACGCGCCGAGCGCCGCGGAGCCATCGGCGACAAGCGCCATGTCCGTGAGCGCCGCGAGTTCGGCGAGGCCGGGCTGGTCATGCAGGATTTTCGGTAACGCCACGAGCGCAAAGCGGTAGCCGATGGCGTCATCGAGCAGGCGTCCATCGGACAGTCGCGGCTGCGCGGCGATGCTGCCTGCCTGCGGCTGAGCGGGGCCGAGATGCGCGCCCTCGCCCAGCAGCGGCTGCGGAGTCACGAAAGCGCGGATCGCCCGGCTCGTTTCGCCGGCGGCGGCATCGGGATCGGCAGGGTGCGAAGGCGTGGTCTGGATTACCGCGCCGAGTTGCACGGCGGTCTCGATGAACTCGCGCACATGCGGCGAGCGTTCCGATTCGTAGGTGTCGAGCAGCGTGTCGTCCGCTTCGCCATGAATCACCGCGGCGAGTTTCCACGCAAGGTTGCTCGCGTCGCGGATGCCGGCCGCCATGCCCTGCCCCATGAACGGCGGCGTCTGATGCGCAGCGTCGCCGGCGAGCAGCAGACGCTGGTTGCGCCAGCCCTTCGCCACCACCGAGTGAAACGTGTACACCGCTGAACGTTCGAGGGTGGCATCGGCCGGCGTCACCCAGCGAGCGAGCCTGTCCCACAGCCACTCGGGCGATGAAAGCTTCGACGTGTCGTCGCCTGGCATGACCATCAGTTCCCACCTGCGACGATTGTTCGGCCCGCGTGTATAGGTGCTCGGCCGCGTGGGGTCGCAATACTGGATCGAGTAGTCGCCGAGGTCGGGACGCGGCTTGTCGAGCAACACATCCACGACGACCCAGCGCTCGTGCGATTTGAGATCGTCGAGTTCGGTGCCCATGAAGCGCCGGACGATGGAGCGCGCGCCATCGCAGCCCACCACGTAGCGCGCGGTGGCTCGTCCGAGCTTGCCCGTGCGGGTGTCTTCGAAGCGAAGCGCAACGCCGTGGGCGGTCTGATCAAGCGCGAAGGCTTCGTGCCGCAGGCGCACGTCGATGGTCGGCTGTTTCGCGAGCTGCGCACGCAGAGCGCGTTCGAGATCGGGCTGATGGAACTTGTAGCTCGCGCACCAGCCGAGCGGACCTACGCCGGTAGGCCGCTGCCAGTCGATCAGCAAGCGGCCGGCCGCGTCGACGAACTTCATGCCGGGTCCGACGAACAGGTTTGGCAGCAAGGTATCGGTGAGACCGATCGTCTGGAATACACGCATGCATTCCGCGTCGAAGTGCACGGCACGCGGCAGCGCGAAAATGTCCTGGTCCCGTTCGAGCACCAGCACGCGCAAACCGTCGAGCGCGAGCAGGTTGGCGAGCGTGGCGCCGGTCGGGCCCAGGCCGATCACGGCGACGTCGTATTCGCAAGCGTCGGGGTTGGGGATTGGCTGTGACATGGATTTCCGCCTTCAATGATGGGCCGGCGCGGCGAACCCGCGAGCGCGCCGGCCGAACGCGCTCAGGCCTCGTCGGCGATCGGGTTGGACAGAATGCCGACGCGGTCCACTTCGACCTCCACCACGTCGCCCGCTTTCATGAAGAGCGGCGGATTGCGCTTCGCGCCCACGCCGCCCGGCGTGCCGGTCACGATCACGTCGCCGGGTGCGAGTGGCGTGAAGGTCGACAGATAGGCGATCTGTCTGGCGATGCCGTGAATCAGCATGTCGGTCGTGGCGCGTTGCACTTCCTGTCCGTTCAGGCGCGTGCTCAGGGTCATCGTGGCGTTGGGTTCGATCTCGTCGCTCGTCACCATCCACGGACCGAATGCGCCGGTGCGGTAGAAGTTCTTGCCCGGCCCCCACTGCCCGGTGTGGCGCTGCCAGTCGCGGATCGATCCGTCGTTGTAGCAGGCGTAGCCCGCTATGTGCTCCCACGCGTTCTGCTCGGCAATGCGCCGCCCGCCTTTCCCGACAATCACGGCAATCTCGCCTTCGTAGTCGAACTGCGTCGACTCGGACGGCCGCAGCATCGGCTGGCCGGCGCCGACCTGCGAGGCCGGCACACGCATGAAGATCACCGGGTTCTCGGTCGTCTCACGGTTGGTCTCTTTCACGTGCTCCGCATAGTTGAGGCCCACACAGAAGATCTGCCCGGGGTTCGGGATGACCGGCAGGAGTGTCACCTCGTTCAACGGATAGTCGCTCGCGCCGCTTGTCGCGAGGCGGCGGGCTTCGTCGAACGCATCGGCGGCGATCAGGGCCTTGAGATCTGCAAAGCGTCCGTTCAGGCGCTTGCCGAGATCGATCACCGATTGATCCCGGACGATGCCGAAGGACGGTCCTTCATGGGTGGAAAAGCTGACGAGTTTCATGTTGCTCCGTGGATAAAAAGAAACGATCGCTTCGAAAAATTTGGCTTTTCTTTTGATGTTTTTATCGTTATTTGAGAATACACTGATAAAAACGAGATCTACAAGATACTTTTCATCAGGGTTTATCACTACCAAGGAGGAAGACATGACATCGACCAAGACCAGGCGCCCCGGCCTGTCGCTCAGCCACATGGGCTTTTACGTGAGCGACATGGCGCGGGTCGAAGACTTCTACACACGCGTGCTGGAGTTCACCGTGACCGACCGCGGCAGTCTGTCGACGCCGCGTGGCGACGTACGTCTGGTATTCCTGAGCCGGGATCCGGCCGTGCATCATCAGATCGTGCTGGCGAGCGGCAGGCCCGAGCACCTCGCGTTCAATCCGATCAACCAGATTTCATTCGAGGCGGACAGCCTGGCGTCGCTGAAGCGCTTCTACCGGCGCTTTATCGAAGAAGACGCGAAGGAGATCACGCCGGTCACGCACGGCAACGCGATCTCGTTCTATGCGCGCGATCCGGAGGGAAACCGGCTGGAGTTGTTTATCGACACGCCGTGGTACGTGGATCAGCCGATGCGCGTGGCCGTGGATTTCTCGCTGCCCGATGCGCAACTGATGGCATCGGTGGAACGGCATGCGCGCGGGTTGCCGGGCTTTCGCCCGCGCGCGGAGTGGGAAGCGGAGATGGCAAAGCGAATGGGCATCGCCTGATGCGTGGCGATGCCGTTGCGTGAAGCGACGTCGCGATGGATCAGCCGGCGTGGCGGTGCGTGGCGGAGTGCCGGCGTGGCGCGGCATGAGTCGGCACGGCAGCGTGGCGCTGCCGGCGTAGACACCGACACATCGCCGGCAACGCGCTCAGCCGGAAATCACTGCGCGCGTGCGCTGCGACGTGCGGGCGGCGGCTTCGCGAATCAATTCGACAAGCCGCTCCAGGTTCACGAATTCGAGCCGCGGCGTGGGCACGATCAGCGCGAGCGAGCCGACGGCTTCGCCCTGATCGTCGGTGAAAAGCGGCGCGGCGATAGCCGAGACGCCTGCTTCGAGTTCGCCCTTCGACAGATAGAAACCTGCCCGGCGAATCTTGTGCAAGGCGGAACGAAAGTCTTCGAAGCTCGGGCCCAGCCCGCTGGTTGCGATGTCTGTGGCGTGCCGCTCGAACAGCAGCGCGAGCTTCGCCTTCGGGAAGGTCGAGAGAATGGCCTTCGGCGCGGCGCCGAGAAACAACGGCCGGGGACGCCCGCGCCCATAGCGCAGATCGAGCTTCGAATCGAGGCTCTCGCGGTGCGTATCCACCAGTTCGTCGCCGTACCAGCGCGACATCACCACATCGAAGCCCGAATGCTCGCTCAGTTCGCGCATGATGGGTTGCCCCACCTTCAGCAACGGATCGGACATGCGCAGGTTGTAGTCGAGCTTGATGATGCGCGGACCGAGTCCATATTCGCCCCCGGAGAAGCGCACCAGCATGCCCGACTCCACCAGTTCACGCACATAGCGATAGGCGGTGGGAATCGAGCAGTCGAGCTCGGCAGCCACCTCTTCCGCGGAGAGAAAGGGCCGCCCTTCGGAAAAGAGTTCGAGTATGGAGAGAAGCTTGGCGATGCTCGACATCGAAGAGAGGGCTTTCCGGGTGAGGTGGCGAAATTATAGCCTTCAGCCTGCCGCGACGACGTCGATACGCAGCGCTTCTCCGCCCGCCGCGATAGCGAGCAGGATGTCGACGTTCGGGTGCGCGCCCGGACGATTGCGCGCGTCGGCGGTGTGCTCGGCGAACACCACGAGGCCGTGCTCGGCCGCCCTGGCGTCGAGCGTGCCGAACGTCTGCTGCAGATAGTTGTACACCGCGAGCGAGCCCTGCTTGCCGGGCTTGTTCTCGATACTGGCCACCACGGCGCCCTTGCCGTCGACCAGGTCGATACGCGCGATGCCCTCGATGCCGGGCATCTGCGCGAGGTTGTCCTTGAATACGTTGCTCGGTTGGATCATTGAAAACACTCCTTCTATTCGGAAAAATGCGGCGCGGGCCGTATCTTATCCGATAGGGTGTCGTTCAATCACCGGGCGCACGAGCGCACGAGCGCACGGCCTCAGGGCGTCCAGCGATACACCACGATACTGGAACCGTTGTAGTTGTCCTTCGTGATCACGTACTCGCCCGCGGCTCTGAGATACGCGCGCAGGCCGTACATCGAATCGACGTCGTTGCCGACATCCACGGTTGCGGGACTCGAATTGACCAGCGTGGTGACGAGTTGGCCGGTAGTGAGATTGAAGGCGTCGATATTGGGCACGGTATGCACGTAGCCGACGAACAGATAATTGCCCGCCGCCGTGATCGACTTGGGATTGGCGCTGGTCAGATTGATCACCGGATCGGGCCGCGTGGTGTTGCCCGCGCTCCAGCCGTGATACACCTCGATCCTCGATTGCATGGCCGTCCAGTCCCAGCTTCCGGCTATACCTTGCGCAAGGATCATGGTGTCGCTCTCCGCGAGGTAAATGATGCGCGTGAGCGGCCGGATGCTCTGCGGAATCGAGATCGTGACCGCCGGACCCCACGAAGGTTTTCCGTTACCGTCGAAACCGCTCAGCGGATAGTGATAAATGTGATTCGTGCGGTCGAGACCGGCCCACACGTCGCCCCTGCTGTCGATGCAAAACCCGCCCGTGACCTGACGGTCCGTATTGAACGCCGTGCCCGGAATCGACACGTCCGGTATCGCGATATAGCCGCTCGCCGGGTTGAAATGGAAAAAGTTGAAGATGCCGGGGTTCTGTCCGGACGCCACCAGAATCCGGTTGCCGCCGACCGTGACCAGTTGGCCGAAGTGTTGGCCGCGCTGCGTGTCGTTCATGTTCAGGCGCGGGTCGGACGGATACGTGAACGGATCGACCGTGTTCGCGACGAACGTGCCGCCCGCCGTGCCGGTGTAAATGTGCATGCCGCTGTAGAAGTAGGCGCCGTCCGTCGACGGATCGGGCGCCGCGATCGACTCGAAGTTGAGGGACTGCAGCTTCCATTCGAGATTGCCGGCCGTGTCGTATGCGTGCAGGTCGGTGGCGCCGTTGCGCCCGAGGTCCCAGCCGCCGCCCCACGGGTTGTTCAGCACATAGAGGTTGCCGGCGGCGTCCCTGCCGATGCCGACCACGCGTGTGAAGCGCTTGTCGCCCACCTGACCTTTGATACCGCTGGTGGTGTCGAGATAACCGCCCTGAATGCCGAACGTGCCGGCGAGCGTCGGCGTGCCCGCGATGGTGTAGCGCTTGATGTTCATGTCCGGCCCCTGGTCGCCGACCATGAGTTGCCCGGACGCCGCATCGAAATAGACTGCGGACGGCCGCGACGCAGCGGGCATCTGAATCGTATTCAGCAACGCGCCAGCCGGACTGAATTGGACGATCGTGCCCGCGCTCTGCTGCGCGACCCAGAGATTGCTGGCGCTATCCAGCGCCAGTGCGCCGGGACTCGCTATCTTGATGTCCTGCTGCCAGACGCCGTCGGTCGTGAAGACCCGCACGCGATTGCCGAAGAAGTCGCTCGCATACAGCAGCGAGCCCGCCGTCGCGAGGCCGGTGATGACATCCGCATGCGGTATGCCGGTCCACACGCTGACGGGAATGACGAGGTCGCGCGTTTGCGTGGCCCGGTTGTAGCGTCCCACCGACCCGCTGCCGAACGACCTGTTGTACTGCAACGCTGCGAAGATCGACGTGGCATTGCCGGTAATGGCGCTGCCCTGAAAGTCGGCATGCGTTCCGATCGAGCCGATGCTCTGAGCGTTGCGGTAGATCGCGACGCCGCCCGCGTTTTCGTCCCACAGTGAAGCCGTGTAGATCACGCCTTCAGGCGCGACCCACATCGAGCGTGCTGTGTTGCCCACGTGCGCGGCGAGCGTGCCGAATGTGTTCGCCAACCAGTCGGTGGTGTACTGCGCCCGACATGTCTGCGCAAACATCGCGATTACCGCGCATAGGAAGGCAGCACGGATTCGGTGCTTGACCATATGTGATGCTCTCCGGAAAAACATTCGAGGACAATCTACCTCGACAGATATGACAGAAGCTAATTGATGTGAAGATATATACCTGAGGTGACGGGACAATCAATGCAACGCGGATATAAATAAAGAAAAGAAATTCGCGGAGGATTTTTTTCGTCGTCGGGACACGGCTTGACAACGTGAAGAGTGTGAGCAGCATCATCACGGTGATCGTTCTGCCGATGCGCGCCGCGAGCAAGATACCCCTCTTTTCCGCACTTTACCGAGCACCGGACTCAGGCGCACAATCTCTGCGGATATTGCGGTCCGCCTTCGTTTCCGGTAATGCAGAATGCTTGCGCCGGTGCGATATCTGGCGGCAAGCTCACGTACGGTCGCACTACGCGTCCTCTATTCGGAACATGCAATGGGTCATAAATCGTCAAGCAGACTCGAAGACCTGGTGGCAGGCGGCAGCCGTCATCATCAGATTTTTCCAAGGCTCGATGAAGGTCAGTTTGCGGTGCTGGAGCGCTATGGTGAACGGCGCCGCCTGAAAGCGGGCGACATGCTGTTCTCGGAAGGCGACCGGCACATCCCCATGTTCACCATCGTCTCCGGAACGATCGAAGTCACGCGCGGCGCCGGAGAAAAGCGCCATGTTCTTGGCGAGCACGGCCCCGGCAGCTTCACCGGCGAAGTGGGCACGCTCGCGGGCCGCGGCGCGGTCTCGACCGCACGCGCCACCAGCGATTGCGAGGTGATCGTGATCGACGAGGAATCACTGCGCGCGCTCGTCGTCGCGGAGGCGCAACTGAGCGAAACGATCATGCGCGCCTATATCCTGCGGCGTGTCGCGTTCATTCAGGATCAGCATGGGGGGCTTCTGGTCATCGGCAGCTCGGCGTCGTGGGGCACGCTCGCTCTGCGGCATTTCTTGAGCCGCAACGCTCAGCCTTTCGCCTACTTCGATATCGTCGAACACGAAGAAGCCGGCGCGCTGCTCGAACGCTATGACGCGACCGAAGCCGACATACCGGTGATCATCACGCAGCAAGGCGCCGTGCTCAAACAGCCGACCAACCGCGCAGTGGCCGACGCGATCGGCCTGAGTCCCGACCGGCTGAACGGCGAGCGGTTCGACGTGGTCGTGGTCGGCGCGGGACCGGCCGGTCTCGCGGCTGCGGTCTACGCGGCCTCCGAAGGATTGAGGGTAGCGGTGCTCGACACGAAGGCGCCGGGCGGCCAGGCCGGCACCAGCTCGAAGATTGAAAATTACTTCGGATTCCCGACCGGCATTTCGGGCCAGGCCCTGGCCGGTCGTGGCCTGTCTCAATGCCGGAAATTCGGCGCCGAAGTTGGCGTGCCGATCGAGGCGCTCGGCATTGAATGCGAAGGCGCGCCGCCCTTTCACCTGCGCCTCAATTACGACGAGCACGTGTATGCCAGCGCGGTCGTCATCGCAACCGGCGCACGCTATCGGAAACCGCTGCTGCCGCGCCTCGAACAATTCGAAGGCCGCGGAATCTACTACAGCGCGACGTTCATGGAAGCCGCGTTCTGCAATAACGAAGAACTGGTTATCGTCGGCGGCGGCAATTCAGCCGGCCAGGCCGCCGTGTTTCTTTCGGGATTCGCGCGGCACGTTCATATCGCGATTCGCGGCGACGGACTCCAGGCGAGCATGTCGAACTATCTGATCAGACGGATCGAAGCGACCGCCAATATCACCGTTCATTCGCGCACGCAGATTGTCGAACTGAACGGTGCGGCACAGCTCGAGTCGATCAAATGGGACACTCAGGGATACCTCGAGGAAAAACCGATCCGTCACGTGTTCCTGTTTCTCGGTGCGCAACCCAGTACCGCCTGGCTCGGCGATTGCGTCGCGCTCGACAAACACGGCTTCGTGCTGACGGGCCCCGATGCGCTCCACCAGTGGCCTTCCGAGCGTCCTCCGCATTATCTGGAGACGAGCCGGCCAGGCATCTTCGCGGTGGGCGACGTTCGCAGCGGCTCGGTCAAGCGTGTGGCGGCCGCGGTTGGGGAAGGCGCTGCGGCGATCCAGTCGCTGCATCAATATCTGGCGCTCGATCGCTGAGGGCGGGCTCCGGCGCGGTGATGCTCGATTGCTGAGATCGGGCTGCCGGCGTGCTGATACTCGATTGCTGACGCCACCCTGCCGGCGCGGCGACGCTCGAACGCGAACCTGTCTAGCGCACGTTCCGCAACGTCAAACGCGCTTCCAGACCGCCGCCGGGCCGATTGTGCAGCGAGAGCGTCGCATCCATCGCCATGGCAAGTTGCCGTGCGATGGCAAGGCCCAGGCCCGTGCCGCCCGTGTCGCGATTACGCGAGGCTTCGAGCCGGTAGAACGGCTCGAACACCGCCTCCAGCGACTCCGCCGGTATGCCGGGGCCACGGTCGAGCACGGTAATCAGCGTCTGCCCGCCGGGCAAGGTGCTCGCGGTGATCTCGGCCGTGCCGCCGAATTTCAGCGCGTTGTCCACCAGGTTGCCGAGTATGCGGCGCAATGCCTGCGGACGCGTCATTAGCGAAACGCCGAGCCGTCCCTCCAGGCTGACCGCCTGGCCGGCGTCCACGTAGTCGCAAACGAGGCTGTCGAGAAGCGCGTCGGGATCGACGCGGCATGGAACTTCAGTCGCGCCGTGCAGCGTGCGCGCGTAGGTCACGCCTTCCTTCACCAGGCTTTCCATCTCATGCAGATCCTGGCGCAGCTTCGCGCCCTGCTCGTCGTCGTCCATGACATCGACGCGCAAGCGCATCCGCGTGATCGGCGTTTGCAGGTCGTGCGAAATCGCCGCCAGAATCTGCATGCGTTCGGTCATGTAGGTAGCGATGCGGTCCTGCATCGCGTTGAATGCGCGCGCGGCGCGCGACACTTCCGATGGTCCGTCTTCCGGCAGACGCGCCGCCTTCAGGTCGGGGCCGAGCGTATCCGCGGCAACCGCCAACTGATGCAACGGACGCGTCGCGAGCCGCACCGCCAGCCAGCAGCACGCAACCAGCACCGCGAGCTGCAGCGCGAGCACAAGCAGCAGCCAGCGCGACAGCGGCGCGCCCGACATGGGGCGCATATCGATCGTTAGCGGTGAGCCATCGCTCAGTCGCAGATGAACCTGCAGGCGCTCGTTGTCACCGGGCACTGCATTCACGGTCAGCGGATAGCGGGTGCCGATGCCGTCCGCAATGGATTGCGCCACGCGTGCGGACAGACGCGCATCGACCGGTCCGCCGGGCACGCCCGGTCCGAGGATGAACTCGTAGCTGCGGCGCGCGAGCCGCGGCAGCCACTGCGCGCGCTCATTGGGCGGCAAATGATCGAGCAGCGCCACCGAACTGCTCACTTCGCGCTCGATGTAGCCCATCATCACGTTGGTCATGGTCTGGTCGCGTTCGGTCAGCGTGAGCCAGAACGACAGCGTCTGCGCGAGCGCGAGGCCGACGAAAAGAATCAGCGCGAGCCGCGCGAACAGCGTGCGCGGCCAGCGCAACCATGACCAACGGCTCATTGGGGGTCCTCGAGTGCAGTCACCGCCGCGGAAAACACATAGCCCTCGCTGCGCAGCGTCTTGATGTAACGCGGCTCGCGCGCGACGTCGCGCAGGCGCTGGCGCAAACGGCTCACCATCAGATCGATCGAACGGTCGAACTGATCGGCCTGGCGTCCTTGCGTGAGATTGAGCAGTTGATCGCGCGTCAGCACGCGTTGCGGATGATCGAGAAACACGCGCAGCAAGCGGTATTCGGCGCCGCTCAACGCCACCATGGTGCCTTCGGCGTCGAGCAGATGGCGCGCGGTGGTGTCGAGCCGCCAGTCGCCGAAGGCCAGCATCGGTGCGGATTCCGTCACCTGCATGCCGGGCGGCAGCATGCGCGCGCGGCGCAGCACGGCGCGAATGCGGGCGAGCAGCTCACGCACGGCGAACGGCTTGGGCAGATAGTCGTCGGCGCCCATCTCCAGGCCCACAATGCGATCGGCTTCCTCGTTTCGGGCAGTCAGCATCAACACCGGCACCGCACGGAATTTGCCCGCCCGCAGCTCGCGGCACAGCACGAGACCGTCCTCGCCGGGCAACATCAGATCGAGCACGATCAGATCCGGCGCGCCCTGCTCCAGCACCGCGCGCATCTGGCGTCCGTTCGCCGCGAGCGAGACGCGCATGCCGTTCTTCTCGAGGTAGCCGGCGAGCAGTTCGCGGATGCCGCGGTCGTCGTCGACGATCAGCACGTGGTCGATCGTTTCCATCAATGGATCATCTCCGTTGGCGTTTTACCTGCGTCCGGCTCGCACCCACCAGCGAACAGTGCACCGGATGCGCCAGTTCCGCGGCAAGACCGCCGGATACGAATACGAGGATGGCGAGCAGGCGTTTCATGCGTCCTCCAGCACGGACAGGCTGGCGCCGTCGGCAACCGCTGCTTCCAGACTATACGGATCGACGCCTTCCAGGCAACCGATGTTGACGCGCCACTGCAGCGGGTCTTTGCGCGTCTGATGAAACGGATAAATACCGCAGTGCTTGCAGAAAAAATGCCGGGCCACCCGCGTGTTGAATTGATAGAGCGTCAGCGCGTCTTCGCCGCTCAGAATCTTCAACTGGCTCGCCGGAAACAGCGGCGTCATCAATGCGCCCTTACGACGGCACAGGCTGCAGTTGCAGCGCCCGGCGGGGACGATCGGGGTTCGCACTTCGAATCTGACGGCCCCGCAGTGACAGGACCCATGCAGCAAGTCGGCGCTCATGATGCTCTCCGTGATTGGCAATGCCTGCTTTATAGCCTGGCGCGCACGGCGATTTGTGTCGCAGTGTATCTGGACGGCGGCCGGTTACACAACATTGCACTCGCGCGGATTGGACGACACAAGCCAGATACCTGCGCACGCTCCAATACGGTCATTCGCGGCTGAAGCGCGAATTGCCGTTCCTTGCCTCTTCCTGAAAGGACTCTGACATGCTCTGCCGACCCAACATCAAAACCCTCGCCGCCGTCACGGTGATTGCCGCCGCAACCGCTGCCAGCATTGCCCTCGCCGCGGACCCGTTCGAAAACCATGCGCCCGCGCCCGAATTCACCGGTATTTCGAATTGGCTCAACAGCGGTCCACTGACGCTGCAGCAACTGCGCGGCAAGGTGGTGCTGGTCGATTTCTGGACCTATACCTGCATCAACTGCGTGAATACGCTGCCCTATGTGAAGAGCTGGCATCAGAAGTACAAAGACCAGGGGCTGACGGTTATCGGCGTGCATACGCCCGAGTATCCGTTCGAACGCGACACCGAAAACGTCATGTCGGCGCTCAAGCGCTTCGGCATTACTTATCCGGTCGCCCAGGACAATCGTTACGCGACCTGGAACGCCTACGAGAACCAGTATTGGCCGGCCTTCTATCTGATCGACAAAAAAGGGCAGATCGTCTACACCCATTTCGGCGAAGGCGCCTATGCGCAGACTGAAGCGAAGATTCAGGCATTGCTCGCGCAAAAGGAATAGCCACGATTTCATGTCGAAATGTATCCGCGAATTAGGGCGATACACAAGCTTGCAATTCGCGGCTTTCCCGACACATGCCAGATACGCCCGCACGGTTCAATACATCAACGCCGCTTCACAGAAGCGATCGCAATCCGGCAAGTACTGACCTCTGCCCTTGCTTCTGACCTGCGGGCGTCTCATATCCAACCGTTCAAGGAGAACGATATGAAAGTTTCTATGATCGCTTTTACTCTGGCTGCCAGTGTGCTCGGAAGTCTTGCTCACGCCGCGAAGCTGCCGGCTCCCGCTGACAATGTGAATGCTTCGCAGATCGCGCCGGCCCAGCAGCCGCAATGGTCCGCAAACGCAACCGCCAGCGCGCAGAAAACGCGGGCACAGGTTCGCCAGGAACTCGTGCAGGCGGAGAACGACGGTCAGCTTGCCAACCTGAATCGCACACTCTATGCGGGCGGTTAGGCAGGTGCCTCGAATGGACGTCACCAGCTATTCTGAAAGCGCGCCTCGTGACGCACGTGCCGTGTGGTACGCCCGTGCGCTAAACGTGCTGGCCGCAGGTTGAGCATCGCTCGACGAATCCGTTATTCTCTCCGTGGCGGCGAGCCCCGCCGATTCGAAATGGATACCCATGGGCCCGTTTCAAGGAGATCGTCATGTGTGGTGTGCTTCGCAAGCTCCGTTATGCCGTGGCCGGTTCGGTCCTCGCTGCGCTTGCCCTATTCGCCTCGTCGCTCGCCAACGGCTGCACGCGCGCGCTCTACGTGGGCGAAGACGGCACGGTGATAACCGGGCGCTCGATGGATTGGTCCGAAGACATGCGCTCGAACCTCTGGGTTTTTCCCGCCGGGATCGAGCGCGACGGCGCAGCGGGGCCGCGCACGCCGCACTGGACGTCGAAATACGGCAGCGTGGTCGTATCCGGCTATGAAATCGGCAGCGTCGACGGCATGAACGAACGCGGCCTCGTGACCAACGTGCTCTATTTGACCGAAACCGATTATGGCAAACCTGACGCGTCGCGCCCGCCCATGTCGATCAGTCTCTGGGCGCAGTATGCACTCGATAATTTCGCCACGGTGGCCGAGGCAGTCGATGCGCTCGGCCGCGAACCGTTTCAGATCATTGCACCGCCCTTGCCCAACGGCAAACCGTTGACGTTGCACCTCGCGCTCTCGGATTCGCAGGGCGACTCGGCGATTCTCGAATATCTCGACGGCAAGCTCGTGATCCATCACGGCAAGGCATTCAAGATCATGACCAATTCGCCTATCTATAGCGAACAGCTCGCCCTCGACACCTATTGGCGAGGCGTTGGCGGCCTCACCTTCCTGCCGGGCACGAATCGCGCGGCGGATCGCTTCGTGCGTGCATCGTTTCTGATGGATGCCATTCCGAAGCACCTCGATCCCAACTATATTGCCGGCGTGCCTCAACAGTCGTATGCGTTTCAGGCCGCGGCCGGCGTGATGAGCGTGATGCGCGCCGTGAGTGTGCCGCTGGGGATTACTACGCCGGGTCAGCCGAATATTTCATCGACGATCTGGCGCACCGTGTCCGACCAGAAGAATCTCGTGTATTACTTCGATTCGTCGACGCGGCCCGATACGTTCTGGGTGCCGCTTAACAAACTGAATCTGAAACCCGGCGCGCCCGTGATGAAGCTGACCATCGACGGCGGCCAGGTGATGTCGGGCGACGTATCGGGTTCCTTCGTGCCGACGCCTTCGTTCAAGTTCATGCCCGCGAAGGCGCCGTGACTAGCGCGAATGGAAAAGCCCCTCAGTACTCGACGAGAATGGTCACGCGCCGGTTCGCGGCGCGTGCGGCCGCGTCGTCGCCGATAATCAGGGGGAAATTGTCGGCGCGGCCAATAGCGGCCATTCTGTGCGCTTCGATGCCTCTGTCCGCGAAGAAGCGCACCACCGCGCCTGCCCGCGCGGAAGACAGCTCCCAATTGGATTCGTACTTCGCCGTCGAGATAGGCACACTATCCGTATGCCCTTCCACCAGAATGTTGTTCTTCGACCGGTCACGCAACACCTGGGCAATCTGGTTCAACACGTCGAATGACTCGGGCAATAGGCGCGCGTCGCCCGAGTTGAACAGAATCTTTGCGTTGATGGCAATCTCAACGCCTTGAGCGGCATTTGAAATCGTAATCTGACGGTTGTCCTGAAGCGGCTCCAGTAGAGCGAGCAAGCGCTTCTTCGAGACATCCGGCGAAGGTGCCGCGGCCTGGGAAGGCTGGATGTTGCCGGCGGCCGGCACCTCTGCCACTGCGTGGTGCTCCAGCGCCTTGATTTCCAGCTCCCGCGTTTTTGCCAGCTGAAGCACGTAGAGCGCAAGGAACAACACCATGAGGGTGGTGATGAGGTCGGCGTAGGAAATCAGCCAGCGCCCGGACTGCTCCTCGCCTTCGTCGGCGGCGTCATAGCCGGTTTTGTCCGCAGCGAGGCGCTTGTTACCCGAGGAGATGTTCATAACCGAAAAGTCTGCGTTTCAAATGACGTGTGATTCGCGCCGCGCCGCTCGCCGGCAGCGAGCAGGCAGCAGCCGGCGCGGTCCGAACCGGTTAGCCCAGCAACTCGGCCGATCTTTCCCGCACGTCGCCCGCAAGCCGCGTTTCGATTGTGTGAGGCGACTCCTTGCGCGAGATCGCGAGCAAGCCGTCGAGATATAAACGCCTGAAGCGCAATTCGCTATCCACCTGCGCCCTGATCTTCCCGTACAACGGCAGAAAGACCAGATTCGCCAAAGCCAGCCCGTATAGCGTCGCAACGAAAGCCATCGCGATACCTTGCCCGAGTTGCGCGGGTTCGAGCATATGGCCGGTCACCTGAATCAGACCGAGCACGGCGCCCAGAATGCCGAACGTCGGCGCGTAGCCGCCCGCCTGCTGCCAGATCCGCGCAGCCGCCATGTGATTACGCTCATAAGCAACCAGTTCCCGTTGCAGAGCATCTTCGAGCACCGCTGTCGATACGCCGTTTGCCAGCAGCTCCAAGCCTCGTTGCGCGAACGGATTGATGCCGCCTGCCCCGATCGATTCGAACACGAGCATGCCGTTGAGCTTGGCCTGATCGCCCCACTCCAGCAGGACGGCCAGACTCTCGCGATCGACCTGTCTTGCCTTCACGAAAGCAAGGCGCAGTTGCTTCATGCCGTCGTAAAACCGCGCCCACGTGTTCTGAATCATCACCGCGCCGAACGTGCCACCAAGGACGATGACAAACGCCTCCAACTGGAACAGCGAGGTAAAGTGACCACCCTCGAGCGAGAAGCCCGCGACGATCGCCGTCACGCCGACCAGGGCGCCAAATAGCGTCAAAAGATCCATACGTCCTCTCGAATGGCCACCCGAGCCATCAAACCCTTCAGTAAACAATGCCCGCCGCCGGTGTGCCGCGCGTCAGACATCCAGATTGGAAAGCGGCGCACCAGTGGCGACCGGCGATTTGATCGCTCGCACGGTGTCGAGGAAACGGTCTTCGATTTCCGCAATTTCCAGCGGATCGATCTTGATCTCACGACGCATGACCCACGAGACTTCTTTCTTTCTCGCTTCGGTCATCACCGAGAGCAGGCGCTCCGCGACAGGCTGGCCCGTCACCGCGGAAAGCAGTTTCGCGAGGTCATAGGTATCGAACGCGCTCACCGCTTCGAACAACGTCCGCTGATCGACAAACTCCAGATCGTCGAGTGACTTCAGGTCGCTCAGAGCGCGCGCATTGCGGCGCGAAAAGTAGCTGATGCCCTTTTCCTCGACGTAGTTCAAGACTTTGGACTTGCGAAACGCGAAGATGTCTTCGGCAATTTCCGCGTTCGACAGTTTGTTGAGAATCACCTTCTTCTCGACGCCGATCAACGCCTCCAGGTCGTCCAGTTCGATCAACTCCAACTCGCTGCTGATGGAAAGGTCGAGATCGTGGTCCGCTACCTGCTGCGCACGCTCGACGATTCGCGCCGGATCGAACGTGACCAGTTGCCGGCTCGTCGCGCCGTCCTGCGCCGAATAGCGCGCCGACGTGTTGCTCACGCGATCGGACCGGCCGGGTTCGAGCGAAACGAGATTGAGTTTCTCCATCCGTTTGAGCATGGCCATGACATGCGGACGCGAATGGCCGGCAATCGCATGACACTTCTTGATCACTTCGGGCAACGGCACCGAAAATTCCTCGCCCTGCGCGCGGCGCAGGCGGCCGTCGAAGCGGTCGGCGTTTTCGCTTCCCGCCATCAGGGAGAGAACGTGCGCGTAAGAGACCACGCCCGGCAGGAAGTCGGCATGCGTATTCGTGGCGAGGACATCGTCCTTCTTCTTGACCCGCCGGATCAGCGTGCGGACGATATGGCGCAGCAACGGTGACACGCGCGCGAGTTCCTCCTCCACCACGTCCGCCGCAACGACGGTCAATTGACAGAAGCTCAGTGCTTTAGCGGTGTGCGCTCGTGGTTCGGGCGGCAACAAGGCCGCCTCGCCGAAAAACTCGCCTTTACCCAGCGTGGCGAGAATCACTTTCTTCTCGTCGCACTGGGTGGAGATTTCGACTTTGCCATCTGCAATGACGTAGACGACAGCGTCGCCCGCGAAGCCTTCGGAATAGATGACTTCGCCCGGAGCCGCTGTACGCGACCATGGCGATCGTTGGTGATTCAAGATTCATTCCCCCGAAGAGCTAATTCCTCGGTCAGCGCGCGCCCTGCCGAGGGCGTGCACGTGGCCGATGGTCCAGATTATTTGACTGGATATCGACATGCAAAACGCAAAGCTTTAATAAACGTAATCGTCAGACCTTATTGCGCAAACGTTTGGCAGCCTTTCTGGACAAGGCTTTGCGCGATGTAGGCTTTTTTCCGGGGATGGCTGCGCCACACACTCCAAGGCATGCCTGGCGGCGAAAAAGCGCTGGACTTGCTATGTGTCGACGTTCAGGCAAATGTAAGAATCACACTTGATGCATAAACGCGAAAAAAATTTGGAATAAGAGGAAACCCGATGTGTTTGCCCCTACGTAGACAGCAACGAACACTGCTACGCGACTCACGAAACAACCACGTAAGCGGTGCTCCAGTTACAAGTAGGACGTGTTGGTAGTCAGGCAAAGACGTAGCTTCACTCCAACCGAAAGGTATTTCCAATTTCACTCTATTTAGGCATCCAAAATGAAAAGCAAACTCGCAATGATTCTCTCGCTGATCGTCCTCGCTTCGGCAGGTGTCGTGACTCAGGCCTCTGCGAAAGAGCACGTTCACACGAGCACGCAGCAGTGTGTCGGTCCCGCAAGTTTCTGCACCCCGTACTTCGGCAGCTAAGTACCCACTATTTCTCGGCAATCGTTGCCGTCAATTCATCACCGTCAAAAAGGAATTTTTATCATGAAAAAAGCTCTTGTTTGTCTCGCTCTCGCCGCCGGCGCATTGACCGCTCCCGTTCTGAGCTTCGCGCAATCGAATGCGCCCGTCACGCGCGCCGAAGTGCGTGCCGACCTGGTGCGTCTCGAACAGGCTGGCTACAACCCGTCGGTCGCGAACGACGCTGACTATCCTGCCTCGATCCAGGCAGCCGAAGCAAAGGTCGCGGCGCAAGACGCTTCACAGACCACCCAACCGTCGTACGGTGGCGTTGCCCAGAATGGCACCGCTTCGTCAGGCATGCGCAAAGCTATGTCGACCGATTCGAGCTGCGTCGGTCCGGTCAGTTTCTGCAATGTTTTCTTCGGAAGCTGAATGACGCGCATCGGGAATCCTGCTGAACTTCACCTACACACAGGATTCCTGCTTTTTTTCTTGTCATGGATGCGCTGCTTCTCATCGACGGCAATGCGAATGCAATGCCCGGTGGTGAAGGACAGGCTGGCACGGCGGACCCACGCCGCAGGCAACCTTTCCTGCACCACCTGTTACCGCTTCATCCCTTCGTGGCGCCGAACGTCAAGCCGGCCACGAAATGCTTCTGCATTGCAAAGAACATTGCCACAGAAGGCAACGCCGCGAGAATCGATCCCGCCGAAACAAGATTCCATGCCGTGGTCCACTGCCCTTTCAATGCGGCCACGCCCACGGTGATCGGCGCGGCGTCGTCGCCTTGCGTCAGACACAGTGCCCAGAAGTAATCGTTCCAGACGAAGGTGAACACGAGAATCGCCAGTGCCGCGAGCGCCGGTCGGATCAAAGGCAGCACGATCTTGAAGAACACGGTCCACTCATTCGCGCCTTCGATGCGCGCCGCCTCGACCAGTTCAAACGGCAACTGCTTGATGAAGTTGCGCAGAAACAGCGCGCAAAATCCCGTCTGAAACGACACGTGAAACAGAATCAGTGCGCTGACTGTATTGAACAGGCCGAGTTGCAAGGACAAATCCCGCACCGGAATCATCAGCACCTGCACCGGCACGAAATTCCCCGCCACGAACGTGGCGAACAAGGTCGAATTGCCGCGGAACCGGTAGATCGCCAGCGCGAATCCGGCCATCGCGGCAAGTGCAATCGACCCAACCACGGCGGGCACCGTAATCAGCACACTGTTCCAGAAGTAGTGCAACATCGGCGACGTGGTCAGCGCCTCGCGGTAGTTATCGAACATCGCGAAGTGCTTCGGCCATCCCCAGTAGTTGCCCTCGCTCAGCTCCTCCGAGGAGCGCACCGATGTGACCAGCACCGCGATCATCGGCAGCAGCCAGATCAGCAGTGCGACGGGCAACGTCAGTTTGTACATGCGGCGAGTGGCCGGCTTCCATTTGTCGATGGGAATCGGAAACATGGTCGGCTCCTTATTGCTCGGCGCGCAGCATCCGCCGCAAGTGATAAACGATGTACACCAGCATGATGGCGAACAGCACGACCGCCACCGCCGCCGAATAGCCGATGCGGTAGTACTTGATCGCCTGGTCGTACATGTAATACGCCAGCACGGTCGAGCTTTCGAATGGGCCGCCGCCCGTCATCACCGAGATCAGATCGAAACTACGCAGTGCGCCGATGATGGTCACGACGATCGCCATGAACGTGGTCGGCCGCAGTTGCGGCAGGATCACGTGCCACAGCATCGACCAGCCGCGTGCCCCTTCCATGCGCGCGGCTTCGATCTGTTCGGCGTTCAGCGATGTCAGGCCGGTGAGATAAAGAATCATGCAATAGGCGGTTTGCGGCCACAGTGCCGCGAACACGATCCCGAAAGTCGCGTAACGCGGGTCGCCGAGCACGGGCACGCCATGGCCGAGAATCACCGCGAGCAGGCCGAAGGTCGGATCGTAAAACCACGAGAAGATCAAACCGACCACCACGCCCGACAGCACGAACGGCGCGAAGAAAAGCGACTTCACGATACGGATGCCGGCGACTGCCTGATTCAGGTACAACGCAACGGCCAGTCCCATCGGCGGGGCGAGCAGGAACAGCAGCAGCCAGATGACGTTGTTCTTGAGCGCCGTGTAAAAGGTCTGCGCGTGGAACAACTCCACGTAGTTCGCGAGGCCGACGAACGACGGCTCGCTCATCCCATCCCAGTTGAAAAAGCTCAGGCGGATGGTCGACAGGATCGGCCACACCACGTAGATGGCCACCATCACGCAAGCCGGCGCGAGGAACAGAAAGGCGGCACGCCGCTGCCGGCGCGCGGTGGGCGACGGACGGCGCCGCCGCGCGGTGTCGGCCTTGCCGCGCAACGCGCCGCCCGGCGTGGGCAAACCCGGACCGCCGGGTTCAGCGGGACCGCCGACAGTGTGGCGGGTAACGGAATGCGACACGATCATTCTCCATCCAACATTCTTGTCGACCAGAGTTAGCGCTTCAGCGCGCTACTCCGATCCCATGCAAAGCTGTCGACCAGACGCAACGAAAGGCGGCTCGCGGCCGCCACCGCTCACTTCTTGTAGATCCGCTTGCGCGTCTGCTCGAGTTGCGCAAGCACGTCGTCGATCTTCGCAGGATCGGAAATGAACTGCTGCATCCCCTTCATCCCCTCGTCGGCCATTTCCTTGGTCATGTCGCGATCATAAAACTGCGCAATGCCGCCCTTGGTGTTCGCAAGAATCTGGAAGCCGATCTTCGAGATCGGATCTTCCGGCTCCGGCGACTTGCTGTTCGCCGACAGCGAACCGAGCCCGGTTGCCAGCTTCGCGCCGATTTCCGGTGTTTCGACGAACGCGAGGAAGGTGTGGGCGTCGGCCTTGTTCTTCGCCTTCGACGGAATATGCAGCGACTCGACCGGACCGTCTTCGGCGGTCGGCACCTTCGCGTCGATGATCGGGAACTGGAAGTAGCCCATCTCCGGTTTCACGTTAGGCGGGAAGCCCGCGGTGATGAACGTGCCCATCAGCATCATCGCGGCCTTGCCCTGGAACAGGAACGGCTGCACCGAATCGAGATCG
The DNA here is from genome assembly GCF_046028085.1 of Paraburkholderia sp. RL17-380-BIE-A. NCBI lineage: Bacteria > Pseudomonadati > Pseudomonadota > Betaproteobacteria > Burkholderiales > Burkholderiaceae > Paraburkholderia > Paraburkholderia sp. RL17-380-BIE-A. Next base: position 265,548 of record NZ_JARESQ010000001.1, read on the forward strand.
TAGGAGAGCGCGTTGTCGATGAAATAGCCCGCGTCGATCAACTGCTTCCAGGTCGTGTAGACTTTCTTCACGCGCGGATCGGTGTAGGGAATCTCGCCCGCCATCAACTTCTGATGAAACGCATTGCCGTTCAAACGCAGGTCGAGATAGTCGAACCAGCCGGCCAGCGTCCATGAGTCGCGGCCCGCCACGGCGATCGGCGTGATGCCGGCGGCCTTCAGCTTCTTGCAGTCTTCGAGAAACTGATCCCAGGTTTTGGGCTCGCCGCTAATACCGGCCTTTTGAAAGAGATCCTTCCGATAGAACATGCCCCACGAGTAATACACGGTCGGCGCGGCGTACTGCTTGCCTTTATACGACGACGCTTCCTTGGTCGACGCGTACATATCGTTCCAGCCGTTCTTCGCCCAGTCACCGCTCAGATCTTCGAACAGGCCGCGCTGCGCGTAATAGGCCATGCGCTCGCCGTCATGCCAGTTGACGATATCGGGCGCGACCGTCGTGAGCCAGCCAGGCAATTGCACCTTGTACGCTTCTTCATCGACGAAGGACACCTTCACGTCGATACCGGGATGCGCTTTCTTGAACTCGTCGATAACCGACTGCCACACCGCGCGCTGGCTCGCGCCCTTGAACGCGATGTTGGCGGTGAGCGTGCCCGCCTGTGCGCTAGTGACGACGGACGTCCCCGCAGCCGCAGCGGCCAGCGCGAGTGCCAACAGAATCTTGCGTGGTTTCAGTTTCATGCTGCCTGTCTCCTTTATTCCTTGATTTTGCGTCGTTGTCGGTACTGCATGGAATTTCGTAGGCCACTGCCTCAGTGCAGTCGGATCGTCATTGCGTTCGATAGACTGCCACACCCTGCGGTTCGATCGTGTGCGAACCGATCACGAACGCGTCTCCGGCCACGCCGTCGAGCGTATGCGGTTCGTCGCCGTAATTGAACACGTAAGTCAGCGCGCCGCGGCGGCTCACCCGCACGCTGTCGCCGAGCGGCGTCGTTGCAAGGCCCGCCTCCCGCGCGATCCTATCGAACAGGCGCACCGTGAGCGAATCATCGAACAGACTCGCGAGGTAGTGAAACGCGCCGCTTCGCACATAGGCGGGGTGGCCGTCCGCGAAACGCGCGCGCACGTCGAGCGAATCCGCTGCGTCGCTGTCGATGAAATCGCGCCAGTGGCGTGCGAAACCGTCGTCTCCATTCGTACCCGCGTTATCGGCGAGTCGCACCGTTTCCGTCACGTTCGGCCGCATCGATTCGACGCGCCATACGCGCAGCGGCAGCACCGAAGCCAGCGCGCCGGGCGGCAGGTTCGCGGGAATCTGCAGGTCGCCCGTCTTCGACCCGGTGCGCGGACCGAGCACGACCTGAGCGCCGGAGCTTGCCAGACGCTGCGCGAAATCGGCCGGCACCACCGGCAGCGGCGGCACGACGATCAGGCTGTAGCCATCCAGCGGGGCGTCGGCCGGCACGATATCCACGTCGAGCCCGAGCGCACGCAGCGCCGAGTAATACTCGAAGGCGAAGCGCGGATAGTGAAAGTCCGCACCCTGCGGATGAATCTCGAACAGCCACTTCGCCTCGTAGTCGTAAACGAGCGCGACTTTCGAGCGGATTGCGGCGTTGGCGTCGGCATTCGCGCCGAGCACCGCGTGAATCTCGCCGGCGACCTGCGCCGCCTCGTTGCCGCCCACATCGAGCCGGTTATCGGGCGTGTTCAGTCCTGCATGCATCTGCTCCTGCGCGAACGGCGCCTGACGCCAACGGAAGTACGACACGCAGCCCGCGCCGTGCGCGAACGCCTCCCAACTCCAGAGCCGCACCATGCCCGGCAGCGGCGCCGGATTCCACAGCGCCCAGTTGACCGGACCCGGCTGCTGCTCCATCACCCAGAACGGCAGCTTCGACATGCCACGATAGACGTCGTGATTGAACGACGCGAAGTCGGGATGCCCACTGCGCAACCAGCGCGCCTTCACCTCCGGCGCGAACCATTGCTCTTCGAGCGCGCCGAGCGGATAGCTGTCCCACGTCGCGATGTCGAGATCCGCGGCGACCTTGTAGTGATCGAACTCGGTGAAGAGCTGCATGAAGTTGTGCGCGACCGGACGCCCGGGCGAATGCGCGCGGATGATCTCGACCTGCATGCGGTTGTAGCGCGCCACCTCGTCGGAGGCGAAACGCCGGTAATCGAGGCGATGCGAAGGATGCGCTTCCGTCACGGTCGCCACCGGCGCGTCGATCTCGTCGAAGCTGCGGTACTCCATGCTCCAGAACACCGTGCCCCACGCACGGTTCAATGCGTCGACAGTTTGATAGCGGGCTTTGAGCCACTCGCGAAAGCGCCCCACGGCGGCCGGCGAATAACTGACCACCGTGTGATGGCAGCCGAATTCATTATCGGTCTGCCAGTAGGCGACAGCCGGATGCTTGCCATAGCGCTCGGCCACTGCCGTGCAAATCCGCTGCGAGGCGGCGAAATACGACGGCGACGAGAAGTCGTAATGGCGTCGCGAGCCAAACGCACGCGGGCGGCCGTCCGCGCCGATCGGCAGAATGTCGGGATGGCGGTCGATCAACCACTTGGGCGGCGTCGCCGTCGGCGTGCACATCACCACCTGCAGGCCGGCCGCGCCCAGCACGTCGATCGAACGGTCGAGCCAGCCCCAATCGTATTCGCCGGGCGTAGGCTCGATCCGGCTCCAGGCAAACTCGGCGATCCGCACCTGTTCGATGCCGAGGGCTTTCATCCGGCGGGCGTCGTCTTCCCACATCGACTCCGGCCAGTGTTCCGGGTAATAACAGACTCCAAGGCGCATGCGAATGTCCTTTATGCGTAGTGTTCGACGGATTCGAGCGAAGCGGCGGCAAAGCCGTCTTCGGTAAACAAATGGCAAGCGGGGCGAGGCACGCGCAGGTTGGCGCGCTCGCCGGGCGCGAGGCGCGTATCGCCGGGCGCTTTGGCGATCAGCGCGGCGCCGCCGGGCTGATCGAGGTGGACATAGCTGTGTTCGCCGAGCTGTTCGACGAGCGAGACCGTGCGAGTCAGCACGGCGTCGTCCGGCGAAACGGACGAGACGTCGACAAACTCCAGGTGCTCAGGGCGCACGCCGAGCGTGACGGCTTGCGAGACTTGCAAGCCCGTGCCATTCACCGGCACGCGCACGCTTTCACCCGTGTGATCGAGCGTGACGCTCACGCCTTGCGCATCGATCGCGGCCACCTTGCCCGGCAGAAAATTCATGCGCGGCGAGCCGATGAAACCCGCGACAAAACGGCTCTTCGGACGGTGATACAACTCCAGCGGCGCGCCGACCTGTGCGATGCTGCCGTAGCGCTCGGTATCCTTGCCGGCATGCAGCAGCACGATCTTGTCGGCGAGCGTCATCGCTTCGATCTGGTCGTGCGTCACGTAGACCACGCTGGCCTTGGCGAACTGTTTATGCAACCGCGCGATCTCGATACGGGTCTGTCCGCGCAACGTGGCATCGAGATTGGAGAGCGGTTCGTCGAACAGGAACACACCCGGCTCGCGCACGATCGCACGGCCAATCGCCACACGCTGGCGCTGACCGCCGGACAACGCCTTCGGCTTACGCTCGAGCAACGCCTCCAGTTGCAGGATGCGCGCGGCTTCCCGCACCTTGCGGTCAATCTCGTCCTTGGGGGTTTTGGATAACTTGAGGCCGAACGCCATGTTCTCGAACACGGTCATGTGCGGAAACAGCGCGTAACTCTGAAACACCATCGCCACGCCGCGTTGCGCGGCCGGCACGTCGTTCACGAGTCGGCCGCCAATCGAGAGGTCGCCGTCGGTGAGGTCCTCGAGGCCCGCGATCATGCGCAGCAAGGTGGATTTGCCGCAGCCGGAAGGGCCGAGAAACACGCAAAACTCGTTCTCGCCAATCTCGAGATCGACGTCGCGGATTACCGGCGCGCCGTCGCCATACGCCTTCTGCACGCCTCTTAACGAAATACTCGCCATTGCATCGACTCCGTGGTTTAATCGGCTCGAAGTCGGAGATTAAGCGCTTAATCAGCTCGGCCAAAAAAAGCGATCGCTGGCGATCGTTGGGCCTTGCCTGTCTCCGATATCGTTTTGTCTGTGCGAGAGATGGTGCCGCGCCTTTGGCCGCGATGCAAATGTCGGGCAGCCATCCCAAATATTGAAAGCCCCATGCCCACACTCAGCGAAGTCGCCCGCCATGCCGGCGTCACACCTGCCACGGTATCCAACGTGCTGCGCAATCGCGGCCGGGTTGGCGCGACCACCCGGCAACGCGTGCTCGACGCGGTCGACGCGCTCGGCTACCGCCCGCATCTCGCCGCGCGCGCACTCGCCGAAGGTCGCGCGCCGACGCTCGCGCTGATGGTGTCGAGCATCGCCAACCCGTTCTATCCGGAGTTCGCGCTCGCCGTCGAACGCGCGGCGCGCACGAGCGGCCACTTCGTGATCATCTGCAATACGAACGAAGATCCGCTGACCGGCCGCGCATATCTCGACCAGATTGCCGGCACGCTCTCCGAGGGCGTGCTCGTGACGAATGCGAACCTCGACTTCGCCGATCTTCATACGACCGAATCACGCGGCACACCCGTGGTTCTGTGCATGTGGGAACGGCCTGACGAGCCGCCGGGTTTGCCGTGTGTCGCGGTCGATTTCCGGCGTGCGGGCGAACTGGCCGGTACGCATTTGCTGGAGCTCGGTCATCGGCGAATTGGCGCGATTGTCGGCAGTAAGGCCTCGGGCATTCACGCGGCGCGTTACGAAGGTTTCGTCGACGCGCTGCGCGCGGGTGGCGCGCCGAAAAGCCGGGTGAAACACGCGGCCGATACGATCCAGGGCGGCTATGCCGCAGCACGCGCGCTGCTCGAAAGCGATCCGAAGCTCACCGCGATCTTCGTGACCAACGACCTGCCCGCGCTCGGCGCGATGCACGCCGCCGCCGACCTCGGCCTGAACGTGCCGGCGGACCTTTCCGTGATCGGCATTACCGACATCCAGCTCGCGCGCGAGTCGCGCCCCGCGCTGACGACGGTTGCCGTGCCGACGGCCGAAGTCGCCGAACTTGCGGTCTCGCTGTTGCGCGAACTGATCGAGTCGTCGTATGGACAGGCGGGACGCGACGCCACCAGCGTGCCGATGCGGATTTCCTCGCCGCCCGAACTCGTTGTGCGCGCATCCACCGGCGTGCCGCGTTCGCGGTGATGTGGCCGTAACAGCATCTCGGACGTTACGTAGCGAAACCTCCCTACGCGCACCACCGGCGCCCCGACGCGGCACCCGCGAACGTCCGCAAACGCCCACGGCAAGCGCTTCGACACCATGCGCGCCGCGTTGCGCCCACTCTTCCATGCAGTTGGCACGGTCCCTGCAAACAAGCAGGCAAAGGCCGAGCGCCGCCGCGACCGAGAGGCCGCCCGCGCTCCCCAACTGGCCAGGCCAAGGCCATCACACGCATGGAAATTCCAAATGATTGCCGATCTCTTGCAGGACGCTGAAGTCGCGGACCACGCCCACGACATCGACTCGAATTTCGCGCAGCGCCACCCCTTGCAAATCGCCGTTTGTCTGCGCAACCTCGCGGCCGGACAGGACTTCGTCACGGTCGAATTCGGCGGCCGGCAAATCGTCACGCAAATCCTCGACGTCGACTCGCGCAATGCGCGTTTTGTTTTCGATACCGGCAGCGTGGCCGACGACAACACTGCGCTGCCCGCCGCACGGCAACTGACGTTCCGCAGCCTGCCCGGCGGCATTCGCACCGAGTTCACCACCGTCGACGCCACGCCTGTCGTATTCGACGGACTGCCGGCGTTCGAAGCGCCATTCCCGTCGTCGCTCTACTACGTTCAACGCCGCGAATTCTTCCGCGTGCAAACGCCCGTGCTCGACCCGTACATCGCAAGCGGCCGGTATGCGGACGGTGATTCGTTCCGGCTGGAATTGCAGGACCTGTCGCTAGGCGGCATCGCATTAAAGACGGCTGATGAACGCTTCGGTTCGCTCGAAAGCGGCACGGTTCTGCGCGACGTCGCGTTGCAACTCGGCAGCTTCGGCACGCTGCGACTCGATCTGGAAATCGTCGCGCCGCGCCAGGTGAGCACGGCGAAGGGCGACCGGCGCTTTGTGATCGGCTGCAAGTTCATCGCGACGCCGGGGCCGGCCGAGCGGACCTTGCAACGCGTCGTCACGCAACTGGAAACCCGGCGGCAAACGCTCGCGCCGCGTCGATAAGCGCATGCGCCGCGGACCTCGCGTTGGAGGCGATCATTCAATCGCCGCCACGCGAGCCGCGCATCTCGGGAACCGCTGAATTTCCCTCGCGACGCAAAGTCATTTGCGGCCGATAAAATCGCATTCAGCCTTCAATTAGCTTTCATTCGAGCCAGGACTTTCCCCAAGCCCGGCGGCTCGATCTTGCATCGCATCAAACGATGCAAGCCCCGCTGAGCATGGCTCGCGGCCTTCCGGCAGGTTTTCCCCCGTCACTGTCCCCGCTGATCGTTTCCTTGACGAGAGTCGGCGCGCCTGCTGTACTAAATCAACCAAAGTGATTTAGGTGGTCCGAATCGAGCCGGTCCAGGTTTTTTCAACCCGCCTCGCTCGCATCGAGCCGCAAACCCAGGTTGTCAGCGCGCAGCGTTCGCGCGGGCAGCCGCCAGCAGTCCACAACGTCGTTGCCAAGAACCGGAGGAGCGTCCCATGAATCTGAATTCCCGCAGGCTTCCTGTCGCCAGGAAAATCGTGTCGATGTGCGTCGCGGCATCGGCGGTATGGTGTGCGAGCGCGAGCCAGGCGGCCGACCAGCCTGTCGTCGGCCTGATCACCAAGACCGACACCAACCCGTTCTTCGTGAAGATGAAACAGGGCGCCGAAGCGGCCGCCTCGAAAGACGGCGCGAAGCTCATCACCGCCGCGGGCAAGTTCGACGGCGACAACGCGAGCCAGGTCACTGCCATCGAAAACATGATGACGGCCGGCGCGAAAGCGATTCTGATCACGCCGAGCGACACCAAGGCGATCGTGCCGAGCATCAAGAAAGCGCGCGCCGCCGGCGTGATGGTGGTCGCGCTCGACACGCCGACCGATCCGCAAGACGCCACGGACGCCCTCTTCGCCACCGACAACTTCAAGGCCGGCGTGCTGATCGGCAAATACGCGAAAACGGCGCTGAACGGCAAGCCCGCGAAGATCGCCACGCTAGATCTCGCGCCCGGCGTCTCGGTCGGCGTGCTGCGGCATAACGGCTTCCTGGAAGGCTTCGGCGTGAAGCCGGGCGATCCATCGGTGGTCTGCAGCCAGGACACCCGCGGCGATCAGGCCAAGGGCCAGACGGCGATGGAAAACTGCCTGCAGAAATCGCCCGACATCAACGTGGTCTACACGATCAACGAACCGGCCGCAGCGGGCGCCTACCGCGCGCTCAAGGCGGCGGGCAAGGATAAAGACGTGATGATCGTCTCGATCGACGGAGGCTGTGAAGGCGTGCGCAACGTCAAGGCGGGCGCCATCGCCGCGACCTCGCAGCAATATCCGCTCAAGATGGCTTCGCTCGGCGTGACGGCCGGCGTCGAATACGCGAAGACCGGCAAGAAGGTCTCCGGCTATCAGGACACCGGCGTGACGCTGATCACCGACAAACCGATGTCCGGCATCGACAGCAAGGACACCAGGTTCGGCCTCGACAACTGTTGGGGCAACAAGTAACGCGCATTGCATTGAACAGAGCGGCCCGCTTCGGCGGGCCGCCATCGGAATTGCCGCGTGGCCGACGCGCCACGCTCATGCATCGAGGTTATCCATCATGTCGACTCCATCCGCGCCCGCCGGCCATTCCCGCTCGTTCGCCGAGCGCATGCCATCGCTTGCCGAGGTCGGGCCACTCATCGCACTGGTCCTGGCTTGCGGCTTCTTCATCTCGCAGAGCAGCCGCTTCCTGTCGTTCCAGAACCTCTCGCTGATCCTGCAGCAAACCATGGTGGTCGCGGTCATCGCCATCGGCCAGACGCTGATCGTGCTGACCGGCGGCATCGATCTTTCGTGCGGCATGGTGATGGCGTTCGGCTCGATCATCATGACCAAATTCGCGGTCACGCTCGGCGTGCCGCCAGTCCTCGCGATCCTGTGCGGGATCGGCGCGAGCACGCTGTTCGGCGCGCTCAACGGCGTGCTGATCACGCGCATCAAACTGCCCGCTTTCATCGTCACGCTGGGCACGCTGAATATCGCTTTTGCGCTCACGCAGATCTATTCGAACGCCGAGAGCGTGTCGAACCTGCCGGACGCGATCATGTTCTTCGGCAATACGTTCAAGCTCGGGCCCGCGGATGTCACGTACGGCACCGTGCTCACCCTGCTGATGTATCTGGCCACCTGGTTCGTGTTGCGCGATACGGTGCCCGGGCGGCACCTCTATGCGCTCGGCAACAACCCCGAGGCCGCGCGCCTGATGGGCCTGTCGTCGCAGAAGATCCTGCTGACCGTGTATTCGCTGGCCGGCGCGATCTACGGCATTGCCGCATTGCTGTCTGTCTCGCGCACCGGCGTGGGCGATCCGCAGGCGGGGCAAACCGAGAATCTGGACAGTATTACCGCGGTCGTGCTTGGGGGCACGAGTCTGTTCGGTGGACGCGGCTCGATTGTCGGCACGCTGCTCGGCGCGCTGATTGTCGGCGTGTTCCGCAATGGTTTGACGTTGATCGGTGTTTCTTCGGTCTACCAGGTGTTGATCACTGGCATGCTGGTGATTCTCGCCGTAGCCGCGGACAAACTTTCCCATCGTCGCGGTTGAACGCAATCGCACTACGTGCATGGGGCCGGAGTAAGCGCTAAAGCGCTGAGTCAGGCCGACCGCACTACGTACATGGAGCCCGTCATGTCGACAAACCCTTCCGCTTCAACCGCAATGCCCGTTCTGCAGGCGCGCGGCCTCGTCAAACGCTATGGCAACGTGACCGCGCTCGACGGTTGCGATTTCGAAGTGCTGCCCGGCGAGATCATGGCCGTGATCGGCGATAACGGCGCCGGCAAATCGTCGTTGATCAAGGCCCTTTCCGGCGCCACCGTGCCGGACGAAGGCGAGATTCTGCTCGACGGCAAACCGGTCAAATTCCGCAGCCCGCTGGATGCCCGCGCGCAAGGCATCGAAACGGTGTATCAAGAACTCGCGGTGGCGCCGGCCATGAGCATCGCCGAAAACCTGTTTCTCGCCCGCGAACTGCTCAAACCCGGCTGGCGCGGCTCCATCTTCAAGATGATCGACAAACGCCGCATGCTGGACGAAGCGACCGCGCATATGAAGGACCTGCAGATCGGTATCCGCTCGATGCGTCAGGCGGTCGAAACGCTCTCGGGCGGCCAGCGCCAGGGTGTGGCCGTGGCGCGCAGCGCGGCGTTCGCGCGGCACGTGGTGATTCTCGACGAACCCACCGCCGCCCTCGGCGTGAAGGAAGGCAACATGGTGCTGGAACTGATCCGCCGCGTGCGCGATCGCGGCTTGCCCGTGATCCTCATCAGCCACAACATGCCACACGTGTTCGAGATCGCGGACCGTATCCATATCCAGCGACTCGGCCGGCGCGCGGCGCTCGTGAACCGGAAGGACATTCATATGTCGGAGGCTGTGGCAATCATGACGGGCGCAAAGGAAGCCGACGTCAAGGCGATTGCATGATCTACGCACCCTGCTGAGCGGGCTCCCACCATGGACACCACCGGCACCCGCTCGCCTCTCAAACGCACGGTCGGCTCGAATCAGGTCGGCATGCGGCAATTCAACGAGCGCATCGTCCTGCAGGCGATCCGCTTGCATGGGCCGCTGCCGAAAGCCGACGTGAGCCGCCTCACGCGTCTTTCCATGCAGACGGTGTCGATGATCGTCGAGCGCCTCATCGACGACGGGCTGCTCGAAAAGCAGGCGCGGGTGCGCGGCAGGATCGGCCAGCCGTCGGTGCCGATCGCGTTGCGCGCGCAAGGCGCGTACACCATCGGCATCAAGGTGGGACGCCGCAGTCTCGACGTGCTGGCCATGGATTTTGCCGGCCATGTCGTGCATCGCGATGTCTTCGAATACGCGTACCCCGATCCGCGCACGCTGTTTCCCGCGCTCGAAAGCAAGCTGGCGCGCGTGAACCAGTCGCTCGGCGCGAAGGCCAGCCAGGTGGTCGGCGTAGGCGTCGCGGCGCCCTTGTGGCTCGGCGGCTGGCGCGATTTTTTAGGCGCGCCGCCGGACGCGCTGGAGGCGTGGCATGAGATCGATCTGCGCTCGCGCATCGCCACCATGACGGGCCTGCCCGTCGAGTTCGCCAAAGACACCACGGCCGCCTGCGCCGCCGAACTCGTGATGGGCCAGGGCCGCGGCATCCACAACTTTCTGTATCTGTTCGTCGGCACGTTTATCGGCGGCGGCCTCGTGATCGACGGCCGTTTGCACGGCGGCCCGCACGATAACGCGGGCGCGGTCGGCTCGATTCCGTTGCGCGAAGGCGGCCCGCGCAAACCCGCGCGCCAGTTGCTGCACGCGGCCTCGGGCTTCGTGCTCGAAAAGCTCTTGAACGATGCGGGCGCACCGGCCGCGGCCGCGCACGATCATCGCGCGTTGTCGCCGGAAATGTGGCGGCACACCGAACAATGGCTCGACAGCGCGTGCCCGGCAATCGCCAACGCGCTGACCAATGCCGCCGCGTTGCTCGACCTCGAAGCGATCGTGATCGATGGCGAACTCGACCGGCAACTGGTGCGGGAAATAATTCGACGCACCGAGCGCGTGCTCGACCGCTTCGAATGGGAAGGCATGGTGCGGCCGCAATTGCTGGAAGGCGCAATCGGAGCCGATGCGCGCGCAATGGGCGGCGCGATTCTGCCGCTCTATGCGCATTTCGCGCCGGTGCATGAGTTATTCCTCAAACCGGCAGCGGAGACGGTTTATCAGACGCCGGCGTGATTCATCAGCACCGGCGCTTTTCACTCGTGCTCATTGCGCCGCAACCTTCCTGACCGAAGCCGTCTTTGCCGGCGGGTTGTCCAGCAACGGCTGCAACACCGGCGCCATCGACTTCAGCAACTGCACCGACAGCGCACTCGTGAACTCGTAATGCGCGGCATACGGTTCATGCACCCACGCGGTCAAGGTGCCGTAGAAGCGGTCGCCCATCGCGAACACAAAGGTCGCGCTGCGGTTCACCTTGCGCGACTCGATCAGACGAGCGCCTTTGGCGAACACATTGAAGCGCTGATCGCCGGTGCCGGTCTTGCCGTACACCTCCAGGGTCTGGCCATCGGGGAATGTCATGCCTTGCGCAAGACGTTTCGCGGTGCCGCCCGTCACCACATCACGCAACAGCACTTTCACCACGCCGGCGATTTCCGGCGACAACTGCTGTTGCGGCGCCACCGCCGCGCGCTGGAAATGCGTTTCGTAAGGCGTGTCTTTCGCGAAGTCGAGTTGCGTGAGGCTTTCGGTCGGCACCTTGTTGCCATTGTTGGCAATCACGCCGATCAGTTGCGCGAGCGCGGCGGGCCGGTCGCCCGACGCGCCGATTGCAGCCGCATACGAAGGTGTGAGCGTCGCGAACGGATAACCAAGCGCCTGCCACGATTTGCCGATGGCATCGTACGCGCGCAGTTCGACCATCCGCTTGATGCGGCGGTCTTGCGTGGCGTGATAGCGCGTCTTGAAGAGCCATGAATACGTCGACAGACGCACGTCGCGGCTCGCGCTCTGAATCTGGTCGAGCGTGGCGTCGGGATGCTCGCGCAGATAGTTGAGCGTCCACAATTCGAGCGGATGCACGCTGGAGATGTAGCCGCGGTCGTTCAGATTGAAGCGGTCAATCGCGTATTTGGTGTACAGATTCCCCAGATCCTCGTCGTCGAGCACGGAGGCGGCGGGCGTGTTTTTCAGCGCCGCGCGCATCTGCGCGTTGAACCATGCATTCGACTCGTCGGGCGCGACGCTGCGTAACACCGTCGCCACTTTGGGCGGCGATTTGCGCACGCCGAGCAGCAGCAGCGCCAACGCCTGGTCGCGCGTCTTGCCGTGGTACTTCGTATAGAAACGATTCATGTACACGCGGCTTTCCTGATCGGCGAAGCGCGTCAGATACATCTTGCGGATCTGCGGATCACCCAGCCATTGCGACGACGGCCCGGTGGTCTGCACCATTTCGTAGTGAACGATGTCGCGCATCAGCCGCACGAAAACCAGATTCACCGAATGCTGGAACGCACGGTGTACGGTCAGGATGCGGCTGTTGTCGTCGGATTCGAAATTGTTGAAGGTCTGCGCGCCGCCGCCCGTATAGAAGGTTTCGCCAGGACTGGCCGAGTACTTGCGCTCCACAGCAGCGTCGAGCATGGCTTGCAGCGAGCGGTCCGATGTGTGCGCAAGATAATCGAGCGACCAGCGCGTGAGCTGATCGTTCGGATCGTACTTGACGGCTTTCAGCTCCGCTGTGCTCAGCGGTGCATAACGCTTGTGCAGGTCTGAGACGATCTGCAAATACGTCACCACGGTACGCAGTTTCGCCGTCGAACCGAGATTGAGCCGCGCGCCGGAATTGATATCGAACGGCTGGTTGACGCTATCGGTTTGCACGCGCACGAGGTTAGCGCCGTCGCGCCGCTCGAACAGCGTGAAGCTATAAGCGATCTTCGAAGGATCATCCGACGCGCGCAGCATTTCGAAGCCGACGAGACCTGCGGCCTTCGCACCGTCGCGCGTAGCGGCAGCGGCGAGGCGTTCGCTCACGGCTTGCTGCACTGCGTTGTTGAGCGTGCCTTTCGCCTGCAGATCGAGGCGGTCGAGTTCGTAAAAACTCGGAATGCCGAGCGCGGCTAGCAGATGCGAGCGCATGGACGTGACCGCCTTGCGCGACACGAAGGACTCCGTGCTCGCCGTTCTCGCGGGCATGCGGTGCAAATCCACCACGGCGGACAGCGCGGCATCGCGCAACGGGATCGACACGATGCCGCCGTTCGCGAGCAGCCGCAGATAACTGTCGGTCAGCCGTTCGAGTTCTTTGTAGCCGTGATGCAGGAAATACGACGGCGCGCGTTGCGCGATCATCAGCGAGAGCACCTGGCGAAACGCCACGCCCTGCTCCGGCAGATTCTGTTCGGTCGGAGGCGCTTTCAGAATGCGATTGATGTCGTTGAAATCGCGCCCGTACCAGGCGGCGAGTCCATCGCCAATGCCGTTGATTTCGCCTATGCCCGGCTGCGCGGCGAGCGGCACCGAGTTGAGATAGTGGACGACGATCTGCCGGCGCGCCGGCATGGTTTGCGGGCCGTTCAGATAGGCGCGCACCGAGGCCGACGCGATCTGCCGCAATTTCTCCGGCGGGCTCGCCGTGCGCCCGTCTGCCGAGTGGCGGAATTTTTCGATCTGCGTGGCGAGCGTGCTGCCGCCGGGCTGCGACTGATGGTGGTTGAACAAGCGCACGCCCTGATCGGCCAGGGCACGGCTGAAGCGTCCCCAGTCGATTGCCGGATTGCGGTTCGGCTGATCCGGATCGAGCAGATAACGGTCTTCGATAAAAAGCAGCGAATTCACGACGAGCGGCGGAATCGCGTCGAAGTTGTCATACACGCGGCCCGGGAACTGCGCGGAAAAGAGCGGCGCGCCCGTGCCATCGAAGAGTTGCAAGCCTGCCCGATCCTTTTCTTCGTATGGAAGAAAGAGGCCGTTATCCGCCAGCGACAGCATCCGCTCGGAATCGCGCGCCTGAGCGCTCACTTCGAATCCGCGTTGCAGCAGGCGCTGCTGGATCGACGGCAGCAGCGCATAGCCTAGACGGCTGTCGTAGGGACCTTTGTCGGCTTGAGGAAAACGGATGGAGTGACTGGGACCGTCTGCGACGGAAAAACCCACGTCGCGAGTCGTTTCAGAGAGATAGCGTGCCTGCAATCGCGATGTTTCGATCTCGACCTGGCAAAAGCGCGCCGCCAGTGCCAGCAGGAGCAGTAACGCCGCCGCCAGCGCCCATTTGAACCACTTCCGCACAGACGCCGTGCCTGTTGCGCGAAACGGTAACCGAACCAGTGGCCGATTCATGCTGCTCTCCCCGAGCGGGCGCCATGCTCTTCTGACCTGGCGCACCTTCGAAGGAGTGTAGCGCGGAACATGAAGCCGCAATCGGTACGGATTTACCCGAGAGTGTCGCGGCTACAACACCTGTTTTCGACGCATGGCGCAGTGGCGATCGCCATGAGATATTGAAAGTCTTTCGCGTGTCGAAAAAGCGCTGCTTCAGGCGCTTTTTTGCTTTCGTGCCGTGTGCTCCGGCAACCGTTTTGGCGTCGGCTTCGCCGCCTGCGCACTCAACAATTCGACGAACTGTTCCGCTGGCGGCGACAGCTCCCCACCCTTGCGCGTGACAACGCCAAAAGTCTGCGACGGCGATTTGAGTTTCACCGGTACGAGGCGCAGCATCTTTTTCCGCACGAACATATCTGCGATCGCGGTAGGCAAGAGCGAAACCAGATCGTGACTGCTTTGCAGCAGAGCGACCGTGACGAAAGTCGACGCCGTCGACACCGGGTTATCCGGCATGTCCAGACCGGCCAGATCCATTTCACGTTCGAGCAGCGCGTGCAGCGGCATGTGCGACGGATACATCACCCAGCGATGGCCGGCCAGATCGCGCAGTTTCACCTCTTTCCTCGGCAACGGCGGATGACCGTAGCCCACCACCACCGAGAGCGGCTCGTCGCCTAGCGGACGATAGTGATACTTCGATGGATCGGCCGCCACCGCCGCGCGCCCGATTACCAGATCGAGCCGGCCGTCGTCGAGTTGCTGCAGCATGCGCGCGCTCGTGTCTTCCACCACTTCGACGGAAAGGTTCGGCTGCCCGGCATGCAGTTGATTCAGCGCCGGCACGACGCACTCCGGAATCGCGCCCATGATCGCGCCGATCGCGAGACGCCCGCCGCGCCCGGAACGTATCTCGGCGACGTCCTGGCAGAGCGCGGTGAGATCCGTCGTCACGAGGCGCGCGTAGCGGATCACGCAATGGCCGAGCTGGTTCGGGATCATGCCGCTTTTCGACCGCTCGAAGAGCGGCGCGTCGAGCATCGACTCCAGTTCCTGCAAGGCCTTGCTGGCCGCCGACTGCGTCAGCGACATCGCACCGGCGGCTTTGTGCAGCGATTTCTGGTCGTCGAGCGCAATCAGCAATTGGAGTTGCTTCATGCGCAGTTTCGAGAGCAGGAGGTTCAGGGTGTCTTTCATGGCTTGCCGAGCGAACGCGAAGGTGAGTCGCGAAGGTGAGTCGCAAAAGCGATCACAAGATGGAAACAATTCAATATACCTGCCGGGTCCAGCTCCGTATAGTCGGCGACAGCCATCCTGCATGGAATCGACCCACACTTTGCGACAACGCTTATCACCATGACTCAGGCATCCACTTCTAGCGCCTTGCGCGGCGTGTTCCCCGTCGTGCCGACCATCTTCGACGACGCCGGCCGGCTCGACCTCGAAGGCCAGAAACGCTGCATCGATTTCATGATCGACGCGGGTTCGAACGGGCTGTGCATTCTGGCGAATTTCTCCGAGCAGTTCGCCCTGTCCGACGACGAGCGCACGACACTCATGCACGTGGCGCTCGAACACGTCGCGGGCCGCGTGCCGGTGATCGTCACGACCACGCATTTCAGTTCGCACCAGTGCGCTGAGCGCAGCCGCAGCGCACAGGCCGCGGGCGCCGCGATGGTCATGATCATGCCGCCGTATCACGGCGCGACGATCCGCGTCGGCGAGCGCGGCATCTACGAGTTCTACCGGATCGTGTCCGATGCGATCGGGATTCCGATCATGATTCAGGACGCGCCGGTGAGCGGCACGCCATTGTCCGCGCCGTTTCTCGCCCGCATGGCGCGCGAGATCGACCACGTGTCGTACTTCAAGATCGAAGTGCCGCAAGCGGCCAACAAACTGCGCGAACTCATCGAGCTCGGCGGCGACGCAATCGTGGGTCCATGGGACGGCGAAGAGGCGATCACGCTGATGGCCGATCTGGATGCGGGCGCAACCGGATCGATGACGGGCGGCGGCTACGCCGACGGCATCCGTCTGATCGTCGACGCCTATGCGGCCGGCGACACCGAGGGGGCCGCCGCCCACTATCAGCAGTGGCTGCCGCTGATCAACTACGAAAACCGCCAGGGCGGCCTCGCGTCGTGCAAGGCGCTGATGAAGGAAGGCGGCGTGATCCGCTCCGACGCGGTACGCCATCCATTACCGCCAATGCATCCGGCCACACGCGAAGGACTGTTGAAGGTCGCGCGACGGCTCGATCCGCTGGTGCTGCGCTGGGGCCGATAAGCCGAAGGCGCGTCGAAGAACGACAGGACGCACATGCGGACGCCAGCAAGCATGACCTGAACCGGCCAACCCATTCCGGTCGAAGGCGGTTGCCAATCCATCGACAACCGCCCTCGACCTCATCAGGAATGAGCCGTGCCCCCCGTGCTTTGTCAAACCACCCGCCATGCGCTATCCGTCCCGCATCGCGTGGCTCCGTTGCCCGCCGTTCATCGGCTGGCGCAACGGCCCTACCCTCACTCACACGCACCCCGTGTCCTCGTTGACCGGCATCCTGCATCGCGCGAACGAACGCACGCAACCCACACAACGCCGGGCTCTGCAGCCACATACGCGAACCTCGCCTCAACGGATGCGCGCCCAACGAAAAAAACCGCATATAAGACGACGGAGAAATTGAGTAACATAGGCCCGCAAGCTCACCCTAACTTTCTCCATGACCGCCAATCCTCGAGAACTGACGCCGGAAACCCTCGCCGAGCTGCTCGAACGTGTCGCCAAACAGGACGGCGCGGCATTGCGCGAGCTATATGATCTCGCCGCCCCGAAACTGTTTGGCCTTGCTCTCCGTATATTGAGCAAGCACGAGTGGGCCGAAGAAGTCTTGCAGGACAGCTTCGTCAATATCTGGCGCTTTGCCGGCGACTATCGCCGCGCGCTGTCCGCCCCGATGACGTGGATGTCGGCAATCGTCCGTAATCGTGCTCTCGATCACCTGCGGCGGGTCAACTCGCAGGAAACAGAATGGAGCGATGCGTTGGACGATCTTGTGGCAACCGGCGATCCGGATCCCGAAGCGCTGACGGCGGTCAGCCTGCAGGCACGTTTGCTGGCCGGCTGCATGCAGCAACTGGAGCCGGCGCAGCGTCAGGCAGTTGCCCTCGCCTACCTGCGCGACCAGAGCCATAGCGAGATCGCCGAAGTGCTGACGGTGCCGCTCGGCACCATCAAGTCATGGATCAGACGCGGCCTCGCCAAGCTCAAGACCTGCCTGGGAGGCGAGTGATGAATCTCCATCGCTATCCTCAGCTAGTCGATCTGCTGGCCGCCGAATATGTGCTCGGCACGCTGCGTGGTGGCGCGCGCCGCCGCTTTCAACGCTACGCGGACCACGACACGACGATCCGCAAGGCCGTCGACGAATGGCAGCGCCGCATCTCGCCAATGGCCGAGCTCGCGGAGCCGCGCATGCCGCCGGCCGCCGTGTGGGAAGCCATCGAACGGCGTCTCGGCCTCACGGCGGCGCGGGAAGCGGCACGTCCGCGCAGCGTGGTGGAAATACCCGCGCGGCCGTCGCGCAGCCTGTTCGAGAACCTGGCGTTCTGGCGCGGCTGGGCACTCGGCGTCACAGGCGTCGCGGCAGTCGCCCTGGTGGTCGCCGTGCGCTCACTGTTGCCGTCCGCCACCGCGCCTGTCACGGCGCCGACCGTGGCTCAGCAACCCGAAACGGCCGTGTCGCATGTGGCCGTGCTGAACAATAAGGACGCGCATCCGGTCATGCTGGTCGCGTGGGACGAAGCGCATTCGACCATGACCGTGCATCCGCTCGGCAAGGTCGATCTGCCCGCGGGCCGGGCCATGGAACTGTGGGGCATTCCGGCGAGCGGCCATCCGGTTTCGCTCGGCATGCTGCCGGACAGCGCGAACGGCAAGGTCACCGCCGGCCAGCAGAAGCCGGAGAGTTACGCGGCGCTGGCCGTCTCGATCGAAGCGCCGGGCGGCTCGCCCGATCACAACGCGCCGAGCGGTCCGGTGGTGTTCACCGGCAAGCTGCTGCCGGTGTCCTGAGGCCGCTCACGTTCACCTCGACGCCTGGTCCGCCCAGGCCGGCATTCGCTCGACGCGGGTGCCGGCCTTTCGTATCCACCGTTTGACAAGCGGATCGCGCAACGGCTGGACGCACGCGCGCGATTGCCGCTACCCTAGCCCTATGCAAAGCTTTTACGAAGCCACTGTCACGCGTTCGTCCGCCTATGCGCCGCTGGCCGGGCGCCGTAGCGCCCATGTCTGCATCATCGGCGGCGGTCTCGCGGGATTGTCCACGGCATTGGGACTCGCCGAGCGGGGCGTCGCCGACGTCACCGTGCTCGAAGCCCGTCAGGTCGGTTTCGGCGCCTCCGGGCGCAACGGCGGGTTCGTGTTCGGCGGCTACAGCCTCGATTGCGCCGACCTGCTGAAAACCCTTGGCGCGGCTCGCGCCCGCGAGCTGTACACGCTGACCACCGACGCCGTCGATCTGATGAGAAAGCGCATCGCGCGCTATCGCATCGACTGCGACGCGACCGACGCCGGCGTGATCCTCGCCAACTGGTTCGACGAACCGGCGCGGCTCGAGTCGCAGCGTCGCCTCATGCGCGATTCGTTCGGCGTCGAGTGGGAACCGGTGACGGCGGAACAGTTGGCTTCGCAGCTCAAGACGCGCCGTTATCACGGCGGGCTGTTCGAGCGCAACGCGTTCCACTTTCATCCACTCAAATACGTGCTCGGCGTGGCCGGCGCCGCGGCCCATGCCGGCGTACAGATTCATGAGCACTCGCCGGTCGTGCGTCTGCAGCGCGATGGCGACGGGTTCGTGGTGCACACAGAGCACGGCGCGCTGGAAGCGCGCCACGTCGTGATGGCGGGCGGCGGCTACGCACGGCACGTCTACCCGCGCGTCGAACGCGCGGTGCTGCCGATCGCCACCTACGTGATGGCCACCGAGCCGCTCGGCGCACGTCTGAAAGATGCGATCGACACCCGCGCCGCCGTCTACGACACCCGCTTCGCCTTCGACTATTACCGGCCGCTGCCCGACACGCGCATTCTGTGGGGCGGCCGCATTTCGGTGCGTGAGCGCGCGCCCGAGGTGATCGCGCGCCTCTTGCGGCGCGATCTGCTCAAGGTTTATCCGCAACTGCACGACGTGCGTATCGAACACGCATGGGGCGGCCTGATGAGCTATGCGCGGCACAAGATGCCGCAAATCGGCCGCAGCACCGACGGCGTCTGGTATGCGGTCGGCTTCGGCGGGCACGGCATGGCGCCGACTACCGTGTCCGGCGAACTGCTGGCGGCGGCCATTGCGGGCGAGCGTCCGGTGCCCGAGGCATTCGCGTCTTTCGGTTTGACGCCCACGTTTGGCGCGCTGGGTCTCGCCGCGGCGCAACTCACCTACACCGCGATGCAGACACGCGACGCGCTCGCCGCGCGCCGCAGGCCCACTGTTTGACGTTGGCCAATACACGGCCGCTTATGCCCGGGACCCGCGTCGGACGCCAGTTTGGCCATGCTAGAATGCGCCGTCACCGCCGCTCGAATACACAATGAAAAAGGGAAGCAAGGCTGCCGAGCCTGATACCAACGGCATCCCGTCCGACAGTCCGCGTACCGACACCCGGCGCAAGTACGATCCCGAACAGACGAAGCGCAACATCCTCGAGGTCGCGACCCAGGAGTTCTCCGCGATGGGATTGACGGGCGCGCGCGTCGACGCGATCGCGGAGCGTACGAACACCACCAAGCGCATGCTGTACTACTACTTCGGCAGCAAGGAAGGGTTGTACCAGGCGGTGCTGGAAAAGGTGTACGGAGACATTCGCGCGCTCGAACAGGATCTGCACGTCAGCGAACTCGACCCGATCGAGGGAATGCGCGCGCTAGTCGAGTTCACGTTCGACTATCACGACCGTCAGCGCGATTTCGTGCGGCTCGTCACCATCGAAAATATTCACGGCGCCAAGTACGTCGAGCAGGTCAAGAGCTTCAAAGGCCGCAACGTCACCGTGATTCATACGATCGAAGATCTGCTCAAGCGCGGTATCGCGAGCGGGCAGTTCCGCAGCGACCTCGATCCGATCGATCTGCATTTGCTGATCAGCTCGCTGTGCTTTCACCGCGTCGGCAATCGCCATACCTTCGGCGCGGCGTTCGGGCGCGATCCGTCGCATCCGCGCTTGCGCGCGCGACATCGCGCCATGATCGTCGACGCCGTGCTGCGTTTCGTGCGCAAGGACGACTGAGGGGAGCCTCAAAGTAAAAAACGGGACGTAGCTCGCGCCACGTCCCGTTTTTTTTCGTCCGGTCCCGGACCGCTCAATCCACCAGCACGATCCGCTTGATATCGCCGACGATAAAGATGTACGACAGCGCGCCGACCAGCGCAATCGCGCCGATGAACACCAGCGCGCCGACAAACGAGCCGGTTGCCGCGACGATGAAACCCACCACCAGCGGCGTCACGATGCCGGCCAGGTTGGCGGCGAAGTTGAAGATGCCGCCGGTCACGCCGAGCAGGCCTTCCGGCGCGATGTCCGACACCAGCGTCCAACCCAGCGCCGCCATGCCCTGCGCAAAAAACGCCACCGACAGAATCGCGATCACCGCCACGTTGCTCTCGACATAGTTGGCGAGAACGATAGTCGACGCGAGCAGCAGCCCGGCAATGATCGGCAGCTTGCGCGCCACGTTCGCCGACTTGCCGCGGCGCAGCAGCCAGTCGGAGAAAATGCCACCGAACATCACGCCGATCGACGCGGCAATGAACGGCATGATCGCGAAGAAGCCGATCTTCAGCCATGCCATGTGGCGTTCGGTGGCGAGATACGTCGGGAACCAGGTCAGGAAGAACACCAGCGTCGAGTTACCGGCGAACTGGCCGAGACAGATGCCGGCCAGCTGACGATGCTTGAGCAGCCGTCCAATGGTGCGCCATTCGAAGCCGCTCTTCGCCTTCGCCGCCGCACCTGTGGCGTCCGATGCATCGCCGCTCTTCTTCGCGCTCGTGAGACCGCCGCCCGCTTCGATATAGTCGAGTTCCGCCTGATTCGCCGACGGGTGATCGCGCGGCTCACGATAGAACATCCACCAGATCACGCCGAACACAAGTCCGACGCCGCCCACCACGTAGAACAGCGAGCGCCAGCCGAAAGCGCCCATCAGCATGAACAGGAACGGGCTGAAAAAAGCCAGGCCGATGTATTCGCCGACCGTGTACGTGCCCGTCGCCATGGCGCGTTCGCTCTGCGGGAACCACGTGGCGACCACCCGGCTATTGGTCGGAAAACACGGCGCCTCCGAGACGCCGAGGCCAAGCCGGAACGCGAACAGCCCGCCGATGCCGTGCACCAGCCCTTGCGCGAGCGTGCACAGCGACCAGAAGGTCATCGACAGAAAATAAGTGAGCTTGCTGCCGAAGCGGTCGAGAAACAGACCGCCCGGAATCTGCGAGGCCACATAGCTCCACGAAAACACCGAGAAAAGCAGCCCCATGAGCGCGGCGTTGATGCCGAGCTCTTTGGTCAACTGCGGCGCGGCGATGCCGAGCACCGTCCGGTCGAGATAATTGATCATCGTTCCGACCGCAAGCAGCGCCAGAATCTGATAGCGGGCTTTCGAGCGGCGCGCGGTGCTTACCGCAGCGCCTTTCGGCGGCGCGGCGTCGGCCTGGGTGGATGAAATGGGTTGCTGCATGTGGTGATCGTCTCCTCTGCTTGTTAGCGGTTGGTGCGCTGCCGCTTAGCGTTGCAACAACGATTGAAAATGGCTGTACACCCGCTCGGCGTCGGGTTCGAGACCAGTGAAGATGCGCATGGCGTCGACCGCCTGATACACCGCCATGCCGCCACCGCTCAGCGTGCGGCAGCCGATTGCCTCGGCCGCCTCCAGCAGCGCGGTGCGGATCGGAAAATAGACGATGTCCGCCACCCACAAATCGCGGTGCAGCAATTCGACCGGCAGCGGCAAGCCGGGCAATTTCGCCATGCCGGTGGGGGTGGCGTGAATCAGGCCATTGGCGGCCGCGAGCGACTCGGCGAGCGAACTGCCGGCGCTGACCGCGGCGGCAGGAAAACGCGTCTGCAATTCTTCAGCGAGCGAGGCGGCGCGCGTAGCATCCACATCGAACAGCGTGAGCGATTTCGCGCCCATGTTCAGCGCGGCGTGCGCGACCGCCGCGCCGGCGCCGCCCGCGCCCAGTTGCACGACGCGCTCCAGCGACACGTCCGGCAAGCCGCGCTGGAACGCGCGGGCGAAACCGGACCAGTCCGTGTTGTGACCGATACGTTTGCCGTCCTTGAACAGGACCGTGTTGACCGCGCCGAGCGCGCGCGCGTCGTCGGACAGTTCGTCGAGCAGGGGAATTACGGCCTGCTTGCACGGATATGTGATGTTCAGGCCGTTGAAGCCCATGCGTTCGGCGGCCGTGAGCAGATCAGGCAGGGCGGCGATGTCGAGCTTCAACGCTTCCAGGTCAATACGCCGGTACACGTAGTGCAGGCCGAGCTTGCTGCCCTCTTCCTCGTGCATCGCGGGCGTCAGCGATCCGCCAATGCCCGATCCGATCAGACCGACCAGATAGGAATGAGGTGTTGCTTGTGAGTTCGCTTGTGAGTTCATTTCGCCGCCCTATGCTTAAGAATGCTGGCCATCCGCTCCAACGCCAGTACATAGCCTTGCGTGCCGCAACCGATGATGACCGCCTCCGCCACCGCCGACACGTACGAGTGGTGCCGGAACGCCTCGCGGCGATGCACGTTTGAAATATGCACTTCGATCACCGGCTTTTCGATCGCGGAAAGCGCGTCGGCGATGGCAACCGAGGTATGCGTGTAAGCCGCCGGATTGATCACGATGCCATCGACCTTGGTCCGCGACGCGTGCAGCCAGTCGATCAGTTGATGCTCGGCGTTCGACTGGCAGAAGTCGATCGACAGATCCAGCCGCTCGCCGGCATCGCGGCAGAGTTTCGCGACGTCGTCGAGTGTTTCCGAGCCGTAGATGGCCGGCTCGCGCGTGCCGAGCAGATTGAGATTCGGTCCATTGAGGACCAGTACGGAGGCAAAACTCATGAGATCCACTCCTGCAAAGTGAGGCCTGAAGCCAACCACGGCGACCGCGGTGCTCTGGCAACGTGACCGAAGTGTGCGCGCATTGGCCGCCGTCGTCATTCGGGGTTTCTACGAATTTGTACCATCTAGTTAGTTTGTATAAACTGTCGGAAACTTCGGTTAGCGTGGACCATTGTGACCTGTGTCTTGCTGACATAAGTAACGAACTGGCCCATTTTGCGCAATGCAGCATGCCTGCCGCCGGCGCCTGCCAGTGCCGCGCGAGACGCCGTTGCGCGCCTTATCCAACAGCCGTTTGATTGTTTTTGCAGGAGCCGTCCATGCAACGTTCGATTGCCACCGTGTCGATCAGCGGAACCCTTGTCGAGAAGCTGACCGCGATCCAGGCGGCGGGCTTCGAAGGCGTCGAGATCTTCGAGAACGACTTGCTGTATTTCGACGGTTCGCCCGCCGACGTGCGGCGCATCGCCGAAGATCTCGGGCTGAAGATCATGCTGTTTCAGCCGTTTCGCGATTTCGACGGTGTCAGCCCGGAGCGCCTCGAGCGCAATCTCGACCGCGCAAAGCGCAAGTTCGACGTGATGCATGAACTGGGTACGGACCGCATTCTGGTGTGCAGCAACGTGTCGCCCGACACCATCGGCGACGATTCGCTGATGACCGACCAGCTCGGCGCGCTGGCCCGCGCCGCCGAGGCTGCCGGTGTGATCGCGGGCTACGAAGCGCTCGCGTGGGGCAAACACGTCAAGACGTACCGGCACGCGTGGAAACTCGTGAATGCCGTCAATCATCCCAATCTCGGGCTCGTGCTCGACAGCTTTCACACGCTTTCGTTGAACGACACGGTGGACGGCATCGCCGATATTCCGGGCGAACGCATCGCCTTCGTGCAGATCGCCGACGCGCCGAAGCTCGCCATGGACGTGCTCGAATGGAGCCGTCACTATCGCTGCTTCCCGGGCCAGGGCGATTTCGATCTCGCCAATTTCACCGCGCAGGTCGTTAAAACCGGCTACAGCGGGCCGCTTTCACTGGAAATCTTCAACGACGGCTTTCGCGCCGCGCCCACCACCATCACGGCCGCGGACGGCCATCGTTCGCTGCTGTTCCTCGAGGAACAGACGCGCGCGTTGCTCGAATCCACGCAGCAGCCGGTCGGCGACCTGTACCGCTCGCCCGCGGCGCCCGCGCACGTCGGCTACCAGTTTCTCGAATTCGCGGTCGACCACGGCACGCGCGCGCAACTCGTCGACTGGCTCGGCAAACTGCGCTTTCGCGAGGCCGGCCGGCATCGTTCGAAAGAGGTGACGCTTTACCAGCACGGCGCGGCTTCGATCGTGCTGAACGCCGAGCCTGATTCGTTCGCCAATGCGTTCTTCCAGCAGCATGGTTTGTCGCTGTGCGCGTCGGCGTTTCGAGTGGACGACGCCCATCAGGCGTTCGAGCGCGCCGCCGGCTTCGGCTACGCGCCGTTCTCCGGGCAGATCGGGCCGAACGAACGCGTGCTGCCCGCCGTGCAGGCGCCGGACAGCAGCCTGAATTATTTCGTCGACGAAACGCCGGATCAGCCCACCTTGTTCGAGGCCGATTTCGTTCTCACCGACATCAACGGTCCGACCGAAGTCGGGCCGCTCAGCCGTATCGACCATGTTTGCCTGTCGGTGCCGGCGAATTCGCTGGATACGTGGGTGCTGTTCCTGCGAACCGCCTTGGGGTTCGACGCCGAACCAGGCGTGCTGGTGCCCGATCCCTACGGTCTCGTACGCAGCCGCGCGCTGCGCAGCCGCGACGGCTCGGTGCGCATCGTGCTGAATGCCTCCGTGGACCATCACACGGCGGTAGCCGAGGCGCTGCACACGTATCACGGGTCCGGCCTGAACCACGTCGCTTTCAGCACCGGCGACATTTTCAGCGCGATGCCCGAGTTCGTCGCCGACGGCTTGCCGGTGTTGCGCATTCCGCGCAATTACTACGAGGATCTCGCCGCTCGCTACGCATTACCGGACGAGACGCTGGAGGCGCTGCGCGCCAATAACATCCTGTACGACCGCGACGAGCGGGGTGGCGAATTTTTCCACGCTTACACGGAACAGCTCGACCAGCGTTTCTTCATGGAAATCGTCGAGCGGCGCGGCGGTTACGACGGCTATGGCGCGGCCAATGCCGCCGTGCGGCTTGCCGCGCAAGCGCAGCGCCGCAAATAGGCTTTCCGGCGGGTCGCACAGGCACAGGAAGGTCCGTCCGGCGGGGCCAGCCGGGCACGGCGCGTGCGGCATCGACTGTGGAGCCGCGCCGCACCGATATAATGGCACCTGATTTCGCGGTCCATGCCGCGCGGCTGTGCCATGTGCGGGCGTCGCACGTACTGTCAGCCGAATGTAACGCCAGGAGAGATATGAAGAAGTTTGCCGTAGTCCTGTCAGTTCCCCTGCTTCTCAGCGCGTGTGCGTACTTCCAGAAGAATCCGGATGCCGGCGAGCCCGTCGCGGACACCACCACGCAGCGCTCCGTCAACGACGTGGTCTCGTGTCTGACGCAAGTGGCCTCCAGCCACAACGCCGCGTTCAAATCCACGGCGATTCCGCAAGGCCAGATGCTCGACTTCGGCGATTCGAATATCGTCAAGGTGCGCAGCGACAATGGCGCCACGACTTACCGTTTCTACGCGGGCAAACGCCACGTGAACAACCTGTGGATCGAGACAGCGGGCAAAACCTGCGCCCCGTAAGGGTTTGCGGCCGAAAGCACGTGTAAGTGTGACAAACGGTAACTTGGGTCGGTGCAATCTTCGTGTCACGGTGTTACAGGATAATGGTGTCTTAAGAATCGTTTAAGACTTCGTCCGCATCATCCAGTCGACACTAACCCGCACAAGGTGCGCACCATGAACCAGCCCGATTCGAACACAAACGACGCCGCGGCGCCGGCAAAGCGGCCTACCATCCTGCGCCGCCTGCTGAGCCACCACGAACTGGCGACGTTGCTGCTGTTGCTGCACGCGCCGATCGACGCGTCCGCCAAACCCGAGATCCCGCAGCTTCACGAAGCCGGACTGATTGAAACGGTTTCCAGCGACGCCGGCAATTCGCATATCCGTTTGACGCCTGAAGGCAACGCCGTGCTGCGTGGCCTCGGTGTGAAGTAACGCGCGCCGCGATAACCGCATTCAAGGCGCGCGCCCAGGTTTGAGCCCCTTAGGCGGTCAAGCGGTGACGAGCCCCGCTGACAAACGCCACGGCCGGATCGCGCAACTCACGCCTGCCACACGCCGTAGCCCGCTTCGCGCAGTCCAATCGCCAGTTCCACTTCCATATCCTGTGCGCCGCGGTAAGGCATGGGATTGAACACCTCATATAACTCAGGCACGAGCCGCAACCCGTAATCGCGCACATAGCGATTGGCCTGAATGCCGGCCTTATGCCGGTCAAAGCGCAGATCCGGGTCCAGTCCCGTCATACCCACATAGACGCAAGGCTTGTCGAACCGGTAGTCCGGATTCGCGCGCCGAAAGCGCGCCTCGTTCCACACCTTGTCGTCCAGCGCGACGACGTAGACATAGTAGTGATGCTTGCGACGAGCCATGTCCGGCGATTCAGCTCCGCGAAGTGCCGTGCAGCAGCATGCGGTACTCGGTCGGCGTCACGCCGACGGTCGCCTTGAATTGTCTCGTGAACGCGCTGTGGTCGGTGTAGCCGCACAGCGCGGCGACGTCGGTGACCTTGTCGTGCGAGACCAGCAGCGCCGTCGCGGCGTCCAGCCGGGCCTTCAGCAAGACCTGGCGCGGCGTCAGATGAAACACCTTGTGAAAATAGCGCTCCAGTTGCGCGACCGACATATCGGCCATCGCCGCAAGCTGCTTCAGATTCAAAGGCTGAACGTAGTTCGCCTGGATGGACTGCACCACCGCGGCGAGTCGGCTGTAGGCCGGATGACTGCTTTCGTCCGCTTTCAGGTCGCGGGAAATGCCGGCGAGGCCGACCATCTTGCCCGCCGCATCCCGCAGCGGCTGCTTGCAGGTCAGGCACCATCCCGGCTGCCTGCCGGGATACAGATGCAGTTCCAGTTGGTCGATCAGCTGATTGCCGACGTTGATGATCGCCTTGTCCTGCGCCGTATAGATGCGCCCAAAGCGGCGCGGAAACACGTCCTCGGCGGTCTTGCCGAGCAGCGCCGCCTTTTCCTTGAAGCCACAGCGGGACGCGAGCGTGCGGTTCACCAGCGCATAGCGCGCCTCGGCGTCCTTGACGAAGAACACGACGTCCGGCATCGCGTCGAACACCGGCTCCAGCAGCCTGAAGTGCGACAGCATGCCGGACAGCGTTGCGTCGTCCGTCTCGAGCGGATGAGCCAGCGTGTTCATCATGCGGGTCTCGTTGGTCCGTGCGTTGATGGGGCATTGGGGGGCGCGACCGCCGTTGCAGGCTCGCGGTCGACGCGTGCGGTCGATTATAGGTCCGCGCTACGGCCGAACAATATCCGCCGGCCTGTGTCCGCACGGCCGGTGGGCGAACGGCTTATTCGGTTGGCGGCGGCTCCACATTCGCCGCCATCAAGGTGCCGATTTGCGCCGGGCTGAAAGGCGGGCGCGGCGCCGCGGCCTCCCAACCGAAATACAGGCTCGCCGCCGCGCCGCAAATCCTTCCCTGACAGGCGCCCATGCCGCAGCGGGTATGCAGCTTGGCGTCGCGCGAGTTCGCAAACTCGCGGACTTCGCCGATGCTCACGTCCTCGCAGCGGCACAGCAGCGTGGCGTCAGCGGGCGGCGTGCGTGCGGCGGCGCGCAGGGCGAAGGCCGCGTCGACGCGTCGGCCGAACCCGCGCCATCGCGCCCGCTGCGTGTCGAGCGCCGCGTGGACCGCTGCCGCGCCGCTTGCAGCGAGGCCGGCGATCTCGCCCTCCACACCGGCCAGCTCGGCGCCGCCGACCCCGGTACACTCGCCCGCCGCGAACACGTTCTCCACCGATGTGCGCTGTTCGCCGTCGACGACAATCTCGCCCGCCTCGCCAATCGCGCAGCCGAGCGCTTGCGCCAGCGTGACGTTCGGCACGAGCCCATAGCCGCACGCGATGCGGTCGCAATCGAGCGTGACGCGCCTCCCCGGCCCGCGCGCGATGGTGACACGCTCGACACGGCCGTCCCCATGCGCCGCTTCGACGATACTGCTGGTCCAGTAATTCAGGCCCGCGAACCCGCGCGTCATGCCGACGGCTTGCCGCAACTTGGCGGGCTCGGCCAGCAGGGAGACGCCGAAACGCGCGACGTCGAACGCCGACGCCTGCTCCACCACCGCCACCACCTGCGCCCCCGCCGCGCGCGCCGTGGCGAGCGCGGCGATCAGCAACGGACCGCTGCCGGCAATCACGATCCGCTCGCCACGCACCGGCATGCCGCCCTTGATGAGCGCCTGCAGCGCGCCCGCGCCGGTCACGCCCGGCAATGTCCAGCCTGGGAACGGCAAGAGCCGCTCTCGCGCGCCGGTCGCAAGAATCAGGCGCTCATACGTGATACACGTGCCGCCGTGCTGCGCGGATTCGAGCAACAACCCGCGTGAATCCAGTGGCGCAACCACGCGAGTCGACGGCCAATGCGTGAGGTTGCCTTGCCCGCTCAGCGCGGCGAGGAGGTGACGCAACGGCGCTTGCGGCGAATCGCCCGGACCTTGCCGCCAGATCTGGCCGCCGGCGCGTGGATTGTCGTCCAGCAGAGCGACCGTGGCTCCCGTGCGCGCGGCAGCGTGCGCGGCGTTCAAGCCGGCCGGACCCGCGCCGACAATGACGATCTCGAAGTGTTGTTTCATAGTGTGGCTGGCGCGTCGTCGAGTCGGCCCAGACAGGATTGCGCCAGAGAACGCCCTGCGCCTTCGATGTCGAATGGCTGTTTCAAGGCATGTTCACCGCAACGTTGGTACGAACGACCTGGTCCTGCCGGCACACGGCCTGGCACGCCAGCACATGCGCCCGGCCGTCGATCGTCACACGGCATTCCTGGCACACGCCCATGCCGCACAGCGCGGCGCGAGGCTCGCCGCTCACCGACATCCGCGTGCTGCGAATACCCGCCAGCACGAGCGCAGCGGCCACCGTCGTGCCGGGCGCGACAGCGATGCTCCGGGCGTCGATCGTCAAGTGGATGCTTGCCGCGTCGCTGCTACGAGTCATGGGCCACCTTTCTGGCAAAACGCTCAGGTAGATAAGGCTCGACCGCAATCGGCGCGACGCTCGCCACGATCTGCGCGGCAAGCAGCTTCGCGCTCGCGAGCGAGGTCGTCACGCCGAGGCCCTCGTGCCCGACGGCAAGCCATACGCCGGGCGCGAAATCGCCGGCCGCGCCGATCATCGGCAGGCCGTCCGGCGTGGCCGCGCGAAATCCGGTCCACGCGCGAACGCCGTTGAGCGTCGGCAGCACAGGCAGGTAGTGCGCGGCGCGCTGCAGCATCTGCGCGAGCACGGGCATGTCGACGGCGGGATCGGTGCTGTCGAACTGGCGCGACGAGCCGATCAGCAATTGCCCCGTGGGCCGCGGTTGCGCATTGAACGCCACCGACGTGCCCGCCGCGTGATGCGCGCTCTTGATGTAGCCGAGTTCCAGCAGCTGATGCCGGATCAGGCCAGGATAACGGTCCGTGATCAGCAGGTGGCCCTTTTTCGGCTGCAGCGGCAGCGACGGCACGAGGTGCTGCGCACCCAGACCATTGGCAACGACGACGTGCGCCGCGCCGACACGTTCGCCGTCGGCAAGCGTGAGGCCGTTCGCGCCGATCGAGGTCACCCCCGCACCCAGGCGCACGCGAATATTTGTGGCGGCCGGCGATTGCGTCAGCAGCCATTCGGCGACGGTCGGCGCATACACGATGCTGTCGTGTTCAATGCGCAAACCGCCCGCCATCGACGCCGCCAGTGCCGGCTCGCAAGCCCGCAACGCGGCCGCGTCGAGCAGTTGCGCTGTCATGCCTTGAGCCTCGAACGCGGCATGCATCGCGCGGGCGGCGTGTTGCTCTTCTTCGTCCGCTGCGACCCAGAGCGTGCCGCAGCGCGCGAACGCGTCGCGCGCGCGCAGCTGCGGCGCGAGTTCAAGCCACAATTCTCGTGAATACCGACTCAGCGCGAATTCCGCCGGCGAGTCGTTCATCACGACGATGTGGCCCATGCCCGCCGCCGTCGCTCCGCCGCCGATGCCCCGCGCGTCGAACACGTCGACCCGCATGCCGAGCGCCGCCAGTTCCGCCGCGCACGCCGCGCCGACAATGCCGGCCCCGACGATCAACACGTCTGCCGTCATGCCGTGCGGATGCCCCACGCAAAGGGATCACGCTCGTCGAAGCACAGGCGCGCTTCCGCCGTAATGTAGGCGTGGCCGGTAATGGTGGGAATCACGTGGACGGCGTCGCCGGCATGGCGATAGCTCGCCTCGAACACGCTGCCGATAATGCTTTCCTGCCGCCACACGGCCCCTTCGGCCAGCTTGCCGTCGGCGGCGAGACAGGCCACTTTGGCGCTGGAGCCCGTGCCGCATGGCGAGCGGTCGTACGCATTGCCGGGACAGAGCACGAAGCTGCGGCTGTCGATACCGTCGCGCGAACCGGGGCCAAAGAGTTCGATGTGGTCGATCAAGGCACCCTCCGCGCCGGTGATGCGCTGTGCGATCAGCGCGTCGCGAATCGCTCCGCTGAACGCCGTCAATTCGCCGATACGCGAAGCCTCCAACGCGCGCCCATGATCGGCGACGAGAAAGAACCAGTTGCCGCCCCAGCCGATGTCGCCCGTCAGCACGCCGTGGCCCGGCACCTCCACCTGCACGGACTCGCGATAGCGATAGGCCGGCACGTTGCGTACGGCGACGCTGCCATCCTCGTTGAGCGTCGCTTCGACAACGCCGACCGGCGTCTCGATCCGATGGCGCCCCGGCCCGATCCGTCCCAGGTGCGCGAGCGAGACGACGAGCCCGATCGTGCCGTGCCCGCACATGCCGAGGTAGCCGACGTTGTTGAAAAAGATCACGCCGGCCGCGCACGTGGGATCGTCGGGCTCGCAGAGCAGCGCGCCCACCACCACATCCGAGCCGCGCGGCTCGGTGACGATGCCCGCGCGCCAGTCGTCGAAGTGCGTGCGGAATACTTCGAGCCGTTGCGCCAGCGTACCGCCGCCGAGATCCGGGCCGCCCGACACCACGAGGCGGGTCGGTTCACCGCCGGTGTGCGAGTCGATGATGTTCAAGGTTTTCATGATCGTCATGGTAGAAACGGCGGACAGCCGAGTCTTGGTGTGCTTAAGCGCGGATTGTGACGATTTCGGCATAGTCAACTGAACGTGCGGCGGCCTCGCGCTCTCAATAGATAGCGGTCCAGCAGCGTCTGCCGGGCGCGCACGGAGAGCGGCCCGCAGCAGGTGGCGTCGCGCCGGCCATGCACTTCGACTCACTTCGCGTCTTATCCCAAAATAAGGGATACGCCTTGACCCGGCGACGCTTCAGGCAAAGCGGTTATGCTGAAATCGTCATTCGCCGCGCGCGATTCACGCAAGACGGCAGGATTTTCCCTGCTTACACTGCGCTGGAACACATCACACTCAGGAGAGCAGTCGTGGCGCATATCTGGGAAGGCGTATTGCCCGCAGTCACCACCAAATTCAACGCGGATTTCAGCATAGACCGCGCATGGACCGGTAAGAATATCGAAGCGCAGATCGACGCGGGAGTGGACGGCATCATTGTGTGCGGATCGCTGGGTGAAGCGTCGACACTCTCGCTGGATGAAAAGCTGCAAGTGCTCGACATCGCCGTCGAGGCCTCGCGCGGCCGTGTGCCGGTCCTGTTGACGATCGCTGAAAACAGCACGCTCGACGCCTGCCGTCAGGCCGAAGCCGGCAGCCGCCATGGCGCTGCCGGTTACATGGTGCTGCCGGGACTGCGCTATCTGTCGGACCGCCGCGAGACACTGCACCATTTCCGCAGCGTCGCCGACGCGAGCGAACTGCCATTGATGATCTATAACAATCCGCTCGCCTATGGCGTCGACATGACGCCCGACATGTTCGCGGAAATCGCCGACGAGAAGAAGATCGTCGCGATCAAGGAGTCATGCGGCGACGTGCGGCGCGTGACCGACCTGATCAACGTGGTCGGCGACCGCTTCGCGATTCTGTGCGGGGTCGACAATCTCGCCATGGAAGCCATCCTGATGGGCGCGCATGGCTGGGTGGCCGGTCTCGTGTGTGCGTTTCCGCGTGAGACGGTGGTGATCTACAAGTTGTTGAAGGCGGGACGCCTCGAGGAAGCGCGAGCGATCTACCGCTGGTTCGCACCGCTGCTCGCACTCGACGTCTCGGCAAAGCTGGTGCAGAACATCAAACTCGCCGAAACGATCGTCGGACTGGGTACCGAGCCGGTGCGCCCGCCGCGCTTGCCGCTGGTGGGCGACGAACGCAAAGCGGTCGAAGCGTTGATTCGCAAGTCGATCGAAACACGGCCCACGCTGCCGCAGATCTGATCTGACCGGACCGACTTCAGGCTGCCTGCTTCTCGGTGTCGGCGTCGGCGTCGGCATCGACGTCTGCATCTGCGTCTGCGTCTGCGTCGACTGATTCGCCGCGGCGCAGATGCAGCAGCCTGTAGCCGCTTTTATAAACTGGTTGCAACCGGAATTCGTTTTGCGGCTCGATCTCGAGCAGCAGGCGCAGCCGCGAAACGTGACTGTCGATCGTGCGGGTGAACTCGCGGAATTCGCGCCCCCATACCATTGCGAAAATGTGATCGCGTGACAGCACGCGGCCGATATTGGAGAAGAACAACGACGCCAGCCGGTACTGCGTGCCGGATAGCTGGACCGGCTGGCCGCGCAGCATGACGAGCTGGCGGCGCGTGTCGAAATGGTACGGGCCCACGTCGAAACTCGCGGCACTGAACCTGTCCGGATACGCTCGCCGCAGCAGCGCAGCAACCCGCTCGCGAAACTCGGCAGCGCGCAGCGGCAACCCGACATAGTCGTCCGCGCCGGCAACGAAGGCGCGCACAACATGGTCCTCCGCCATGTCCGCCGAGGCGAACATCACCGGCAGACGGTCGCCGCCCACCGCACGCGCCGCCCGTAGGACCTCGCCGCCCGAGAGCCGCAGACCCTGCCAGTCCAGCACCAGCAGATCCACGGTGGAGCGCGCGAGCATTCTCGACATGCTCAAGCCGTCGTCGAAAGCCGTGCAGGTGTGGCCAGCGGACGTCAGGACCCTTTCGATCGACTGACGCATGACCGGGTCACGTTGAAGGATGGCAATGCGCATGGGATAACTCTTAACTGATAGCTCGGACGCGATTCTCAGAGGCACGCCCGCGCCATCCCATAGGAGCAGTCCGAATTTGCATATGAATCCGCCGACCCCGACACCACTGGCGCGTATTCCCATACTCGGTTGCGACGATTCTGATGGCGCCATCGTCAATGCTACGAAAAAGCGCATTTTGCGGAACTTTTTCAGTCCAATTAAGCACCTCCAGAAACGATCCGCTTTCATCCTGTAAAATCCCCGCCTGGCCCCAGTCGTCATCGTGCTTGCCCCAACCCGGGCCGGCGCGCCGGTGTCCCGTGCTCTACCCAGCGCCTGCCACACTTCTCGCCCGACGACCGCCGTGTTTCCACGCGCTACGTGTGGCTCCCAATTCAAGAAAAGACACAAGCAATGCAAGCGACAAATCTGGGTGGAGCGCAGGCTGTCACCCCACGCCCTCTTGGGCGCAGCGATTACAAGACGCTCGGCCTCGCCGCCCTCGGCGGGGCTCTGGAGTTCTACGACTTCATCATCTTCGTATTCTTCGCGCCGGCGATCGGCCAGCTGTTTTTCCCGGCGGCGATGCCGGACTGGCTGCGCCAGGTGCAAACCTTCGGCATCTTCGCCGCGGGCTATCTGGCCCGGCCGCTCGGCGGCATCATCATGGCGCATTTCGGCGATCTGTTCGGCCGCAAGCGCATGTTCACGCTGAGCGTGCTGCTCATGTCCGTGCCGACGCTGATGATGGGTCTGCTGCCCACTTACACCAGCATCGGCGTGCTGGCGCCGGTCCTGCTGCTCCTGTTCCGCGTAATGCAAGGCGCGGCGGTCGGCGGCGAAGTCCCGGGCGCCTGGGTATTCGTGTCGGAGCACGTGCCGCAGCGGCACGTCGGCTATGCGTGCGGCACGCTGACGGCCGGCCTCACGGCGGGCATTCTGCTCGGCTCGCTGATCGCCTCGGCGGTGAACCGCAACTTCGCGCCGGCGGAAATCTCCGCTTACGCGTGGCGTATTCCGTTCCTGGTTGGCGGCGTGTTCGGCATGTTCTCGGTCTACCTGCGCCGCTGGCTGCATGAAACGCCGGTGTTCGCCGAACTCAAGCAACGCAAGGCGATTGCCGCCGAAGTTCCGCTCAAGGCCGTGCTGCGCGACCACGGCCGCGCCGTGATCGTCTCGATGCTGCTCACGTGGATGCTGTCGGCCGCGATCGTCGTGGTGATTCTGATGACGCCGACGCTGCTGCAAAAGCAGTTTCATATCGCGCCGGCCACTGCGTTGCTGGCGAACTGCGTGGCGACGCTGTGCCTGACGATCGGTTGCGTGATGGCGGGCTCGATTGCCGGCCGCATTGGCGCGGGGCGCACCATTTTCATCGGCGGCCTGGCGCTGGCCGTGACGTACTACGTGATGTTCCAGCAGCTCGCGCTCGATAGCTCGGCGCTGCTGCCGCTGTACGCGCTGGCTGGCCTGTTCGTCGGCGTGATCGGCGCGATCCCGTTCGTGATGGTCAAGGCGTTCCCGCCGGTGGTGCGCTTCTCGGGCATCTCGTTCTCGTACAACGTGGCCTACGCGATTTTCGGCGGCCTGACGCCGATCGCCGTGTCGCTGATGATGAAGTCGAACCCGATGGCCGCACCGATGTACGTCGGCGCAATCTGCATTCTCGGGGCATTGACCACGCTGTTCATCAAGGACGCGCCGCAAACGCGCTGATCGGCGGCTTTTGCTGCTGTTTTCCGCTGCTGTTTTCCGCTTCTGCTTCGCAATGACGGCGCGCCACACGGCGCGCCGTTTTTGTTTGCATTGGGGTCGGCGTCACGCGCTTCTGACGACATCCACAGTTCACGCCGTCGCGAAACATCATGCGCCGCATCGGCTCTACGATGTATCGCATGAACTCCCCCAAACGCCCCCGTTCGCCCGCCCTCGGCCGTGTCCTCGCGACAGTCAGCGTCGGCTTCGTCGTCACGCAACTCGACGTCACTATCGTCAACATCGCGCTGCCGAAAATCGGCGCGGACCTGCATGCGAATGTGGCAGGCCTCCAATGGGTCGTCGATGCCTATACGCTCGCGTTCGCCGTGCTGATGCTGTCCGCCGGCGCGCTCGGCGACCGCTTCGGCGCGCGGCGCCTGTACGCCGCCGGGATCGTGCTGTTCGCACTTGCGTCGCTCGCCTGCGGCCTTGCGCTCGACGCGGCCCTGCTGGTCGCGGCGCGCGCGCTGCAAGGCGTCGGCGCCGCCGCCATGCTGCCGAATTCGCTGGCGCTGCTCAATCAGTCGTTCGGACACGACCCCAAACTCCGGGCGCGCGCGGTCGGGCTGTGGACAGCCGCGGGGGCGATTTCGATCGCCGCGGGACCGGTGCTCGGCGGCGTGCTGATCGCGGCGTTCGGCTGGCGCAGCATTTTTCTCGTCAATCTGCCGATCTGCGCCGCCGGTTTTCTCGCGACCTTGTTATGGGTGCCGCGGCCCGAGACCGCCGTGCGCCGTCCGGGGCTGCAATTAGCGGCGGGCACAACGGCTCACGCAAGGCCGCGCGGCATCGATCTGAGCGGTCAGTGTCTGGCCGTCGTCGCGCTGACCGCCTTCGTCGCCGCTGTGATCGAATGGCGGCCGCTCGGCCTCGGTCACCCGCTCGTCGCCGGCGGTTTCGTGCTGGCGCTAGTCGCTGCAAGCGCCTTCATCGCCGTGGAGTCGCGCGCCGCGGCGCCGATGCTGCCGCTCTCGCTCTTTCGCAAACGCTCCTTCAGCGTGGCGGTGCTGTTCGGCATCTGCGTGAACCTGACCTACTACGGCATGGTGTTAGTGCTGAGCCTGTATTTGCAGCGCGTGCGCGGCTATACGCCGTTGCAGGCCGGCCTGGCCTTTCTCCCATTGACGGGCGGGTTTCTGCTGTCGAATGTGGCAAGCGGCTGGGTGGTCGGCCGCTTCGGCGTACGGGTGCCGATGATCGCGGGCGCGATCACCGCCGGTCTCGGCTACGGCCTGCTGCATTTCGTCGACGCCGGCACGCCGCTCATTGGCTTGCTGCTGCCGTTTCTGCTGATTCCGTCGGGCATGGGCCTCGCGGTTCCCGCAATGACCACCGCCGTGTTGGCCTCGACCGACGCGAAACGCGCCGGTACGGCTTCCGCCGTGTTGAACACAGCGCGGCAAGCCGGCGGCGCGGTCGGCGTGGCGGCCTTCGGCGCACTGGCGAGCGGCGCGGCCGCTACGCAAATCGTCTCGGGCATGCAGGCGGCGACCGCCGTCTCAGTCGCTCTGCTGGTGCTCGGCGGCGTGCTGAGCTGCTTCGTGCATCCGCAGCCGCAGTCGTCGGACTCCGCGCTTCGCGTTGCCGGCCGCGAGCGAGTCGGCGAATCGAACTAAGCGTACCGCCTGCTGTATTGGGCGCGCAAAAAATAACCCCCGCCATGCGCGTGCATGGCGGGGGTTGGTCCGGGTTCACACTGGCGATTAGCGCGATGCCTGCGTCTGTGAGCCGCGACGCCCTGCCCGCCGACGCCGCGCCGCCTGACTTAAAGCGACGCTTCCTGGATCGTGCCGGTGTCGATTGCGCGCTCGATCAGGCCTTCGTTTTGCGCTTTGGCAATGGCGTCGGCGATCAGTTTCTCCGGCTCCTCGATCTCGGCCTTGATCGTGCTGATGATTCCGGATGCGTCCAGAATCACCAGAGTTGTCGCCGAATCGGCCAGACTGATAATCACACGATGCGGCGTGGGCCCTTCACCGAGACTCGCGCACAATTGCGTGGCCTTGCCGCCAATGGTTTGCTCAAAACTTTGAATCATTATTTGCTCCCTTGGTTACAGCTGGAATCGAAAGCGACTCGCACAGACTACCTTACTGCTGCTTCAAAGACCAAGCCCGCCGCGCGGCGAGCGAGCGCCGAGAGAATTGCCTCCGGGACGCGCGCCGTCGATGCTGATGCGACCCGCGCCAGTCACGAACAGCAGCAGGAACCCGCCGGCAATGCCGATGTTCTTCCAGAAATGGATCACCATGTCGCGTTGCAAGGCAGCGTCGGTGACATTCCAGAAATCGTGGCCGAGAACCGCCGTCGCCACCGTATACACGGCCATGATGAGCGCAAGCGGGCGCACCTTGAAGCCGACGATCAGCAACAGACCGCCGAGCGCCTCGACGGCGACGGCGATCGGCGCGGCGACCTGCACGAACGGCACACCCTTCGAATGCAGGTAGCCGACAAAGCCCGCATAGCCCAGCAGTTTCATCACACCGCCCCACAGGAACAGCACGGCAAGGGCAATACGCGCGATGAGAATTACGCCGGAATCGACGGGACGCGTCATGAGGGGCTCCTGTAGATGAATAAGCAGCAGACCCGGCCGGGAGGCCGCAGTTCCCCGTATCGCATCTGAGAATATGTGCATTGCCCGCCTTTTCCAAGCTCCCAAGCTCGGGCCAAGGTGCGCGGGCGCACGGCGCGCCGCGTGCGGGGCGAGAAAAAGGGGCTCGCGAGGGCCGCAGGCTCGCGTCGGCGGTACCTGCCGCGGGCGGAATCGCCGACGCGCTTATGCTCGAGGATAGGTCGCAACTTCGATCAGATTGCCGTCGGGATCGCGGCAATACACCGAAGTCATCTTGCCGCGCGCGCCGTCGCGCTCCACGGGTCCGGCCTCGATTTCGACGCCTTGGGCAAGCCAATGCGCCTTGACCTCGGCCGGGCTCGTGGTCGTGACGAAACACAGATCGGCGCTGCCGGGCACCGCCTCGCGGCCGGTGAACCACGCGACGGTGTCGGCCGCCACGGGACGCAGGTTGATCTTCTGATTGCCGTAGGTCATCGCGACCCGCGTGCCGGTGCGCGATTCGAACTCGTGGCGCCGCATGCCGAGCATGCGCGCGTACCACGCGGCGCTGACTTCCACGTCGGCCACGTTCAGAACGAGATGATCGAGACTTTCTATAGAAAAGCTCATAGCTTCAGTCACCGTGATGTGAGCCGATGCCTGTTGACGAATCGGGCCGATCCGCCAACAGCGGCCAGACGAAAAATCAGCACGCGCGCGACATTCGCGTACGGCTGCCGGCAGATGGCGCTCATGACCTCACTCATGACCTCACACCCGCGCTTGCCGCGACACTTAGGCCCGAGTTACGACTGCGGCGCGTCCGGGGCGAGCAGAACGCCCTTCGTGAACACGAAGCAACCGTAGCCGCGCGCTTCGCCGGTGGCGATCACGCAATACGCTTTGCGCGCTCGCTCATAAAACGCAAACCGCTCGATCGACGCAAACGGCACATCGCGCCCTTCCGCGGCATTGACCTCAATCTGCGCTTCACGCTGCACCGACGGAATCGTGTGCGGCTCGCCCACCACCTCCATGCGCGACGCGGGGTGCTCGATGAACGTGTCCAGCGGCATTACCGAAAGCACCGCGCGAATCGCCCGCGGCGCGTTCACGCCGTCGAGGCGCAGCACCTTGCCCAGCACGCTCTCGCGCGCAACCGAGTCGCCCGGGAAATTGGCGTCGCAAATGACGAGTTCGTCGCCGTGGCCCATCGAGCGTAGCGCATGCAGTATGTCGGCGTTGAGCAGCGGGTCCAGATTCTTCAGCACGGTGTCTCCTTGTGTTCCGGTTAGGTCCGGTTGGTCCGGTCAGGTCCGATCGCCGGCTGGGCGCCAGGATCTGGACGTTGGTTTTCGGATGCGCGAAGCACTCGCCTCACGCCCGTGTTCGAATCGGGCCGAAGCGGCAGCCACTCGGCTCGACGAAGACGGGACAGCGCTTCGAATCGCATTCGAGCGGACGATTGTAGCAAGCAATGTTGCGCGCATCCGTTGAAGGCGACTCGCGGCGACGGCACGCTGAGTGGTTGCAGCGGCGCGTGTTCTGCACGGCGGACGCGGCCGCGCCGTCACCGCATTGCCAACGCAACCAGCCGACCAGCGCCAGCAGCACGAGACCCGCGCCGCCGAGCACCGGCTCGCGCCAGCCCAGCAACGCGATGAACATGAACGCGCGCGCTCCGCCGAGCAGCGCAAAGCCGGCGATTGCGCTGGACAGCGAGTCGACGGCGCCCGTCAGGCGCGCGAACGCGATGGCCGTTTGTGGACCCGTGGCGGCGGCGGGCTCGTCCATGATCTTCTCCGTCAAGAAGCGATGCTCAGGCGCCGTCCGGCACCTGATCGAGGAAGCCGGTGACCGTTTGCAAGCGTCCTTGTGGATCGACCACACCGAAGTCCGATCCCTTCACGACCGCCTCGCCCGCGGGCGTGATCAGCTCCCAGGAAAAGCGCAGCCGGTTGGCGAAGCCGTCAACCTGGCCTGTACGCCGAAACGTGTGATGCGGGAAGCGCTCATGCACCGCCCGGATCATCGCGTCGATGCCTTCGTGGCCCGAGCCCGCCAGCAGCGGATCGCAATAGTCGGCGTCGGCGCTCCATGCCGCGGCTATCAACTCGCGACGGCGCGCGCCATCGGTTTCGTTCCATGCGTCGAAATAACGGTTGATCAGATCGGTATGCGCGTTCATCTCAAGACTCCTTCATTGGCATGACTGAGCACTACGCTCAGCAGACACGGTTGTGTGCGGCGGGCTCGGAGTGAAGCTTGAGGGCCGGGGCGCGGTGCGTCGATTACCTGAGAGGTAAGCAGTCTTGCGCTGCGGCGCGAGCGCATTGCGTCGAGCGCCGGATTGGCCATCCGGCCGAGTCGTCAGCCGCGGCGGCAGCCGCTAATCTCGTGTGGCAATGGGGGCTGCGCGGCGCCGGCGCGCGGCTTGTGACGCACTCAACAAACACGGGCACGGGGACGCTTTTTCAATATGGTTTTTACACTTGCAAGATCGTATCTACATGGATACAATTCTCAGCAGATCGGTTCGCCACCTGAGTGCACGCTCAACCGCACCGATGAGTTCGACACCTGGCTTGCACGGCTCTCCGATTTAAGAGCCAGGGCGAAAATACTCGTGCGTATCCGGCGTGCGGAACGCGGGCATTTCGGCGACGTGAAGTTGCTTGAAGAAGGTGTGTCCGAGATGCGCATCGATTGTGGCCCCGGCTATCGGGTCTACTTCGCGCGTGAAAAAGGCATGATCTATCTGCTGCTATGCGGTGGCGACAAATCCACCCAGCCGGCCGATATCAAGCATGCCAAAACAATGTGGGCAGCAATCAGAAAGGAACTGTCATGAGCAGAATCAAAACCGCACGGTTCGACGCGTCGCATTACCTCGATAGCGAGGAAATGATCGCCGAGTATCTCAACGCAGCACTCGAAGAAGGCGACGCCGACGTCCTGCTCGCCGCGATCGCCGACATCGCCAAAGCGCGCGGCATCACCAAGGTCGCGGCAGATGCCGGACTTGGCCGCGAAAGCCTCTACAAAACGCTCGCACCCGGCTCCAAACCGCGTATGGACACGGTGCTCAAACTGCTGCGTGCGCTCGGGGTCAAACTCAACGTGGTACCGGAAGGCATGGCGGCGGTCTGAGTCGGGTGTCCCGCTCTGTCGGCTTTGCCGTTTCGTCGATTTGCCGCGGCTTACTACGGTGTCACGCGTCTTTCCGAAGTTTCGTAGGCGTGGCAGATGGCATTCCGCGGTGTTGCGGGGTATTCCATTACCTCTGAGGTAATGGATCGATAGCGCGGTTTGGCTATGATCGGTGGCATGAACACACTTTCACTTGCGCAACCAGTCCCGCCACACTTGCCGGCGGCCAGCCGCACGGTCGGCGACCTGCTGCGCGAATGGCGCCAGCGTCGAAGAATGAGCCAGCTGCTGCTCGCCGCCGAAGCCGATATTTCGACCCGGCATCTGAGCTTCGTCGAATCAGGCCGCGCAGTGCCGAGCCGGGAAATGGTCATGCACCTTGCTGAACGGCTCGACGTGCCGCTGCGCGCGCGCAATGCACTGCTGGTCGCCGCAGGCTACGCGCCGCTGTTCCGGGAACGCCCGCTATCGGATCCGCAGTTGGCCGCTGCACGCGAGGCTGTCGAGTTGGTGCTGAAAGGACACGAACCCTACCCGGCGCTTGCCATCGACCGGCACTGGACCATCGTTGCCGCGAACGGTGCGCTTGCGCCTTTGCTGAGCGGCGCAAGTCCGGAACTGCTGAAGCCGCCGGTCAACGCACTGCGCCTGAGCCTGCATCCGGAGGGTATCGCCGCGTCCATCATCAATTGGCATGCATGGCGCGAGCACATACTCGCGCGACTTCAGCGGCAAATCGACGTGAGCGGGGACGACACGTTGAGCGCGCTGCGCGACGAATTGGCGGCGTACCCCGCGCCGCCGGGCGCGGATGCGACCGAGCACGACAACACCGCCGTCAACCAGATTGCCGTACCGCTGCGGCTGCGCACGCCGATCGGCGTGCTATCGTTTTTCAGCACGACCACCGTGTTCGGCACGCCGGTGGACGTGACGCTCTCGGAACTCGCGATCGAGGCATTCTTTCCGGCCGACCCGCAAACCGCTACGGCGTTGCGCGATTTCGGCGAGAGCCAGTGCGCCGAGGCGGCACGCCAACCATAGCCTGGACCGTGACAGACAGGTCGCAGTTCGATATCGAGTCTTTCAGCCTTTCAATCACCGGCCCCACACGGAGAGACACTTGAGCGAGAACGCTGTACTCGTACGCCAACTCGGTCCCGACGACCGCGACGACTACTTCAACCTGCGGCTACGCGGACTGAAAGCGCATCCGGATTCGTTCGGCCAGAGTTACGAAGAAGCACTTGCCAAAGGTCCGTCGCAACACAATGCAATGCTGGACGGCTCGCGTGCGGCCGAAGGTGACTTCTTGCTCGGCGCTTACGCATCGGCTGGAACACCATTGATCGGCGTGGTCGGCCTGATCCGGATCCCGAGCGACAAACAGCGGCATAAGGCCGCCGTGGTCGGCATGTATGTCGCGCCGGAGGCTGCCGGCCGCGGCGTCGGGCGCGCTTTGCTGAAGGAGTTGCTGAGGCGGGCCTCGAGTATGGACGGCCTGCGGCAAATCCAGTTATTAGTCGGCAGCCGCAACGAGGCCGCGAGGAAGCTTTACGAGTCGCTCGGCTTTCGCAAATATGGTTGCGAAGTCGGAGCGCTGAATGTCGACGGGGTCTTCCACGACGCCGATCTGATGGCCCTGTTTATCTAGTAAGCCATAACGGCGCGGCGGCCCGCGCCACCTTCCCCGCCGTTCAGGAGCACGTCTGCGGCCGGCGTTCCGGGTCGAAGTCGAGCATGTCCACCGCGCCACCCGATCGAAGTTACACAAGAAGTTACAAATCCGACCGCGTTTGTAACTGGGGCGCGACCAACCTGTTACACCTCTGTTGTGTCCCCCAAGCGCAGCCAAAGAGCGGCATTTATTACTTTATATCGGGCTCGCTTTCTATTTCCTTTCTGACTTGAGTGGGAATTACCGGTACGTCATGGGTCCAGCCTATTTGCTCAGACGAAAGAGCGAAAAGCCGGTCGCACAAGGGTTTTCATGGATCAGACAAAAATCCAGGGTAGCGGAAAATTCGCTATGCATCGCGTATTACGCGACTGTGAAAGAGTTACCGAAAATTGATGTATCTTTTTGAGACATTTTTTTGAGAAGGGATTGATTTCTTGTTTTACCCTTCATACAATTCGTCCCAAGCTGTTACGAAATGTAACGCCATGTATCAAAAGGTCGCCGCTTGTATCAGGTGGTGACAGTAGCCGGAGGACAACGTTTCCGGCGAGGCACAAAAGACATAACGGCAAAAAATGCCGACATCGTAATTCGGGGCTTCGGAAACAGAGAAAATGGACCGTAGCAGCGAGACGCTGGATTCAATCCGCGAGATCAACTTGTCTTACATCATGCTCGCGCAACGTATGTTGCGCGAGGACAAACCGGTCGGCATGTTCCGGCTGGGACTGTCGTCGGAACTGGCTGATTTGCTTGCCGGGCTGTCGCTCGCGCAGATCGTCAAGCTGGCCGCTTCCGATCAGCTTTTGTGTTTCTTCCGCTTCAACGACCACTCCATGTTGTCGGCTTTGACGCAAACGACGAAACACGCCGCAGTTGCACCGACTCACGCGGCGATCCTGCTTGCAGGCCAGCCTGCTGAACAGTTCGCTTGACCGGGGTGACTGCCATGCTCAAGCGTAGCCTGACGGAAGACGCACAAGAAGTATTCCGCGCCATCGCACTGATCGAACTCGGCGCGCGCATGCAAGTGCTCGAGAGTGAATTGACGCTCTCGCGCGACCGCATGATCCGCCTGTACCGCGAGGTCAAGGGCGTATCGCCGCCCAAGGGCATGCTGCCCTTTTCGGCGGACTGGTATATGACGTGGCTGGCGAACATTCACGCGTCGCTGTTCTACAACACGTACCTGTTCCTGAAGAACGAAGCCCGCTGCTCGCATCTGGATGCACTGACCAAGGGGTATCGGCTGTATCTGGAACATTGCAAGCACAGCGAGACCGAACCGGTGCTGGACTTGACGCGTGCGTGGACGCTGGTGCGTTTCTTCGACGCCGACATTCTGCAATTGACCAAATGCTGCCGTTGCACCGGCAAGTTCGTGGCGCACAAACACGATCTGCAGCACAACGTGGTGTGTGGCGCATGCCAGCCGCCGTCGCGTGCCGGCAAGACGAAGAAGGCCGCCGCCGCTCGCCAGGAACAGGAAGCGCTCGATGCAGCGCAGATCGCACAAGCTGCCTGAGCTGCATCGACTCTGACTCGACGAGGGCTGGTCCGGCCCGACTCGATCCGAAGCCCGAAAGAAAAAGTCCGCATGAGCGGACTTTTTTTCGTCCTAATCGCGCCGCTCAGGCGGCGCGAGGCCGGCTCATCCGGCGAGGCCCACCGTCT
Organism: Paraburkholderia sp. RL17-380-BIE-A; assembly: GCF_046028085.1. Taxonomy (NCBI): domain Bacteria; kingdom Pseudomonadati; phylum Pseudomonadota; class Betaproteobacteria; order Burkholderiales; family Burkholderiaceae; genus Paraburkholderia; species Paraburkholderia sp. RL17-380-BIE-A. The sequence goes on from NZ_JARESQ010000001.1 coordinate 309,781, forward strand.
GCACCACCAGCCAAAGGTTCGCCGCGCTGATCACGACGAACAGCATCCACGCGACGCAGCGGGTCAGCAACGTGTTGGCGAATTCGCCCATCAGCGAGCGGTCGTTGGTCATGCGAATCAGCGGATAAAGCGCGAACGGCAATTGCAGGCTCAGCACGACCTGGCTTGCGACCAGCAGCTTGCCGACGGCGCCGTTGCCCATCATCTGCACGCCGATCAGCGCGGGGATCAGAGCGAGTGCGCGCGTAATGAAGCGCCGTTGCCAGCAGGGAATCTTCAGCTTCAGGAAGCCTTCCATAATGACCTGCCCCGCCACCGTTCCGGTAAAGGTCGAGCTTTGTCCCGAGGCGAGCAAGGTCACGGCGAACAGCACCGCCGCGAAACCCGTGCCGACGATAGGCGCGAGCAGCTTGTAGGCATCTTCGATTTCGGTGACCTGATTGTGGCCGGTGGCATGGAACGCAGCGGCAGCCAGAATCAGGATCGCCATGTTGATCAGCAACGCGAGCATCAGCGAGACGATCGTATCGATGCGCGACATGCCAATGGCCGACCGGATGCTGGCGGGATCGCGCTTCACTGCGCGCGTCTGCACGATCGACGAATGCAGATAAAGGTTATGCGGCATGACCGTCGCGCCGAGAATGCCGATCGCCAGATACATAGGCTCGCGCGAACTCAACGCCTGCCACGACGGAACCAGTCCCTGCGCGACCGACGGCCAGTGCGGCTGCACCAGCGCGAGCTCGATGATGTAGCCGACGCCGATCGTCGCGATGAGGCCGAGCATGATCGCTTCGAGATCGCGGAAATTCTTGCCCTTCAGGCCGAGCACGATCAGCGTATCGAACGCGGTCAGCAGCACGCCGGTGGTCAACGAGCATTTAAAGAGCAGATGGAAAGCGAGCGCGCCGCCAAGCACTTCGGCCAGATCGCAGGCCACGATCGACAGTTCAGCGAGCAGCCACTGAAAACGCGCGACGGCCGGCGAATAGCGCGTTCTCGACAACTCGGCGAGGTCGCGCCCGGTCGCAATGCCAAGACGCATGCTCAGGCATTGCAGCGCCATCGCCGCGAGACTCGACAGCATGACGACGAACAGCAGGCTGTAGCCATAGCGCGATCCGGCTTCGATGTCGGTGGCCCAGTTGCCCGGGTCCATATAGCCGATCGACACCAGCAGGCCAGGGCCCGCGAATTGCAGAATCTTCTTCCAGAACGGCGCGCCTTGCGAAACGGCCACCGAGCCTTGCACTTCGGATGGGCAAAACGGCGCCGTTGCGGTGGTCGGTAGTTTGAACTGCAATCCGGGAGCCTCTTGAAGGGGATAAACCACGGCGCATCGTACAGGCCGCCGCGAACCGCCTCAAGTGTACAAAGAAACCTCCGGCAACGCGCCGGTGAGCGCGTAGCGGCCAACGTCGCGCACGCGATAGTCGAGCGGATCATGCAGCGTATGCACGCGGGCGTTGCGCCAGAAACGGTCGAGCGCGAGCGGCGCGTGCGTGGCGCGGGCGCCACAGGCGTCGAAGAGTTGCTCGCTGACGTCGAGCGCGGCGCGGTGCGCGACGATCTTCGCCTCCGAGGTGGCGAGCGCAACCTGCGCGCGAGCTTCCGCGGAAAGCGCCGGACCTTGTTGCCAGGCGTCTTCGAGCAGCCATGCGGCGCGCGTGGTCAGCGCTTCGGCGCTCACCGCTTGCAGGCGCATCTCGCCGAAACGCTGGATCAGGTAGGGATCGTCGGTCGCTTTGTCGACGCCCGAATAGATCCACGCCTTGCCGTGTCGCGTGACGTAGGCCCGTGCTTCGTCGAGCGCGCCCTGTGCGATGCCCACGAACAGATTGGTCAGCACCAACTGCGAGATCAGCGTGCGCAAACTGGCGTACGGCGTGTCGGGCCGCACCATCACTTCGTCCGGTTCGACCTTGACGCGCACGAAGGACACGCTGCCGCTGTCGGTCTGCCGCTGGCCGATCGGATTCCAGTCTTCGTGAACAGTGATGCCTTCCCGCGTGGTCGGCACGACGCCGAACACCGGGGTGCCGGTGACCGGATCATGCGCGGAAACGGTCATCATCTGCGAGCCGCGCGTGCCGGAGCAAAAGCCCTTCTGGCCATCGAGCAGATAGCCGCCGTCGCTGGTTGCGCTCGCAACGAGTCGCGTATCGAGCGGATTGACGGCATTGCCCCACCACCATCGGTTTTCGACGGTGCCGCCCAGATAGCGGGCACGTTGTTCGGGACTGCCCCATACATTGACGCTGACCACCTGCAAGCACGTAAAGCCCAGCAGATGCGCGAGCGCGCTGTCCACCCGCGCAATCTTGCGAACCGTCTCGTAGATGTCGGGCCAACGCGCGCCGAGGCCGCCGAATTCGCGCGGCACCGCGAGCGTGAGCAGCCCCGCGTCGGCGATCCATTGTTTTTCCTGTGCGGCGTGGCCGCCGTCGAGATCGCGTTGCGCGGCAGTGGCGTGCAACGCGTCGAGCAAACTCGCGAGATCGCGCACCACCGGCGCAGCGGATGCCTGAGGCGTTTGTAACGCGTCGGCATGACGAGGATCGTTCATGCAATTTCCACGTGAAAAGTTTTTCGGCGAGCGGTGATAGGCAGAACGCCCGCGGCGCTCAATGCTTTAGCTAGCATGATAGGCGTTGTTGATGCGGATGACGGAAACGTGCGCGGCTATTCTTCATGCAAATAGCCGCAGGACGGCACAACGGAGCAGAACGGATCAACCGATCATGTGCGATCAAGCTCGCTGCGCGAGCCGCCGCACGAATCGATCGCCGACGAACTGCACCGCCGTGACGATCACGATCAGCAGTACGATCACCGTCACCATCACGGTCGTATCGAACCGCTGGTAGCCATAGCGAATCGCCAGATCGCCAAGACCGCCGGCGCCGACCGCGCCCGCCATCGCCGACGAACCGATCATCGCCACCACGGTGATGGTGAAGCCGCCCAGGATGCCCGGCAGCGCCTCAGGCAGGAGCACATGCCAGATGATGTGCCGGCGCTGCGCACCCATGGCCTGCGCGGCTTCGATCAGACCGCGATCCACTTCGCGCAAACTCACCTCCGCCACGCGCGCGAAAAACGGAATCGCCGCGATGCTGAGCGGCACGATCGCGGCCCACACGCCGATCGTCGTGCCGATCAGCAAACGCGTGAGCGGCAGCAAGGCGACCAGCAAAATGATGAACGGCGTGGAGCGGAACGCATTGACGAGCGCACCGAGCGTGCTATTCACCGCCCGCTTCTCGAAGATACCGCCGCGTGTCGTGGTGACCAGCACCAGCGCCAGCGGAATGCCGACCAGCGCCGCGATAAAGGCCGACACGCCCACCATGACGATGGTGTCGCGAATCGCGTCGGCGAGTTCGGAAAGCCACAACTCAGACATAGCCCAATACCTCGACATGGTTCGCATAGCGGCGTGCGCGGTCGAGCAACGTCGCGATCTGCTGTTGCACCGTGGTGTCCGCATTCGCACGCACCTGCGCTGACACCACGAGGCGCCCCTGCGCATGCCCCTGAATCCGGTCGATGCCGCCATGCACGAAACTCACACGCCCGCAGTCCGCACTCAACGCTGACGCCAGACCGCCGAGATCCGGCTCGCGCGCGTCGACGCCGGTGAAACGCACGTCCAGCAGAATCTGCGCATCCGCTTGCGCGATGTCGTGCAATGGCTTGACACGTTCGGCGAGATCCGCCGGCAAATCGTGCACCAAGGTGCGCAGCAGCGCCCGTGTCGCGTCATGTTGCGGATCGCCGAACACGCGCCACACGGGGCCGGACTCCACCACTTCGCCACGCTCGATCACGGCAACCGTATCGCAGACCTCGCGAATCACCTGCATTTCATGCGTGATCAATACGACGGTCAGGTTCAGGCGCTGATTGATATCGCGTAGCAACGCGAGGATGGCTTGCGTCGTTTCCGGATCCAGCGCGGAGGTGGCTTCATCGCACAGCAGAATATCCGGGTCGGTGACCAGCGCGCGCGCAATGCCGACTCGCTGCTTCTGACCACCCGACAGGCTCGCAGGATAAGCATCGCGCTTGGCGGAGAGGCCCACCAGTTCCAGCAATGCATCGACCTTTTTCTCGATGACCGCCTTCGGCACACCGGCGATTTTCAGCGGCAGTGCAATGTTCTCGCGTACCGTCTTTGCGGAAAGCAGATTGAAGTGCTGGAACACCATGCCGATACGTCGGCGCAACGTGACCAGTCCGCGCTCGTCGAGTTCGCCGACACTGACGCCGTTCACGCGCACCGCGCCTGAACTCGGCTTCTCCAGGCCGTTGACGAGTCGCAGCAGCGTCGACTTGCCCGCGCCGCTGCGTCCGATAATGCCGAACACTTCGCCCCGCGCCACGTTCAACGTGACGTTGGCGAGCGCCGCGGTCGGCACGCCGCGCGTGTTGGCGAACACCTTGCCGACGTTGTGGAATATCACGGCGGATTGCGTCGCCGCTGCGTGCGAACCCGCATGCACAGCGAGAGACGGCGCGTCTTCGATGAACTGCGGCGCGTCGAAAAGATTGCCCATGATTTAGCTCCTTTCAGGCTTTCGCAATGGCCAGCGCAGCGGTTTGTATCGCGCGCCGAGGCTGTGCGCCGGCATGCACGCCGCACAGCCGGGCAAGTTCGCCCCTGAACCGCGTCTTGCGCGGCGCCGGTGCGGGATCGTCGTCTTCGAACGGTCCACGCATGACGGTGCGCGTTACCAGGCGACGGCGTAGAGATTGCCGAAGGCCTTGTCGAGCGCGGCGCGCACCGCAGGCGAATGCTGATAGATCGAGATGAACTTGCGGATACGCGGGTCGTTCACGCTTTCCGGACGAACCACCCATTGGATCGCGTAGTTCTTGTTTTCGAGGCCGTCGAACAGCAGCGCGCTATTCGGATCGGTGGTGCCCGCGAGCTTGATGAAGCTCGGGTAGCCCTGTGCGAGATCGACGTCGTCGAGCGAGCGCGCCAGTTGCGACGCTTCCAACTGGACTATCTTCAGATGCTTCGGGTTGTCGGTAATGTCGAGCGTCGTCGCGCGATAGTCGATGCCCGGCTTCAGCTTGATGAGACCGGCTCGTTGCAGCAGCAACAGACCGCGGCCACCGTTGACCGGATCGTTGGCAATCGCAACCGTGGCGCCGTCTTTCAGTTCGTCGAAGCGTTTGATCTTCTTCGAATACAGGCCGATTTTCATGATCGTGCCGGGCGCGATGGCGACAAAGTTATAACCGCCCTGCTTCTTCGCATTCTCCAAAAACGGAATGTGCTGGAAGTAGTTGACGTCGATATCCTTGTTGGCGAGCGCCGCATTCGGCGTGTTCCAGTCGGTGAACTCGATGATCTTCACGTCGAGTCCCTGCTCTTTGGCTTCGTGCGCGGCGATTTTGAGCGCTTCGATTTGCGGACTGGTCGCGGTGCCGATTTTCAGCGTGGACGTGTCGGCCGCTGAAGCAGGCGCGGCTTGCAATGCGAGCGTCAGACCGAAAGCGCTGATCAGCGAGATAGCCGGCGTGTAGAAAAAGTGCCGCACGTTGGATAGAAAAAAGCGCATGGTGAACTCTTGGGATTGGGGCGTGGTGTTGATTCGTGGCGAGCCGATCCACCGGCATACGCCTCCGGGTCGCCAAAGCGTTACGGACTTGCTTCGGGCCAGGAACCGGCACGCCGGACTTATCAGGCAACTGAATTCCGCGACGCGCGGCTCAGCCCTCGCGTGGCAGCGACAGGACGCGCATTCGCTCAGCGCGGACAGCGGAAGGTCGGACAGGTCATCGCCTCTCTCCAGATGAGGTGCGGCTCATCATAGAGGGCGGAAATGCAGCGGTCTACGAAGGGATTTTCGAAAGGAAAGCGGGAAAAATGATTTGGGCATAGCCGCGCCTCGTGGCCTGAGCCGACGTTACAACAATGGCAGCACGTCTGCGCTGGACAACCACGCGCTGGTCTGAACCAGACCCGCGCGGATAAGCCGCTCGAGCAACTCGTCCACCGACCAGGGCGGTCGGCGTTTGCGTGCTCGCAAATCCCTGAATGCAGCCAACGCGCGCTTTTCATTGAGATCGATCAGATCACGAATGAAGACGTCAGGGTGTTTCACTTCGATACGCAGGCTCAACTCCAACTGTTCAGCCGCGAAGTCCTTCAGGTTAAAGGTGACAATCGCATCTGCCCGAGCCGCCACTGCCGTCATGACGACATGGCGGTCTTTCTCATCGACGTCGACAATTTCGCTACTCTCCGGAAGTACCTGTGTTACCAGCGCATCAGGAAACGTACGATCCATAGCGCTGCGAATCGCAGCGATCTTCGGCGCGGCGTCGTTAGCCGCGCTTTTGTCCGCGAAACGGGTTGCGAGATTGCGGGTCCACTCTTCGTGAATGCGAGTGGACCACTTCGGCGCATAGAACTCGTGATCGGCGAAAGTCAGCAATACGTCGCGCACCACCATTGGAAATAGCGAACATGCATCCAGCACGACGGTAAAGCGATCAACCGAAAGCATTACAGATCGTATCCACCTATCGATTCGCTAGTGGCCACGATCTCGTCCAGCGCACTCTTGCGTATTGCACGCATGGTTTCCTTGTAGCGCATGACGTCGTCCATACGCATGCGGCGATGCCGCCCGACCTTTCGGAAGGGCAGCTCACCGGCCTCAAGGCGAGCGATCAGAAATGGCCGCGACACGCCGAGCAAATCTGCCGCCTGCTTGGTGCTCAATTCGGTGTCAGTTGGATAAAGAACGAACACCTGCTCACTGGCCATCATGGCCAGCACACGCGAGAGAACCCGCAACGTGGCGGGCGGAACCTCGATGCGGGCGATATCTCCATGCGCACCCTCTTCGACCAGCGCAACGCTATGCGCGCGTGAGTGATCGAGCGCAGCGCCCATCAGGCGGCTCGCAGCGGACAGCACGGTTGCGTCGTCGTCCGACAGGATGATGCGATCGGGTGTAGCGGCGGCCATATTCGACTCCAGAATACGGTCGAGTATAAACAACAGAGCCCACAAACGCAATAAACGCAACATATGAAACATTCGCAATCAAATCAACACGATATCCCCCTGATTTCTCAACCAGCACATTGAAACGAAAAAAGCCGGGCCGCGCTTTCGCGCGACCCGGCGTTTACCACCCGCTCCTGCTTCGGCTACCCTACCGCTTCGCCACCTGCTGCACGGAAGCGGCCACAGGAGCCGCGGCAACCACCGAAGCCGAAGCCGGCGCGACGGCGCCCACCGCCGTGTCGGCCGCCCCGTCCCCACTCCAACCACCGCCCAGCGCGCGAATCAGATTAACCGTCGCCACCGCTTGCGTGCCCGACAAATGGCTCGCCTGCAGTTGCGAAATCAGCACCTGCCGTTCGCCGTCGATCACGTCCAGGTAGCTGACCGCACCTTCCGTGTACTGCGTACGCGACAGATGCGCCGCCCGTTGCGATGCCTGCACTGCATCGTTCTGCTCGCGCATCTGATCGTCGAGCAGGCGCAGATCGGCCAGGTTGTCTTCGACCTCACGGAATGCCACCAGCACCTGCTGACGATACTGCGCCACGTCCTCGTCATACTTCGAACGGGCCTGCGCGAGGTTCGCCTTGCGGCGGCCGCCGTCGAACAAAGGCAGCGTCAACGCCGTGCCCGCAAACGGCCCGAGAATGAACGCGCGGCTCGACCACATGAAAAGATTGCCGAGCGTCGCCGATTCAAAACCAGCCGCGCCGGTGATATCGAGCTTCGGGAAGAACGCCGATTTCGCCAGGCCGACTCGCGCATTCGCGGCCTGCATCGCCCGCTCCGCCGCCGAAATATCCGGCCGGCGTTCAAGCAATGCCGAGGGCAGACCCGGCGGCACACGCACCGTCACCGGAACGAGCGGCGCTTCCGCGAAAGAGAAATCCGCAGGCGGCTTGCCAAGCAGAATCGCAAGGCTGTGCTCCGACGCCGCGCGCTGACGCGCCACGCCCACGGCATCCGCGCGCGCACTCGCGAGTTCATTGCGAGCCCGCGACACATCCAGCTCGCCGATATCGCCTTCCCTGAAACGCCGCTCGACCAGTTTCAGCGTGTCTTCGCGCAGCGCCACAGTACGGCGGTACAGATCCTGATCCGTATCCAGCTCACGCAACTGGAAGTAGTTCTGCGCGACGTCCGCCTGCAACGAGAGTTGCACGGAACGGAACAGCGCCTCGCTTTGCTGCTCGTCCGCACGCGACGCGTTCACGTTTGAGCCGACCCGCCCGAACAGATCCGCTTCGTACGACGCGCCGACTTGCGCGCGCCAGATCGTACCGTTCGTGCCGCCCGCGCTATCCGGCTGGAATTGCGATGCCGCGGAGGCACGCTCGCGGGTCGGGCCGAAGCCCGCGTCGAGCTTCGGGAACCAGTCGGACTTCGCCGCCTGCGTCACCGCCCGCGCCTGCTGCACGCGCGCCGCGGCCGCCTTCAGATCCTGATTGGCGGCGGCCGCCTGCTCTTCGAGCGCGTTGAGTTGCGCGTCGCCGAAAATCGTCCACCATTCGCCGCGATGCGCGTCGTCTGCTGGCTGCGCCTGCTTCCACGTGCCGTTCTCCTGCGCCGCTGCACCCGATGTTGCAGCCGACGGCGCCGAAGCAGCCGGCGCTTCCTTGAACGCCACCGGCGTATCCACTTCCGGCCGCTTGTACGTGGGTTCCACGGAGCAGGCGGCGAGCAACGCGACCAGCAAACCGCTGGTAGCCGCCCGGCCCCACCCACTCAAAGATTCAAAGCGTTTCATTATTGTTTTCTCCTCAGGCGTCCGTCACCGGCGCGCCGTAGTGCGGCGAATCCTTCTGCGCGACGTGAATCGTTCCACCCGCCAGCGTACGCAGCACTACATAGAACACAGGGGTCAGCATCAAGCCGAACAGCGTGACGCCGAGCATGCCGAAGAACACCGCGATACCCATTGCGTGACGCATCTCCGAACCCGCTCCGCTCGACAACACCAGCGGCACCACGCCCATGATGAAAGCGATCGACGTCATCAGAATCGGCCGCAGACGCAAGCGGCTCGCTTCGATCGCCGCGGAGAGCGGCGTATGCCCGTCGTGCTCCAGTTCGCGAGCGAACTCGACGATCAGAATCGCGTTCTTCGCCGACAAACCCACCAGCACCATCAACCCGATCTGCGTGAAGATGTTGTTGTCGCCTCCCGTGAGCCACACGCCGGTCAGCGCGGACAGCACGCTCATCGGCACGATCAGGATCACCGCGAGCGGCAGCGTCAGGCTTTCATACAGTGCGGCGAGCACGAGGAACACGAGCAGCACGCTGATCGGGAACACCCACAAGCCTGCATTGCCGGCCAGAATCTGCTGATACGTCAGGTCGGTCCATTCGAGCTTCACACCGCGCGGTAGGACTTCCGCCGCCACGCGTTCGGCCGCCGCTTGCGCCTGCCCCGACGAGAAGCCGGGCGCCGGTCCACCGTTGATGTCGGCAGCCGTGTAGCCGTTGTAGCGCACCACCATTTCCGGACCGAACGTCGGCGTCACCGTCACCAGCGACGACAACGGCACCATGTCGCCCGCGGCATTGCGCGTCTTCAGTTGCAGGATGTCGTCGGCGCGTTGACGGAACGGCGCATCTGCCTGCACCCGCACCTGATACACGCGGCCGAAACGGTTGAAGTCGTTCACATACAGCGAGCCGAGATAGATCTGCATCGTGTTGAACACGTCCGTGACCGGCACGCCGAGTTGCTTGGCCTTCACGCGATCCAGATCCACGTTCAATTGCGGCACGTTGATCTGATAGCTGGAGAAGGTCGGGCCAAGTTCAGGCGTCTGCGCCGCCTTCTTCACGAATGCCTCCGCTGCCTTGTTCAACTCCGCGTACCCGAGCGCGCCGTGATCCTCCAACTGCATCTTGAAGCCGCCAAGCGTGCCGAGACCGAGCACGGGTGGTGGCGGGAACACCGCGACGAACGAATCCTTGATCGCACCGTATTGCTGGTTCAGCGCACCGGCAATCGCACCGGCCGAGAGCTTTTTGTCGCCACGATCCTTGAAGGGCTTGAGCGTGACGAACACGATGCCCGCGCTGGAGCTATTCGTGAAGCCGTTCACCGAGAGTCCCGGGAACGCCACCGCGCTCTCCACGCCCGGCTGCTTCAGCGCAATTGCGCTCATGTCGCGGATCACTTTCTCCGTGCGATCGAGCGACGCACCGTTCGGCAATTGCGCGAAGGCAATCAGATATTCCTTGTCCTGCGCCGGCACGAAGCCGCCCGGCACCACACGCGAGATCAGCACGGTCGCGCCCAGCAGGATCGCGTACACCGCGAGCATCGCACCCTTACGGCGCAGCACGCCAGTCACGCCACGGCCATACTCGGTCGAACCGCGATGGAAGACCTTGTTGAAACGCCTGAAGAAACCGCCCAGCAGGCGATTCATCACGCGCGTCAGGAAGTCTTCCTTCGCGCCGTGGCTGCGCAACAGCATTGCGGACAGCGCCGGCGAGAGGGTCAGCGAGTTGAACGCGGAGATCACCGTCGAGATCGCGATGGTCATCGCAAACTGCTTGTAGAACTGGCCCGTCAAACCGGTCATGAACGCGAGCGGCACGAACACGGCAACCAGCGTGAGCGCAATGGCGATAATCGGCCCGCTCACTTCCTGCATCGCCTTGTACGTCGCGTCGCGCGCACTCAGCCCGTTTTCGATGTTCCGCTCGACGTTCTCCACCACCACGATCGCATCGTCCACCACGATCCCGATGGCGAGCACCATGCCGAACAATGACAACGCGTTGATCGAGAAACCGAACGCGAGCAGCAGCGAGAACGTCCCCACGATCGACACCGGCACCGCAATCAACGGAATGATCGACGCACGCCACGTTTGCAGGAACACGATCACGACGATCACCACCAGCGCAATCGCTTCGAGCAGCGTATGCACGACCGCCTCGATACTCGAACGCACGAATTGCGTCGGGTCGTAGACGATCTTGTATTCGACGCCCGCCGGCATGTCTTCCGCGAGTTCCTTCATCGCGGAGCGCACCTGATCGGAAATCGCGAGCGAGTTCGCACCCGGCGCCTGGTTGATGGCGAGCGCCACCGCCGGCTTGTTGTCGAGCAGCGAACGCAGGCCGTATTCCGAGGCCGCGAGTTCGATTCGCGCGATATCTTTCAGGTAGGTCACGCCGCCGTCCGGCGTGGTCTTGACGATAATGTCGCCGAATTCACCCTCGGTCTTCAGACGGCCGCGCGCATTCACCGACAACTGCAACTGCGTGCCCGGCACCGAAGGCGATGCGCCGATCACACCGGCCGCCACCTGGATGTTCTGCTCACGGATCGCGTTGACCACTTCGGTCGCCGTCAAACCGCGTTGCGCCACTTTCTGCGGATCGAGCCAGACCCGCATCGCGTAGTCGCCCGAACCCCACAACTGCACTTCGCCGACACCCTGAATCCGCGCGAGCCGATCCTTGACGTTCAACAGCGCGTAATTGCGCAGATACGTCATGTCATAGCGATTGTTCGGCGAGATCAGGTGGACCACCATGGTCAGCGTGGGCGAGCTCTTGATCGTCGTGACGCCGAGACGCTGCACGTCTTCCGGCAGGCGCGGCAGCGCCTGGTTGACGCGGTTCTGCACGAGTTGCGTCGCGAGGTCCGGATTGGTGCCGAGCTTGAAGGTCACCGTGAGCGTGAGATTGCCGTCGCTATTCGCTTGCGACTGCATGTACAGCATGTTCTCGACGCCGTTGATCTGCTCTTCGAGCGGCGAGGCGACCGCCTCGGCGATCACCTTCGGATTCGCACCCGGATACTGCGCGTGCACCACCACCGAAGGCGGCACGACTTCCGGATACTCCGAGATCGGCAGCTTGAAGAGCGAAATCACGCCCGCCAGCAGGATCAATACCGATAGCACGCCGGCAAAGATCGGCCGATCGATGAAGAATTTGGATATGTTCATTGGAAGCTCTTAACGTTGGAGCATGCGCCGCGCAGTCAGGCCACGGCGCGCGAGGCTCACGAGTTCTTGTCCGCTTTGGTGCGCGTCTGCGCTTGCGCCTGTGGCTGCGCTTTCGGCTGCGATTGCGTCTGTGCAAGCGGCGCGCTGTTCGGATCCTGATCGGTCGTCATGGGCACCATATGGGCGCGCACCGCATCGCCAGGACGCACACGCTGGATGCCGTTCACGACGATCCGGTCGGTGGCTTTCAGGCCGCCCTTGACCACACGCAGATTGCCCTGCATGCCGCCTACCGCGATCTCGCGATAGACGACGTGATTGCCCGCGTCCACCACCAGCACGAATTTCTTGTCCTGATCGGTGCCCACCGCGGCGTCGTCGATCAACAGCGCGGGGTGCGGTTCGCTGCCGCCGACCTTCACGCGCGCATACAGACCGGGAATCAGCGCACCATCCTGGTTGTCGAAACGCGCGCGCACGCGGATCGTGCCCGACGAGGTGTCGAGCCGGTTGTCCACCGACTCGATCACGCCGCTGCGCGAGTAGCCGCTCTCGTCCGCGAGACCGAGTTCCACCGGCACCTTGCTGCCGTCTTTCGCGCGGCTCAGGTATTGCAGATAGGTCTGTTCGTCCGCGTCGAACGATGCGTAGATCGGCGAAACCGACACCAGCGTGGTGAGCGGCGCCGCGCTGGCGCCCGCCGAAATCACGTTGCCCACCGTGATTTCCGCACGCGAGACGCGGCCCGACACCGGCGCGACGATCTTCGTGTAGCCGAGATTGATGCGGGCGGTTTCGAGCGCGGCTTGCGCGGCCTTCAGGTTCGCGCTCGCTTCACGCGCGGCGTTCTGCTTCTCGTCGTAGTCGCGCTTGGCGATCGCGTTGTCGGCGATCAGGCGTTGCGCGCGCTCCCAATCGCTTTGGGTGTAGCCCGTGCGTGCCTGCGCGGCGGCAAGCTGCGCTTCGGCGCGATCCACTTCGGCGGCATACGGACGCGGGTCGATCACGAACAGCGTGTCGCCTTTCTTCACGAGCGCGCCGTCCTTGAAGTTGACGGACACGATGGTGCCCGGCACCTGCGATCGCACGTCCACTTTCTCGACGGCTTCGAGACGGCCCGAATAGCTTTGCCAATCGGTGATGGTTTTCTGCACGACGGTGGCGACATCGACTTCCGGCACGATGGTCGGCGCGGCGGGCGAGCTCGCATCCACGCGGATCGCGCCGAACGTGCCCAGCCCGGCCACGGCGATGACGACGAGTGCGGCAATCGCCACACGGCGACGGGAAAGAGGAAGGATAGTCATGTGAAGCTCCCGGTATCGTTGATCAAAGTTCTACTTATTTCCGCTTGTTTCTGTTCTATCGATGGGCGCGCGCGTCGAAACGCCACTGAAAAAATCGCACCGCTTCCTGCAAGGCGGGCGGATGATCGGCCAACGCGGCATGCGACACACTCGGATAGCGGACCACCTGGGTCAGCACTCCGGCGTCGATCAGACTGCTGGCGTATTTCTCCGCTTCCACGTGCAGCACGTCGTTTTGCGCCGTCGCGATCAGCGTGGCGGGCAGCCCCGCGAGGCGCGACGATTCGAGCGGCGCGGCATACGGATGCATGCGCTGCGACGCTTGCGGCAGATACGCGCGATAACACGCCGCGCACTCTTTCGCGGTAATGTCCGAACCGAGGCGCTTTTCGTCACCCAGGCGCGTGAGGCTCGGATCGAGCATCGGCCCGAACAGCGCCTGCGCGGAAATACGCACGTCGCCACGATCGCGCGCAATAAAGGCGAGGCAATTGGCCAGTTGGCCGCCCGCATCGTGACCGGCCACACCCACCTTCTTGCTGTTGCCGCCGAATGCACGCGCTCGCGTTTGCACCCACAGCGCCGCGCGGTGCGCGTCTTCAGGCGCGGCCGGAAACGGAAACTGCGGCGCGAGCGAGTAGCCCACCGACACGACGAGAGCCGGTAAGTGTTCTGCGAAATAACGCGAGGCGTAATCGGCCTGTTCGATCGATCCCTTCGTAAATCCACCACCGTGGAAATAAAGCAGTACCGGCAATGCGGTTTTTTTTGCCTGCCGGTACAGGCGTAACGTGATGTCCTGCGCGTGTCCTTCGATCTGCACGTCAGTGACTTCCAGTGCCGTGCTGTCGGCCTCTGCCGGCTCGCTGCCGGTGGGCACGAAGGAGTACGGCGGTTTAAATGCTTCCATGTCGAGCCGCGCAATGCGCATAGAACTTCAATGGTGCGAATTGTGGGTTCAGCAGACTCGTAAATAAATGCCTATAATCCGGCAACACAATTCGGCGCCCCTGAACAATCGAATGCGATTGTCTGCGGATTCGCGGTGGAGTCCATTCCTGCTCGGTGCGCCCGCCCCTATTGGAGGTCTGCAATGGACCGGCTTCAGGCCATGCAAGTGTTCACACGTGTCGTCGACACCAACAGCTTTACCCGCGCAGCGGAAACGCTCGACCTGCCGCGCGCATCGGTTACCACGATTATTCAGAACCTCGAAGCGTTCCTCGGCACGCGTCTGATGCATCGGACCACGCGGCGCCTGTCGCTCACGCCGGACGGCGCGGCGTACTACGAACGCTGCGTGCGTATCCTTGCGGACGTTGAAGAAACCGAGGCCAGTTTTCAAAGCGGCAATAAAAAGCCGCACGGCAAGCTGCGCATCGACATGCCGGGGTCGATTGGCCGCCTGCTGGTGATTCCTTCGCTGTGTGAATTCCACACGCGCTATCCGGACATCGACCTGCAACTCGGCCTGACGGACCGGCCGGTGGATCTATTGCAGGAAGGCGTGGACTGCGTGGTGCGGGTTGGCGCGCTACAGGATTCCTCGCTAGTGGCACGCCGTATCGGTTTGTTCGAGGGCGTGACCTGCGCGGCCCCCGATTACATCGGGCGCGCGGGCATGCCCACTTCGCTCGAAGACCTGGAGAATCACAAAGCAGTCAATTACTTTTCGAGCCGCACGGGGCGCACGCTCGATTGGGCCTTCATGGTTGACGGCAAAGAAGTCGAAGTGAAAATGAAGAGCATCGTGTCGGTGAACGACGCCGATGCCTACGTGACGTGCGGGTTGGAAGGCTTCGGCCTGATTCAGCCGGCGCTCTTCATGGTGCTGCCGCATCTGCGTTCGGGCCAACTGGTGGAAGTCCTGCCGGAGCTGAAACCTTTGCCGATGCCGATTTCCGCAGTCTATCCGCACAGCCGGCATCTGTCGCCTAAAGTCCGCGTTTTCGTAGACTGGATCGCGGAGTTGTTCGACCGTTGTCCATTGCTGAGCGGACGCGGCAGTCTCGACGCAACCTGTACGATGCGCACTTTCGAAGAACGCGAGTCGGCACCGAGTCTCGACACGCCGGTGATAACGGAATGGGTCGCGTGATCGACTCGGCTTGAAGTACAGATTCTGAAACAGTGAATTCCAACCGCGGCTCTAATGCCGCGGTTTGCTTATCCAGCACCGTAATTACTACGGTTTAACGCAGCGTTTTCGCGATTGTTCTGGAAACACGACAATTCATTTCGCGAAAGTGCGATTTATCCGCCCTGCTTCAAAGTCTACATTTCACCCTGTCGCAGCGCCGCTAGTGCTGCAAACGAATCGACAGGAGTGGATCATGAAACGCAATCTCTTGGCAGGCCTGGCTCTTTCGCTGCTCGCGAGCGCTCCGGTGTTTGCCCAAAGCAGCAGCGGCGGCATTGGCCGCGCCGGCACTTATGAAACACAACCCACGCCGACCACCAGCGCGAAAACGCGTGAAGAAGTGAAGGCCGAACTCGTCGCAGCCTATCGCGATGGTTCGCTGCCCGCGCTGAATCGCACGACGTATCCGAACAAAGGCCTGATCGGTCAGACGCAGGCTGCGCGGATCGCACTGCAGGAAGGCAGGAGCGGCGACGTCACACGCGTGGCCAACGGACAGTAAAACGAACCTGTTGCAATGATTCGGTTTCCAAAAGAAATAGTCATTGCGGCGCTTTCATTCACTCTTCAAAAAGGAGCACATCATGACCCCCTCTGAACTCGACCATTGGGATACCGACACGCCAGTGTGGACGCCGTACCGCGCGCCGCAACACTAAATGTCGAAAGTAGCGGCACGTACCCGCGGATCCTGTCCGCGGGTACACACGCATTTGAAGACGCCTAGCGCTTGGGCACGCCGTCGCGCCACTCGCCCCAATGGGTGGCGATGTCCTGCACGAGCGGATTGCCCGAGAGGAACAGGTTCTGGATAGCGATCGTAAAGCCGCCTTGCGCAGCGTAGTTCAGCAGGTTGTCCGCGCTCGTCTGTCCATCGTACGGGCGGTCGAAATCGGAGCCGGCCCGCAGCACGGCGACGCGATTCAAATCCACCTTATGGACCGAGGCCGCGCGTTTGAGCGCCTCGTAAGTGGCGTTATCCTCCTGCTGCGTCGTGCAGTAGACGCCCTTGCCATCGGTCAGGATCTTGGTCCAGTCGCGCGCGCGCTGCCCGAGCAACGTGCCTGACCACCAGGTATCGCCTGCCAGCGTGTCGCACTGAATCACAGTGGGCGGCCGATTGGCGGGCGCATACGAATACTTGGCCCGCGCGGCCTGAGCCTGCACGTTATCGGACAATGTCACGCTACGGGACAAGGCGAACGCCGTATCCGCGAGCCGGGTGTTCAACTGGAATACTTCAGTGCGGTAGTCGAGCGGCGGCTTGGCGGTAGGACTCGTGGTATTGATGCCGAGGTAGCCCGTCGTCCAGCCAGGTGGAATTTCACGCCCGTCTATCTCCCACTGAATCCCGAAGTCGACCAGATACTTCGCCCATGCTGCGGACCCGACCGTTCCCTGCTGCGGATCGATCCCCGCAATACCGGCCACCATGAAGTAGGTATGCCGCAAATCGAAACGCGGCGAGAACGTCAACGCCATGATCGACGCAGCAGCGTTGCTGTGCCCCATGCCGGTGGTCATCACGCACACGTCCTGCTTGTTGCAATGGACCGTCGGGTAATCGGGCGACAAACCGTCCACGGCGATGTCGCGCCAGGGCCCGAGGTTGTCGAGCCACACCTGCCCTTCCGGCCCGAACATTGAAATGATCATCACCT
Source organism: Paraburkholderia sp. RL17-380-BIE-A (assembly GCF_046028085.1). Taxonomy (NCBI): domain Bacteria; kingdom Pseudomonadati; phylum Pseudomonadota; class Betaproteobacteria; order Burkholderiales; family Burkholderiaceae; genus Paraburkholderia; species Paraburkholderia sp. RL17-380-BIE-A. The sequence continues at coordinate 326,871 of NZ_JARESQ010000001.1, forward strand.
TGACGGGCCGCCCTCGCGAGCCGCCGTCATCATGCGAGAAACCGTCGTTGTCGTCCGCACTGGCCGGTCCGGACGAAAAGGCCGCACATGCCGCGAGTGTAATGGCGGCACTAGCGCCGAGTGAACGAGTCAGCATCGTGATCTTCCTTTTTTGCTTGTGATGCAGGTTGGGAGAGAGTGCTGCTTTCAAGCCGAAAGAAGTATAGGTGCGAAGAAATTATTTTCCACTACACGATGCACTATCGGTTCACGTTTCCGGACGCCGCCGGGCAGCTATGGGAATCGGCTCCGCACGCGCTTTTCGCCGTTTTCCTATAATCGGGCGTCCGCAGCGTGCCCGAGGGCAACTCACTCGGGCGCGCACCGCGTTTGTGCAGTTAACAGCAGGAGCACCACGATGGACTATGTGAAACTCGGCCGTACCGGCCTCGATGTATCGCGTCTTTGTCTCGGCTGCATGAGCTATGGTGTGCCGTCTCGCGGCACTCATCCCTGGTCGCTCGACGATGAGGCCGCGCGGCCCTTCATCAAGCAGGCGCTCGATCACGGCATCAATTTCTTCGATACCGCGAATGTCTATTCCGACGGCACGAGCGAGGAAATCGTCGGCCGCGCGCTGAAGGACTTTGCGAAGCGCGACGAGATCGTGCTCGCCACCAAGGTGAATAGCCGCATGCATCCGGGCCCGAACGGCGCGGGCCTGTCGCGCAAGGCCATCATGGCGGAAATCGATAACAGTCTCAGGCGCCTCGGCACGGATTACGTGGACCTGTACCAGATCCATCGGTGGGACTACGGCACGCCGATCGAAGAAACCATGGAAGCGCTGCACGATGTCGTGAAGGCCGGCAAGGCGCGCTATATCGGCGCATCGTCCATGTATGCGTGGCAGTTCGCGAAGGCGTTGCATGTGGCCGAGCGCAACGGCTGGACGCGCTTCGTGACGATGCAGAACTACGTGAATCTGCTCTATCGCGAGGAAGAGCGCGAAATGTTGCCGCTATGCGAAAGCGAGGGGATCGGTGTGATTCCGTGGAGCCCGCTCGCGCGCGGCCGCCTGACGCGTGACTGGAACACGGAAAGCGCCCGCTCCGAGACAGATGAATTCGGCCGTACGCTCTATGCGCACACGGAGGACGCGGATCGGCGGATTGTCGAACGGGTCAGCCAGATCGCCAACGAGCGCGGCGTGCCGCGCGCGCAAGTCGCGCTGGCGTGGGTGTTGCAGAAAAAGCCGATCACCGCGCCGATCGTCGGCGCAACCAAACTGCATCATCTCGACGATGCGGTGGCCGCGCTCTCGTTGAATCTGAGCGCGGAGGAAAACGGCCGCCTCGAGGAGCTGTACGTGCCGCACGCGGTGACTGGGTTCAAGTAAGCGGCGCGCGTGCCGCTCAAACGCGCGGCACGTCCGGTTCGAAAAACACCCAGCGGACTTGTGGAAACGTGGTCTGCAAGTCCTCTTCGATTACGTTGATCGCATCGATCATCGCGCGCCCGCTTGCGTAGTCGATCATTTCCGCCTGCACGGCCACCACGACATGCCGGCCCCATTGCAGCGTGATCATATTGATGATGCTGCGAATCTCGGTGCGCCCGCGCAGATGCGCCTCGATCGCGCGCCGCACCTCGGGGCTCGCCGATTCGCCAACGATCATCGACTTTACTTCGCGCGCCACCAGCCATGCGATCAACATCAGCAGCAGGCCGACGCCGATAGAGCCCAGCGCGTCATAGACCGGATTGCCGGTCACGAGCGTAAGCAGCACGGCGGCGAAGGCCATCGCCAGGCCCGCGAGCGCGGCGATGTCCTCGCCCGCCACCACGAGCAGTTCGGACTCGCGCGTCTCGCGGAACCAGCGCCACATGTTCTTGTCGGGATGCGTCTTGCGGATTTCCTTCACCGCGCCCCACAGGGAAAGCGCCTCGAGGACCACGGACACGCCGAGCACTACCAGCGCCACATACGCATACTGCAACGGCTCGTGCACGAACAGACGATGCACGCCCTCATAGACCGAGAACGCGCCGCCGACAAAGAACAACAGCAGCGCGACCAGCAGCGAATAGAAGTTGATCTCGCGCCCGCTGCCCATGGGATGCAACGGGCTCGCCGGCTTACGCGCTTCGCGCAGTCCGAATAACAGCAGCAGCTGATTGCCGCAGTCGGCGGTCGAGTGAATGGCCTCGGCGAACATCGAGCCGGAACCGGTGAATGTGGCAGCAGCGAACTTACAGATGGCGATGCCGAGGTTGGCGGCGAGCGCATAGAAAATGGCTTTCGGCGATTCTTCTTTCATCGTCGTGGCGGGCGTCCGTGAGTTTGCAAAGAGCTTTCGGTTGGCAACAGCCCGTATTATGGCCATGCCGGGCGCCATGCGTCCAACCCCGGTGCGATTTGCACCGTGCCCCTGCCTGTACTCGAGAACGCCGCCTTTGGCGCGCCGAATGCCGCGTCAGACTCGTTCGAGCGCCGCCATTTCGCGCACGATCACCAGCAGCATCGAGAGACTCGCGCCGCCCGTGGCCCGCAGATCCGCCAGCAGTCGTGCGTAGCGCTCCAGTTGCGCGATGCGCTTCTCACGCCATGCTTCGACGAGCGCGTCCGGTGTGGATGCCTCGTCGGCGCCGGCCAGTGCGCTCGTGGTCAACGCGCGTTTGAGACGCGCAAGTTCGGCCAGCGCCGTCGCGCGCGCCAGCATGTCCCAGTGCGTGGGCACCGGCAAAGCAGCCGCGCGCTCACTGATCCAGCTGGAATTGAGCAGCGTGCCGAGCGCGAAATACACGCCCGCCACCAGTTCGAGGCTGCGCCCGCAGGTCGACGCAACTTCGGCGATGTCGAGCAACGCGGCGGATATCTCGCCGCTCGCGATCCGCACCGCCAGTTCGCTATCCACGCCGGCATCCACGAACACGCGCTGCCGTTCCGAGAGCGCTTCGAGGTCGGCGCCCGGCAACAGCGCCGGCCATTGCGGCGCGAGGCGTTGCGCTGCGTCGCGGCAGCGCGCGAGCAGGCCGGCCACGTCGCCTGCGTTGACCGCGCCCGACTGCAATTGCCGCAGGAACCACAATGCGGAACGCTCCACCAGGCGCGCGACTTCGACGAACATGCGCGCCTGAACGTCGTCGGCAACGCGGTTGTCGAGCGCGTCGATACTGCGCCAGACGTGGTCGAGATCGAACACGTCGCGCGCCATGATGCAGGCTCGCACGATGTCACCCGGCTGGGCGTCGGTTTCTTCCATCAGCCGGTGCACGAATTCGCAGCCCACCCGATTCACCAACGCATTGGTCAAATGCGTCGCGAGAATTTCGCGGCGCAGCGGGTGGCGTTGCATCGGCACGCTAAAGCGCTGCCGCAGCGGCTTCGGGAAATACTCCACCAGCATGTCGGCGACGAGCGGGTCTTCCGGCATCGACGAGTCGAGCAACGCGTCGTACAGCCACATCTTGCTGTACGCGAGCAGCACCGCGCGCTCCGGCGTGGTGAGCCCCTGTTTCGCGGCCTGCCGCTCGGCGACTTCCTCATCGGTCGGCAGAAACTCGATGACGCGATTCAGACGCCCGGTCCGTTCGAGGTAGCGCATCAGGCGCGCTTCCGCATCGAGCAATTCGACGCCGTAACGGCCGGCGATCGACAGCGCCTGCGTCTGGTAGTAGTTGTCCTGCAATACGAGCAGGCCGACCTCGTCGGTCATTTCAGCGAGCAGCGCGTTGCGCTGCTTCTCCGTCATCTCGCCGTCGGTCACGACCAGTCCCAGCAGAATCTTGATGTTGACCTCGTGATCCGAGCAGTCGACGCCCGCGGAATTGTCGATCGCATCGGTATTGATACGGCCGCCACGCTGCGCGAATTCGATGCGCCCGAGTTGCGTCAGACCGAGATTCCCGCCTTCGGCCACGACCTTGCAACGCAAGTCGGCACCGTTGACGCGGATCGCGTCGTTGGCGCGGTCGCCGACCTGCAGATGCGTTTCGCGGCTCGCTTTCACATAGGTGCCGATACCGCCGTTGTACAGCAGATCGACCGGCGCCTGCAGAATCGCGCGCATCAATTCAGCGGGCGCGAGCGCCGGCGCGCTGATGCCGAGCACCGACTGCACGGCCGGCGAGAGCGGAATCGTCTTGGCACTGCGCGGAAACACGCCGCCACCCGCCGAGATCAACGCGGGATCGTAGTCGGCCCAACTCGAACGATCGAGGATGAACAATCGCCCCCGTTCGGCAAGACTGACCGCCGGATCGGGACTCGGATCGAGAAAGATATGCCGATGATCGAACGCGGCCACCAGCTTGATATGCGGCGACAGCAGCATGCCGTTGCCGAACACGTCGCCCGACATGTCGCCGACGCCCACCACCGTGAAGTCCATGGTCTGGGTATCCACGCTCATTTCGCGGAAGTGCCGCTTGACCGACTCCCATGCGCCGCGCGCCGTGATGGCCATTTTCTTGTGGTCGTAACCGACCGAGCCGCCCGATGCGAACGCGTCGTCGAGCCAGAAACCATATTCCTGCGAGATCGCGTTCGCGTAGTCGGAGAACGTGGCCGTGCCTTTGTCGGCGGCGACCACCAGATAGGGATCGTCGGGATCGTGACGCACCACGTCAAGCGGCGGCACCACGGCCGTGCCCGCGAGGTTGTCGGTCAGATCGAGCAGGCCGCGCAGGAAGGTCTGATAGCACGCGATGCCTTCGCGCATCCACGCGTCGCGTTCGGTTTGCGGCGGCGGATTCTTCACCACGAAGCCGCCTTTGGAACCCACCGGCACGATCACCACGTTCTTCACCATCTGCGCCTTCATCAGGCCGAGCACTTCCGTGCGAAAGTCCTCGCGCCGGTCCGACCAGCGCAAACCACCGCGCGCCACGCGTCCGCCGCGCAAATGCACGCCTTCCACGCGCGGCGAGTAGACCCAGATTTCGAACATCGGTTTCGGTTCGGGCAAGCCGGGCACGAGCGCAGGGTTGAACTTGAAGGACAGATACGGTTTTGGATGACCTTCCGCGTCGAAGCGATAGTAGTTCGTGCGCTGTGTCGCTTTGATCACGCCGAGAAACTGCCGCAGTATCCGGTCTTCGTCGAGATTCGGCACCTGATCGAGCGCGCTGTCGATCGTGTGCAGCCAGCCGTCGACGCGCGCCTCGCGCGTTTCGCCCAACACCGGGTCGAAGCGGGCCACGAACAACTCGACCAGCATCCGCGCAATGGCCGGATTGCCGGTCACCGCGCGTTCGATATAGGCATCGCTGAAGGTCGATCCCACTTGCCGCAGATATTTGGCGTAGGCACGCAGTATCGTTACCTCGCGCGCATTCAGTTGCGCCCGCAAGACGAGGCGATTGAAGTCGTCGCTCTCGATCGCTCCGGTCCATACCTGCTCGAACGCTTCTTCAAAGAGATCCTTGACACGTTCGATATCGAATTCCGCGTCGTCGGCGAGTTCGAGGCCGAAGTCGTGAATCCACGCCGGCGTCGCGCCCAATGCCTCGATCAGATAGGGCCGCTCTTCATCCACGCGTACGCCGAGGTGTTCGAGCATCGGCAAACTGCGTGACAGGGCGATCGGCAGACCCGCGCGATACACCTTGAAGCGGAATGCACGCGGACCCGATTCGATTGGGCGGTACAGGTTCATGGCGAGCCGCTCGCTGCCTTGCACGCGTTCGATCAATTCGATATCGCGCACCGCCGTGCGGGCCGGATAATCGTCGCGATAGCCGGCTGGAAACGAATCGCCGTAGTGTTGCAGCAAGCGGTTGCCCTGCTCTTCGCCGAAAGCGTCGAGCAATGCATCGGCGAGATCGTCCTGCCAGCGGCGCGCGACCTGCACGAGCCGCGCTTCCAGCTCGCGCGTATCGACATTGGGCATACCGCCTGGCTTCGCATGCACGACGAAGTGAATGCGCGCGAGCGTCGACTCCGAAAGCAGCGGCGTAAACTCGACGCTCTCGCCGTTGAACGCGTCGGCCAGCAGATTGGCAATACGCTGGCGCAGATCGGTGTTGTACTTGTCGCGCGGCACGAACACGAGGCACGACACGAAACGGTCAAAACGGTCTCGCCGCACGAACAGACGCGTGCGCTGATGCTCCTGCAAGCGCAGCACACCCAGCGCGATGTCGTAGAGCTGATCCTCTTCGGCCTGAAAAAGCTCGTCGCGCGGATAGGTTTCGAGCACCGTGAGGAGCGATTTCGCGAGATGACCTTTTGCCAGGAAACCGGCACGCCGCACAATATTCGCGCATTTGCGCCGCACGATCGGAATCTCCGAGGCCGACACGAAATACGCGGTGGACGTATAGAGACCGATGAAACGCCGCTCGCCGGTCACCTTGCCGTTGGCATCGGTCAGCTTGATGCCGACATAGTCCAGATAGCCCGGCCGGTGCACAGTGGCCCGCGAATTGGCCTTCGTGAGAAAGATCGGCGACGTGGCGGAAATGATTTCGACCGCAGCCGGCGGCAAGGGCGTGACTTCGGCGGTGGCGACGGGCCGTAGCGCGTCGCGCAGAATGCCCAAGCCCGAGCCCGGCACCGCGAGCAAACCGTAGCCGATATCGTGCTGAACCAGTTCGTAATCGCGCTGGCCGAGAAAGGTGAAATGATCGGCCACCATCCATTCGAGAAACGCGCGCGCTTCCAGACCTTCCGGGCCCGCCTCACCGGCTTTCATGCCCTTGATCGTGCTGCGCGCGAGTTCGACGATTTTTGGCCAGTCCTCCACCGCCGCCCGCACGTCGCGCAATACCCTCGCGATGTCGTCGCGCAACGCGTCGAGTTTTGCGGCATCGCCGCAACGGTCCACTTCGAAGTGGATGAACGAGGTCAGCTGCGAACGCGTGTCAGTGGCTTCTTCAGCGCCCTGGCTCACCCGCGCGATGCTGCCGTCGGGCGCACGCCAGATGCGAAACACCGGATGCACGACGGAATGCAGCGCGAGGCCATGCCGGTTGACCGCCATCGACACCGAATCGACCAGAAACGGCATGTCGTCATTGACGATCTCGATCACCGTGTGATCGGAGTGCCAGCCATGCTGTTCGAGAATCGGGTTATAGACGCGCAAGCGCTCGGCGCCGGGTACGAAACGCTGCGCCGTTTGCCAGTGCGCAAGCGCCGCGCCGTAGAGATCGGCGATCGAACGGCTTTGCAGATCGTCGGCGTCGACGAAATCGTAGTAGTGCCGCAGAAAAGGCTCGACGACCTTGAAGGTGGGTTCGGGCAGGCGCCCTCGCGCAAATTCGACGACATCGTTCAGCAAGTGCGTGACAGCTTCTTCGTTCTTTGCTTGCATGATCAACTCCCCGGCTGGAGGCAATGGCGAGTATCGCTTGATTCGCATGCATCGTCTGAAGGGGAATTATGCACCTGCCGACCATGATGCGAAGGATGACCGCACTTAGGTTATACCCGCTGACGTTCGCCGCGCCGCAACGTAGGATCGCGCCGCTCAGAGCACGGCTTTGGGCACCGCATGCTCTTCGCCGAGCCATGCGCGGACCTGCTCGCCAGTCCACACGGGGTCGTCGTGCGGCAGATCGTGCCCGGCCCACGGGTGCTCGCAGTGCAAAGCGCCCCACGCTGCCGCGAGCTTCGCCGAGCATACCGGGTCGACCAGTTTGTCGGCCCGCGAAGAAAGTATCAGCACAGGGCATTCCGGCCGCGCCGTGCCCGCGGTAAAACGTGTCGCGGCCCAAAGTTGCCGCAACGCATTGCCACGGCTCACGGGCGCGCTGCGGCGAATCCGGCTCCACGTGTCGAGATCGTCGCCCAGCGTCTCCACGTTATTGCACGTCAGGCGATGAATACCGTGTTCCGCGCGCGGCGCGTCGCGCCAGCGCGCGGCCACGCCCAGCAGGCCCGGCCACGCAGAAGGACGCAACCGCTCCTGCATCTGGCTGAACGGCCGCATGCTTGTATTGATGAGCACCAGCCGTTCGATCTCATAGGGATACCGCTGCGCCCAGTCCGTCGCCACCATGCCGCCGAGCGACATCGCCAGCACGCAATACGGGCCCGGCAAACCGCTTTGCAAAGCAGCATTTCGCACGAAGCCGACCATCTCGGCGACCGTCGACGGCGCGCGCAAATGCGCGAACTCGCCGTTGCCCGGCAGATCGAGCAGCAGCAGCCGGGCAGGCGCGCCCGTTTGCCAGGGCACGTCATTGACGGCGCCCTGCAGCAAGCCGGGCAAGCGGCCCCAGTGGCGGATTTCGCGCGTGAGTCCGCGCAGCAGAATCCACGTGCTCATAGGCTTTCCGGTTGATACCAATGGTCGATCGCGCTTTGCAGCAATTGCTCGCGACGAGGGCCTTGCGGCAGCCAGCGTTGCGACGAAAACGCCGCGCGCGCCAGAAAGTCGAGCAGGTTCGCGTGACGCCGCAGCACACGCGCGGTTCGATGTGCCTTGACCGGATTGAACATGCCCTGACGCGAAAACAATTGACGCGGGTTTTTCTTGATCCAGAGCCACGAGCCCAGTTCGAGCGTCATCGGCAGGAAGACATTGGGAGCGGGCGCGCGATCGTAGGCGAAGTCCCACAGATCGCCGTGCAGCAGATATTGATGGCTCTGCGGTTCGAACGCGTAGCCATGATGGGGATGCGCGCGTTCGAACATGGTTTTCAACACGTACATTTCCGGCAAATGCGGCATCAGCTTGCGCGTGCGTGCGTACGGAAACCAGATGCTGTCGCTCCAGCCGTACCCCGAGTGGCAATCGAGCGCAATGCTCAACGGCCGCGCGGCCAGTTCGGTTTCCACCACCTGCAGCAGCGCGGCAGCCTCGGGTTCCATCGGCGCACCCATGCGGCCGCGATACCACGGCAGCCACGCGCCCACGCGCTGGCCGCCCGCCAGCAGCGGCACGCGTTCGTCCGCATTCTGCGGCGCGTTGCGCATCAGATCGACGCCGTTCGGATTCGCACGCGTGGCCGCCCACATGCCGCCCGGATTGACGATCGGCATAAAGATCAGACGAATCGACTGCAATTGCCGCACCAGCAGTTCGTCCCATTCGAGCCGCGCCAGCAGCGCGCGCATGTAGTCGAGCACGAGTTGCGAGCCGATCCGCTCGAGCCCGTGAATGCCGCCAAAAAACCCGATGGCCGGAGCCTGCGGATCGGTGGATCCAATGCTCGCGGTCTGGATGGCAAATTGCCGGCCGCGCACCGTTGTTTCGCAGACTGTGCGGATCGCGAAGCTCGCGCTGCCCTGCTCGAGGATCGCCCTGAGATCTTCGTACTCCGCAAAACTGTCGGGAAGGAAGCTCAGGGGCTGCATGAGGACGTCGAAAGGGATTGCAAGGTTATTGGGGACGGCACACCGATTGACGAAATATAGCCTGGCGCGGAGCGATCATGCTGAAGCGTCGCCAACACAACTGAATCGTGTCACACGCATGACATTTTTCACTCGAGCGAATGACATCGTTCTGCCTTTCTGGCGACGCAAAAAAGACACGAGAAGATATAGTCGTCTAGACGTTGCGATGCCTTCACTCAACCGTCACAGACGCTTCCTAGAATGAGTCCCACACATGCCGGCAGCGGCCGGATGCATCAAGGGGTACTTATGGACGCAATTCGGGAAGCAATCCGTATCGAACGGTTGAGCAAGACGTTCAGCAACGGCCGCAAGGCGCTGGACGAAATCGATCTGCGCGTCGAACCGGGCGAGATGGTTGCGTTGATCGGCGCCTCGGGCTCGGGCAAATCGACGCTGCTGCGTCACATCGCGGGCTTCACGGCTTCGGATGCGCAGCCGTCGCAGATCGCGATTCTGGGCCGGCCGATTCAGCAGAACGGGCGCATTGTGCGTGAAGTGCGCAGCATTCGCCGCGATATCGGCTTCGTGTTCCAGCAATTCAATCTGGTGAACCGGCTCTCCGTGGAAAGCAACGTGCTGATCGGCGCACTCGCCCGACTGCCGTTGTGGCGCCGTCTCAGCGGGCGTTTTCCGCGCGCCGAGCGGGCGTTGTCGATGGCCGCGCTCAACGAAGTCGGCATTGGCGAACATGCGCGCGAACGCGCCGCCAATCTCTCCGGCGGCCAGCAGCAGCGCGCGGCGCTCGCCCGTGCCTTGGTGCAACGCGCGCGCATCGTGCTCGCCGATGAACCCATCGCGTCGCTCGACCCCGAGTCGTCGCGCCGCGTGATGGAGATGCTGCGCACGCTGAACATCGAGCATCGACTCACGGTGCTGGTGTCGCTGCATCAGGTCGATATCGCGATGCAGTATTGCCCGCGCACGGTTGCGCTGCGCCGCGGCAAGGTGGTCTACGACGGCCCTTCCGCCGCGCTCACGCCAACCTTGCTCAAGACGCTTTACGGCGAGGCCGCCAGCGAACTGCTCGATGAATCCGCCCCCAGCGCGGACGATAGCGAGACTAACCACGCGGCCGGCAGCACACCGCTTCAGGACGCCGCGCCCGCTTCGGGCCGCTATGCATTCGCTCTCAATCCGGCGCACTCGAACTGAGCGCGTCCATCCACTCTGCTAACTCAACCGGATCTCAAACAATGAAATTCCTGCGTTCGTTGATCACGCTGGCCGTCGGCGCGGCTGCTTTCGCCGGTGCCGCCACCGCGCACGCCGAGGACATCAATCTCGGCATCATTTCGACCGATTCGTCCTCGGTGCTGAAACAACGCTGGGAGCCGCTGATTCAGGACATGAACAAGCAAACCGGCCTGAACATCAAAGCGTTCTTTGCAACGGACTACGCCGGCATTATCGAAGGCATGCGCTTTAACAAGGTACAGGTCGGTTATTTCGGCAATGCGTCGGCGATCGAGGCGGTGGACCGTTCGCAAGGCGAGGTATTCGCGAAGGTCCAATACGCGAACGGTGACGCAGGTTACTACTCCGTGCTGATCACGAATGTGAACAGCCGCTTCAAGACGCTCGACGACGTGTTCAAGAATACGAAGGACGTCACGCTCGGCTTCGGCGACCCGAACTCCACCTCGGGCACGCTGATTCCCGGCTATTACCTGTTCGCCAAACACAATACGCCGGTCAACACTTCATTCAAGACCGTGCTGCCGTCGAGCCACGAAGCGAATCTGCTGGCCGTGGTGAACAACAAGATCGACATCGCGACCAACAACACCGAGATGCTCGACACGTTGAAGAAAAAGCATCCGGACAAGTTCGCGCAGGTGCGTGTGCTGTGGAAATCGCCGCTGATTCCGTCGGACCCGCTGGTATGGCGCAGGGATCTGCCGCAAGCCACCAAGGACAAACTGCGCAACTTCTTCCTGAACTATGCGAAGACCGATCCGCACGAAAAAGCGGTGATGGCGGCGATTACCGGTTACGGCGGCTTCGCGGCGTCCTCGGATGCGCAGTTGGTGCCGATCCGCCAGGTCGCGTTGTTCCAGCAGAAGCAGAAGATCGAGAGTGACGCGCATCTCTCCGATGACGATCGCAAGACCCAGTTGGCCGCGCTCGACGCAAAGCTGAGCGCGCTGAACAGCGCGCAATCGAAGCAATGAACACGGTCGATCTGATCACGTCGCCGCCGCGTGCGAGCGAAACGCTCGCCGCGCCGGCGGCGAGTCATTCCGCGCCGGTTGCGGGCAAACGCAGCTGGCTGTCGCTGCTCGGCTGGATCGCCGTGCTCGCAGTGTTGGGCGGCGCATGGCACGGCGCCGATATGCGCCCGCTGGATCTGCTGAGCGACTCCGGCAACATGGGCCAGTTCGCCAAAGACTTCTTTCCGCCCGACTTCACCGAATGGCGCAGCTATCTGCACGAGATGTATGTGACGCTCTCGGTGGCGGTGTGGGGCACCGCCCTCTCGCTCGTGTGCGCGGTGCCGTGCGGACTGATGTCCGCCCACAATATCGCGCCGATGTGGGTCGTGCAGCCCATGCGCCGCATGATGGACGCGTGCCGCGCGATCAATGAAATGGTCTTCGCCATGCTGTTCATCGTGGCGGTCGGACTCGGTCCATTTGCCGGCGTGCTGGCGCTGTGGGTGCACACTACGGGCGTGCTCGCCAAGCTGTTCGCCGAAGCCGTCGAGGCCATCGATCCGCGCCCGGCCGAAGGCGTGCGCGCCACCGGCGCAACCGGCCTGGACGAAATCATCTACGGCGTGTTGCCGCAAGTGCTGCCGTTGTGGATCTCGTACGCGTTATATCGCTTCGAATCGAACGTGCGCTCGGCGATGGTGGTCGGCATGGTCGGCGCGGGCGGCATCGGCGTGGTGTTGTACGAGGCGATCCGCTCGTTCAACTATGCGCAAACCGCCGCGGTGATGATCATGGTGATCGTGGTCGTGACGGTGATCGACCTCGCGTCCGCGTGGCTGCGTGAACGCGTGACCTGAGGTGACAGAAGTCTCATGAGGTTGTCCCGGCGTGACGGCCCGGCGGGAGGGTCTGACGAAGCAGCGCTTCGTCGACTTCTTGCCCGGCGTCGCGCCGCGTTTCAGTTTGCAGTTCAACCTGCGTACGGCGCTGCCAGCCCGTCCGGGCGGCGTCTCTTTGACGCCACAAATAGCCGCATTTCCCCAAATAAAACCCCTCCAATCGAGTCGTCCACTCCTTTATCCTGGCGTTCTGCTGGAATAATCACGGGCTTGCGGCCCGCAACCCGGGCCTTCGCTTCCCCTCTTCCCGGTCTTCGATGGAAACCTTTGTCGTTTTGCTGGTGCTGCTCTCCGCGCTGCTTCACGCCACGTGGAACGCGTTCCTGCATCTTTCGGAAGATCGCGTCTGGCTGCTCGGCATGATGGCGATTCCGTATATCGCCGTGAGCGCGGTCGGCGTGGTCGTACTGCCCATGCCCGCGCCGCAGGCGTGGCCGTACATCTTTGCATCGGTCGTGCTGGAATTCGGTTATCTGCTGGCGCTGATTCGCGCCTATAAAAGCGGCGACTTCGGGCAGATCTATCCGATTGCGCGCGGCCTTTCGCCAATGCTCGTGTTCGTCGGCGCACTGGTCTTCGCCCATGAAGCGCTCAAGCCGTTGGCCGCGATCGGGGTGGCGCTGGTGTCGATCGGCATCGTCTCGCTGGCGTTTCGGCGCGGCATGCGCTTTTCCGGCGAGAGCGTGCCCTTCGCGCTCCTGACCGGCCTGTTCATCTCCGCGTATTCGGTGGTCGACGGAATCGGCGCGCGCGTGGCGGGCAATGGCCTGAGCTACATCATGTGGGTCTATCTGATCTGGAATATCCCGCAGTTTCTGCTCGCCTGGCATTGGCGCGGCGGCGCAAAAGGGCTTTTCATCGGCCGCGCCGTGGTGCTCAAGGGCATGGCGTCGGGCGTGCTCGCGTTGAGCGCTTACTGCCTGATCATCGAGGCTTACCGCTATCTACCGATCGCGATGGTCTCCGCGCTGCGCGAGATGAGCTCGATCTTCGCGGTGCTGATCGGCTGGCTGTTCATGCGCGAGAAGCTGACCACGCGGCGTATCGTTGCGTGCGCGCTGGTGACGTTGGGGGCGGTGCTGATCAGGGTTTGAGTTTGAGTTCTTCCCTCACGCAAACTCCGGCAACGTCGCATCGATCGCATCGGCCAGCGTATTGAACGCCGGCGCGATCTCCTCATCCGGCACGCACGCGTAGCCGATCAGCAAACCCGACGGCGCCAGCGACGGCTGCGCGTAGTATCCCGACAAAGGCCGCACGACGATATTGCGCTCCAGCGCCGCGGCGGCCACCCGCCGGTCGTCGCTGCCGTCGGGCAACTGCATCACCAGATGCAGGCCGGCGTCGCCGCCCACGGCCGGCAACGCGTCGCCGTAACGTTGCGCGGCGGCGTCGAGCAGCGTCTGGCGGCGCTGTCCGTACAGCGTGCGCATCTTGCGGATATGCGACGTGAAATGCCCTTCGGCAATGAACTCCGCGAGCATCGCCTGCTGCAACAGCTGCCCCTCGCGATACAACTCGGCGCTCGCGGTGGCAAAGCTCTCCGCCAGCGCCTCCGGCACGACGAGGTAGCCAATGCGCAAACCCGGAAACAGCGTCTTGCCGAAGCTGCCCACGTAGATCACCTGCCCCGACGTATCCAACCCTTGCAACGATGCCAGCGGCCGGCTGCCATAGCGGAATTCGCTGTCGTAATCGTCCTCGATGATCCAGCACTGGTTCTGCCGCGCATATTCGAGCAGCATGCGGCGCCGCGCGAGACTCATCACCATGCCGAGCGGGTATTGATGCGAAGGCGTGACGAGCATCAGCTTCGGCGGCTGCGCGAGGTCGTCGGCGGACGGATTGATGCCTTCCTCGTCGACGGCGATCGGCCGCGATTGCAGGCCGGACACGTGGAGCACGCTACGCACGCCCCAATAACAGGGATCCTCGGTCCAGATCACGTCGCCCGGATCGGACAACAGGCGCACGGCGAGGTCGACCGACTGGTGAATCCCGGTCGTGATGATGATCTGCTCCGGCGTACAGCGCACCGAGCGCGAGGTGCGCAGATAGTCGGCCAGCGCGTGCCGTAGCGACGCCAGCCCGCCGCCCGGCGCGTACGTGAGCAGGTCCGGCCGCAGCCGGCGCCAATATTTGTTGTGCAAGCGGCTCCACACCCGCGCCGGAAATTTCGTGACGTCCGGCACGCCAGGCATGAACGCGCCCCACTGACGCTTGGACACGCCCGCGCCCGCCACCAGCCGCGCGCCACGCGTGGAAAGCGCTCGCCTCGCCTGCTGCGGCAGCGGCTCCGGCCGCACGTCGGGCGCCACGGCATCGGGCATGCCGACGATCTCGTCCGGAGCGCTGTCGGCAACGAACGTGCCACGCCCGGTCGCTGAACTCACATAGCCTTCGAGCACGAGTTGCTCGTACACCTGCGTGACCGTATTGCGCCCGATGCCCAACTCCTGCGCCAGCAAACGCGACGACGGCACCTTGCTGCCCGGCGGCAGTTCGCGCGACAGGATCGCCTGCTGCAAGAGCCGATGCAGCTGGCGATAGATCGGCTGCCCATTGCCGCGGTCAAGGCGCTGGGCCAGCCAGTCGGACAAAACGCTCGCGCGCATGGATTGGCTCCTATAATTTTATTGAAATGGCTCTGAAGTTAAGAGCCAAATCTCATTATAGTCGCTGCATGTGCTGCGCTGAGGGCGCGGCGTCCGCAAAACCGAGGAGCGAAGGAGATGACCATGAAGAATGCCGAACTGAAAAGCCGCAAAGACGCTGCCACACCGCGCGGCGTCGGAGTGATGTGCGATTTCTACGCCGAGCGCGCTGAAAACGCGGAATTGTGGGACGTCGAGGGCCGCCGTTTCATCGACTTCGCGGCCGGTATCGCCGTGTGCAACACGGGCCACCGTCATCCGAAGATCGTCGCCGCGATTCGCGATCAGCTCGATCATTTCACCCACACGGCGTATCAGATCGTGCCGTACGCGTCGTATGTCGAACTGGCCGAAAAACTCAACGAGCGCGCGCCGGGCGACCATCCGAAGAAAACTGCATTCTTCACGACCGGCGCCGAAGCTGTCGAAAACGCGATCAAGATCGCCCGCGCCGCGACCGGCCGCCCGGGCGTGATCGCCTTCACCGGCGGTTTCCACGGCCGCACGTTGATGGGCATGGCGCTGACCGGCAAGGTCGCGCCGTACAAGATCGGCTTTGGCCCGTTCCCGTCGGACGTGTTCCACGCCCCGTTCCCGAATCCGCTGCACGGCGTGACCACAGCCGACTCGCTGAAGGCCATCGAATTCCTGTTCAAGGCCGACATCGATCCGAAGCGCGTGGCCGCGATCATTTTCGAGCCGGTTCAGGGCGAAGGCGGTTTCTATCCGGCGCCGGCCGAATTCGTGCGCGCCTTGCGCAAGCTGTGCAATGAGCACGGCATTCTGCTGATCGCCGACGAAGTCCAAACCGGTTTCGCACGCACCGGCAAGCTGTTTGCCATGCATCACTACGACGTGGTGCCTGATCTGATGACGGTCGCCAAGAGCCTTGCCGGCGGCATGCCGCTGTCGGGCGTGATCGGCCGCGCGGACGTGATGGATGCTGCCGCGCCTGGCGGCCTCGGCGGCACGTATGCGGGCAATCCTTTGGCCGTTGCCGCCGCGCATGCGGTGCTCGATATCATCGACGAAGAGAAGCTGTGCGAGCGCGCCACGGTGCTGGGTGACCGCGTCAAGGCCAAGCTGATCGCGCTGCAAAGCGAAGTGCCCCAGATCGCGGACGTGCGCGGCCCCGGCGGCATGGTTGCCGTCGAGTTCTGCAAGGCAGGCGGCACGGAGCCGGATGCGGAGTTCACCAAGCGCGTGCAGACTCGCGCGCTCGAACGCGGCTTGCTGTTGCTGGTGTGCGGCGTCTATTCGAACGTGGTGCGTTTCCTGTTCCCGCTCACGATTCAGGACGCGGTTTTCGACGAAGCCATGGCAATTCTCGGCGACGTGATCAAGGACAGCGTCGCAATCGCGGCTTGAGGATCGACACATGACCACGTTGACCCTGAAAGACCCGTCGCTGCTGAAAACGCACGCCTACATCGCAGGCGAATGGCAAGGCGCGGACGACGGCGCGACCTTCGAAGTGAAGAACCCCGCCACGGGCGAAGTCATCGCGACGGTGCCGCGCATGGGCACGACGGAAACCCGCCGCGCGATCGACACGGCCAACGCCGCGTGGCCCGTATGGCGCGCCACGACCGCGAAGCAGCGCGCGGTGATCCTGCGCAAATGGCATGACCTGATGATCGAGAACGCCGACGATCTGGCGACGATCCTCACCACGGAACAAGGCAAGCCGCTCGCCGAAGCCAAGGGCGAAATCCAGTACGCCGCTTCGTTCCTGGAATGGTTCGCGGAAGAAGGCAAGCGCGTGAACGGCGACACGATCCCGACGCCGGCGAACGACAAGCGCATCGTCGTGACGAAAGAACCGATCGGCGTTTGCGCGGCTATCACGCCGTGGAACTTCCCGGCCGCGATGATTACCCGCAAGGTCGGTCCGGCGCTCGCGGCGGGCTGCCCGATCATCGTCAAACCGGCTGAAGCCACGCCGCTCTCCGCGCTCGCGCTCGCCGTGCTGGCCGAGCGCGCCGGCGTGCCGCGCGGTGTGTTCAACGTCGTGACCGGCGAGCCGAAAGCCATTGGCGCGGAAATGACGGGCAATCCGATCGTGCGCAAGCTGTCGTTCACCGGCTCGACGCCGGTCGGCCGTCTGCTCATGGCGCAGTGCGCGCCGACGGTCAAGAAGGTGTCGCTCGAACTCGGCGGCAACGCGCCGTTCATCGTGTTCGACGACGCGGATCTGGATGCCGCGGTGGCCGGCGCGATTGCGTCGAAGTATCGCAATAGCGGCCAGACCTGCGTGTGCACGAACCGTTTCTATGTGCACGACAAGGTCTACGACGCGTTCGCCGAGAAACTGCGCGTCGCCGTCGAACAGTTGAAGGTGGGCCGCGGCACCGAAGACGGCGTCACGCAAGGCCCGCTGATCAACGAAGCGGCCGTGCTCAAGGTCGAGTCGCATATCGAAGACGCGCTCGCCAAAGGCGCGCGTATCTTGACCGGTGGCAAGCGTCATGCGCTCGGCCACGGCTTCTTCGAGCCGACGGTGCTCGCGGACGTCACGCCGGCCATGAAGGTCGCGCGCGACGAAACCTTCGGGCCGCTCGCGCCGCTGTTCCGCTTCTCGTCGGACGAGGAAGTGATCGGCCTTGCCAACGATACCGAGTTCGGCCTCGCGTCGTATTTCTATAGCCGCGATATCGGCCGCGTCTGGCGTGTCGCCGAAGCGCTCGAATACGGCATGGTCGGCATCAACACGGGCCTCATCTCGAACGAGGTCGCGCCGTTCGGCGGCGTCAAGCAATCGGGCCTGGGCCGCGAAGGGTCGCATTACGGCATCGACGATTACGTGGTCATCAAGTACATGTGTGTCGGTGGGATCTGAGCCTTACCGCCCAGGCTCGAATATTGGACTGACGCGGAAAGCTACGCCGACCGAATCCTGTTGCGCGTAGCCTTCGTGAAATACACCTCGCGCGCGATTCTGTTCGCGCGCGAACTCCACCTCTCTATTCAGCGCTGCCGTCCGGCCAGCGATACTCACGCCACCTGCCAGCCTGCCGGGCTGCACGAAAACGCTCGCATGGCGTGCGCGCAGGCACCGCGTGCCACTTGCCACGCGCCTGGGAAACCGCCGCAACCAAGGGTTTCACAGGACGAAACTTCCGCTGACATCCGCCGATAACTCGAAAAGGAACGCCCCGGGCGCAGGCCAGTCCACCAGCACCACGCGGCGGGCCCAGTCACGCGCCGCTTCGCCCGGCAACCGTGCGCGATTTCCATTCGTTTTCGAGAGGACTCACGATGCACAAGCTCAGTTTTACGCAAAAACTGTGGCTGCCGCTGATCATCAGCCTCGGCGCCCTGCTGGCCGTTTCGGTGTCGGCAGCGTGGCAGTCGCGCGAGACGCGCATCGAGGAACGTAAGCACGACCTCACCAACGTCGCGCACGTCGGGCTCAGCATCGTGGCGGAATACGGGGCGCTGGCGCAAAGCGGCGCGCTGCCGGAGGCGGACGCCCGCAAGCAGGCACTCGAACGCCTGCGCGGCATCCGCTATGGCGAAGACGGCTACTTTCTCGTCATCAACTCGACGCCGCGGATGGTGATGCATCCGATCAAGCCGGCGCTCGAAGGCAAGGATCTCGCGAACAGCGCCGATGCCGACGGCCGTCACCATTACGTGACGTTCGCGTCGGTCGCGCAGGCGCCGGAAGGTGGCTTCGTCGACTATGTGTTCCCGCATCCTGGCGCGGCGGCCGCGCAGGCGGTCGGCAAGATCGGCTACGTGGTGCGCTATGCGCCGTGGGACTGGATCATCGCGACCGGCGCCTATGTCGACGACATCGACGCTGCGTTCATGCAATCGCTGTGGCTGATCGGCGCGATCTTCGTGGCGGTGTCGGTGGTGCTCGTGACACTCGTCGCGCTCACGAACCGCAGCATCGTGCGCACGGTCGGCGGCGAACCGGCCTACGCTGCGAACGTGGCGGATGCGATCGCATCAGGCGACCTCACGGTGGCGATCCACACACGCGACGGCGACACGTCGAGCCTGCTGCACGTCATGCAGCGAATGCGCGACGCGCTGACGGGCACCGTCCGGCAGATCAAGCACGCCTCGGACAACGTCGCGTGCGGCGCGAACGAGATCGCGAACGGCAATGCGGATCTGTCGTCGCGCACCGAGAATCAGGCGGCCTCGTTGCAGGAAACGGCGTCGAGCATGGAGCAGATGGCAGCGATGGTCCGTCAGACTGCCGACCATGCGCGTACCGCGAGCGGGCTTGCGGCCAGCGCGGCGGATATCGCCAACCGCGGCGGCGACACGATCGGGCAAGCCGTCTCGGCAATGAAAGCCATCTCGACCGAATCGGGCCGCATGGTCGAGATCATCGCGACGATCGAAGGCATTGCGTTTCAGACCAACATCCTCGCATTGAATGCGGCGGTCGAAGCGGCGCGCGCGGGCGAACAGGGCCGCGGTTTCGCGGTCGTCGCGGGCGAGGTGCGCAGCCTCGCGCAGCGCAGCGCGACCGCGGCAAAGGAAATCCGCCAGCTGATCAGTCGTGCGGTGGACAGCGTCGGCAGCGGCGCGACCCTGGTCGAAAACACCGGTTCGACGATCGACCAGGCGCGCGACGCGATCATGCGCGTGACCGGCGTCGTGCAGGAGATCGCGGCGGCCGCTGCCGAGCAGAGCGCCGGCATCGACCAGGTGAACCTCGCGGTCACGCAGATGGACAGCATGACGCAGCAGAACGCGGCACTCGTCGAGCAGGCGGCAGCCGCGGCGCAGTCGCTGAAGGAGCAGGCAACGAGCCTGCAACGCGCGGCCGGCGCCTTCCATGTGGCCGCCGACGCCGGCACGAGCGGCGGCGCACCGGTACTATCCGTCTAATCCGGCCGGTTGCAAGACAGCCGCGATTACGGATGTACAAACCACGCCGCCGGCTGCAAGAATGCGGAGGCAACCGGCGCGCCACGATCCGATCCATGCACGGCGCCCCGCAACCTGAGCGAGGAGAAGGAGCATGTCCATGGGTAGGCTTGTCAAATCCCCAGCCGGCAACCGGAGCGCGCGACAGTGGCTGATGGCCGCGACGCTGGCAGTGTTCTGCTGCCTTACCCAGAGTGCCTTCGCGCAAGCCGCCGACAACGCGGCGAGCCTGGGTGACAAATACCGGAGCCTGACGCAGCAACTGGCTCACAACCCGTTCCAGCGACCGCTGTACCTCGAATCGCAGGAGTTGCCCTCGGCACTCAAGGGCGATATTTACGGTGTGCTCGACTATCCGTTCCAGGCGGTCAACGCTACGCTCAACGACCCGGCTCAGGGGCCGGCCAACTGGTGCGACGTGCTGATCCTGCACCAGAACACCAAATACTGCCATGCATCGACGAGCGCGAGCGGCGCGGTCCTCGCGGTGAACATCGGCAAGAAAACCGAGGAATCGCTTTCCTCGTCCTACCGCGTGCAATTCAACTATCACCCGGTCGCGAGCAGCCCGGATTATCTTCGCGTGGAACTCTCCGCCGCCACGGGGCCGCTGAGCACGAAAGACTACCGTATCGTGATGGAGGCGATACCCGTGGGCGATAACCGCACCTTTATCCATCTGACCTACGCCTACGGTTACGGCACGGCGGGACGGATTGCGATGAAAACCTATCTGGCAACGCTCGGCAGCGACAAGGTTGGTTTTTCTTCCGCGCCCGATCCGTCGACGGGCAAGTCGCAATTTATCGGCGGCGTACGCGGTCTGGTCGAGCGCAATACCATGCGCTATTACCTCGCCATCGACGCCTATCTCGGTGCGCTTTCCAGCCCGCCCAACGCCCGCCTCGACAAACGCCTCACCGACTGGTTCGATGCGACCGAGCAGTATCCGCGGCAATTGCACGAGGTCAGCCGCGCCGACTACCTGCAAATGAAGCACAACGAGTATCAACGTCAGCAGACCGCGCAGTAGGTCGCGCGGCAGGTCGCTGCCGCCCGCAGTGAGGGACAGCCCCGGTCGAACTCCGCCCATCGCGGCCGCAGGTTGCAACGGGCGCGGGGAATGGGTCGTCATGCCTGCCCGACCCAAAAAAAGCTAAAGGTTCAAGGGCCGCCGGTCGTTATATGTACCATACGGTTAATTTTGCATGCCCGCGGCCGGCTACATCCCTATGAAAATTTCGACCAAACTGATTTTGATTGTCGGCACCGCCCTGGCAGGTGTCGTCAGCATCGCTGCGATCGCGCTGTCGCAACTCGACCATGCCCTGATCGAGAGCCGTCAGGCGCAGATTGAAACGCTGCTGACCAAAGCGGAACACCTCGTGCTGTATTACCAGTCGCTCGAAGCGAGCGGCAAGATGAGCCGCGACGACGCGCAGGCTGCCGCCAAAACGGCGCTCAGTCAGTTGAACGCGAACAGCCAGAGCTACTACTGGGTGACGAATACCGACAGCGTCAATCTGGTCCACCCGAACCCGAGTCTCGTCGGCACCAAAACCGGCGGCAACAAGACCACATCTGGCGATCTCACCGATACGCAGGCGTATCAGCAGGGACTTGCAAAGAATCACATTGCACTGGTGGACGTGCTGATCAAGCGCTCTCAGGACGCCCCGCTCGTCGGCAAGCTGCAAGGCGTGGTCGCCATTCCGGCATGGCAATGGTGGATCGGCACGGGGTTCTTCTATGACGACATTAGCGCGGCGTACTGGAAACTCGCGAAAATGCTGATCGTGATTTCGCTTGCGATCTTTGCCGCGGTTGGCAGCATGGCGTGGGTCATGACGCGTAGCGTGAAGCGTGAATTGGGCGGCGAACCGGCCGATGCCGCGGCGTTTGCGGCGCAAATCGCGTCGGGCAATCTGGCCGCCGCGATCAAGCTGGAGGCGGGCGACCGCTCGAGTTTGCTGTACGCGTTGAGCCAGATGCGGCTGCAGTTGTGTGAACTGGTGAAGGGCATTCAGCATTCGAGCGATTCGATTGCGACCGGCTCGGGTGAAATCGCGCAAGGCAACACCGATCTGTCGCAACGCACCGAAGAGCAGGCTGCTTCCTTGCAGGAGACGGCGGCGAGCATGGAGCAGTTGACGGCAACCGTGAAGCAGAATGCCGACAACGCGCGGCAGGCGAGCCAGTTGGCGGTGCTCGCGACGGATGCCACCCAGCGCGGCGGCAATGCGGTCGATGAGGTGATCGGCACGATGCAGAGCATCGCCGACGAATCGCGCAAAATTGGCCAAATTATTACGGTCATCGAAGGCATCGCGTTCCAGACCAACATTCTCGCGCTCAATGCAGCGGTGGAAGCGGCACGGGCCGGCGAGGAAGGGCGCGGTTTTGCGGTGGTCGCGGGCGAAGTGCGCACGCTCGCGCAACGCAGCGCGGCGGCCGCGAAAGATATCAAGGAACTGATCCATTCGTCCGTGGCGCGCGTTGACGACGGCACGGATCAGGTGGCGGTCGCGGGCGAACGGATGAGCGAGATCGTAGAGTCGATCCGGCGCGTGAGCGACATCATGGGCGAAATCGCCGCTGCGTCGATCGAGCAGAGCACCGGTATCGAGCAGGTGAATCGTGCGGTGTCGCAGATGGACGAGGTGACGCAGCAAAACGCGGCACTGGTCGAACAGGCGGCAGCGGCCGCGGCATCGCTCGATGAGCAGGCCGCGCGGTTGCAGACGATGGTCGGCACGTTCCGTATTCAGTAGCACGTTGGAGCGGTTCCCGGCGAACGCGGCATTTGCCGCAATCCACGCACCCGGTGCGCCGTTTCGCGAAGCGTCTCCATGGAGTAAAGGCCCGCCTCCATACGGAAAGAAAACAAGGTATAGTCCGCAAGCGCAGGTATTTCGATTACCCCATTCTGATGGATGTGAATATGATTCCACTCGGTGCAGCATCCACCCTGCTCGGCGGCGTACGCAGCGCCATCAGTTCCGGGCTGTCGATGCTAACAGGCAAAAACAGCACAGGTGAATCCAGCCAGTCGAGTTTTGCGGCGCATCTGAAGTCGGCAACAACATCGCAGAGCGGCTCTGGAAAAAGCGTGCATCACCTTCATGTACCTGCCGCAGGCAGTACGGTGAGCGCATTGGCCAGTTCTTCGTCTTCGCCAGTGCATGGCGCCGGTGCGACACAGGACGGCGCGGCCGGCTCGGTGATCAATACCAGCGCCTGACCTGCCACCGAAATCCAAGGGGTAACGCATTCGCAACCGGCGTTACCCTCAAGCGCGCTGCAAGCCCGCGCGCGGGCCGGTCAATGAAATCCCGTTCGGGGAAACCCCCGTCTGATCGTCGGGGCCAACGCGGCGTCGATCCGGTTCCTCTATGTTCGTCAATGGCGTCTCGACTCGACGCCCTTCTGCACTTCCCCCGTCTAATTTCGTTTGCACGCTCCGGCCGACCGGCGAGTGAATACGTGCCGCAGTTGCGTTTATACAGCTCCCTGTCAATGAATTGAGTCAAACAGCCGTCCCGATGCAGCAAGTCGCCCCGCCGGGAAGTCCCGCGAATAAGGATTCCCTGACCCGTAGTTCAGCATCTACCGCCCACATTTTCTTGATCCCCTGACTGCACCGCGAAAAGTGGCCGCATAGGATGAATGCACGTCAATTGCCTTCATCCGAGTGTTGCCATGGTTCCGTATCTGTCAGAGAGAGAAAATTCGATCGAGCACATCAACGCAATGTGCTTATGCCTCTTCGACCGGTGGTGCGAGACCAGAAGCGTCGCGCCGCTGACGTATCTGCTGCAAGGCTGGCCGATGATGAACAGCGAGCCCGACGCTCTCCGGCGTCTTGGCAACGCTCTACGCGAGCTCAGACGGCAACATCTGCACGACTGCAGCGACGCCTCGTTTCAGGAGGTATGCGAACTATCGGATTGTGTCGAAGACCTGCTGATCCTGTCGTCACTGCCAACGTGGCTGACGAGCGGTTTGTAGCGGCAACGCCGACACCCGGGCTCGCCCAAAGCAATGGGTATGTGGAGGACAGCGTGCATTTCGACGAAATCAGTGA
Organism: Paraburkholderia sp. RL17-380-BIE-A; assembly: GCF_046028085.1. Classification (NCBI taxonomy): domain Bacteria; kingdom Pseudomonadati; phylum Pseudomonadota; class Betaproteobacteria; order Burkholderiales; family Burkholderiaceae; genus Paraburkholderia; species Paraburkholderia sp. RL17-380-BIE-A. The sequence goes on from NZ_JARESQ010000001.1 coordinate 350,885, forward strand.
CGAAGAATGGCTGCTGCTCGCGCCTATCCTCGCGGATCCTCCCATTTCTCACCGGCAGCGCGGCCGGCCACGCGCGCAGGTTCGCGTCGTGGCGAACGCCGTGGTGTGGGTGCTGACGACCGGCGAATCCTGGTCGATGTTGCCGAGCCACTATCCGTCGGCGCCGACCTGCCGGCACCGCTTCGAGGCATGGCGTTCGAGCGGCGCCCTGGCGCAGATGTACCGGATTCTTTCGAGCACTGGACGCAAGTTCCGGTGCGGTCCGCAGTTCACACTGGAGCGCCGCGATGCCCCATCGCGACGCATCGATCGAGAGACGTGGGAAGATGGTTTTCGCCGGGTGTTCTGGAGGGAGCAGGCGTCCTGGCAAACACCGCGCGAGGCATGGCAGTCGTCCCATACCGCCGATACGTTCAGGCATATTGCGCGGCAACTCCCGAATTCCCTGAATGCAGGGGATCCCGTACCCGGGTGCGTCGAATCGTGCGCACCGGTGACTCGCCCACACACCATGCAACGGCCCGCCTCGCCATGGACGACCCTCGCGTCCAAAGGCCAGACCGAATCCGACCCGCGCGGCTACGTGATCCACGTTTCCGCCGATCGACTGGCCAACGCGCATTTCCGCGGATGGGCCGAGATCGTGCGTGATAAAAAGCGCGTCGCACGCTCCGGGCTGATCGGTCCGAGCTTCGAACACCGCGAGACGGCGCAGCAATACGCGCTCGAATGGGCGCGGCAATGGATCGACGAGGAATGCGGCGAAATCAGCGAAAGCGGCGACGACGCCGCTGAATCGAACAGCGATGTTCGCCAACAAAGAAAATGCTCGGGGTGATCCGCTCCCGAAAGCGCCGGATGCTCCGGCGCCCCTGACGAATCAATGCACCACGCCGAAAATGGCCTTGACACCCTCCGCGGGCGTCAATCCCACGTCGAAGTAACCTTCGAGCCTCAATGCGGTCGCGTCGTCGAGTATGAAAGGCGGCCGGATGAAGCCTGTCGCGAAGGCGTGGTCGTACCATTCGCTCAGCCACGCGCGCAATGCCGCTTCGTGCACCGACAAGGTCCCCAGTTTGTCTACGTTCATCGATGACTCCTTTGTCCGGCCTCGTTCATGTCATCCGACGAGCGGCTCGAAGCGCATTCTGCACAGTTTCTCTGCCGGCGGAAATACGTGCCACGTACCGTCGCTGTGCCGGAAAAAGAACAGCAGGATCGGTCCATCCGGTCGTCTGATTTCGACGCATACGCGGCAAGTCAGACCGTCCGCCGAACCATGCAGCGTGAGCACACGGACCGGAAGCGCGCCCGCCGTCGCCAGTAATTTCTCGCGCAGTCCGCGTAGTGAGCTTTTCGTCGCATCCACATCTGCCCCCGCACGTCAGGTTCCCATTTGCCAATCGTGGGACAACGGCGAGGTTTCTTCAGTCAGCAGCGCCGGATTGTTGATTCGGGAAACGCTGCTTCGCGCCTCAGGATTTCCCTACCGGCACCGTCACTTCGTTACTCTGTCACCAGACCGTGCCTGATCGCATAGCGGATCAGCTCGGCGTTGTTGTTCAGGCCAAGTTTCTGCATGAGCCGCATCTTGTGAGTGCTGATGGTCTTGGCGCTGAGCGAACACGACTCGGCAATCTCGTTGATGCTCTGGCCGGCCGCCAGCATCTGCAACACCTGGAATTCACGGTCGGATAGCACTTCATGCGGCGGCGCGTCGCCGGAATGCGTTTCGAAGACCATCGCGTCGACCAGCTTCGGGTCGATGAAACGCCCGCCTCCCGCCAGCTTGCGGATCGCCGCGAGCAGCACGTCAAGATCGCTGTCTTTCGTCACATAGCCCGTCGCGCCCGCGCGCAGCGCGCGCGACACGACCTGTGCCTCGTTGTGGATGCTCAGCACGAGAATCGGCAAGGACGGCTGCTCGGCACGCACTCGCCGAATCAGATCGACCCCGCTGATGCCGGGCATCGTCATGTCCAGCAGCACCAGATCGAACCGCCGCGTACGCAGCCGATCGAGCACTTCCGAACCTTGTGCGGCCTCGGCGGCGACGACGATATCCGTGGTCGTCGCGAGAATCTGTTTCAGGCCGCCACGCACCACGGCGTGATCATCGGCAATCAGGACGTCGATCATTTTCTGCTGCGCCTGTAAGCGGAATGTGAATGGAAATCGCGGTGCCCATACCCTGCGCACTGTCGATACTCATCGCGCCGCCGATCAGGCGGGCGCGCTCCTGCATACCCAGCAGTCCGTACGAATAACCCGTACGCGCCATGGATGGATCGAATCCGCAGCCGTCGTCGCTCACGTGCAGATCGAGCGCCGCCGCCGTGCTAGTCAGCGTCACGTCGGCACGCGTTGCCCGCGCGTGGCGACCGACGTTGGTGAGCGACGCCTGAACGATCCGGAATACGGCTGTGGCGCAAGCCTCCGGCAGCACGGGTTCCCCCCCGTTGATGTGCAACTGGCAAAGAATGCCATGCCGCCGCATGAAATCCTCCACCAGCCATTCCAGCGCCGACACGACCCCGAAGTTGAGCGCCACCGGCCGCAAATGGTTCGCGACATTGCGGACCATCCAGATGGTCTTTTCGACGAGTTCGCGCATGTCGTCGGCTTTGCGCATCGCCTCCGGATCGGTGCCGAGACGCATTTTCAGCAGGGAGACGTCCATCTTTAGCGCGGTCAGCAATTGGCCGAGTTCATCGTGAATCTCCATGGCGATGCGCTTGCGCTCTTCCTCGCGAATCGCCTCCATGTACGCGGACAACTCGCGCAACTGATTGCGCGATTCGAACAACTCCTGCTCGATACGCTTGCGCGACGTGATGTCGTTCAGACCGACGTAGATCGCCGGGGCATCGCCGAAGGTCGCCACGCGCGCGGTCGCCATGGCCCAGAACGGCGAGCCGTCGGCGCGCCGCATATGCACTTCGCTGTTGCTGAAACTGCCCTCCGTGCGCAGATGCGACAGGAGCCGGTCACGGTCGCCGGCATCCATATAGAAATCGACGATGTTGGTCAACGGGCCCATGCCCGTATCGAGACCGACCAGTTTTCGCAACGGTTCATTCGCGTACAGAATGACGCCGTCGGGCATCGACGTGATGCACAGCGGAATCGGGCTGGTTTCGACAATCGTGCGAAAACGCGCTTCGCTCGCCTGCAACTTCGCTTCCGCCCGGCGGCGCTCGTCCACCTGAGCGGACAGCCGCGCATTCGACTCCGCGAGTTGCCTCGTGCGCTGCTCGACCGTCTGCTCGAGCGCGTCGCGCGCGCGCGACAATTCGGCCTCGGCCTCGTGGCGCACCGCCACCTCGTTCATGAGCTGGCGGTTCTGCACGACAAGCTGCCGGTGCATCACGCGCAACGCGAGATGCGTCTCGATGCGCGCCATCATTTCGTTGACACGGACTGGCTTCGCCACGTAGTCGACGCCCCCGGCCGAAAAACCCTCGACCATGTCTTCCGCGCCCGTCAAGGAGGTCATGAAAATGACCGCGATATCGCGCGTGCGCGGGTCCGCCTTGAGCCTCCGGCAAGTCTCGAAGCCGTCGATTCCCGGCATCTTCACATCGAGCAGGATCAGGTCTGGCGCGGAAAACAGCGCACGCTCCAGCGCCTCTTCGCCGTCGAGCGCAATGAGCACCCGAAAGCCGCGGTCCGTCAAACTGTCGACGACCACGCCGAAATTCGCCGGCGTGTCGTCGGCGATGAGGATCGTCGGCCGTTCTCGGGCCTCCGCGTTGGGCTCGTTCATGGCTTGCCCTCGAGAGTCAGATACCGTTCGACCAGATGGAGAATCGACTTCGACTGATAGTTTCGAGCCAGTGCACAGAGTTGCCCCGTGAAAGAGCCATAACGCGAATCGCGCGCCGCCAGGTTCTCGGCCCACGCGATGATTTCATGCATATCGCCAAGGCGCGCAAGATGATGCAATTCTTCCATCTGCCGCCGGGGCACGGCTGCGAGGCTAACCTCCGGCGTCACGTCACGCTCGGCCGGCGACGCATGGATCCACCTCAGCCCAAGTAGCGTGGCGATCTGCGCCAGCAGCGCTTCGAGGTCGACCGGCTTTGGCAGGAACGCGTTCACGCCCGCTTCCATGCTCATCGTCTTGTTGATCCCGGAAGGGCTGGCGGACATGGCAATGATCGGAACATGAGCGAACCCCTGCGATTTTCGCAGGTTGCGCGTCAATTCGAGGCCGTTCATTTCGGGCATCACGATGTCCGTAAGAATGAGTGCCGGTCGTTCGCGTTGCGCCGTCTCGAACCCATCGCGACCGTCTTGCGCCTCGACGGTGTCGAAGCCGAGACGGCCTAGCAGGTCTACAACGATCGCACGATTGACCTCGATATCGTCGACGACCAGCACCTTCCTGCGCGGCCCCTCATAGCCCGTCGCCGTGGACGAGAGCGACGCTGGGGCCGCTGTCTTGCGCAACACGGGCGTCACGCTCGCGGGCGGCAGTTCGAAGCGGAAAGTACTGCCCTGCCCGAGGCGGCTTTCCACCTCGATCTCGCCGCCCATTGCACGCACGAACTCACGGCTGATGGCGAGGCCGAGGCCGGTCCCGCCTGCTCGCCGCTCAGCCGCGCCCAGTTGTTCGAAGGGCTCGAAGATCGTATTCAGTTGATCGTGACCAATGCCCACCCCCGTGTCGCGCACTTCGAAACGGACGCGGTTTGCCTCTGATCTGGAGACAAGGAGGCTCACGCAACCGGAGTCGGTGAACTTGACGGCGTTGGCAAGCAGATTGAGCATGACCTGCCGCAAGCGTCGCTCATCGGCACGCACGCCGTCGGGCGCATCGTCCGCGAATTCGCAGATGAAGTCGAGATGCTTCTGCTCGGCTTTTACTTCGATGATGTCCCGAATGGCATCGACAAACCCCGCCAGCGGCACGTCGTTTATTTCGACTCTCAGCTTGCCCGCTTCGATCCTCGCGAAATCAAGCGTGTCTTCGATCAACGTCAGCAGATGCTCGCCACTATGGCGGATGACCGCCACGCGTTCTCGCTGCCGCTCGCTCAACGTGGCATCGCACTCGAGAATCTGCGCATAGCCGAGAATACCGTTCAGCGGTGTGCGCAACTCGTGACTCATGTTCGCCAGGAACTCGCCTTTGGCCCGGTTGGCCGCTTCCGCCAGATTGCGTGCTTCGCGTTCAGCCGCCGTATTCTGCTCGTCGCGATACGCGCAGTGAAGCCGCGCCCCCATCGCATTGAATGCGGCCGCCACACGGTCTAGTTCGTCCGGCTCACGCCGTTTGCGGCGCTGCAGGCTGAACGGCCTGGGCGGTTCACGAAAATCGTAGTTCTCCACCGTACGCGCAATGGCCGCGACGTGCCGCATCACAAGACGGGACAGGATGTAGACGATGAACAGCGAGACGAAAAAAGTGTTGGCGGCCTGCGTGATCAGAATCGTCGCGGCGGTCCGCTTCAACTGGCGGTAGAGATCGAGCAGCGTCGCCTCCACGTAGAGCTTGCCGATCTCGCGCTCCTTGCCCTGCACCCTGTAGAAGAGCGGAAACTCGCGAGCCATGACGGGACCGGCGGAGCGTTGACCCGCACTCAGGTAGGCAGATTGACCGGCTTTCCCCGCCTCGCGAATTTCTACGGCACGGATATCCGCGAGACGCAGAATGCCGTTCAACTCCAGTTGCAGTTGCGCATCGTCGAGTCGCCAGAGCGCTTCCGCCAGACTGTCGCGACTACTGCGGTCAATGTCCACAAGGCGATTGTCGATCTGCTTCACGCCCTGCTCGTAGTCGCGGTAAAGCTGCAGCCCGGTCAGCAACACCGTGACCGCGCAGCTGACGAGCAGCACGGTGACGAGAAGCCGTGATACAAGGCTGCTCCTGAAGCGGCTGATCAAACTCCACCATGCGTCGAAGAGGTTGTGCTTCATGCTTCCCCGCGAGTGCTACGGTTCTAGTTTCGTCTATTCTGCACTCGTTGCCGCTACACGGGCTCTGAACGGTCGGCCAGCGCTTTCGCAGGGTGGCGCTTCAACGTTTGCCTGCCCCAGTCAGCCAGTCACTCTCATTTGCCGATCCGCCCGGTGCTCGTTCCCGGTGAAACGCGTCCTGATTATTCTGACGAAAGTCTAGTTGACGTACATGTCCGTCGCGACAGCCGGCGAATCGTTGACCGCTCGCGGCAAGCAGATCCGCGGATACTGCAGGATCTCATCGATGCATGAGGTGACCTCCGCGAGGATCGGCCGGATGCGGCCACCGAGCGCATGGGGGTTCGACATCCGCAGCTCGCGCAATCCGTCGGACAACCGCTTCACGGACGCGTACCCCCTATCCGGCAATGGCCAGCAGTGCAGCAGGTAGCTGAGCGGTATGACGCTTCTGCTTTCACACCAGATGTCGAACAGCCGCTCGCACGCGGTGTCGAGGAATTCAACCGCGATTTCGCGGCTTTCTGAATGACCGTTCATAACGGGACCGTTGATATAGACGATTTCGATAAACCATCCTAAGGAGGCCGGGACCGGCACACAGTCAGGAAGCCCGGAAAAAAGCCCTTCCGATCCGCTGAAGATGCCGTCAGGAAATCCTGAATGCCCGCTGCACCCTAACAACGGGATTACACGATTTGTAAGTAAAGGCAGGACGTGGCAGGATGAAAAACCGCTCAGGCGAGAATCTGTGCGGACAAGCGCCAATCCGAGCGCACCACTGCTGTTTCGAGAAACCGACCATCCATGGATCGCAGGCGCTTTGTACTGGCAGCGCTGGCTGCGGCGGGCAGCACGCTGCGCGCGCGTGCCGCGCCTGCCGACTCTCCCGTCCACTTCAACGTTGTCTATCCCCGCATTCGGCCTGCCCGCGACGTGCACGCCGCGTTTGCGCTCGCCGTACTCGATCTGGCCATGAAGACAGCAAACGTTTCGTACACGTTGCGGGCAGCCGACATCGAAATGGAGCGCGGTCGGGCGCTAGCCGAACTGGCTGGCCCCGACAACATGATCAATCTGCACTGGACGAGTATGGAGGCGCAAGCCGAGCGCGGCAGGAATGTCGTGCGGATTCCGATTCATCGTGGACTGATTGGCCACCGGCTATTCATCATCCGAAAGGATCGGCAAGCGGATTTCGACAAGGTTGAACGCTTCTCCGATCTGAAAGCATTCATGTGCGGGCAGGGACTGGGGTGGATCGATACGGAGATCCTGAAGGCAGCCGGCCTGAACGTTCAGACTTCGACCTATGACACGATGTTCGAGATGACCCAAGGTGGCCGGGTCGACTATTTCCCGCGCGGCTTAGTTGAAGCATTTACTGAACTCGATGGCCGTCAGCACCAGGAGCCCGATCTCGTGGTCGAGAACCGGCTCCTGTTGAAATACCGATCGGATTTCATCTTCTATGTCGCCTCGGGCCACGAAGCATTGGCGGAGGCGATCGAAAGCGGGCTTACCACTGCGTATCGCAATGGCGCCTACATGAGACTGTTCAACTCCCATCATTACATTCAGGATGCGCTGACACGCGCAAAGATCGGATCGCGCCTGACCTTTACGCTCGACAACCCTTTCCTTTCCGAAGCGGACCGCAGAATTCCAGACAAGTACTGGATGAGCTGACGATCAGAGACTCAATATCCGCGGCGTCGGTTCACGCCGGCTCCATGCCGTGCACCAGCTTGACAGACGCCGCAAGGGGCGACGCAAGGAACGAAACGAATGCCTGTGCCTGCGCAGCTTGCGTGGACGCCACGCAAACCGCGGCTGAAAAAGCGGTGACGACCTGAATATCAGACGGAAGTATCCCGACCACATCGACGCCGGGCAGGTGCATCAATTCGCTCAATTGCTGGAAACCGAGTTGCACCTCACCGCTCGCGACGAGTGAGCCGACCGGCACGCCCGGCGAAGCCTGCACAACGCGCGGCGCGATAGCCCCTGCAATGCCCCAGCGCTCGAAAAGCCGCAACAGATGCGAACCGCTCGGTCCGGTGGAATAGCCAATACTGCGGGCAGCCAGAATCGCACTGCGTACGGCGGGTCCGGTCGAGATGTCGGGATGCGCCGCGCCCGCCGCCACGGCGATTGCCACGTGAGAGCGGGCGATCTCCCTCTGACTGCCCGCCACGATCCGGCCGGCCGCCGCCAGCCGGTCGATTGCGTCGGCCGCCAGCACGACGACATCGAACGGCTCACCGTCCATCACACGCCGGGCCGCATCGACGCCGCCTACCGATTCGACCGACACCGATCGCCGCGAATCCTGCGCGTATCGTTCGGCGAGATCGGCGAGCACATTGCGGGTCGCCATTGATGAGATAACGGTGACCGTCTGCCCCATGGTTTGATCGATAGCCAAGTTACACGCCTTTTCAGTCGATATAGCGCAGCCCTGCTTCCTGCAAGGGCTCGCGCATGCGATACATATCCAGACCGAGCACGCCGGCAGCGAGCTTCGCGCGCTTCTCGGCCTCATTGGCTTCGCGCGCCGCCGCCTTGTCGAGCACCTTCTGCGCCGACGCTGCGGGGACCACCACGACGCCGTCTTCATCCGCGACGACGACGTCGCCGGGATTCACCAGCGCTCCGGCGCACACCACCGGAATGTTCACCGAGCCGAGCGTGGCCTTGATCGTCCCTTTGGCGGAAATCGCTTTGCTCCAGACCGGGAATTGCATGTCGGCCAGCACGCTTACGTCGCGCACGCCCGCATCGATGACGAGCCCCTGCGCGCCGCGTGCCATGAAGCTCGTTGCCAGCAGATCACCGAAATAGCCGTCCGTGCAATCGGCCGTGACACCGGCAATGACAATATCGCCCGGCTGGATCTGTTCGGCGGCGACGTGCAGCATCCAGTTGTCGCCGGGTTGCAACAGAACCGTGACCGCCGTGCCATGGGCGCGCGCACCCGCATAAATCGGCCGCATGTATGGCTTGAGCAGGCCGACGCGACCCATTGCCTCGTGCACGGTCGCGGTCCCAAGCGCACCGAGATTCGCGGCGACATCCTTCTGTGCTCGCTGAATGTTGCGATACACCACGCCTAATTCATACATGATCAAAGCCCCTTCATTTTCAATGCTGCATCGAGGCGCGGATAAACGCGCCGCGCGTTGCCTTCATAAATCTTGTACCGCTCGTCCGTATCGATCTGCGCGGACTCGATATAGCGCCGGGTGTCGTCGAAGTAATTGCCCGTCTCGGGATCGATGCCGCGCACGGCGCCGATCATCTCGCTTGCAAACAGAATGTTGTCCACGGGAATCACGCGCGTCAGCAGATCGATTCCCGGCTGGTGATAGACGCAGGTGTCGAAGAAGACGTTGTTGAGCAGATGGTCCTTCAAGAGCGGCTTCTTCAGTTCCTGTGCGAGTCCGCGAAAGCGTCCCCAGTGGTACGGCACCGCACCGCCGCCGTGCGGAATCACGAAGCGCAGCGTTGGAAAATCGCGGAACAGGTCCGACGTGAGGCATTGCATGAACGCAGTGGTGTCGGCGTTCAGGTAGTGCGCGCCCGTTGTGTGGAAACACGCATTGCAACTCGTGCTCACGTGAATCATTGCGGGGATGTCGTACTCGACCATCTTCTCGTAGATCGGATACCAGTAGCGATCGGACAGCGGCGGGCTGGTCCAGTGACCGCCCGACGGGTCCGGATTGAGATTGATCGCCACGTTGCCGTACTGCTCCACGCATTTGACGAGTTCGGGAATGCAGGTGGCGACATCCACGCCGGGGCTTTGCGGAAGCATTGCAGCCGGAATGAAATGATCGGGAAACAACTGGCTCACACGGAAGCACAACTCGTTGCAAATCGCCGCCCACGTGCTGGAGACCTGAAAATCACCGATGTGATGCGCCATGAAACTGGCGCGCGGGCTGAAGATCGTGAGATCGAGGCCGCGTTCGCGCATCAGGCGCAACTGGTTGCTTTCGATCGATTCGCGCAGTTCGTCGTCGCCGATCTGCAATTCGGAAACTTTGGGCACTTCCGAAGGAGTGTTGATGCTCGCAATCTGGCGGTTGCGCCACATTTCCAGTGCTTTGGGTGCCGTTGTGTAGTGGCCGTGAATGTCGATGATCATCGTGACTCCGAACAGCGTTTGAATTGTTGCCGCAATGCCGGACGTAGCATCGCTCGATTACCTGGTCAGTGCGCCGTGTTGGGCTGCGCGGCCGGCTCGCTTACCCTGACCCGCTGGGCCAGCAGGATGGCCACCGCAGCCAGCGTTGCGGGCACCGCAAGCAGCGGGAGAATCGCGCTGAACTGCAAGCCGAGGCCGAGCAGCGCGCCGCCTATTGCCGAGCCGAAGATGCTGCCGAATCGCCCCATGCCCAACATCCAGCTCACGCCGGTAGCACGTGCGAGCGTCGGGTAACGGCCTGGCGCAAACGCATTCAGCCCCGTCTGCGCGCCGCTCATGCAAAAGCCGGCTGCAAACACGAACCACGCCAGCGAGGACGACAAAGCGCCGATCCATCCAAGCGCAAGAACACACAGACCGCCGCCGAGATAGGCCGCACTGATGACCGGCGCCGGCCGCACTTTGTCCATCATCCACCCGACAAGAACCGCGCCGATCGTTCCGCCAATCTGGAACATCGCCGTCACGTTGGCCGCCGACGTGACGGTCAGCCCCGCATCTTTCATGAGCGTGGGCAGCCAGCCCGTCAACAGATAGATCACGAGCAGGCCCATGAAATAGGTCGCCCAAAGCGCCACGGTCATGAAGCCGTAGCCGTGCGAAAAGAGCACACCGATCGGTTTGCGCGTCGGCAACGGGGGCTCGCTGGAAACAAAAACCTCGTCGCCTGTAAAGCGCTCACCGCACACCCGGCCCAGAGTCGCGCCGATACGCGAGGGCGACGCGCCGCGCACCGCCAGGAGACGGGCCGATTCCGGTAGCAGCCACACCTGCAAGGGGATCAAGGCGAGCGGCAGAGCGCCACCAAAGATCAATACCGAACGCCAACCATGGTCGGGAATGAGCCAGCCGGCAACAAAACCGATCAAGGCCGAACCCAGATTGAAACCAGTGAACATGATGGTGATCAACAGTGACCGCTTGCGCTGAGGTGCGTACTCCGAAAGCAGCGTGGTCGAGTTGGGCATCGCGGCGCCAAGACCAATGCCGGTCAGCAAACGCAGCGTGGCCATTTCCACCGGCGACCGGGTGAAGGCGGTCGCTATCGTGAACACCCCGAAAAGGAAAACAGAAGTAATCAACACCCACTTACGGCCCACACGGTCTGAAGCAGGCCCGGCCCCGAGAGCACCGATTACGAGGCCGAGCGGCGCCGCGCTCATCACCAGACCGAACGCGGGTCGCGAAATCCCCCAGTCGTGAATGATCGAAGGCGCCACGAAGCCCATGATCGCCACGTCCATGCCATCGGCGGTTACGACGAGAAAACACAGCGCCACCAGTAGCCACTGGTAAGGCGAAATGGATCGCCCGTCGATAAACGCCTTGATATCAATCGTTCTTCCGTTAGTCATTGTTGACTCCTGTCTCCTTCCTATATGTCTCGCCCGACGCAACGATCGCGAACGGTTCCGCAACGGCAACGCCAAAGCGGGTTTAAAGGTCCACTCGAACGATGGCCTGAGTGGCGCGGCTCAACACGCCATCGGAACTGTTTGTGCTGTTGATCTGTGTCTGCGTCGCGGAATTACCGCTTGCATGGTTGCCATGCGATCCCGGTCAACTGCGCCTGTTCTCAGCTCACTCTTTCTTCGGGCTGTCCCAGTCAAGTTTTCCGGCGGTTTTTCCCGCCACCGAATACAGCGCGCCGGGCGCATTGCGCGTGCGCTGGAAAGCTTCCAGCGTTTCCCCACGCATGGCGGCGTAGATGTGAAGATTCGACACGCCTGTCACGGCGCCCAGCTTCTCCAGCATGAAAAAGATAACGCCGTAGTGCAGCATGCCGCGCCAATCCCGGCGACGGATCAGGTCTCGCTCCTCTTCGGTCAGCGCGGCCGCTTCGAAACTTGCCTCGGGATCGCTCAGGAAGGCCTCGCGATGGGCCGGCTCCACCATCCGGTGAAGATAATCGTTGATCCGATACGCCCTCACGGCGAGTTCGATCGTGAACGGATAGGTGCCTTCGAGCTTCTCGATATCGGCAAGCTGCGTCGCCATCCGTTGCCGGTGGCGCTCCAGAATGGAGGGCTTCGTCTCACCTTCCTCGCCTTCATAGATGGCGGTCGCGATGCCCGCCATCGACGGCAAGTAGTAACTGCGATGCTTGCATACGACGCTCGACGGCAACGCGCCTCGCATCGTGAGCCACATGATCACCTCCGCGCCCTCGAACCCACCCAGTTCCGCATATTCGGCGATCGTCATATCAGCAAGTTGCTCGGGATCGCGTTCGAAAAGATCGAGAAAGCGCTGGTCCCATTCCGTGTTGTTGAAGCCAGCGCGCTCCCCATGCACCTGATGCGACAGGCCACCCGTCGCGACGATCGCGACCTTGAGATCCTCCGGGTAACTCTCGATCGCACGCCTTAGTGCCTGGCCAAGCTTGTAAAAACGCCGCGCGCTCGGCACTGGCACTTGCAGCACACCCATCTGCAACGGCACGAGTTTCACGGGCCATTCGGGGGTATGCGGGCAGAGCATCGATAGAGGCGAGAAACAGCCGTGATCGAGCGCCTTGTTCTGGAAGAAGGACATATCGAACTCGTCGGTCATGAGCGACGTGCCGATGTGCGCGGCCAGGCCCGGATGTCCGCTGATAGGCGGCAGATCCCGCGCGCCCCCTCCCTCGTCGGCAACCTTCCACTCAGGCCCCACGCCTAGCGCGAACGCCGAATAGTGGTCGAAGAAGAACGACGTGACATGGTCGTTATAGATAACCAGCAGCACGTCAGGACGCTTCTGCGCGAGCCAGTCCGCCAGCGGCGCGAAATTCTCGAAGATCGGAGCCCACACCGGATCGTCGCGCTTGTTCTTGTCGAAAGCAAAGCCAATGGTTGGTGTGTGCGAGGCCGCGATGCCTCCGATGATCCGTGCCATGCCCATACTCCTCAGAAATCTCAGATGACCGCCCATCGAGGCGCCTCAGGTGGCGAGCGCGGAGAATACGGCTAGCGGCGGTCCGGCAACGATGGGGCTCACCCTAAGTCGTCGCGACCTGGATACCGCCAACCATCATCCCGCGATTCGCTTACACCCCTTTCCTTGCGCCGCCCATACTCCCGCGAAACCAGATGGGTCGGGTAACCGGCGCGGCTATCTTCCGCACAGGCTTTCGGATACAAATATAGGGAGTAAGCCTGCTCGAAGGAAGGGTGCGGAAACCACCGTCATTACCACCAAAGTTGGATAATTGATGGCCATTACCGACTCTTCGCTTGCGCGGCAAGTGCCGCGAAGCGCGCTGCGACAAGGGTTTTTGTAATCCCACACCGGCAAAGCTTCAACAATGGATCCCGCTGGGACCGTCCGGGTGCGATAAACAGAACAGATGCCTTATGAACCAAATCGCAATTCGGAATTCCAGAACACCACCCCGTCCATGAGCAGCCACGAACTTCTCAACCTCTCGCAATTGCGCGCATTCCGAATGGTCGCCGACACGGGCAGCGCCACGCGTGCCGCCGCCGCCCTGTTTCGCGCCCAATCGGCCGTCACACGGTCTGTCCAGGAACTCGAGTCGGCACTCGGCGAGCCGCTCTTTGTTCGCAGTCCGTCGGGCATGCTTCCAACACCGGTCGGCCGGACGATTCTCAAACGTTGCGAGCGGATCTTTGCCGAACTGGAAGAACTCGCGCAGTGGTGCTCGGCGCGGCAGGCACGCCGCCGCGCCGCGGCGGAGGGCGCGCTGCCGGCTTATCTGCTCAACACGCGGCGGCTGCAACTGTTTGCGGCGCTCGCCCGCCATCGGCACATGCCCAGTGCAGCGAGGACCTTCGGCATCAGCCAGCCAGCCGTGAGCACCGCGATTCGCGTGCTGGAAAGCGGCTCCGGTCTGACTTTATTTCATCGTAGCCCGCGCGGCATCCTTCTCACGACAGAAGGCGAAACGTTTCTGCTGCGCGTGCGTCGCGCGTTGAACGAACTAAGGCATTTACCCGACGACGTTGCGGCAACGCACGGTCAGATTCAAGGCACGGTGACAGTCGGTGCGTTGCCGCTCGGACGCACGCTGATCCTGCCAAAAGCGATCGCACGGATGATGAGGGAAAATCCAGGTGTGCGCACCATCACGAACGAAAGTGCCTACGAGGCGCTCGTTGCAGACCTGCGCGCGGGTGACGTCGACTTTATCCTCGGTGCGCTGCGGGAGAACGACACCGCGAGTGGCCTGAAGAACGAGCGACTGATGTCGTCCGACATGGCACTGCTCGTACGCCGCGATCACCCGCTCGCTCGCGCGCGCGATCTCAGCATCATGGACCTGCGCGATGCACAGTGGATCCTCCCGCGCAGCAACGCACCGGCTCTTGCGCTCTTCGAAAAACAGTTCAGGCGAATGAAGGTCAAACCGCCTGTGCCGACCGTGGAAACCGCGGACCTGGCAGTGATTCGCGGTCTGCTATTCGACACGGACATGATTGCCGCGCTGTCGGCCCACCAATTGCAACTGGAAATTCAGTCCGGACAACTGGCGATTCTCGACGTCAAGTTACACAACACGCGACGCGACATCGGTTTGACCATGCGCTCGACCGGCAGCCCGTCCCCGGCCGCGCGAGCTTTGATCGATGCGATCCGCGTGTCCGTTGTAGACGTGATGCGCACACACAGTGGCTGAAGTCCGGCAATTCGGCAGGCGTCATTGGACATGGCGAAAGCGATTCGCCAATTCCGAAAAACATGGAAGTTCGCGCGCTGCATCGCGGACTTTCAGGGGGGAGGATTTGGCGAGAACAGTCCGCGGAGAAACAGAAAGACTCGCTGATTCCCTGGAGCACTCTCCAGGGAATCAGCGAGTCATCGATCAGATACTTTTCGGCGTAGCCGGAACCACTGCAGTCAGTACGAAAGTCGTCGTGATCGCCGTGGGCGGGAAGCCGATCCTTGTCGGCTGCCGCACACGCGGATGGAGCGAGCTATTACGCACTCACGTCGAAATCAGTTGTGGCTGTAGTTGACGACAGGAGCCGAATACGAGCTGCGGGTCGTTTCCGAACGGCTGCCGGCCTGCGACGAACCATTCGTGGCCGAACCATAACCGCTGGTTTGGACGGCGCCGTTTTGAGCGGCTACACGAGCCTCGGCAGCTTGAATATCAGCCGGGTATTGAGGGTCGCTCGCGGTGGCCGGGTTGTAGCCGGCCTTTTCCAGCTGAACCAGCTCGGCGCGCACTTGCGCGCGCGTAACCGGCTGATTCGATTGAGCAAAAGCGGCGAGCGGTGCGGTGATGAGTGCGGCGATGACAGCGGCTTCGATCAGGGATTTCATGATAACTACCTCCAGAGATTGTTTTTGCCACGCTGCGAATCGGTTTGTCTGCAGCGGATGAACACAGTCTAGGAGTCAGTCTATTTAGGGTAAACCCCCAATCACCTAATTCACTGTTGCGATAATCGGGATAATTGCGTCGAGGGCACAAGATTTAACCTCTCCGACGGCGGCAATTCGCCGGCCTTTGTACCGCCTGTCCCCTGTCCCCACTCGCCTCGCGTTGGCGCTTCAGCGCCTTTACGCCGGCCCCATGGAAGGCTGCCGGTCGCTTCTCGGGCTCGCGCCGAAGCGCGCGCGATACGTCCGCGAAAAATGCGAGGGCGACTCGAATCCGCATGCCACGCAAATCGAAGTAATCGACATGTCGGTCTGTTGCAGTAACTCGCGCGCACGCGCAAGGCGCAACTGCAGATAGAAATGCGTCGGCGTGTCTTTCAGCGAGGCGCAAAAGAGCCGCTCGAGTTGACGCCGCGTCACGCCGATCTCCTGCGCGAGCCGATCCGGGGCGAGCGGCTCTTCCATATGCTGTTCCATCACGCCGATCACCTGAATCAGCTTGCGGTTGTGTACGCCGTAACGCGCGGCGATCTCCATGCGCTGATGATCCGAGCGCTGGCGGATCCGGCTCACCACGAATTGCTCCGACACCGCCGAGGCCAGCGCGGCGCCATGCTCGCGGCCGATCAGGTCGAGCATCATGTCGATCGATGCGGTGCCGCCCGCGCACGTAATGCGCCGCGCGCCGATTTCGAACAGCTCCTGACTCGCGTCCAGCGACGGATAACGCTCGCGAAACGCCGACAGCGCTTCCCAGTGCACGGTCACGTTGTCCGCACTGCCCAGCAGGCCGGCTTCCGCGAGCACGAAACTGCCGGTGTCGATACCACCGAGCGTTGCCCCCGCGCGGTCCAGGCGCTTCAGACAATCCCCCAGCGCACGCGTATAGCAGGCAAGAGGCTCGAAGCCCGCGACGACGAAGAGCGTTTGCGCCGCGGCCACGTCGCCGATGGCCGCATCGGCGTTGATCGAAATGCCGTTGCTGGCGGCCACCGGCGCGCCGTCGACACTCAGAATGCGCCAGCGGTACAGATCGCCCTGAAAGCGATTGGCCACCCTCAACGGTTCCACCGCCGACATGAAGCCGATCGCCGAAAAGCCCGGCAACAAGAGGAACGACATATCTTCGGGCATCGTGCAAACACTCGATCAGGAGAGACGAAAACGCGGGCGGACGCGGGCTTGCGGCGAGCCTAGCAAGCAGCACGCAAGTGGGCAAGGCGCGTCAAAAATCCCGCCGCGGCGCTGTTGCACCCGCTGTTGCACTGCAAGACGAAGCGCCGCTGGTTTTCCCTCATAGTCGCGTGGAAGCAAGAACCGGTCGCTGGCGGTCGCTTTGTGCGGAATATGGGGCATTAACGTTACGTCATCGTGCAGTTCAGGCATCACACAGGCCGTATCGCATGTCCGGGGGCCGCTTCGCCAGGTTTCATCTGCTCAGGCGCGGCCCGGTTCGAAACACGCTGTTGAACGTGTCAGAAGAGGGAACATCATGAAGTTACGCATCAAAGCCGTGCTTGCCCATTTTGTATGCCTCGCGGCCGCGGCCGTTACCGCGCTACCGGCCTTCGCGCAGGATCCGGCTGCCTGCCGCGCGGTGCATTTTGCCGACATCGGCTGGACCGATATCACTTCGACCACCGCGCTTGCTTCGACCGTGTTCGAAGGGCTCGGCTATCAGCCGGTGACGACCGTCGCCTCGGTGCCCATCTCGTTTGCAGGCCTGAAGAGCAAACAGCTCGACGTGTCGCTCGGCTACTGGTGGCCGGTGCAGGAAAAGGCGATCGCGCCGTTCGTCGATTCGAAATCGATCCAGGTGCTGCAACCGCCCAATCTGACGGGCGCCAAAGCCACGTTCGCCGTGCCGAGCTACGAATACGACGCGGGCCTGAAAACCTTCGCCGACATTGCCAAACACCGTGAGCAGCTCGACGGCAAGATCTACGGCATCGAACCCGGCAGCAGCGCGAATGCGGCGATCCAGAAAATGATCGCCAACAATCAGTTCGGCCTTGGCGGCTTCAAGCTGATCGAATCGAGCGAAGCGGGCATGCTCGTTTCCGTCGATCGTGCGATCCGCGAGAAAAAGTGGGTGGTCTTTCTCGGCTGGGAACCTCATCCGATGAACATTCAGATCGACATGAAATACCTCACCGGCAGCGACGGCGTGTTCGGTCCCAACGACGGCGAAGCACGCGTTTATACGCTGACGTCCCCCGACTTTCTGACGCGTTGCCCGAACGCGGGCAAGCTCGTGAGCAATCTGCGCTTTTCGACGCAGCTCGAAAACGTGGTCATGCAATCGGTCATGAACAAGGAAAAACCGGCCGACGCCGCCAAAGCCTATCTGAAGAAAAACCCGCAAGTACTCGACGCATGGCTTGCCGGCGTCAAAACCTACGACGGCAAGGACGGCTTGCCCGCGGTCAAGGCTTATCTGGGTCTTTGATCTCGACACTCGCGCATTTCAATCCACAGGAACTAGCACGCATGAATCATGAAGTCATCGTGACCTGCGCGGTCACCGGCGCAGGCGATACCGTCGGCAAGCATCCGGCCATTCCCGTCACGCCGAAACAGATTGCCGAGGCCGCCATTGAAGCCGCCAAGGCCGGCGCCACCGTCGCACACTGCCACGTGCGCGATCCGAAGACCGGACGCGGCAGCCGCGATCCGCAGCTGTATCGCGAGGTGGTCGACCGCATTCGCTCTTCGGGCACGGACGTGATCATCAACTTGACGGCCGGCATGGGCGGCGATCTGGAGATCGGCCCAGGCGAAGACCCGATGCGCTTTGGCGCGGGCACCGATCTGGTCGGCGGCCTGACGCGCCTCGCGCATGTCGAGGAGTTGCTGCCGGAAATCTGCACGCTCGATTGCGGCACGCTCAATTTCGGCGACGGCGACTACATCTATGTATCCACACCCGCGCAATTGCGAGCCGGCGCGCAGCGCATCCAGGAACTCGGCGTGAAGCCGGAACTGGAGATCTTCGATACGGGCCATTTGTGGTTCGCAAAGCAATTACTCAAGGAAGGCTTGCTCGACGCGCCGCCGCTGTTTCAGATTTGCCTCGGCATTCCCTGGGGCGCGCCCGCCGACACCACGACCATGAAAGCCATGGCCGATAACCTGCCGCCCGGCGCGCAATGGGCCGGCTTCGGCATTGGCCGCATGCAGATGCCGATGGTCGCGCAGGCCATGCTGCTCGGCGGCCACGTGCGCGTCGGCCTCGAAGACAACATCTGGCTCGACAAAGGTGTGCCCGCAACGAATGGCACGCTCGTGCAACGCGCGGTGGAAATCATCGAACGGCTCGGCGCGCGCGCGCTGTCGCCCGCCGAAGGGCGCCGCAAGCTGGGCCTGCCCGCGCGTGGCGAACGCCAATTGGAGCGGCGCGCGGCGGGACAGTACGCGTGATCGTGCGCCACGCGCGTTGCCGGCACGGCGGCGCGTATCGCAATCAGATAACACACAGGCAAAGGAAACGTCAGCAATGGCAGTGATCGTCGATATCAAAACATTCGCGGCAATCGGCGTGGGCGTGATCGGCAGCGGCTGGGTGGCGCGCGCGCTCGCGCACGGGCTCGATGTTCTCGCGTGGGACCCGGCGCCGGGCGCTGAGAAGCAATTGCGCGAGAACATCGCGAACGCCTGGCCGGCGCTGCAGCGCGTGGGATTGGCAGCGGGCGCGTCGCCGGAGCGACTGCGCTTCGTCGACACGATCGAAGCCTGCGTCGGGCAGGCGGACTTCATTCAGGAAAGCGCGCCGGAGCGCGAGGCATTGAAGCTCGCGCTGCATGAACAGATCAGCCGTGCGGCAAAGCCGGATGCGATCATCGCTTCGTCGACGTCGGGTCTTCTGCCGAGCGACTTTTACGCGCGTGCGGTGAACCCGCAGCGTTGCATTGTCGGCCATCCGTTCAATCCGGTGTATCTGTTGCCGCTCGTCGAAGTGGTGGGCGGCGAAAGCACCGCTCCGGAAACCCTCGACGCCGCGCAACAGGTGTATCGTGCTCTTTCGATGCGGCCGCTGCGGGTCCGCAAGGAAGTGCCCGGTTTCATCGCTGACCGCCTGCTCGAAGCGCTGTGGCGCGAGGCCTTGCATCTGGTCAACGAAGGCGTTGCGACCACCGGCGAAATCGACGACGCGATCCGCTTCGGCGCGGGCATCCGCTGGTCGTTCATGGGCACGTTCCTCACCTACACGCTGGCGGGCGGCGATGCGGGCATGCGCCATTTCATGCAGCAGTTCGGACCGGCGCTGGAGCTACCGTGGACTAAACTGGTCGCGCCGAAGCTGACGGATGAACTGATCGACCGGGTCGTGGACGGCACGGCTGAACAGGTCGGCCCGCGGTCGATCAAACAGCTGGAACGTTACCGCGACGATTGCATTACGAGTGTGCTGACGGCGATTGCGGAGGCGAAGGCACGGCATGGCTTGCTGCCGGCCGATTGATGCCTCGAAATGCGAGGCGTGAGCAGCGAGCAGCGAGCAGCACCACGTTCGTCCACAACCGACGCCTTTGATACAAAACACAAAGAGGACTGCCGATGCCGCAACCTGCTGCCCTGCCCTGCTATCGCGATACGGTGCGGGCCGAATGGGTCGATTACAACGGCCATTTGCGCGACGCGTTCTATATGCTGATTTTCAGCTTCGCGACCGACGCGCTGATCGACCTGATCGGTTTGCCGGACGCAGTGCGCAAAGCGCGCCGGCGCTCGATCTACACGCTCGAGGCCCACATCAACTATCTGCATGAGATCAAGGAAGGCGCGCAGGTGCGCGTCGACATGCGGGTGCTCGGCCACGATGCCAAGCGCCTGCATCTCTACCTGGAGATGTTTGCCGGCGACGGCGGCGACCCGGTGGCCGCGGGCGAGCAGATGTTGCTGCATGTCGATACCGGCGGGCCGCGCGCCGCCGCGTTCGATCCGGATGTCGCCGCGCACGTACGCGGGCTGGCCGACGCGCATGCCGCGCTACCACCGGCCAGGTTTGCCGGCCGCGTGATCGGCTTGCCCGCCGCCACGAAACCCAGCGGGATTGAACATGCTTGAGCCAGAGATTGCCGCGTTTATCGAAAGAACCGCCGCGATTTACTCAGGGCATTCGACTTCGCTGACGCCGTCCGAGCAGCGCCAGATTTACGACCGGTACGCGGCGGCGTTCACGCCCGCGCTGCCCGATAACGTCGCGACCCAGGACGCCGCGTTCCAATCCCCCGCGGGCCATTCGATCGCGCTGCGGCTGTACCGCAACCGCGCTGGCCGGCACGAAACGCCGCCTGGCACCGTGCTGTACTTTCACGGCGGAGGCTTCGTACTCGGCTCGCTCGACAGCCATCAGGTCATGACAGCGCGCATCGCCGCGGACACCGGTCTTGACGTGATCGCGGTCGACTACCGGCTCGCGCCCGAACACCGCGCCCCTGCCGCGCACGACGATTGCCTGGAGGTCACGCTCGCCGCTTTGGCAGGACGCTTACCGTTCGATTTACAGTCCGGCGCCACGCTGCAACTGGCCGGCGACAGCGCCGGCGCCACGCTTGCGGCCAGTGTGGCGATGCGCCTGCGCGATGACGGCATTCAAGGCCTGCGCGGCCTTGTGCTGGTCTATCCGATGCTCGGCACCGACCCTCAGCCGCCCGCGCGTGAAACCGAAGCGCATGCGCCCATGCTCAAGCTGGCGGATGTTCACGCATTTCGCGATTTTTATTGGGGCGCACACCCGCCGTACCCCGCGTGGACCATCCCGCTCGACGCGACACGCTTCGACAGCCTGCCGCCGACGCTCGCGATCGGCGTCGAACACGATCCGTTGAGAGATGACGCGCGTGTGTTTGCGGAGCGTATCCATGTAGCCGGTGGAGAAGCGCGGCTGTGGATCGGCGCCGGACTCGTCCACGGATGCTGGCGCGCTATTGAATCCAGCCCAGGCGTGCAGAGCTTGCACGCGGAGGTGTGCCGTTTTCTATGCGCGCATGCGGCACCGGCGTCTTCTGCCGGTCAGCGCTGAGGTTCGCGCGGCGAGCGGCTCGGCGCCTTGCGCAGCGCACGGTCCGCGGGTGTATTCGGCGCCGGCAACCGCACCGTGAAGGTGGTATGCGTGCCGCTTATCGAACTGCACTCGATACTCCCGCCCAGAAGCTCCGTTGCGCGACGGCAGAACGCGAGCCCCATCCCCGCGCCGCTGCCGTGACGTTTGGTCGTGAAAAAAGCGTCGAAGATATAGGGCAGAACGTCGGGCGAAATGCCCGGCCCGGTGTCACGGAATTGCAGCACGCAAAAGTCCTGATCCTGAGCGGCGCTGATCGTGATCTGACCATCGCCGCCCAGGCGGATCGCATGCAACGCGTTTTTCAGCAGGTTGAACAGCACGAAGACCACCACCGTATCCGAACCCGAGAACGCCATGGCGGGATCGATGGGCGTCACCGTGACGCGCGCTCGCTCGCCGCTGTGAAACGGATAACGTTCCAGCGCCGACATCACACATTGCCGCACCGAATGCCGGCTGAAACCGCTACGGTCCAGACGATCGAGCGTGTAGGATGCGAGCGCCATCTCAACCATCGCGCTGGTTCCCGAGACTTCGCGCCGGATTGCCGTCGCCAGCTGGCCGATGCGCTCGGTTTGTCCGGATGGGTCATGGTCATCGTAAATGCCGTGCGTGACCGCCATCCGGTAGCCGTCGAACACGTGAGACCAGACGCTGGCGATCTCGTCGGCGTGCATGCCGATGGTCGCGAGCGGCGTCGATATCTCGTGCGCGATGGTCGCCGCAACGGCATACGGGTGGATCAGGTGATAGCGGACAATGGTGATCGCCAGCAGCGCGAGGCTCAGGCCGATGAACAGGACGCCCGGTGGGTAAAACCCGTAGCCGTAGTTGACCGCGTAATCCACCGCCGCAAACGAGTACAGGCAAAGGCTCGCCAGGCACAGGTCGAGGCGTCTGCGCGCGTGCCCCTCGGCCTTGCGGCGCGCGGCGAGCAGAAGCTGCCCGCTGCGCACGGCCAGCAACACGGTCTGCACGACATGCAACGGATGCAGCGGCCCGGCGACCGGATAGAAGCCGAAGAAGAAGCGCTGATAGCCGGCCACCACTTCGTTGCCGGGAAGCAGTATCGCGAGGACGAAGCACAGGCCGTACGACGCGAGCAGTATTGGCCGCTCACGGCGCTGCGCCACCACCTCCGTGACGAAGTGATAGAACGTGGTGGGTAGAAAGAGAATGAAGAGATAGCCGCACCGGACCAGCATTTCCGCGGTCTGCGGGTTGTCGGTCTGGAACAGTAGTGTCCAGGTGCCTTGCCAGGCGAACGTCGCCGCGCACATCAGGATAAACGGCGTGAATAGCCGCGTCGCCCCCTGCGTGATCAGTACGTACAGGCCGAACACCACGAACATCGCGGACACGAAGGCTGTCGGAATTGCGTACATGTGGCTCAACGTGTCGGCCGAATTTAGCGATTCCGCTCATTCCGCCATTGCGCGAAAGTTACGAGGTTCATGCCCACGTCGGCTGCGTCGATCGGGGACCAGCAGTAGAACACGTCACCCCAGCCCGGCACGGGCTGCGGCGTCAGCGTCCTGAAGTTCATGCCGGAACGGTAGGCCAGATTCGGCCAGAATACCGGCATCACCTCGCGCACCGCCATCTGTTTCAGCAGGTCGGCCGGGCCGTCCTCGTCCGCCACGATTTCGCCCTGTGAGATCCAGTCGTTCTCGGCCCATGCAACGAAAACGCTCGGGTTTCCGGCGCGGTCGAACATCAGAATGGCATCCTGTTCCGGGCGCCAATAGTATTCGACGATGTTATGCGCGGCCACCAGTTCGTCGATGACTTTGCGCGTACGCGGATCGCAGTACGTCATGCCGCTATCGCCCAACGCCAGCCAGCCGCCTTCTGAACAATGCCTGTTTTTTGCATCTTTCAGGAAGTTGGCCAGCCGGTTTGCGGAATCGATATCCGTCTTTCTCAGGTATAAATCGACGATTCCGGCGTTAAAGGCCTTGACCGCGACGGTTTCGTCCGCCACACCGGTCAACAGCACTTTCGCGCAGCGCAGATTGGAGATGGCCGAGAGAAATTCGACGCCGCTCATGCCCGGCATGTCGAAATCCACGACCACCGCCGCCACTTCCGAAAAGCGTGCGCCGCGCGCCAGAATGTCCCGCTCCGCCGAGCTTTCCACGTAGCGCTCGAAACCCGTCTCGCTCACACAGGCCGACGCCGGCGCAAACTCCAGCGAATTTTCGCGGGCATGCTGACGGATGAAGGCGAGCGCGGTTTGAGGCCGCGTAAAAAACAGATTCGTGGTGATATCGGGAAAGAAACGCCGCAGGGCGTCCAGGTAGCCGTCGTTGTCATCCACGAAAACAACCGTTGACGGGTACAGAACAGGTGGTCGGATAAAGTTGTTCATATTTTCACGTGGTTCGTCGCGCCGCCTCCGGAGAATGGCCGCGGCAGGCCAGCCGCCGGAAGACAAGGCGAGTCCGTAAGCCATGTCGCGGCGTGGCGCCCCCAGATTGGAGAGCGGCCGACGCTTCGACCACTGCCTGCACGCCCGCCCCGCACTTTGCCGCTACAGGTTTTCCGTGTGTTCGCATGTGGAACACGCCGGCGTGCCTCTTACCCGCTCATAGGGCGGATTCTCTCATGCTGGTCCGCAAACTTCGTATTCCCCTGAACTATATAGTACCAACGGCAGCGGCGACGCGTGACCGGAAAAATCCGCGCGATGGAGCCGGCCGCTACGGCCGCGACGCGACCTCGTCCAGATGCTCCAGCAGATCGGCGGGGTCGTCGTACACCCGCAGCGCACCGGCGCGTTCGAGTTCCTCCGTGCCGTATCCGCCCGACAACAGGCCCACGCCCAGAGCGCGGCAGCGCCGCGCCGCGAGCATGTCCCAGATGCTGTCCCCGACCACCACCGTGTTTTCGACCGGCACGCCGAGCCGCTCAGCCGCGGCGATGAACAGATCCGGATCCGGTTTTGCATATTTGACGTCGTCGCGCGTAACGACCACCGCCTTCGCGGGATCGACACCCAGCGCCTCCAGATTGAGCGCCGCCGTCTCCATGCGGCCACTGGTCGCCACGGCCCACGGCGTTCCGGCTTGCGTGAGCGCGTCGAGCAACGCCCGCGCGCCCGGCAGCGGGCACACCTGCGCCCGCAGTCGCTGATAGGCGGCGGCGTGCGCACGACGCAGGCTCTCTACCCGTTCTGCACTGATTTCGCCGTGGGTTTCCCGCAGAAGCTGATGGGTGAAGAGGCCGCCGCTCATGCCGATCTTGCGGTGAATCCGCCATACCGACAAAGGAATCCCTTCGCTGTCGAGCGCTTCTTTCCACGCCAGAACATGCTGATAGACGCTGTCGACCAGCGTTCCGTCGAGATCGAAGAGGAAAGACGTCTGGATTCGCATGGTGAGCTCCTGTTGGTGACCACGGCCACCAATATGCCATGCCCCGGTTTGGCAGGTCGCAAGAATCCGCGCCTGAAACGGCAAGCGCGCAATGGAATGGCCGCAACTCATAGCCGAGGTGCGCGATGCGATCGACGCGGGCGTCGGGCCACGGTCATCGCAAGCACGCGAACTGGCGCTTCGCTGGCTCGAACTCTTCAGGAGCTACGCGGGCGATGATCCGCGCACCCAGGCGAGGTTTCGGCATGCGCTGCAAACGGAGCCGGCACTAATGGCCGGCACATGGGCGGGCGAGTCTCTGCTTGCGTTCATCCGCGAGCCAATGGCGAACGTCGCGCAGCCGCTTTGATACTGCGTGCCGGCTTCCGGCCGGTATTGGCCGACCGGGAGATTCGGTGCTTCACACTGAAGCGATCCATCAGCGAGGCCATTTCATGTTCATGCTAGCCTCGCGACTTCTGCTCACAGGACGTTGCATGAACACACTTCGATTGCGCCTTCATGGCCCGAGCAGGCAGCGCACGATTGCAATGCTTGCCGCCCTACTGACGATTTCGATAAGCATCAATCACTCCGCCTGCGCGCAGACTGTAGACATGACCCGGGTTGCGTATTCCGGCACCGTCGGCGAAGCGAAGGTCGGCATGACGCTCGCTCTGCATGGAAAAGATCTCGGCGAAGGACATTACTTCTACTACCGCTACCTGAAGGACATTGCGCTGACCGGTCAGCAATCCGGCGGCACGCTGACGTTACAGGAAGCGAACGGCACGTTCACGCTGCATTTTGTGGGCAATGGTTCGAACGGCGGCCAGCCGCTTGATTTTCCCAATAGCGTGGGCCTTGCCGGCACCTGGACTGGCGGCGGAAAGACTCTGCCGGTCAAGCTCGCCCTAGAAAGTATGTCATCCGCGAACACGAATGCGGGTCGCCAGTACGGCATGATCACCGACGAATCGGACCATGCATTCGAGGCGCGCGCTCAAGGTTTCTATTTCGCCGCGCTGAAGGGTGATCCGAAGCAGGCCGCGCGTTTCGTTCACTTTCCGCTGAGGGTGAATTGGGGCACAGCACACCACGAGATGATCGGTTCGGCGAATCAGCTCGCCGCCAGTTGGCATCGCATATTCACGCCCAAGTATCTTGCGGCGTTACGCGACGCGGCTCCGCACGATATGCCGGTGATCAAAGGCCAGTACGCAATGCTCGGGGCCGGGCTTGCGTTCTTTACAGATAAGGGTGTCGAGGTTCTGAACGCGGAGCAGTAAGCGCCGCTCGCGTAGTGGGATGGAGTACTGCGAGTGTGATCGGCTTCCGCGAATGCGTCAGCGCTGCACAGGGTGAGGGTTTTCTTGTTCCAAAACGCAATCGACGCGCCGCCATTCACATCAGCGGCGCGTCGATCGTTTTCCGCGCTTATTGGACTGCTAGTCGGACTGCTTGTCCGACTGCTTATCGGGTCATTTACTGACCCGTGTACCCGAGCGGAACAGTCGAGTTGGCCTTGGCAACCGTCGCGTTGCTCGACACGATGTACTGCGGCACCTCGGTGAGCGTCAGCGCGACCTGACCGTTGGTGTAGGCGACCGTGCTGACATTGCCGTAACCATCGATCTTCGTCACGTTGCCCGACGTGCCGGCATTGTCGACCTGGAGCGTATAGCTGGTCGAATAGGTCTGGCTATACGCGCCGTTGCTCGCCGGCCATTGTGCGTTGCTGTGCGTCCACGCCGCCGTCACGACCTTGCCGTTCCCCAGTTGCTGGAACGCATAGGCAAAGACACCTGACGGTGCGCCCTTGATCCGGCCGAGCGTGTTCGTGCCGTCGAGAACCCGCGTCATCGTCGCGAAGGCCATCGCTTCAGGCTTCGGCGACAGGTTCGTCGCACCGAACGCGCCTTGTGCGTCATTCAGATCGAAGAACGAGCCGTAGCCCACTTCGCCCGGGTAGTCAGGACCGTAGAAAAGCGTCGTGACCTGCGCGCCGCCGCCCAGCACGATGATGTGTGCCCGCACGCCGACCGCCGCATGCGCGAACAGCTGGTTCTGCGAAGGAACGTTGGGACCGTAGTTGAGGCCCGGATCGTAGCTCACGCCGGCTTCCGTGAAGAAGAGCTTCATGTTCGGCTTGCCTGCCTGCATGACCGAGCGCAGCTGCGTCATCTGGTTGTCGAGCGCGTTGGCCTGGTTCGCCGGATCCGGATCCGAGTCCTGCAATTCAGGCGGATGCGACGGATACGTACCCGCATTCCAGTAGCCATGCGTTGCGACTGCATCGATGTAATTCCACAGGCCGAGTGCGCCGAACTTCTGCAGATAACCGGTTGTGCAAGTGTCGCAATTCGAGGCGAACGGATTGCCGGTGCCCATCAC
Organism: Paraburkholderia sp. RL17-380-BIE-A; assembly: GCF_046028085.1. Lineage (NCBI taxonomy): Bacteria > Pseudomonadati > Pseudomonadota > Betaproteobacteria > Burkholderiales > Burkholderiaceae > Paraburkholderia > Paraburkholderia sp. RL17-380-BIE-A. The sequence goes on from NZ_JARESQ010000001.1 coordinate 378,165, forward strand.
GACCGCATTCGGGTCGGTCGAATGAATGCCCTGGTAGGCGGCCTTGTACATGGCAACGAAATTCGCGTCACTATCGGCCCAACCGAGGCTCGGCTCCCACGTTACCTGATAGTAGTTCTTCTGCTGATTCGGGTAATTGGCAGCGCGGATCAGGCTGGTGTCGGTGCCGACCTTGCCCATGTAGGTCTGAAACTCAGCCATGTTCGACGGTGCATAGTAGCTGTCGTTGAACTGGCCGGTCTTCGAATCCCATGCCGGCAGGCCATCGAGACGCACGATACGCATCTGATCCGGATTGGCCTTGTAGAACGGATCGAGGTCATTCACGTTCGGCGTGTACGTGTTGGGACCGTTGGGTTCCATTGCCGATACCTGACGGTCGTCGATCGTCCACGAGATACCCAGCGCGTGCAGCGCGGCGATGTTGCCGTTAAAGCCCTGCATGCCGAAGCGGTGCTGATCCTGATGCGCGTACGTCACGGTGCCCAGTGCCGAGCTCAGATTCGGCAACACACCGAACGTGGCGATGCCGACCGGACGGGTACCGCTTCGCGGCAACGTGCCACCGTTCGAACGCAAGGTCGCGGTGAGCGCCGCATAGCCGGACCACGTCGACGTACACGGAATCGTACTGGTTTGCACGCCTGCCTTGACTGCAAAACTTCCTTGCGTCTTGATCGCGCCGGTCGAATCCGCAACGGACCAGACGACGGTGTCCGCGCTCGGGGCGTTCGTCGTAATTGCCAGCTTGAACGATGCGTTGTTCTGGAACACGCGCAGGCCGTCGGTGGTCGGCGTATCGGCGCTGATCACGCCGTTCGCGGTACCGCCGGACGTTTGCGTCGGCGTGCTGCACGACATGGTCGCACTGCTCGGGGTGGGCGTCGGGGTGGGCGTCGGGGTGGGCGTCGGGGTGGGCGTCGGGGTGGGCGTCGGCGTCGGAGTCGGCGTCGGGGTGGCCGTCGGCGTCGGGGTCGGGGCCGGGGTAGGCGTCGGGGTCGGGGTCGGGGTCGGCGTCGGCGTCGGGGTCGGCGTGGGAGTCGGCGTCGGTGTTGCAGCGGCCGCCTTAATCCAGCATGACTTGCCGTAGCCATAGGCCGGGTCGGTCTGCGACACTGCGCCCACATAGCAGCCGACGCCATTGCTGAACGTATGCGGCGCGGTCAACATCACCGACGGCGCGTTGGGCGGAACCGCACCAAACACCACCGAGGCCGTTCCGAGGAAAGAGCAGTTGCCATTCTCCTGGGCGCACAACTTGTATTGCTGTCCCGAGACCGTGATGGTGCTTGCCTGAGCCTGCGCGCTTTCCGCCGCAAACGATGCCAACACTGATGCCGATGCAACGCCCAATAGTTTCAAGTATCTCGTCATTGTCCGTAAGTTCGCTAAAAGCAGGTTTTCCCCGAGGATTCAGCAAGATCGATCAGTCGTCCGCTTTGGCGTTATTGAGTACAGAGAGAGGTGAACCTGAGAACGCGCCGACCGCGTTCATTGCTGATGAAGCTAAAGCTTTGATGTACTGCTATTCGATGGCGGACCTACTCGCCGTGCGCGTAGGCTGACCAGCGCCAAATAGCGGCGCGATCAACATTGCAACCAAAGTCGGCCCAACTTCTATTTATTACGTTATGCTTACTATTCTGTCGAGAAGTAATCCCTCGATAAGCCGCTACCCACTACTACGCATGGATTTTCGACACAGTGGATCGAACGCGACACGCACCAAAATCAAACCGCACGCACCGCTTGCGTGAAAAACTCAAGCGTTTTCCTGAGCGACGTAAAGCGCTACGCCGGTCACCCGACCGGGAAAACGCCACAAGGGGGTCATGCAGGCCGCCGAAGCGACTGGAACATCTGCCGAGGCTCGCGCTGACAGACCGGCGCACCTCATGGTTGACAAACAAAACTCGTACCAACACGCGCAACTTAAAACCTTAGGATGACGAATAATCAACCCAGTTTCTTTTCGTATACCGTTGACTGTCCATTATTGACGTGAACCCGTTGTCTCGGCAGCGATCGAGGTGTGTCCTCGTCTTGCGAGTCGGGTTCGGAACCAAAAAACAATTGATCCGTGCGGGTCTGCCACCTTCGCCTCAATGTCGGCGAGCGACAGCGTGCTGTCGAAATCGAAGTGCGCGCAGCGTTCCACCAGCACGCTTCGCGTACAAAAATCAGTCCGTCGACGCGCGGCAACCACTACCGTAACTGTTACAGGAAAAACGGTGCTCGACCGCATGCCCGGTATTAGTTACAGAACTTTTTGGCAGACGAATTATAAACGTTTCATCCGCGTAACGTGCCGGGGTTCGAGGGCGATAAGTGATAAGAGCAAGAAACCACGAGACGATCCGGGCAGAGATTTTCGAAACGAGGTCGAATGGAAAAACTCCACCTCGCAGCAATGCGTAAAACGTAAATCTTTAATTCGTCAGTTGATTAAAGGCACCGTTCAGCCTCAGCGCTCCACCTGTGCAATTTTTATATTGATAATACAAAAAGGCTCGCGTCCGCCGCGAGCCTCAAGACACAAGAACCAGACGATTACTCGTCAGGCGCTGCATGCAACTGCACGCATGTTATTGCGCCGCCGTAGCTAGCAACACGGGATCGTTGCGATACAGATCCGGGAACATGCGCTTCAGGTCGGCCACTTTCGGCAAATCGTTAATGGCAATGTATGGGTGATTCGGATGCAGCGCGAGGAAGTTCTGGTGATAGCTTTCCGCCGTATAGAAGCCTTTGAAGTCCTCCACACGAGTCACGACCGGCGCAGAAAACACATGAGCGTTGTTCAGTTGTGCGATATACGACTGCGCAATACCGCGCTGCGTGGCATTCACGGGGAAAATCGCCGAGCGATATTGCGTGCCGTGGTCAGGGCCCTGATAGTTCAACTCAGTGGGATTGTGCGCGACCGAGAAGAATATCTGCAGCAATCGCCCATACGTGATCTGCGTTGGATCGTAGGTGATCTGCACCGACTCCGCGTGTCCCGTATCGCCGTCGCTGACGGTTTCGTATTGCGCGGTGGAAGCCGCGCCTCCGCTATAACCGGACGCGACCTGTTTCACGCCACGCACATGTTCGAACACGCCTTGCACGCCCCAGAAACAGCCTCCCGCCAGCACCGCCGTTTCACTATGCGTTGCAACGCCCTTCTCGTCCTGTACGGGAGCCGGGATCTTCGTGGCGGCTTCAGCCGAATGCGCGACGTGCTGCGCGGCCGCAACGCTCAAAGCAACCACGACGAGACCTGCGAGTCGAGTGACGGAGAAACGTTTCCGCGGCGACGCGGTGCGGGTGGATATCGTATGCATGATGGTCATTCCTTTGGATCAGCTTGAAGTTGAGTCAGGCCGCTCGCGTCGGCTTAACCGAATGTGAAGGCAAATGCCTGCACACCCGGATCGAGAAACTCGATCGAGAACGTGTGGTCCTCGACCTGGCCGGTTTGCCGCACCAGTTGATAGAGACGTTGCCCGGTCACGATGCCGCTGCCGTCGGCGGCGACATCGGTGCCGTGCGAGGCGCGAGGCGCGGCACCGTCGACACTTACACGAAACCGCACTGGCTTGCCGTCCTTACCCGGCCCGAGCACCAGATGAAGGTCGCGCGCATGAAAGCGATACACGATGCGTCCTGACGCGGCGACGAGCGTGGCTTGCTCCGCACCCACGTCCCATGAACCGGCGAGCCCCCAGTCATTCACGGCTGGTTGCGACGGCGCTGCATATGTGTGCGCCTTGTCCTCGACCTCCCCGCCCGGCGACGCGAAGTTCTCCGCGCGCTGATAACCGACATAGGTTTCCGGCGATTGCATATCGGCGTTGTCGGCAGCGGCTTGCACGCCTTGTGCGCCGGCGCTCGCAATACCGATTGCGATATTCGACGCATTCGCGTGGCCCGCTTCGGCCAGCAGTTGCTGGATCACCTTTTCCGATTCCGCGTAATCGCCTTCGCCGAAGTGGTGATAGCGAATCTGCCCTTTCGCATCGACGAAATAGTGCGCGGGCCAGTACTGATTATTCAGCGCGCGCCAGATCGCATAGTTGTTGTCGATCGCAACGGGGTAGTCGACCCCCAGGTCATGCGTGGCCTTCTTCACGTTGTCGATATTACGCTCGAAGGCGAATTCCGGCGCATGCACACCGATCACGACGAGCCCCTGATCCTTGTACTTCTGCGCCCACGCTTTGACATACGGCAGCGAACGCAGGCAGTTGATACACGAGTATGTCCAGAAATCGATCAGCACGACCTTGCCGCGCAAGTCCTGCAGCGTAAGCGGCGGCGAATTGAGCCATTGGACCGCGCCGTTCAGCGGAGGCAGCACACCCTCGACCGGCAGCGGCGCAGAAGCGGCGGCGGTGCGCATCATCGCCCCGCCCGACATCGCGGCGGAGACCGGTTCGACCACCGCGCCGCCTTGCGTCGCCGGGTTGGCGCTCCTCATCGCGCCGCCGGCGGAGACCTCCGCCGGATTCCCGGCAACCGGCGACTTGCCCGGCGCCGCGTTGGGTGAAAGCGTGTCGACGAGCTTCTGTTCGAGACCGCCGGTGGCGACCGTCGAAACGCGAGCGAGTACGCCGGTGTCGAATCCGAGCGCGATCGCGGCAACACCGAACAACATCGCAGCACCAATTCCGCGGCGGACCCATTCGCCCGCGCCCAATGACCGTTTCATCGCCGTGAACACCTTGCCGCCGATCAGGAGCGCCACCGCCAGCGACGTCGCCGCGCCCGCCGCATAAGCCGCCAGCAGCAACGTAGTACCCACGCTCGCGCCGCGCAGTGCCGCGCCAGTCAGCACGAGGCCGAGAATCGGCCCGGCGCACGGCGCCCAGAGCAGACCGGTGGCAATGCCGAGCAGAAACGACGACCCCGCGCGGACCTGGTGGCCATCCGCCTGCGCGAAATCGGACAGACGATTGCCGGCGCTGACGAGCGGCCGCATCAAATGATCGGCGAAGCGCGGGAACAGCAACGTCAGCCCGAAGATCGCCAGCAGCGCGATAGCCAGCCAGCGGCCATACTGGTTGGCCTGCGTGACCCAGCCACCGCCCACCGCCGCAAGCGTCGCGACGAGCGCGAACGTGAGCGCCATGCCGGCGAGCAAGGGCAAGCCGCTGCGCACGAACGGCTGATCGGCGCGCGCGAAAACAAACGGCAGCACAGGCAGAATGCATGGGCTGAGAATGGTGAGGGCGCCGCCAAGATAGGCGAGAACGATGAGTAGCATGTCAGTTCCGAACGTTCGTGTAGACGGTTACAGTGGGCACGCGGGCTCGGGCGTCAGCCGGCGTACAGTTCATTCAGGGCCTGGTATTGCGGAAAGTGCCCACATGCTAGAGCGCCACCGATGTCGAAGTCCTCACGAAAAGTTAAATTAAATGTGATAACTCGCAGGCCGGAAATTTTGCACAATGGCGCAATGGCTGCCTTTCCCGGCGGCCGTGCCCGGCCCTGCTGCTCAACCGCGCCCTGAACCGCCGCTGAAACCCACCATGGACAATCCGAAGCGCATCCTGATCGTCGAAGACGACGTCGACATCGCCAACGTGCTGAGTCTTCATTTGCGTGACGAGCGCTATGAAGTGGTGCACAGCGCCGACGGCAACGAAGGGCTGCGCCTGCTCGAACAAGGCGGCTGGGACGCGCTGATTCTCGATCTGATGCTGCCCGGCGTCGACGGCCTCGAAATCTGCCGGCGCGCCCGCGCAATGACGCGCTACACGCCGATCATCATCACGAGCGCACGTTCGAGCGAAGTGCACCGGATTCTCGGCCTCGAACTGGGCGCTGACGACTATCTCGCCAAACCGTTCTCGGTGCTCGAACTGGTCGCACGCGTCAAGGCCTTGCTGCGCCGCGTCGACGCCCTGGCGAAAGATGCGCGGATCGAAGGCGGCAGCCTGCGGATTGCCGGGCTCGCAATCGATCCGCTGACGCGCGAAGCGGCCGTCGACGGCAAGCCGATCGAACTCACGCCGCGTGAATTCGACCTGCTGTATTACTTCGCGCAGCATCCCGGCAAAGTGTTTTCGCGCATGGACCTGCTCAATGCAGTGTGGGGTTATCAGCACGAAGGCTACGAGCACACTGTCAATACCCATATCAACCGGCTGCGCGCGAAGATCGAGGCGGATCCGGCCCAACCCGAGCGCATCCTGACCGTCTGGGGTCGCGGCTACAAGCTCGCCGTGCCAGGCGACACACCCGCGCCCGTCGGCGCGCAGAAGGACGCATCGTGAATCTGACGCTGACCCAGCGGCTCTCGCTCGTTTTCTCCGTGCTGTTGCTGGCATGCTGCGGCGCGTCGGCCTTCCTGCAAATCCGTTCAAGCGATCTGCACGAAAAGGAGGTCATACAGAGCCTGTCGCGCAATCTCGCCGACCATATCGCGCACCGCACCACGCTGATGGACGCGAACGGCTTGCGGCCCGACGCGGTCCGGCAACTGTTCGGGCAACTGATGATGGTGAATCCGAGTGTCGAGGTGTATCTGCTCGACAATCAAGGGCGCATTAAAGGCGACGACGCGCCCGTCGGACACGTCAAGCGTGAACAGGTAAACCTGAAGCCGATACGGCAATTCATCGCGGGGGAGGCGCTGCCGATTCTCGGCGACGACCCGCGCAGCACCGACGGCAGGAAAGTGTTCAGCGCCGCGCCGCTGCAACTGAGCGGCCAGGCGCCGTCCGGGTATATCTACGTGGTCCTGCTCGGCGAAGAACACGACGCACTGGCCGCACGCGTGGCGGCCAGTTCCGTGTTGCGGACCACGTTGTGGTCGATGGCGCTAGTTGCCTTGTTGGGACTGCTCGCCGGTTTGACGGCATTCGGCCTCATCACGCGGCCGCTGCGCCGGCTCACCGACGCCATGCGCCGCTTCGACGCGGAGGGCGAGCCCGACACCCAGCCGAACGTGCCGCGCTCCTCGGCTGCGGGACCGCGCGACGAAATCGCGGTGCTCGAAACCACCTTCGCGCAGATGGCGAACCGCATCGGCGAACAATGGCGCGCGCTGACGCGGCAGGACCAGCAGCGCCGCGAGTTGATCGCCAATATTTCGCACGACCTGCGCACACCGTTGACTTCCCTGCACGGCTACCTCGAGACACTGTCGTTGAAGTCCGACACGCTCGGCGAAACGGAGCGCAAACGCTATCTGGCGATCGCGCTCGCGCAAAGCGTCAAGGTGGGACGGCTCGCGCAAGCACTGTTCGAGCTGGCCAGGCTCGAACACGGCAACGTGCAACCGGCCCTCGAGCCATTCTCGCTAACGGATCTGGTGCAGGACGTCTTTCAGAAGTTCGAGTTGCCGGCCGAGGCGAGGCACATTCAGTTACGAGCGGTTATTCCGCCGCGTCTGCCAAGTGTTTGCGCTGATCTCGGCATGATCGAACGCGTGCTGACCAACCTGCTCGATAACGCGATTCGCCACACACCCGCCCAAGGATCGATTGAAATCGATCTCGCGCACAAGGACGGCAAGGTGTCGGTCACGGTCAGCGACACGGGGCCCGGCATTCCAGCCGAGCAGCGCGAGGGGTTGTTCGAACGGCCATTCAGCGCCGGCGGCGCGCATCGTGGCGGCGGGCTCGGGTTGCTGATCGTCCAGCGCATGCTGCAACTGCACCATAGCCAGATACGTCTGGTCGACACCGGGGGAGCGGGCACGACTTTCTGCTTCGAGTTGCCTACGGCTGCCGTCAGGGCGAGCACCGCGGGCCTGCCACTGTGACGGATCGCAGCAGAACTCGCTGCCGCCAACGCGCGCGCACCTGAGACCGTCGGCATGGTCGTAGCGGCAGCGGCCTTTCACGATGCCCGGCAATCAGACGTTAATCGCTGTCTTTGCAAGTCGCCTACGCTCCTGCCAGTTGCGTAGCTGACCGGCGATGAACGCGCCTATCAGCAGCGACAGATACAGCAGCAGAATGTAGTGGCGCCATGCATCGAGCGCGCCCTGATGTGCGATCAGTTTCGAATCGGGCTGCAACGGCCCGGCACTGATCGCCATGACCGCCTGCTTCATTCGTATAAAGCCCGCGGCGGACAACAGCGGCAACAGAACGAGCAGCGCAACCAGAACGGGCTTCGCGCGGCGCGCCATAGCATGATGACGCATGCGCAGCCACAGTCCGAGACAACCGTGCAACCAGCCCGGCGCGAGCAATGCGAGCTGCAAGCCTTGCGTGCCGCTAGTGATGAGCGATATCAGAATGCGTTCATAGTTCGGTTCAAAACCATAGAGCGATGACGCAAGACGGGTCGACACGGCATGCCGGATGAGCAGCAGAGGCAGACTCAGTCCCGCCCAGAGTCGAACCCATTCAGTGAGCGGAAGCGTCCAGTAGCGGCGCCCATAGATGGTTCGCAGCGCCAGCGAAAAATGTAGCAACGCCGCGCCATACAGAAGCACGGTACCAGGCACGCTGCGCCACAACCGCAGTGCCAGCACGAGACCGCGCCCGGCAAGATCCAGCGACCAGATCCCCAGCGCGTGATTGACCAGATGCAGAAAGAGGTAGATCAGCAAAACCACGCCGGACACGAGCTGAAAACGGCGCAGTAACGTATGCACGGTCGACTCCCTGACATTGAGCACGGACAAACCCGGCGGCCGACGCAGCACCGATATCGTCTCGCGTCGGGCGGCTCGCGGATAGTCAGCCGGGCACGGTGTCGTCCCAGCGGGGTTACGTGTTCGAAACATGTCAGGCCCCACGCGCAGACCGTTCCTGCCGGTTGTCGTCCGTTCTACGGTTCACCGCCGTATGGCGAATAGCGTCGGCAAATTTCTGAAGTGCCGACAGTGAACCGCAAACGCTGTGGTATTCCTCCCGGCCTATCCGGCCGTCGAGAATAACCGCCATTCCTGACTGACGGGCCATGTCGATGATGTCCATTTGAGCACCCCCAATTCGTGTCTTCACGACTGTAAGACGCCGCATTTCACGTGGTTATTCCCGCTCTCCTTTTAAACACGTCACCCGGAATAAGAAATCCATTCCGACGGTTTACCGGTTCAGAGCGTGCTGATGCCGGCTCACGTCGAGTTCGAACATTGCGCTCGCACATTGAGGAGTATTGACATGAAACTGATCTCGCTGAACCGGCTCGCCGCGCGGGCCCTGTCTGGCGCATTCGTCGTGAGCGCCGCCCTTCTGGTGAGTTCGACCGGGGTCTATGCGCAAACGTCTGCCATGCCCGGCACGCACCAGGTCACGCGCGCCGAAGTGCGCCATGAACTCGAGGAACTGGAAGCCGCTGGATATGACCCGTCCCGAGGCGACGACAACGACTATCCCGCCGACATTCAGGAAGCGGAAAGAAAAGTCGCCGCCATGCACGCAGCCCAAAAGAATGCGCTCAATGACAACCCGCCGGCAATGCAGACCATGCCGATGCATTAACGGCAATTCTGGATGGGCGAACCTGCGGAAAGCGGGCTCGCCCTTCGATTGACGCCGCTCCGGCAAAAACAGAGATCGGCGTAGAGGCAGTAAGCGCAGCGCTGAGCGATCTGCTTCGAAGCGTGGATTCGATCATTCGCGCCCTGTTCGACGTGGATCCTCCTCCGCGTAAAGCCTGTTGTCGTTCAACCGACACCCAAGCCTATGACTGTTGGATTAGCCGCACCACCCGGCACCTTCGCCGTATGCGGTTAATCGCCGGCATCTCCTTTGTTATCAGCGGCTTGGCGGTGCAAAAGCGAAACTGGCACGTCCTGTGCGCTATGACTAGCCGAGCACTCATCAACGTGCTCAACCAAATAATCTTTCTCAAGGAGCACGTCATGAAAGAACTGAAGATCGACGAGTTGCATCGCAACGAAGAAATGACCTCTTCCGACATGGCTCGTATTGTCGGAGGAACAACGAAAGAGCCCGTCGGCAAACCGACGCATATCGACGCGATGAACGGCGTCCTCACATTCGGCGATGGCTCGAAGTGGTCGATGGACCTCAACGGCAAGCTAAATCCGCTTTAAATCGATAACGGCCGCATGGTTCCCCGGTGAGAAGGCAGGAACTTCAACTTCTCATCGGTGACCTGTCGAGCACATCCGGCACGATTGGCTAACCGGAAAGCTTCGTTTTTTCCGAACCATTTGTTCGTAATTGGCAGGTTTATTCGATCCACAGCATGCCGCAGACTGGGTTCATCTTCACTACGGACATATCCGCGAAAGGACCCTATCATGCGCACCTATCCCCGTAACAGCCCGCAAGCCGCGGCACGCATCGTCGCGCTCGCTCTCACCGCCGACGGCCACGTTAGCAGCTCGGAAGAGCGTGTGCTGGACAGACTGGATATTGCCGGCGAACTCGGTCTCGCACCGGCACAATTCGAGCAGATCGTGCAGACGCTATGCGAGGATCACTCGGTCGCACAGCCTTCGTTTGCGCCGCCGGTGGGTCATCTCGATCCGGCCATGCTGACGACCTTGATCGACGAGATCGACGATCCCGCGCTGCGTCGCAAGGTGATTCGCCTATGCGTGGCCGTGGCGGTCGCCGACGACTTTCTGGCGGACGGTGAAATCGCCGTGCTTGCCGCCGTATTGAATGCGTGGGGCCCCAATCTGACGCCTGCCGCGCGACGTCAGGGCCTCCCCTCGCACGTGTTGCGTAGTTATAACCGCGCGCCGGCCACCACCTGAGACGCCAGGCCGTGATGTTGGCCGCGACGCGACCGGATGGCGTGGATCTCTTCGATCACGCCGTCCGCGCGGCCGAGCCAGCGCAGGCCTCGCAGCAGCGACAGGTCTTCCGCGCCCAGTTCCGCGAGCGGGAATACGCCTAGGCCGCGCGCGGCAAACACCGCCATCAACGCGCTGTCCTCGAACTCGCCGACGATGCGCGGTCGGATGCCTTGCGCCTCGAACCACCGGTCAAGGCGTGCGCGCAACGCGGCGTGCCGGGTGGGCAGAAGCAGAGGCACCTCCGCGAGGCACTGCGGAAAGCCCGCGCGCGCGGACTTGCGGACCATCTCCGCCGGGCCGTACCAATCGACCGGCGAACCCGCAAGGCGCTGGCTCAACACGCGCAGGTCGGCATTGTGCGGCGCCGGCTGGCACGCGAGCACCAGATCGAGCCTGTGCAGCGCAAGCTCAGACATCAGCTCTGCATGCTCACCCTCGTGGCACAAGAGCCTGAGCGACGGCGTGCCGAGCACCGGCGCCAGCAGCGCGTGCGCCGCGAGCTTTGAAATGCCGTCGGAAAGACCCACCGCGAGCCGCGCCACGCCTTCCCCACCCGCCTCGCGCATCTCGTCGAGCAACGCCTCGCCAATCTGAAAAATCTGCTCCGCGCGATTGAATGCCGTCTCGCCGGCCTCCGTCATCGTGACGCCGCGCCCGGCCGGTTTCAACAACTGGCGGCCGATCGATTTTTCCAGCTCGCGCACCTGCGCGCTAATGGTCTGAACCGCCATATCGAGCCGCTCGGCCGCGCGCGCGAAGCCGCCTTCCTTCACGACGATCCAGAAATAGTACAGATGACGGTAGTTGAGCATGGCGTGACACTTCGAAAAAATCGATATAACGATCAGCTTATCACTGATTTATTCGAAATTCGGTGGCGGCGATCATGACGCTATTCCGACGTTACCTGCATTCATTCGCTTACGGACACCATGGACTTTCTGCTCACACTCGCTTCCGACCCTGCTGCATGGGCAGCGCTCCTCACGCTGGTCGTGATGGAGATCGTGCTCGGCATCGACAACCTGATTTTCATCTCGATCCTCAGCAACAAGCTGCCGGAAGCGCAACGCGCCCGCACGCAGCGTCTGGGCATCATGCTCGCGCTCGTGCTGCGACTGGGCCTGCTCGGTACGGTTGCCTGGATCGCGCAGTTGACCGCGCCCGCCGTCACGCTGTTCGGCCATGCGTTTTCGTGGCGCGATCTGATCCTGCTCGGCGGTGGTCTGTTCCTCGTCTGGAAGGCGACGCGTGAGATTCACCATCACGTGGTGCATGCCGAAGAAGAACGCGGCAACGCGAGCAGCACCGTGCAGTTGACCGTGGCAGGCGCGATCGGCCAGATCCTGCTGCTCGATATCGTGTTCTCGGTCGACAGCATCATCACGGCGGTCGGCATGACGGACCATATGCCGATCATGTTTATCGCGGTGATCAGCGCGGTGCTGGTCATGCTGTTCGCAGCGCGTCCGCTGTCACGCTTCATCGATCGTAATCCGACCATCGTCACGCTCGCGCTGAGTTTCCTGCTCGTGATCGGCATGACGCTCATTGCTGAAGGTTTTGGCTCGCACGTGCCGAAAACGTACATCTACGTGGCGATGGCGTTCTCCGCGTTCGTCGAGGCGATGAACATGCTGGTGCGCCGCGCGAAGTCGAAGCGCGTGCCCAGCACCGGGGAATGACCGATAGCGCGGGAAGTTGTTGACGGATCGGACGGCTCGCACGATCGAGCGTTCGATGCCTTTCTACTCTTGAGGAGCGACACCATGAAATGCCCTGTATGCAAGACCACCGACCTGCTGATGACCGAGCGCCGCTCGATCGAAATCGACTACTGCCCGGACTGCCGCGGCGTGTGGCTCGATCGCGGTGAACTCGACAAGCTGATCGCGCAGGACGCCGCGAGCCTCGACACGGCGCCCGCGACACGCGCAAGTCGTGAGGGCCACCGTGATCGGGAACACTCGTACGACAGCCACCGTGGGTACGACGATCGTCGAACGGACTATCGGACGCAAAAGAAAAAGCGCTCGATTTTCGACGTGTTCGATTTCGACTGAGCAGCGCCAGTCAGGATGAAAAAGGCGCCGGCAGTATGCCGTCGCCGCCACCGTTAGCGTGCTTTGCCGCGAGCGCTCTTGCCGGGGGTACCGGCGCGCGGGGCCTCTTTACCCACCGGCGCCGTGGCGCCGTTGATCTGCTCCATCCACGACAAGGCGTCGACATAGGAGAGGAACTGCTTGAGATAACCGGGCGATACCTCGCGCATGAGCGAGAGCGCACGATGCACGAGGCTGCTCGAGTTCAGCGGACCGGCGTTGCCAGGCACCTGCTCGAGCGACTGCCGCATCTGCTTCTCGGTACGGACTTTGGACCAGACTTCCCTGAAGTAATCCAGTTCCGCCAGTTCCGGGTACGAGGCGGATCGCGGCGAGCCGTTCGTCGCCAGCGCATGTTGACTCGCGATGGAGTCGACGAGGCCCTTCAGCGTTGCCTGCGCGGGCTCGTCTGGCAACGACACCGTGCGGTCCGCGCGCCTTAAGGCGTCGGCATCGTCCGTCGAGCCTCCTGAACGTTCGATCTGCCCACCATACGCTTCCAGCAGACCGGCTAACCGGTCATCCAGAATCCGTCGCGCCTCGCCGCTGTGGCCGGCCGCGCGCCGGGCCAGCGCCTCGATGAAATGAAAGCGGACCGGATCCAGACGATCGGCGCCGCGCGCGCGCCACGCGTCGAGCGTCGCCCGGGCTCCGTTTGCCGGATCGCTGTCGGGCTTACTCACGAGGTTTCACCGTGGAAGACGACGGTCGCGGGACCGGCGCGATTTCCACGCGCCGGTTTTTGGCGCGTCCCTGCTCGTCGGCATTCGAACTCACGGGTTGGCCGGAGCCGAACGCGGCCGCAAAGAGCGACGAGGCAGGCACGCCGTCGTCGATCAACGCGCGCGTCACCGTCAACGCGCGTTGCGCCGACAATTCCCAGTTATCGGCGAAACGACGGTTGCCTTCGCGCAAACGCTGGTCGTCGGTAAAGCCGCTCACCATCAGGATCTCGTCATTGGCGCCGAGATACGCGGAGAGCGGCCCGGCCAGACTCTTGAGCAGATCCCGCCCTTGCGGCTGCAATTGATCGGAGTTCAGCGCGAACAGCACATTGCCGCTAATGCCGATGCGGCCATTCACGAGTGTCACGCGCCCGGCCGCGAGCGGGCCCGCGAGCGCCTGCTCCAGCGTCTTGCGGCGCTGCGTTTCGAGCTGACGCTGCTTGACCTCCTGCTCCAGCTTGTTCGACAGCTCCAGTTGCACGCCAATGACGCCCACCAGGATCAGTACGAAGGCGCCGAGCAGCACCGACATCAGGTCGCCAAAAACCGGCCAGATCGGCGCGACCTGCTCCACGCCGCCGTCGATGTCCTCGCTCATGCCGCTTCAGCCCCGGCTGCCGCGCGCCGCCCGGCGAGCTGCTGCAGGTCTTCGACGATCTGCTTCTGCGACATCACGCTCAGGTCGATGACTTCCCGCGCCTGCGCCACGTAATACGCAAGCTGTTCGTCGCTGCGCGCGAGCGATTTGTCGAGCGCGGTTTCGATACGCTGCAGGTGCGCGACCAGCTTGTCGTTCGACTCGCCGAACACTTGCACGGCGGCGCCGAAGGCTTCGCCGAGGCTCGCCACTTCGACAGCGCTGCCGGTGACTTGCGCGGCCACCGAGCCCAGCTTGCCGGTTTCGAGTTCGATCCTGTCGGTGAAGCGTGTCCCCACGCGCTCCAGCAAATCCGCCGAAGTGGCGACGAGCGCGTCGACGGCCGTGCGCTGCTCGGTGGATGCGTGATTGACCGCGTCGAGCAGCGTTTCCAGCGTTTCGAGCAAGCGGCTGCGCTCCTGCAGCATCGCGGTGTCGCGCACCATGCTATCGGAGAGTTTCTGGCGCAATTCGGCGACGACTTCGGCGGCGGCTTTGGGTGCTTCCGAAGCCGCTTGCACGAGTTGGCCGATCTCGGCGATCGTGCTGCTCGCGTGTGCCTGTGTCTGGGCCGAAATGTCGCGCGCGGTTTGCGCCAACGTCTCGCAGATTTCCTGCTGACGGCTCGCGGTGCGCGCGCCCGCCTGTTCCCATTCGTGGCTCAACGTCGTCGCCATCGCTCCGAGCGCCTCGGTCCAGGCGGCCAGCCTCTGCTGATCCCGCGCGGCCAACTCCGCTTGCAGATTCGCCGCGGCCTTCGGCGCTTCCGCCGCGGCCTGGACCAGCCGGTCGATTTCGGCAATCGTATTGCTCGCGTGCGCCTGCGTCTGGACCGAAATGTCGCGTGCGGTTTGCGCCAGCGTCTCGCAGATTTCCTGCTGACGGCTCGCGGTGCGCGCGCCCGACTGCTCCCACTCCTTGCTCAACGTCGCCGCCATCGCGCCAAGCGTGTCGGTCCACGCTGCCAACCGTTGCTGATCCCGCGCGGCCAACTCCGCTTGCAGGTTCGCCGCGGCCTTCGGCGCTTCCGCCGCGGCCTGGACCAGCCGGTCGATTTCGGCAATCGTGTTGCTCGCGTGAGCCTGCGTCTGGACCGATATGTCGCGCGCGGTTTGCGCCAGCGTCTCGCAGATTTTCTGCTGACGGCTCGCGGTGCGCGCGCCCGACTGCTCCCACTCCTTGCTCAGCGTCGTCGCCATCGCACCGAGCGCCTCGGTCCAGGCGGCGAGCCGCTGTTCGTCCTTCGAGCCCAACTCGGTCTGCAAGTCCGCGTGCGACTGTCCCACGCCGCGCAACAGGGACGCCGCGTGTTGCTCGAACGTCGCGGCAGCCGCCGCCAGGGCTTGCTGGTTGCTCGCGGCAAGCTTCTCGCCGACGCTTTCCTGGCGCGACAGCGCCTCGTTCCAGGCCTGCGACACGCCACCCACCGCGCTTTCCAGGCGTGCGGCGACGCCGTCCAGCAAACCGGCCGAGCGCTGTTCGAACGTGCCGGTGAAGCGATCCAGCGTGTCGCGCAGGTGCTGCGCCAGTTCCTCACTCGAACGCTGATGCCCTTCAAGGGCCTTGTTCCAGATGTCCGCGACGGTCGTGGTGCTCGCCTCGAAGCCGCTCGACAGTCCGTCCAGTTGCCGCTGCACGGCGTGCGTGACGGTCTCGTGCAACGCGGCCGTTTCGCGCGCGAGACCGGCCATCGTGGCCTCCATGACCGGCTGCAGCGCCGCGCCGGCGGCACGCGTGCTGTCCGCGACGCTCGCCTTCAACGACTGCTCGACCGAACTGGCGAGGTGCGTATAAGTGGCCTCGGTCCGGCCATGGAAAGCCTCCTGGCTGGCGATCTGCCGCTCATTCAAGGCGAGGCTCTGCTGCTCGATGGCCCCCATCATCGTCTGCAAGCGGTCGACCAGCGTGGGCATCACCTCGGCCTGACGTTGCAGGAGCCGGAAGGCTTCTTCACGCTGATGGGTCTGCGAGTAGATGCGCAAGGTCGTCGCGATCTTCACGTCGAGCATCTGCGCGGCCTGCAGGCGCTCGCGCCGGCACAGCGCGGACAGCAGCCCCAGCATGGCGGAACTCGCCACGCCCGCAATCGAGGTGCCGAACGCAAAGCCCAAACCCTTGACCGGCGCGGCCAGCGAGGCGCGGATCGCCTGCAGGTCGGTTGCGCTCTCCAGCGCCATGCCGGTGCCGCGCAAAGTGGCCACCATGCCGAGCAGCGTACCCAGCATGCCGAGCAACACTAGCAAGCCGACCAGATAAGGCGTCAGCGCCGGACCTGGCAAGGCCACGCGCTCGCCCTCGACACGCAGCCGCACCGCGTTGCGCAGGCTGGGATGCAAGGGCTCGAGCCATGCGCCGAGGCTTGGCGGCGGCGCGGACAGCCCCTCGACGGCGCGCGTCAGCGTGCCAGTGGCCTCGCGGTAGCGGTGCAATTCGAGCGCGCCCGCCACGTAGCAAGCGCCGATCAGTAGAGTGACGGCCAACGCCAACGGGTTCGAAACGGCGTAGCCGGCGGCGATCCAGCACACAGCGGCCAGACCAGCCAGAAACACAACGAGATCAATACGATATCTGGACATAGGGTCCCAGTTAGCTGGCGCGAAGGGCGGCGAGCAACCCTTCGACCGGTTGTAAACGAATATCCAGTTCGGCAAGCAACACGCTTTGCATATCCTTGCGGAACAGGTTCAGCCATGCGCCGGGCGTGACCGGCGTTGCGTCGCCGGTGGCGTCGCCTGCGGAGTCACCCGAGGCCGCAGCCTCGGCCTCGGCGGCGGTAAGCACCGCCTGCTCGGCCGCGCGCAAGCGCTCGAAGTGCCCCGCGAGCAGCCCGGGCACGGCAGCCAGCAGATTGCGCTCACGTTCGCTCAGGGCGCGCTCCATGACCGCATCCACCACCGCGAGCCGCGCCATGGCGGGCGTTCTGGCCGCCAGCATGGCTCGCAGACGGCCGCGCAGATTGCCGATGCCCGTTTCCATCGACTGCTGAAGGGCGAGATAGCGCTGACGAAAAACCGCGTAGTCGGCCGCCGGCTCCGTGGGCGCAATCCGCGACGGCGCGTGAGCAGCTCCGTGTCCATGCCCGTGCGTGTGTCCGTGTCCATGGCGCCGCGCGGCAGCGAATACGCTGTCGCCCGTGATCGCCTTCGCCAGCGAACTGCGCGCGCGCACATAGTCCGCCTCTTCGGCGCTGCCGAAAACTCGACCGCCGGCCGCGACAGCAGGCGGATTGCCGTTCAGCGCCGAGGACAGCGCAATGGCGTCGGTCCAGCCGAGCCATTGGCTGAGCCGGTCCGAGAGCGATTGCCTGGATTCGGGAATGTCGGCATCCGCGAGGCGAGCCAGTAAGCGAATGAGCGCCGGGCCGCTGAGCGCGGTGCGCGGGGGGGCTTGCAACATACCACCGAAGTCAAAAAAGTCAGCAGTTTACACGCTGGCGGGACCGGGGCGGCTGCCGTGCGATCCGTCGGCCGTGCGCAAGAGGCATTGGATCGTGCCGAACGCCCTGCCGACGGGCCTTCCAGCCTGCTGCTCCAGCCGCTTGCGCAGCGCGCTGAAGCGCGACTCCCCCGGTCGCTGCAAGGTTCTTGCGCATGCGCTGCGTGATGCCGGGTTCGGCCTGAGATCCGGACGACTCCATGTAAGATAAACGTTCGCTTCATTGCGCCTGCGCTCGGCGCCGCGCGACCCGAATGTCGGACGATCGGATCGCGGAAATCTTCGAACAAAGTGACTTCAGGCGAGGCACGTCAATAGAATGAAATTCGATACGGTTGTGCTCGGGGCGGGCATTGTCGGCGTGTGCATTGCCGTGCATCTGCAGAAACGCGGCCGCCAGGTCGCGCTGGTGGATCGCAAACTGCCAGGCAATGAGACGTCGTTCGGCAATGCAGGCCTGATTCAGCGCGAAGGCGTCTATCCCTATGCGTTTCCTCGTGGGCTCGGCACGTTGCTTCGCTACGCGCGCAATCAATCACCGGACGTTCGCTACCATGCCGACGCCATCCTCAAGACCACGCCCTTCCTGTGGCGATACTGGCGCAACTCTCATCCGTCGAGGCACGCCGCCATTGCGAAGTCGTATGCGACACTGATCGAGCATTGCGTGAGCGAGCACCGTGCGCTAGCCGCCGACGCCGGCGCAAGCGCGCTACTGCGCCCGATCGGCTGGATGAAGGTGTTTCGCACCGAAGCGGTTCTCGAGAAGGAAGCGCTTGTCGCCGAACGTTGGCACAGGGAATACGAGGTCCAGTTCGAAACGCTCGACGCCGCCCGCCTGCAGCAGATCGAGCCCGATCTCGACAAGACGCTCGTGGGTGGCGTGCGCTATCCGCAATCCGATTCCGTGAGCGACCCGAACGCACTCGTCACCGCGTACGCGAAGTATTTCGAAGCGCTGGGCGGACGGTTTTTTATCGGCGATGCGGATACGCTTCGCGAAGGCTGGCAAGTCGATACGGAGGAAGGCACGATCTCGGCAGCGTCCGCTGTCGTGGCGTTGGGGCCGTGGTCGGATCGCGCGAGCGCGCGCCTCGGTTATCGCTTGCCGCTTGCGGTCAAACGCGGATATCACATGCACTACGCGCCGCAGGGAACGGCCCGCCTGCATCAGCCGGTGCTCGACGCGGAAAACGGCTACGTGCTGGCGCCCATGGCACGCGGCATCCGCTTAACGACGGGCGCGGAAATCGCCCACCTCGACGCGCCGAAAACGCCAACGCAGCTCGCCGCCGTCGAACCGGCCGCCCGCGCGCTTTTTCCGCTGGGCGAACGTCTGGATGCCGAACCGTGGATGGGCCGGCGCCCCTGCACGCCGGACATGATGCCGATCATCGGCCCCGCGAAAAAGCACGACGGTTTATGGTTCGCGTTCGGTCACGCACATCATGGGCTCACGCTAGGTCCGATCACAGGACGCCTCGTCGCCGAAATGATGACCGGCGAAGCCACCGTCGTGGACCCGCGGCCGTTCAGCGTGGAGCGCTTCTAACGGCAAGCCTCGCCGGCGGCAACATACCGGCAGCTCCATTGTTCGTTATCGATTACTACCGCACGGCGCACCATTTATTGCCGAGATCGGCGGCGGACAACGCGCCGCCGAATTGCGCCGCGCTTACAGGACGACTGAAGAAGTAACCCTGCAGCATGTCGCAACCCATCTCGAACAGAGCCGTCGCCTGCTCGTGTGTTTCCACGCCCTCGGCTGTCGTCGTCATGCCGCATGCGTGCGCCATCGTCACGAGCGCAAGCACGATTGCGACCGAATCGCGATCGTGCGGCAGGCCCGCGACGAACGAGCGATCGATCTTCAGATTGTGCAAGGCAAAGCGCTTCAGATAGGACAGCGACGCATAGCCCGTACCGAAGTCGTCGATGGCGAGCTTGACGCCGAGATTCGCTAGCGCCGCCGTGGCCGCCGACACCACCGGGTCATTCGGCAACAACATGCCTTCCGTTATCTCCAGTTGCAGCGCCGATGGATCGAGCCCATTGCGCTCGAGACACGCGGCAACGTGCCGCACGAAGCGTTCGTTGACCTGGAGCGGCGAAATGTTGACGGAGACAGCGAGTTGCGGCGCAAGGCTCCAGCGCCATTGCCCGGCCTGCGCGCAAGCCTGTTCCAGCACCCAGTCTCCGATGCTCTCCATCAGACCGGCTTCTTCGGCAACCGGAATGAACTCGGCGGGAGCGACCTCGCCCAACTCGCTATGGGTCCAGCGCAGCAAGGCTTCCGCGCCGACCGTCTCGCCCGAGGCACTGTCGACGATCGGTTGATAAACGAGCTTGAGTTCACCGGCCGCCCGTGCGCCGCGTAACAACGCTTCGATCCTGAAGCGGCGTTGCAGTTCGCATTGCATGTCAGCCGTGAAATATTGCGCACGGTTTCGGCCGTGCTGCTTCGCGCGGCGCATCGCGAGACCGGCGTCGCGAATCAGTGCGGCCGCGTCGCGTGCTTCACCGCAGGAGCGGGAAATGCCGATCGACACGCCCACGTAGTATTCACTGTCGCCGACCTCGATCGGTGCGGTGAACAGCTCGAAGATCCGGCGCGCGTAGGCGCAGATCGTCAGCGGGTTGCCGCGGTCGTCGACGACGATGAGAAATCCGTCGCCACCGATGCGCCCCAACAGACCACGTTCACCGATCACTCCCTTGAGCCGGCCCGCGACGTCGCGCAAAACGTAGTCACCGACATCGTAACCGCCATGATCGTTGATCTTGCTGAAGCCATCGAGATTGACGAACAGCACGGCAATGCGTGCCGCGCGCGGCGATTTTAGTAAATGCTGAAGGCACTCAGCAACGTAGACGCGATTGTGCAAACGGGTAAGCGAGTCGAGTACCAACGCATAGCCGGCGTGGTGAACAGGCTCCGGCTGAACAGTGCTCGCACCGCAGCGCATAGGGCGTGCGGCTTCGTCGCGAGGCAAACAGGAGATTGAATCGCTTGCACGCGCTTGCATGCGGCTGTTGGTCGCTGGGTGAGTCATCTTTGCACTCCTGCACTTTGCACTTCGTCCGGGGAGAACGGCCGGAAAGGGGTGGACCAATCGCGCCAGCATCGACCCTTCGGGCCGTTGTGCACGAGTGACGCATTGCCAACGCGCATAACGAATTGACAGACAGAGCCGGAGCAGGGAGACTTGAACAAGCTGCGCGGCGTGAACACCTCGGGGTGGCATTCATAACAGTGCCGCCACGATATCCCGGCATCGCCCGCACGAAAACGGGTCGTCCGAGTGAACGCGTAAAGCAAAGCTGAACACTTTGCTGCACGCCGCACGAACCACACAATCAAAAATGAAAATTCACCAGCTACGTGCGCTTGTCGCCATTGCGGACGCGGGCAGCGTCCGCGGGGCCGCGCGACTGCTCAATTCGTCACCCGCTGCAGTCACTCAAAGCCTTCAGTATCTGGAAGAAGCCGTACGAATGCAGCTCGTAGCCCGCACTTCGTCGGGCGTCACACTGACCGAATGCGGGCAGACGCTGCTCGCCCATGCGCGGCTTATCGTCGCGCAGATGGCGCGCGCGCATCAGGCCGTGGATTCAATGCGCGGCGATCCAAACGGGCGACTCTCGATTGCCGTGACGGCATGGGTTGCGATGACGTTTCTACCGGAGGCGGTCGCGCGTTTTCGCGAAAGAATGCCGGACATCCAGCTGAACGTCTTCGAAGGCTTGATCGCCATCGCCAACCCGCGTTTGCGCGACGGCAGCCTCGACATCTTCGTCGGCAGGCAAACGCCAGGGATGACTAACTGCGAGTTCAACTACCGGCCGCTGTTTTCTTCGAGCCTCGCCATCGTCGCGCGGCAGGATCATCCGCGCGCGAACAGCCGGTCACTGACCGATCTGCTCGATCTCGAC
This sequence comes from Paraburkholderia sp. RL17-380-BIE-A, assembly GCF_046028085.1. Taxonomy (NCBI): domain Bacteria; kingdom Pseudomonadati; phylum Pseudomonadota; class Betaproteobacteria; order Burkholderiales; family Burkholderiaceae; genus Paraburkholderia; species Paraburkholderia sp. RL17-380-BIE-A. The sequence goes on from NZ_JARESQ010000001.1 coordinate 399,717, forward strand.
TGGCTCGTCGCGCTCGACCCCGAAACCGAAGGGCAGGCGCCGTACCGGATGTTCCTGCAGCACGGCTTGCCCGCGCCGCGCAGTATTCACTTCCTTCACTCGTTGACCGTCGCCTTGCCGCTGATCAAGCGCATGGACATGGTCAGCATCTTTCCGTGGCCGCTCATCGAATTGTGCGCGGCCCGCGAAGGCTTATGCGCGATCCCCGTGCGGGAGCAGCTCGACGAGTCTATGGTCGGGATCATCACGCGCGCCGGTCAACCTTCGGACGCTGCGGCGCTGTGTTTTATCGACTGCCTGATCGATACGATCCGCGACGAATCGTGGTCGCGAACGCCGGACACGCTGCGCGCGACGCATTCGGTGGAAATACTGGTTTAGCGGCCAACGCGCGGCCGTTCAATACGAACCGGGCGCTGCGCTGGGCCTCCTCGCGATATACCTGGTCAGCTCGTGTGTCCAGATCGAACCCACAATAAAAAAACGCCGCGAACAGTGAAGTCCGCGGCGTTCATTGACCAGACCGTGAGTCTGTCAGGCTTAGGCTGCAGCCACCACTCTGCGCGGCGACAGGACCGATACGACAAAACTCACGACGATATTGGCCACCAGCGCAATCAGGCCGATATAGACCGGATAGACCGCGTCACCGAGATGCAGTGCATACACCGGCTTGAGCCCTTGAATGATCGCGAGGCTCGTGCCGATCACAATGCCGACCAGCCAGCCGAGGAACAGGCCCGTCGTATTCAAACGACGCGTGTACAGCGAGAACACGATAGCCGGGAAAATCTGCAGAATCCACACGCCGCCCAGCAGTTGCAGGTCGATCGCGTACTGCGTCGGCAGGAACACGATGAACAGCAGCGCGCCGAACTTCACGACGAGCGAAACGATCTTCGCCGTGGAAGCCTCGCCTTCAGGCGAGATATTCGGCGAAACCAGTGGACGCCACAAATTGCGCGTGAACAGATTGGCCGCGCCGATCGACATGATGGCCGCGGGCACCAGCGCGCTGATCGCAATCGCCGCCGCCGCGAAGCCGACGAACCACGACGGGAACAGCGTGTTGAAGAGCGCCGGCACCATGTCCGAAGCGGACTTCACATGCACGCCGGCTGCAATCGCCATATAGCCGAGCAACGCGATCAGACCCAGCAGCAGCGTGTACGCCGGCAGGAAGATCGCATTCTTGCGCACCGTATTCGCCGACGAGGACGACAGCACCGCCGTCATGGTATGCGGATACATGAAGGCCGCCAACGCCGAACCCAAAGCCAGCGACGCGTACGCGGTGAATTGCGTCGGCTTCAGAATGATGCCGGTCGCGCCGCCCTTGGCCTTGAAATACGTGTCGGCCGCGTCGAACACATGCGCGTAGCCACCGAGCTTGGCCGGAATCAGCCACACCGCCGCGATCACGACGATGTAGATCATGATGTCCTTCACGAACGCGATCATTGCCGGCGCCCGCAGACCGCTCGCGTAAGTGTAGAGCGCGAGAATCACGAAGGCGACGATCAGCGGCATTTCGCCGGTCACGCCGAGGCCCTTGATCACGACCTGCATGCCCACCAGTTGCAACGCGATATACGGCATCGTCGCGACAATGCCGGTCAAGGCGACCGCTGCCGGGAACCACTTGCCGCCGTATTCGCCCTGCACGTAGTCCGCTGCCGTGATGTGGTTTTTCGCATGCGCGATCTTCCACAGTTTCGGCATTACCGCGAACACGAACGGATAGACGATGATCGTGTAAGGCAGCGCAAAGAAGCCATACGCGCCCACCGAATAGACCAGCGCGGGCACGGCGATCACCGTATAAGCGGTATAGAAGTCACCACCCACGAGAAACCACGAAATGACCGTGCCGAACTGGCGGCCACCGAGGCCCCATTCGTGCAACTGGGTCAGATCGCCCCGTTTCCAGCGCGCGGCAAAGAAGCCGATCACGGTGACGAGAACAAAGAACGCGATAAAGACGGTCATCGCAACCGGATTCACAGGATTCACTTCGCTCATTTGACACCTCGGTACACGATGTAAATCAGTAGCGAGGTCAACGGCACCCACAAGAACTGATACCAGTAGAAGAACGGAAAGCCCGCGAACGACGGACGCGTGTCGTTATAGAACGGCAGCCACAACAACGCGATATACGGGATCAGCAGGATCAGCCATAGCCATGAACGGCCGGCAGGTTGGGAGGTCTCCACAAACTTCTCCTAAGTCTATTATTGAAACCGCGCGCCACGGCTCGTGGTGTGGCACGCGGAAACCGGTTACCTGACAGTAGACGGCAAAACCGGATGTGCCCTTTGCGCCGCGCCATGCGCGCGGCGGCAGGCGTGAGCGCCCGCAAGGCGCATTACGCCGCGGGGATGTAGTATTCGCCTTCGTAAGCGTCCTCACAAGCGCGCAACTACGTAAGCCGGCTACGTAATAATACGTAGCCCGTCGGCTGTGTTTTCAACGATGAAACTCAAAGCAAAGATTGTCCTGCTGGCGATCGTGCCCTTTCTGGCCGCCATCGCCAGCATCGAACTCGGTGTGCGTCAGGAAGCCACAGCGCTTGCCGAGACGCAGCACGCGACCACGCAGGCTGCGTACATGGCGAGCAAGGAAGTCGAGCTCAAGCATTACGTCGAGCTCGCCACCACCGCGATCGCGCCGCTCTACAACGCCGGCCAGGACAATGCGCGCGACGACGCGATGCTGCGCACGCGCGCGCTGGAGATCCTGGAGAAAATGGACTTCGGCAAGGACGGCTACTTCTTCGTGTACGACATGCATGGCCGCTCGCTGATGCATCCGCGCGAGCCGGACCTCGTGGGGCGCGACCTGTGGGCGCTGCGCGACCCGCAAGGTACGCTGACGATCCAGCAACTGCTCGCCGCGGCTTCGCGCGGCGGCGGCTACGTGCGCTACCTGTGGCATCGTCCGTCGACCGGCAAGGTGGCGTCGAAACTCGGCTACGTGGTGCCGCTGGAGCGCTGGGGCTGGATGATCGGCACCGGTATCTATCTCGACGACGTGGATAGCACGCTCGCGCATATCGACGAAGGCGCGGCTGCCAACATCGATCGTACGATGAAATGGATCGACACGATCGCCGTGGCGGGACTCGCCGTGATCGCGCTGTGCGCGCTCGTGCTCAACGTCACCGAATATCGCAGCGCGGACGCCAAGCTGAAGCGGCTGGCGCAGCAGGTGGTGGAGTCGCAGGAAAACGAACGGGCGCGGCTCTCGCGTGAGCTGCACGACGGCATCAGCCAGATGATGGTTTCCGTCAAGCTGCTGCTCGAATCCGCGCTGGCGCGCTTCGAGCGCAGCGAAGTGCGCGTGCCCACGGCCGAGGCCGCGCTCACGACCAGCCTCACGCGCCTCGGCGACACCTTGCGCGAAGTGCGGCGCATTTCTCACGCGCTGCGTCCGTCGATGCTGGACGACCTCGGCGCGGCCGCCGCGCTCGAGCAACTCACGCGCGAACTCAGCGAGCAGTCCGGTATCGAGATCGGCTTCACGCAGATCTCGCATACCCATGCCGCGGTTTTGCCGGACACGGTCAATACCGTCCTGTTCCGGATCGCGCAGGAAGCGCTGACCAACATCGTCCGGCACGCGCAGGCGTCGAGCGCGGCGTTAGCTTTGGAAGTGTCGAACGACGCCGTTACGCTCACCATTGCCGACAACGGACGCGGCTTCGACGTGGCACACGCCTTCGTCGGCCGGCGCTCGGGCGTGGGCTTGCGCAATATGCGCGAACGGCTCGAAGCGCTGGGCGGCACGTTGTCGCTCAGCTCACAAGCCGGCCACACCCTCGTCACCGCGCGCGTGCCGCTGGGCTCGACCGAGCCGACATTGCCGGCCTTGCAGGAAACCTGACCATGAACGACACCTCACCCGCTATCGCCCGTCTGATTCTCGTCGACGACCATCCGCTCGTGCGCGACGGTCTGCGCGCGCGGCTCGAAGCGGTGCGCAATCTCGAAGTCGTCGGCGAAGCCGGCAATGCGCAGGAAGCGCTCGCGCTCGCCGCGAGCGCGGAGCCGCATCTCGTGCTGATGGATGTCGGCATGAACGGGATGAACGGCATCGTGCTGGCCGGTATGTTTCACGAGCGCTTCCCGGCGATTCGCGTTCTCATGCTGTCCATGCACGACAATCTCGAATACGTGACCCAGGCGGTGCGCGCGGGCGCAAGTGGCTATGTACTCAAGGACTCGCCCGCCACCGAAATCATTCAGGCAATCGGCGCGGTGCTCGAAGGTAAGCAGTTCTTTAGTGCGGGACTGGGCGCGCGCCTGATTCAGGCTTCGGCAATGCAGGCGCCCGTCGAACGGCTCACGCCGCGCGAGCGCGATATTCTCGATGCGCTTGCGGAAGGTTTGTCGAGTAAGCAGATCGCTCAACGCACCGATCTCTCCGTGCGTACGGTGGAAACGCATCGGCTGAACCTGAAACGCAAACTCGATATCGAAGGCCAGGCGGAGTTGATCAAGTTCGCGGTCGAGAACCGGCGTACGACCCGGTAAAGTCCTGACTGGCGCATGCCGGCCAAGCACCGCACAATCAGCACCACCTCCACTCGAAGCACGGCCGTCGTTCCGTCTGATCCACTCAACGCCCGACACCTGGAGCTGATGAGGATGAAACGCTCGATCCCACTGCGGCTGGCGGGCCTGCTGATCTGCTTCGCCACCAGTCATGCGTACGCCGAAGCGGCCCGCCTCAATCGCGGTCACGACCCGTTCTTTCAGATCTCCAAAGCGATCGGCGACTGTCCGGTGCCGTTGGGTCCGCTCGAAACCGCGCAGGAATGGCTCGACGACAGCCATTACCGGATCGAGCGCGGCAACAGCTGCTGGGTGGAAGGCCGCTGCCGTTTGTCGAATGCATACCTGTACGACGCGGAAATCGCCGACGCCGTGCAGCGGCGCCTCACCAACATCAACTTCGCCACGCACTGGCGCGAACAATCGACGCTATGGCTAACGCTGCAACGTCGATTCATCTACGTGCAAGGGTGCGTCGCGCCGGGTTTCGACAAGCAGGCCTTCCTCTCCGAACTCGCGAAAACCGCGGACGTCGAGCGCGTGATCGACGACACGACGAACGATCCGCACGCTGCACAGCTCCCCTACAAAACGCTTGCAGATCCAAACCGACCCGTGCTCGATCCCGGCAACTAACCACACACTGCGGCAACCGATAGCACCGCGCGCGTGATACCCGGTATCACGCTGCAACGCCTATATCGACAATCGAACATAGCAACGCAGAAATCAAACTTTGCCCGTTTCGACGTCATTGCTACCATCGGCGACCCGACATACCCGGTCAGCACAACAATGACAACACAACGATCGCAGCGCCCCTCTCTTCGTCTCGGCATGATCGGCGCCGCCGTGGCCAGCCTCGTCGTCCTCGCATCCTGCGGCGACGACAATCTGCCCGGCCCGACGCCCGCACCCGTTGTCGCGCAGAAACGACCGAACATTCTGTACATCATGGCCGACGACCTCGGCTATTCCGACATCCACGCGTTCGGCGGTGAAATCAACACGCCCAACCTCGACGCGTTGGTGCAATCGGGCCGCATCCTGACGAATCACCATACGGGCGCCGTCTGCGCGATCACGCGTTCCATGCTGATCTCGGGCACCGATCACCATCTGGTCGGCGAAGGCACCATGGGTGTGCCGACCGATGAGCGCAAAGGGCTGCCGGGTTACGAGGGCTATCTGAACGACCGCGCGCTCTCCGTTGCGCAATTGCTGAAGGACGGCGGGTATCACACGTACATGGCCGGCAAATGGCATATCGGTTCGGGCATTGTCGGCAGCACCACGGGCGGCGGACAGACGCCCGACCAATGGGGCTTCGAACACAGCTACGCGCTGCTCGGCGGCGCCGCGACCAATCACTTCGCCCATGAACCGGCGAACTCGCAGAACTACACCGAAGACGGCAAATACGTGCAGCCCGGCCAACCCGGACAACCGGGCGGCACGGGCGGCAGCCCCGCGGTGTTCTATTCGACCGACTTCTACACGCAGCGCCTGATCTCGTACATCGACTCGAACAAGGGCGACGGCAAACCGTTCTTCGCCTACGCGGCCTACACGTCGCCGCACTGGCCGCTGCAGGTGCCCGAACCTTACCTGCACAATTACGCCGGCAAATACGACGCCGGTTACGACGCGATCCGCAATGCACGCATTGCCCGACAAAAAGCGCTCGGCATCATTCCGAACGACTTCGTGCCGTATGGCGGCGCATCGGAAACGCTCGTCGCCACCGCGGCCACCGCGAACAACGGCACGGTCAACGCGAAATACGTGAGCGCCGTGCATAGCGCCGCGCAAGGTTATACCGACTACGGCCCGGGCACCGTGAACAAGACGTGGGCAAGCCTCTCGCCCGCCGAGAAGAAGGCCCAGGCGCGTTATATGGAAATTTACGCGGGCATGGTCGAAAACCTCGACCACAACATCGGCCTGCTGATCCAGCATCTGAAGGATATCGGCGAGTACGACAACACGTTCATCATGTTCCAGTCGGATAACGGCGCGGAAGGCTGGCCGATCGACTCCGGCGCCGACCCGACCGCGACCGACACCGCCAACGCCGCCGACCCGATCTATTCGGCACTCGGCACCGACAACGGCAAGCAGAACGCACAACGTCTGCAATACGGTTTGCGCTGGGCCGAAGTGAGCGCCACGCCGTTCCGGCTGACCAAGGGTTATTCGGGCGAAGGCGGCGTATCCACGCCGTTGATCGTGCATCTGCCGGGTCAGACCGCCCAGAAGCCGACACTGCGCGACTTCACGCACGTGACTGACAACACCGCGACCTTCCTCGCCGTAGCACAAGTGTCGCCGCCCACGCAGGCCGCGCCGCCGCTGATCAATACGCTGACCGGCGTCGACCAGAACAAGGGCAAGGTGGTCTACAACAATCGCTACGTGTATCCGGTGACCGGGCAATCGCTGCTGCCGCTGCTGAACGATCAGGCCACGAGCGCGGTGCACACCGCTTCGTTCGGCGACGAAGCGTATGGCCGCGGTTATCTGCGCAGCGCCGACGGCCGTTGGAAAGCGTTGTGGACCGAACCGCCCCTCGGCCCAGTGGACGGCCACTGGCAACTGTTCGATATGAGCGCCGACCGTGGCGAAACGCAGGACGTGTCGACGCAGAATCCTTCGGTCATCGACGGTCTCGTGCAGCAGTGGAACAACTATATGAGCAGCGTCGGCGGCGTCGAGCCCTTGCGTCCGCGCGGTTACTACTGAGCGCGCAATGACCGTTCGATTCAAGCTGAAAAGACCCGCGGCGCTTTATGGCGCCTACGCGGCGATCGCCACGGTTGCGTTCGCCGCCGCTTTCACCGCCGCGACGGCCGCTTCGGCGGTTTTTAGCGGCGGCAAACAAAGCGCGTTCGACAACCTCAACGCGGCGCGCCCGTTTGCCGCGCTCGGCTCCGAGCAGCAATGCAAGCGCTACGCAGGCCTGCCGTCACGGTGGCGCGACGATCCGAAAGCCGGCATGGTGCATCTGCATGGCGGCAACTTCGTATTCGGCAGCAAGCTCGGTTACGAAGACGAGCGCCCCGCCGGCGACGGCAGGACGCGTGTCGCCGGTTTCTGGATCGACCAGACCGACGTGACGAACGCGCAGTTCGCGGCCTTCGTCAAAGCCACGGGCTATGTCAGCGACTCCGAGCGTCAAGGCGGCGCCGTGGTCTTTCACATTCCCACTCGCGACGAAATGAACGCACGCGATCTCGCCTGGTGGACGTGGGTGAAAGGCGCCGCGTGGAATCATCCGACAGGACCGGGCAGCACGCTCGCAGGCCGCATGAACCAGCCGGTGACAATGGTCACGCAAGCCGACGCGCTGGCCTACGCACGCTGGCTCGGCCGCGATCTGCCGACCGAGGCCGAGTGGGAATACGCGGGCAAAGCGGGCCGCGAAAGTGCGGACCTCGACACGGCGCCACGCGACGAACACGGCAAACCGAGCGCGAATTACTGGCAAGGCGTATTTCCCGTACTCAATACAAACGAGGACGGTCATGTCGGTCTTGCGCCTGTCGGCTGCTATGCCGCCAACGATTTCAAGCTCTACGACATGATCGGCAATGCATGGGAATGGACCAAGGACGTTTATAGCGGCCCGCACCAATCCCATACCAACGGCGATACTGCGGCGGTCGCGCCGCTCAGCCGCAAACACGATACGCCGATGGTCATCAAGGGCGGCTCGTTCCTGTGCTCGCGCGACTATTGCGTGCGTTATCGGGCAGCGTCGCGCGAACAGCAGGAAGCAGACTTGCCGGCGTCGCATATCGGTTTTCGCACGGTGTTGAGGGACGCGTCATGAGGCCGCGGCTATTTGCAACGGTCATGCTGCTGGTGGCTGCTTCGATGGTTCAGCACGTACAGGCTGCCGCGTCGCAAGTCATCAAAGTGGGCGTCAGCCGAGGTGCGCACGCTGAGATCATGGACGAAGTGCGCCGTGTCGCGGCCGGCCGCGGACTCACGCTCGACGTGGTCGTATTCGACCAGCCCGAGCGCATCGACGCCGCGCTCGCCGCGAAGAAGATCGATGTGGCGAGTTTCGAAGACGAGCCGCGCTTCGACGCAGAGCGCAAACAGCACGACTATGCGCTGACCAGTGTCGCCACCACGGTGACGTTTCCCGTCGCCCTGTATTCGCGCAAACTGACGAACCTCGGCCAATTGCAACGAGGTGCGACGATCGCCATTCCCGACGACCGGGAAGGCACCGCGCGCGCGTTGATCCTGCTGCAGAACTTCACGCTGCTGACGTTCAGGGACAACGCCGGTCTGCGCGCGACGCTCGCCGACATCACGAGCAACCGGCTGAATCTGCGAATCCGCCAGGTGCCGCGCGCGCGTCTGTTCGACACATTGAACAGCGTAGCCTTTGCCGTAATCGATAGCGATGACGCGGCTCGCGCGGGCCTTTACCCGGCGCGCGACAGTCTCGGTCTCGAAGATGCCCGCTCGCCCTACGCCAACGTGTTGACAGTTCGCGAAGCCGATCGCGCGCAGCCTTGGGTCGCGCAACTGGTGGCTGCTTACCATTCGGACGACGTCGCGCATTTCATTCTGACGCGCTATCAGGATTCGGTGCGCCGGCCGTGGTGAACGCTTTCTCGTTCGCGTGCACGGCTTGCGGCAAATGTTGCAACAGTCCGCCGGTCATGTCGTTGCCCGAATTGTTCCGGCATCGCGACCGGTTCATCGGCTGCATTGCGATTGGCCGTGTGCCGCGCAGGCGCATGGGTGAACGCATACGTGTCGGCCGGCACGAAGCCGTACTCGACGAGGCCGATAGCGCCGCCTTCGAGTCAATTGCGGGTACGCTGCTTCATCGCGCTGGCGACACGTTCAGCATCATGACGCAGGGCTACGATTACCCGTCTCTGGCACGTTGCCCCGCGCTCGCAGACGACGGACGCTGCGCCATTCATCTGAATGGCAAGCCGCTCATGTGCGAAGTGGTGCCGCTCGATCCGCTCGTGCCGGACAGGCTCCAACATCTGGTTCTCGCCGGGCGCAATCAGAGCGCCTCGTATATTGGCGCCGTTTGTATTCAGGAGGGTGAGCGCGCGGACGTGACATTGATGATCGCCCAAGGCGAGATAAAAGACGCAAAGGCGAGAGACGCTCTGGCACGCCGCCGCCATGATGTCGAAAGAGAACATGAAGTATGGGGTCGTGCCGTATTCGAATCGCTGCGTAAAGACCTGTTCGAGTCGCCTGCCGCGTTGGCGCGTATTCCGCCGGGCGGCTTTCTGACGATCTCCATTGTGCCGGCGCTGTTGGCCGTGGCAAGCAGTTCCGCGCGTTGCCGACAGCTATGCCTCGATTATATCGACAGCCAGCTCGCGCTGATCGACCGCAGTATTGAGCAAGCGCTCTCGCGCCGCCGCCTGGAGGATCGCCCGGTGACGCAGGAATTGCGTGGATTCGCTCAGGCCTATCAACGCGCGAAAGCGCTTCTTGCCGCACCGCTTCGCACACCGCTTCCCATACCACTTCCCGCTGTCGAGCCGGAGATCGGCACGCCCTCTTCCCTATCGAACACCGAAGCCTATCTCTCTGGCGCGGATCATTGACCAGAAGATTCGTCAGAGCTGCGTATCCAGCAGCGGCACGAACTTCTCGATCAGCTTTTCAGTGAACGGGCGATGCATCCATGATTCGAGCGTGACCTGCTGCGACTTCTTGATGTCGTCGGCAAAAACGGCCGTCTGCTGCTTTGCGAAGTCGCGGTCATAGATGTTCAGATTCGCTTCGTCGTTGAGCTTGAATGAACGGTTATCGAAATTGGTCGAGCCGACCGACACCAAAAATTCGTCCACCACCAGCAATTTGCAGTGAAACATGGTCGGCTGATACTCGAACATTTCCACACCCGCTTTCAGCAGATCGCCCCAGCATGCACGCGACGCTTCACGCACCGTGTGCGTATCGATCCGGTTTCCGGGCATGATGATCTGCACTTTCACGCCGCGTTTCGCCGCCTCGACGATCGCGTTGATGGTCAGCTTGTCGGGCACGAAATAGGCGCTCGCCAGATGAATGGAGTGCGTGGCCGCCGTGATCGCCATCAGATACATCAATTGCATATCGTCGCTGCCGCCCGAGGGCGAACTGCTGAACATATGCGCGAAGCCGTCGCCCATTGGCTCGATGTCGGGAAAATATGCGGGACCGTGGAGCACATTGCCGGTTGCCTTGACCCAGTTGTCCATGAACACGGCTTGCATGTGGCCGACCACCGGACCCGCTACGCGAAAATGCGTATCGCGCCAATGCTTCTCATCTTGCGCATGGCCGGTCCATTCCGACGCAATACCCACCCCACCCGTGAATCCGATACGCCCGTCAATGATCAGCAGTTTGCGGTGCGTGCGATCGTTCATGCGGCCAAGTCCGGTCCAATGGGGCTTGTGATACTGAATCACCTCCGCGCCGGCATCGCGAAGCAGATTCAGATAGCGCTTGTCCATTTTCGATGACCCAACCCAGTCGAGCAATACATGCACCGCGACGCCGTCGCGTGCCTTATCCGCGAGCGCCTGCGCAATCTGCTCGCCGATCTCGCCGGACCAGTAAATGAAGGTTTCAAACGTGATGGTTCGACGCGCTGAACGGATGGCTTCCAGCATCGAAGGAAAGATGTGATCGCCGTTGAGCAGCATCTCGAAGCGATTGCCCGAGAGCACCGGCGGCCCGAGCAATAAACCCATTGAACGCAGAAACTGTGGATCGTCGCTCGCATAGAGACGTTCGATCTTATGCTCGATCTTCTTCTCGCCACTCGATAAATTGGCAATCACCAATATGATCAGAAGCGTGACTAACGCGGTAATGGGAATTGCCAGCATGCGTGTGGCCTCGATGCTAATCGGCGGGACGCGTTGCATGCGCGTCCTGCGGTTTGACAGAAAACCGGACCTCGGCCCGGCCTTTACGCCACACGCAGGACGCATTGCGCGTGCCCGTTGCAGGCCCGCGCCTTGCTACTCGACCTGGCTACCTGACGAGCGAGAACGCTTCCCGGCTGGCGATTTCGCCTGCGCCATAAACACCGACCACGGTATAGTCCGACGCCACGCATTCAAACGTGGACTCATTGAAAGTAATGACGAAATGGCGCTTTGCGGCTCCCGTCGATGCCACCGCAGCAAGCTCGGCGACAAGTTCCGCGACAAGCGACGAATTGGTGACTTCGTGAACCGAGTAACCGATCAGACCTTGCGGGGCGAGCGGATGAATCTCGAGATCGACGTCGCCGGGCGGCCCGAGACGGTGAAATATCGTGTCAGGAAAGAGCACCGTGCAGAAAGGATCGTCGTCGGCATCGAATGGTCCGAACCGCTCAAAGTCGGATTCCGCAATCGGATAAGAGAGAATAACCCGGCGGGCACTGGCGACAATGAACGGTTCGGCGGCATCTTCCGCCGGATGAGGAACGCCGTCCAGCAGGACGACCTGGTCTTCCTGCTGGGGTGATTCGAGCGTACTGGTCATCTACTTCACAACTCCGTTGCGCTTATGCGCTGGCTGGTGCGGGTGAGGCTTGCGGTGCCGCAGCGGCACTCGTCGCACTCGTCGCGACAGCTTTGCTTTTAGCCGCGACCTTGCGGACCGGTGCTTTCCTTGCGGCCTTGGTGGCGGCGCTCTTCTTTGCGGCCGGCTTTGCCGCGCCTTTCTTGGCCGCTACTTTCTTTGCCGCTACTTTCCCGGCTGCCGAAGTAGCTTTCTTCGCAACCGTCTTTTTGGCCGTTGCCGCTTTCTTTGCCACCACCTTTCGGGCTGCGGCTTTCTTGCTCACTACGCCGCCAGCCGCCGCCGACTTCACCTTGCCCGCTTTCTTTGCAGCCTGGTGGCCAACATCAGCCGCTGCCGCCGAGGCGCTATCGATCAGGAACTTCGTACGGTCCTTGACTGTGGCGAGCCATGCCGGAGCCGGGCCACGGCCGCTCCAGGTAGCACCCGTTTTCGGATTGATGTACTTGGGCGGCTGCGCGCCTTTCGGCTGACCTTTGCTGCCTTTCGCATGGGTGACAGCCGCCTTTGCCGCCGACTTCAGTTCGCTTGCGCCTTCGATCAGGAACTGAGTGCGGTCTTTCACGCTGGCAATCCAGCCCGGCGCGCGGCCATGGCCCGTCCACGTCGCACCGGTTTTATGATCCCGATACTTGGCGATTGCCTTACCGGCGCTGGCGCCTTTCGCTTTGCCACTACCAGCATGACCGTTCAAACCTCCGGCAGCACGTCTTGCCTTCGCGCGGGCTTCGATATCCTCGGTAGTCAGGCCATGCTTGAGCATCAGGTCGCGAATCTGGTCGACCGCAACTTGCGCTTTTCTGGCAATAAGGGCGTCAGCTTGTGCCTGAAGCTTTTTAAGCTTTGCCTGGATTTGCTCTAACGTGGGCATTTGATTGCTCCTTATGTGGTAATCGATCGAACTATGCCACGAATGACGTGAGAAAGGCAGATCGGCGTGGCTATATATACACGAGCCTGAGTCGATCAGGCATGCGGTGGAGTACGAACTTTTTCGGTTCATTACGCCATCGCCATACTTTTCCTGACTTTTCGTATACCGCCCCCCTTCTCTTCTATTGCGATTGCATCGCGGCCGGGCCGGCAAAAGCGTCCTGTCTGGTTGATTTCCCGCCGTGCATCTCGCCACTGGGCGCTTCTACTATAGGCAAGCATTTGAAGATTCAAAGAGCGGCAGTACTTTTTTTGTCATTCAAGCCCGTTTGCTCACCTGCCGTCCGTAATCCCGCGTTACCAATCTCGCAGCGCTGTTTCACCTGTGTCCGGACCGCCCTTCTACACTCCAAACCGTACTCAGCAGCAAAGCTCTCGGTAATTCGTAAGGGCAAGACCTGAGGCAATCGGATGCATCGCACTTCGATACGCAAGGAGAAAGCAGATGAACAAGAAGATCATGGGCGCGGTATTGGGTCTGGCAGTGCTGGCGGCATCGTCGGCGGCCTCGGCACATGTGGATGTGGCCGTCGGGGTCGGCATTCCAGTCGGCGTGGTTGCAGCGCAGCCCGTCTATGTCGCGCGGGATCCGGCTCCGGTTCCGGTTGCCTATGGCGGTTATGGCGACTGGCGCGCACGCGAGTGGCGCGAGCGCCGTGAATGGCGGGAACACGAATGGCGGCGTGAGCATTGGCGCGAACACGAGTGGCGTGAACGCCACTGGGACGGCTATTGAAATGACGCCGAATAGCGCCAGGTTATATCCACTCTAATAGGACGGTACTTTTCAGATGAAAGCGGGTTACATCAAATTCGCCCTCGTGGCGGTGGCACTCACTTCGGCAGCGGTCGGCACGGCAAATGCGGCCGGCTGCATGAAGGGAGCGCTCGTAGGCAGGGTTGCGGGACATTATGCCGGCCACCATCCGGTGGCCGGCGCGGTCGGCGGCTGTCTGGTCGGTCGGCACATGGCCAAAAAACATGCGGAAGAACAGGCCGCGCAGCGTCAGCAAGCCAGAGCGGAATAACCCGGGGCCGACGCACGGCTCTCTTTCAGGTCAGGCGATCCGCAGTCCGTGCGTCGGCAGAACTTCCTGGGTAGTCACGAAGCGGTGCTGCTTGACCGCGTCGTGAAATAACTGGTAATCACTTTTCTCGAAGGCATCCGACCATACGGGTTTGTCTCCGGTGTCGTCGTCGAACATTAGACCGGTGGCCAGGTACTTCCAGGAGCCTGGTCCTTTGGCCACATATTCCGGGATCGACTCTTTCAAACCCGGAATACCGCCGGCCTTCACGACCCGGCAAATGTGCCGCAAGCGCTCGTCGTCGTCCTCGTGGCGATTGGTATCGAGCAGATTCGTGAGCACTTCCCTGATATTGTCCGGCAACCCGGCCTCGTTCTCGAAATCTTGCCGACCCGTCAGATAGGCGCGCACCGCGCGGCACGCCATCTCGGCCGCCTGCACGAACTCCGGCAAGTTGTGCCGCTGGACAAACTCGTTTCTACCGTCGATGTAATGCCATTTCGCCCACGGCTGGTCAGGATAGTGCAACGCGGCGCCATGACCGACCGGTAGCGCGACAGTCAGAATATCCTCCTCCAGGTGCTCGAGCAGATGCTCGCTGGCAAGTCTGAGCTGGGCGAGCCAGCCTTTGCGCGTGCAGTCTTGCGCCTCCAGCAGGTGAACGCGATTCCACGGACTTTCGATACCGGCGAACCCTTGATGCGCCCATGTATCGACGTAAGTGTGAAGTGTCACGCCCAGCCGATGCAATCCGGTCTCGGTGTCCCGCCGCAGAATCGCCCGCCGCACCACCTCGCGCGCCACGGGGCTATCCGGCCGGCACACGGCCTTTTCGTGGAGGGTCGAGCCTTCGGCCGCAGGCAGAAAATGAAAAGGCGTCCACACCAGGCGGTTCTTGTCGTCCTCCGTGGTCGCATAGTCGAATAACTTGTGCGCGGTGGCAAAGCGTTCAAATGTCTCGCCGCCTGTGAAACGCAGTATGCCCGCTGTGGTCGCATCGTCGACGTATTGGCAGGCATGCGCTACGGTGAGCGCGTCGCCGGGCGGCATTCCGGCCACGCGGGCGGCGATATAGACCACACCGTAGTGGAAGTCGATATTCATGGCTGGCGCTCCTGACGCGCGGCGAATGACAACGGGATCTTCCTGACTGCGCGCGAGGTGGGCATTGCGGCGGCGCATGAGTAGATAGTAGACGACCGGGCTCAATGAAACTTTAAAAAAACTCGCGCAATCCTGTCTCATGGCCGGACAGCGCCGTGCCACTAAATAGACTTGTGACAATCAGGCGCTGCATTTTCTCGTATTTGTTATTTGCAGGGTCTGGCGGCTCGGTTATGCTCTGTGCCATTGGGAACATTCGTAATGCGAAAGGCACGCCGGGCCGTATCACGCTCGGGTCCAAAGCTTCGGGCCACTACACGTTAACTCAAAGGACAAGTCCTGTGAAACTCGAGAATTGGAAAGAAGGCGCAAGTCCGGAGCGCCGCAAGCTGATACGCAGCAAGATTCACGTCTTACTGGCCACGATCGGCACATTGGCATCCGTGGTTGGGATCTGCGTGGCCATTAACGGCGGATTGGAATTCAATCGCACCAAAGTTTTCATCGGAGTCGGTATTACCGTCGTGTCCACGATCGTATATATCTCGATGCTTTTCGCGCCGTCCGAGTGAAATCCAGGCGTCTCCTGCCGCGCACAGGTGCGGCCGTCTGCTCGCCGGTTATGACAAGTGGGTGACTTTCAGGCAGCTATTCCACCGCGAGTTCAAGTACTCAAGCGCCAGTCGCCGGTGGCAGTGGTGGGGTAAATGTTCACTGCAAAGCAGGCAAGCCGAGCGGAATAGATCGACATCCAGATTGCTTTCCACCCGGCGCTTTGCAATCAACTCCACGTAAGCGGCCGCGAAATCGTCCCACGTCAGCTCTTTGGCCTTGTAGCGCTTGAACAAGTCGGGCTCTGGAGCCAGCTCTGGCATTTCCCGGTAAGCGGCGCCGCACAGTCTGTCGAGAAAGAAAGGCAGGTCCTGTTTCTTTGCGAAGCCGGCCAATTGCGACGTATTGCTCAGGCGGATGTCGAGCACCGTGCGCACGTCTGCGTTTTTCAGCAAATCGAAAAATTCCTGCGCGGTTTTGCCGGTGAAACCGATCGTGGTCACGGGCACCGCATTGTTTTCGCGTTTCATCAAAAGGCACCTGGCAGTGGGCATACGCAGTTGGCAAACGCAGTGCCCGGAGCAAGAAAAAGCCCCGCTGCGGCATCCGGAGCGGGGCTCAGTCTCGGTTCACGTCGTGTGCTTATTTGACGATACCGACCAGTTCGACCTCGAACGTCAGGTCGCTGTTCGGCGGAATCACCCCAACGCCACGATCGCCGTATGCGGTCGCTGCCGGGCAGGTCAGTTTGGCCTTTTCGCCCACTTTCATTTTCTGCACGCCCTGCGTCCAGCACGGAATTACACGGTTCAGCGGGAACGTGGCAGGACCGCCGTGTTTCGCCGAGCTATCGAACTCGGTACCGTTGGCCAGCGTGCCGCGGTAGTTGACCTTGACGACATCTTCAGCGGCAGGCTGGGCGCCGGTGCCTTGGGTCAGATGTTCAACCACGACGCCGGAAGGCAATTTTTCGGTGGTGGGCGCGGCGGCCATCGCCGTTGAAGACAGAAGAGCTGCTGCGACCAATGCAACGATAGATTTCAAAGCGAGTCTCCAGATGGGTAGTGCGCCTCATTGTAACGGATCGCATCTGCCGCACCAGCACGACCACCGCGCGGATGATCGGCGAAAGGCGTCTTCATCGATCAGCCAAAGCCTCGCCATTTGCACAAGGGCGGAACGGCGCGTAACTGAGAAGATTCTGTTGTGAACCACCAGCCCGGTTCGGCGGTCCACACACTAAATCCCATTCGAGCCGTTTGCCAACACGCGATTCAATGCTAAAGAGCGCTTCCGATGACCGAGCCGGCTGATTCCGACGAAAGCGCGATCCCGCCGCCTTCCGCTCCACCTGAGCGGCGCCGCGCTCCCCGGCCGCGCCGGATTCCGCGCAGCCGCGAACAGCAGGCGCGGCTCGACGCGCGCGAGCCGGTGTTCGAGCCGTTACCTTTTGTCATCGACGAAACCGCCGCGCGCCGTCCCTTCGCCGACAAACTCACCGCCTGGTTCGAGGCGCGCCGCTGGCAGCCATTCGAGTTTCAACGCGAGGTCTGGCAGGAAATCGGCCGCGGTGCGAGCGGTTTGCTGCACGCCACCACCGGTGCAGGTAAAACCTGGGCTGTCTGGTTCGGCGCGCTGGCCGCCTTCGCCGCGTCCCCAAGCACTCGCAGCCGCGCACCCCGCACGCAGCCAGAACCGCTCACCGTGTTATGGATTACGCCAATGCGCGCGCTCGCCGCGGACACCGCGCGCGCCTTGCAAAGTTCGGCGGCGGAACTGGCCGTGCCGTGGAGCGTCGGGCTGCGCACCGGCGATACGTCGTCTGCCGAACGCGCGCGACAGAATCGGCGCATGCCGTCCGCACTGGTCACGACGCCGGAAAGCCTTTCGCTCATTCTCACGCGCCCCGATGCACGCGACGTGCTGGCGCACGTGCGGCTGGTAATCGTCGACGAATGGCATGAGTTGCTCGGCAACAAGCGCGGCACGCAGACGCAACTTGCGCTTGCGCGTCTCGCCCATTGGCGGCCTGAATTGCAGGTATGGGGCTTGTCGGCGACGCTCGGCAATCTGCCCTTCGCCGCCGATGTCTTGCTCGCGCCCGTGAAAACACCCCGCGCCAGTGTGCATGGCGCGCTGCCTAAAGCGCTGATCGTCGATACCGTCATTCCCGAGACCATCGAGCGCTTTCCGTGGGGCGGCCACGTGGGCATGCGCCAGGTCGGCGCCGTTGCCGAGGCGATCGGCGAAGCCCGGACCTCGCTCGTGTTCACCAACACACGCTCGCAATGCGAGGTGTGGTATCAGGCGCTGCTCGAAGCACGGCCGGAGTGGGCAGGCCTGATCGCGCTGCATCACGGCTCGCTCGATCAGGAAGTGCGTGAATGGGTCGAACATGGCCTCAAGAGCGGTCAGCTAAAAGTGGTTGTGTGTACATCGAGCCTCGATCTGGGCGTCGATTTTCTGCCGGTGGAGCGCGTGTTCCAGATCGGCTCGCCCAAGGGTGTCGCGCGTTTGATGCAGCGTGCGGGCCGGTCGGGTCACGCGCCGGGCCGTCCTTCGCGGGTGACGATCGTGCCGACGCATGCGCTCGAACTGGTCGAAGCCGCCGCCGCGCGCGAGGCGGTCGAGAAGCGTCAGATAGAAGGTCGCGAGACGCCTGAGAAACCGTTCGACGTACTCGTGCAGCACCTGGTCACCGTGGCGATCGGCGGTGGATTCGACGCACGCGAACTGTACGGCGAAATTCGCAGCACCTACGCCTACCGGCAATTGACGCAAGCTGAGTTCGACTGGGCTATCGGCTTCGTGGAAGGCGGTGGCACGGCGTTGCGCGCCTATCCCGACTACCATCGCGTGGTGCGCGAACGCGATGGGCTGTACCGCGTGCCGCGCGAGGATCTGGTGCGAAGGCATCGCAACAACATCGGCACGATCGTCGCGAATGGCACCTTGAATGTCGCCTATCTCTCGGGTGGCCGGATCGGCGCGATCGAGGAATCGTTTATTTCACGGCTTAAGCCCGGCGATATTTTTACCTTTGGCGGACGCGCACTCGAATTGATTCGCGTACAGGATATGACCGCGTGGGTGCGGCGCGCCGCGTCATCGCGCGGAGCCATGCCGCAATGGGCGGGCAGTCGCATGCCGCTTTCCTCCGAACTCGCCGACGCCACGCTCACGATGCTCGCCCGCGCCGCCGGCGGCATCTACGACGAACCCGAAATGCGCGCCGTGCGGCCGCTGCTCGAATTGCAGCAAAAGTGGTCGGCATTGCCCGAGCCGGGTGTGCTGGTGGTGGAGTTGGTGAAATCGCGCGAAGGACATCATTTCTTTTGCTATCCGTTTGCGGGGCGAACGGCGCACATCGGATTGGGCGCATTGCTCGCATGGCGCATTGCTCGTGAAAATCCGGGTACGTTTTCCATTTCGATGAACGACTACGGCTTCGAGCTGTTGTCCGCGCAACCATTCGATTGGGCGGAGAAACTCGAAAACGGTCTGCTCTCGCCTGATGATCTGGATCACGACATTCTTGCGAGTCTCAATTCGTCGGAACTCTCCATGCGCCGCTTTCGCGAGATTGCGCGCGTGTCGGGACTCGTGTTTCAGGGCCACCCCGGGCAGCAGAAAAGCGCGCGGCAGTTGCAGGCGTCGAGTGGGCTCTTCTATGAAATCTTTCGCAGTCACGATCGCGGCAATCTGCTGCTCAACCAGGCCGACGACGAAGTGCTCCTGCAGGAACTCGACGCCCGGCGCATTCGAACCGCGCTCGAACGCATGAACGCGAGCCGCGTGGTCATCACGCGGCCGAAAAAGCCAACGCCGTTTGCATTTCCGTTGATTGTCGGACGCTTGCGGGAAAAGGTCAGCACGGAGAAGCTCGCGGACCGCGTGGAGCGGATGCTGGCCGAACTCGAGAAGGCGGCCCGCACATGAAGCCGGCTTCAATGGCGGTGGAAATCGCCGGGCATTCTCTCGTGCTGTCGAGCTTGCGCGCGGCTTTTGATCCGGCGCTGCGGTGTCTCTTCGTCGCCGATGCGCATTTCGGCAAGGACGCCGTGTTTCGCGCACGCGGCATTCCTGTGCCGATTGGTTCGACCGCCGACAATCTGATGCGCCTGGATATTCTGATTGCCGAGTTCGAGCCGGCCACGCTCGTGTTTCTCGGCGATCTGCTGCATGCGCGCGAGGCGCATGCCCGGGAAACGCTCGAAGCATTGCACGGCTGGCGCGCGCGGCATGCCGGGCTGAGGGTGGTGCTGGTCGAGGGGAATCACGACCGGCACGCCGGTGCGCTGCCGGCGACGCTCGGCGTCGAGTATGTTCAGGAGCCTTGGCGAATCGGGCCGTGGGCGTTGTGTCATCACCCGCAGAAAGTCGAAGGTGCGTATGCGCTCGCGGGGCATGTGCATCCGGTGTACAGGATTGCGACTCGCAGCGATTCAGTGCGGGTTCCGTGTTTCCGGTTCGGGGTGGAGTGTGGTGTGTTGCCTGCGTTCGGGAGCTTTACGGGCGGAACGCGTGAAGATGGGCGAGTGGCCGGGGAGAAGGTTTTTCTGGTGGTGCAGGAGAGGCTGATCGAAGTGGTGCGATGAGGTTTTGGGTTCGGTTTTCTTGAGCGGGTGGCTCGTGGAAAGTGTGGGTTGGAGCGAGCGGACGGGGGTTGTTCGTTCGCTCGCTCCGCGTGGTGTCGGGTGGAGGCCGGGCTCCCGGCCCCCATCCGATGAGCGAATGCAGCGCCGTTAGTGGCTGCCGCCGTTGCCGCCGCCGTGGCCTCCTCCTCCTCCGCCGTAGCCACCGCCATGGCCTGAGCCGAAGCCGCCGCCGTGGCCTTGGCCTCCGTTGCCGGAGCCCGGGCCGTTTCCGCCTTTGCCACCGTCGCCGTGGCCGCCGTCTCCGTGACCGCCGTTGCCGGAGCCGCCTGCGCCAGGGCCGCTTCCGCCGTGGCCACCGTCGCCGTGGCCGCCGTCTCCGTGACCACCGTTGCCGGGGCCGCCCGCGCCAGGGCCGCTTCCGCCTTTGCCACCGTCGCCGTGGCCGCCGTCTCCGTGACCACCGTTGCCGGGGCCGCCCGCGCCAGGGCCGCTTCCGCCTTTGCCACCGTCGCCGTGGCCACCGTCGCCGTGGCCGCCGTCTCCGTGACCACCGTTGCCGGAGCCGCCTGCGCCGGGGCCGCTGCCGCCTTTGCCACCGTCGCCGTGGCCGCCGTCTCCGTGACCACCGTTGCCGGAGCCGCCTGCGCCAGGGCCGTTTCCGCCTTTGCCCCCGTCTCCGTGGCCGCCGTCTCCGTGGCCGCCGTTGCCGGAGCCGCCTGCGCCGGGGCCGTTTCCGCCGTGGCCGCCGTCTCCATGGCCGCCATCTCCGTGGCCACCGTTGCCGGAGCCGCCTGCGCCAGGACCGCTTCCGCCTTTGCCACCATCACCGTGGCCGCCGTCTCCGTGACCACCATTGCCGGAGCCGCCTGCGCCGGGGCCGTTTCCGCCTTTGCCACCATCGCCGTGGCCGCCGTCTCCATGGCCACCGTTGCCGGAACCGCCCGCGCCGGGGCCGCTTCCGCCTTTGCCACCATCGCCGTGGCCGCCGACTCCATGGCCGCCATCGCCATGGCCGCCGTCACCATGGCCGCCGTCTCCATGGCCGCCATCGCCATGACCACCGTCACCATGGCCGCTATCGCCGTGACCACCATCACCATGGCCACCATCACCATGGCCGCCATTGCCATGACCACCGTCACCATGGCCGCCATCGCCATGACCGCCATCGCCATGACCACCGTCACCATGGCCGCCATCGCCATGACCACCGTCACCATGGCCGCCATCGCCATGACCACCGTCACCATGGCCGCCATCGCCATGACCAGCGTCACCATGGCCGCCATCGCCGTGGCCACCGTCACCATGGCCACCGGTGCCGCCACCATTTCCGCCGTCACCGCCTGTGCCGGTTCCGCCGCTTCCCGTTCCACCGCTACCGGCTCCTCCGCCACCAGTTCCACCACTGCCAGTTCCGCCACTACCGGTCCCACCACTGCCAGTTCCGCCGCTTCCCGTCCCACCACTGCCAGTTCCGCCGCTACCGGTCCCACCACTGCCAGTTCCGCCACTACCGGTCCCACCACCGCCAGTTCCGCCGCTACCAGTTCCACCACTCCCGGTTCCGCCGCTACCAGTCCCACCGCTCCCAGTTCCACCACTCCCGGTTCCACCACTCCCGGTTCCACCACTCCCGGTTCCGCCGCTACCCGTCCCGCCGCTACCAGTCCCACCGCTCCCGGTGCCACCGCTACCCGTCCCACCACTATTAGTCCCGCCTCCCGATCCCGCGCCGCCCTTCCCACCGCTGCCGCTACCCGTACTCCCAGCACCAAGCCCCGCCGCGCCGGAGTTAGTCCCGCCATTCCCGCCGCTCGCCGCATTGCCACCATTCCCGCCGCCATTGCCCGCAGCCGCAGCCCCTCCCGACGAGTTCCCATTTCCGCCGCCTTGCAAGCCCGCAGCCGATAGCGATCCGAACCCTTCCGCAGCTGCGGCGATTCCAATTCCGCCAGAGGTTACGAGGTCAGCGCTTTCCTCCTTGCAACCAAGTGTGTCGAACGACGAACAATCAATCGGCAACGCTTGCGCAATCATGATCTTCCCCGGCCCGGCCGACGGTGCCGCAGTCACCGCCTGATTCGTCTGCGCACCCGCCATCGCCGCATACAAACTCACGGCAACTGCAAATACAGCCCGGCGCGTCCCCAACGCCAGCACGTCCCCGTTTTGCTTTTTCATTTCATTCTCCTAACTATATCTCTTGAAAGACCGGCCTGGATAACGAGTGAATCTCTGTTCACTGTTAAAAATGAAACTTCAAAACCCACTCGCCATTACCTCGCGTCACGCTGAAACCGCATGACGTCCGGCATTTCTCTCGCGGAAAACCCCGGTCCGATTCAACGTGTTTCGAGAAAAACGATTGGCTGTGTACGCACTGATTTTCAAATGACACAGCTGGGTCTGATGGACGTTGAAGTTATGCGGAGCACTGTTCAGTCACCGTGCGCTAGACCACGCAATGCGACATCCACGGCGCATTTGCGATTAATTGCGTGTCCGGATTGTCAAAGATCGTCAATTACCGCTATTTATTAAGGCCCGGGAAATCATGCCATCCGATACGCACTCCCAACTATTATTATCACCAGCGTTGACATACTCACAGGACGAATTAAACCGACATGATCGTTGCCCTCAGAACGCCGAGAAGAAATGCTATGTGAGTCCCCGAACTTCCCCGAACATAAAAGAGCGACTGTCGAGGTGGGTGTGAGGGCAATCACACAGACAACACACCTCGTGTTTTTTAATCGGCGGCACGGCTCCCTGGTGATTCAGCGAGGCACTAAAAACATCAGATTAAAAACCGTGCCCCTGGTCGCAAACCGCCAAGAGAACGAAATGCCAGCTCATCGCGACGAGTGCCAATCCAGAAAGTGTCGCTGCGCAACCACCACGCCACCGCATAACCAACACTTCCTGGCAGCATCTTTTTCCGAAGCATTTCCACCATCCACGGTATCGAACCGAGCATCATCTCCAGCGGCTCCCGCGGATGCCTGTCGCGCGAGCCCTCGCGGACAATCGGTAAGAAACGCGGGTTTACCTTTGTTTGACTTCAGGGGGCAGGCTCGTTTACTGGACGCAAAACAACCTTTCAGGACACTTCCGATTTGCTCTCGGCAGCTGAATAGTGTTCTGCGAGCGTCTTCCACTATCTCAGGAGATGAGCCATGGTTAATGTGTCCAGCAGCGCCGTCGACGAATTGAAAACCGCCATCCGGGGCCAGGTGCTGCTGCCCGGCGACCCGAACTTCGATCAGGCGCGCAGCATCTGGAATGCGATGATCGACCGGCATCCGGCAATCATCTTGCGTTGCGCAGGCGTAGCCGACGTTCGCCAGGGCGTGGCCTTCGCGCGCGACAACGGTCTGCCGCTCGCGATTCGCGGCGGCGGCCACAACATTGGCGGCAGCGCATTGTGCGACGACGGTGTAGTGCTCGACCTGACGCAGATGAAATCGGTGCGCATCGATCCCGCGGCACGGCGCGCGTCTGTTGAACCGGGCGCGACGCTGCACGATTTCGACCATGAAGCGCAGGCGTTCGGGCTCGCCACTCCGCTCGGCATCAACTCGACCACCGGCGTCGCGGGCCTGACGCTCGGCGGCGGTTTCGGCTGGCTGAGCCGCAGATATGGCATGACGGTGGACAATCTGGTTTCGGCTGACGTCGTGACCGCGGAGGGCGAATTCCTCACTGCGAGCGCCGCTTCGCATGAAGATCTGTTCTGGGCCATTCGCGGCGGCGGCGGCAATTTCGGCGTCGTCACGCGGTTCGAGTTCGCGTTGCATCCGGTCGGACCGCTGGTCTACGGCGGCCTTGTCGTCCTGCCGCTCGCCCAGGCGCGGGACGCCCTGCTCAAGTACCGCGCGGCGAATGCCGGCATGCCGGAGGAACTGAGCGTGTGGGCAGTGCTGCGACTCGCGCCGCCGCTGCCGTTTCTGCCGCCCGAAGTTCACGGCAAGCCGGTGATCGTGTTCGCGATGTGCTACAACGGCCCTGTCGAAAACGGGCCATCCGCGGTGGAATCTGTCCGCGCATTCGGAACGCCGCTCGGCGAACATCTCGGCCCGATGCCGTATGTCGCGTGGCAACAGGCGTTCGACCCGCTGCTCACGCCGGGCGCGCGCAACTACTGGAAATCGCACAACCTCGGCGAGATCCAGGATGGGCTCATCGACGCGCTGCTCGGCGCGATCGACAACCTGCCGTCGCCGCAATGCGAGATTTTCTTCGGACAGATCGGCGCGCAGACCCAGCGCGTGCCTGTCGAAGCCACCGCCTATTCGAGCCGCGACACGCTGTACGCGATGAACGTGCACGGCCGCTGGGACGATGCGAGCGACGACGAGCGCTGCATCGCCTGGGCTCGCGCGTTCTTCGACGCGGCGGCGCCATTTGCGCTGGGCAGCGTCTACGTCAATTTCATGACGCAGGAAGAAGGCGGCCGCGTCGCCGAGGCGTACGGAGCGAACTACGAACGGCTGGTGACTGTAAAAAACCGCTACGATCCGCGCAACCTGTTCCGCTGCAATCAGAACATCCGGCCATCGGCGTAGTCATAGCAGCACGGGGAAACGGCGCGCGAATCGCGTGCCGTTTCCCCGTGCGTGCGGGTCCGGCACGCCGCGCCTGCTGAAACACGGGGGCAGGCACGCTAAATGCTGGTTAGCAACTGACGTATGGCACGCCCTGCGTCACGATACGACCACTCGACTGGAAACGAGAACGCAGCCTCCATAACGTAAATAACGCATAAGGAAAACAATCATGCGCAGACGACAATTCATCATGACGACCAGCGCCGCTCTTGCCTCGGCGGGCCTTGGCCTCGCCGGCTGCACGACGACGTCGCCGTCCTCGAGCGCATCGCCTGCCGCCAACGCCGGCAAGCGCGACACCATCAACGCGGGGATCGACTCGACGCTTTCGCGTCTGTACGCGAACGTCACCGGTTCGCGCGAACTGGTCGCGAAAGCGCGCGGCGTACTGGTGTTCCCGTCCGTGATCTCGGCGGGCTTCTGGGTTGGCGGCCAATACGGCGAAGGCGCGCTGCGCGTGGCAGGCCGCACGGCCGGCTATTACAGCACCGCTGCGGGCTCGTTCGGTTTGCAGATCGGCGCGCAGTCCAAGGCGCTCGTGTTCCTGTTCATGACGCAAGAGGCGCTCGACAAATTCCTCGGCAGCCAGGGCTGGGCCGCCGGCGCGGACGCAACGGTTGCCGTGCTGAAGGTTGGCGCGAACGGCGCGGTCGACACGTCGACCGCCACCAGCCCGGTCGAAGCCTTTGTACTGACGAACGGCGGTCTGATGGCCGGCGTATCGCTCGAAGGCACTAAAGTCTCGCGCCTGATGATTTAAGCGCGCGGCCAAAACGCCACACAGCCATCTCGCCGGCTGCGTGGCGTTTTTCTTTGGGCTCGACGCGCGACCACCCCTGCGCGCCGCCGCTCACCTCACGGCGCCCCTCACCGGTGAGTTTGACTGCCCTGCTGTAAAATCCAGCCTTTTCGCCATCTTGCCCGGCCATTGCTGCGCTTCAGGCCGAGACATTCACCTGTCCGAATTCGCGCGTTTCGCGTCCACGCACGCCGTTTGCCCGGACTCCCTCCCCGCTGAAGATGAACACCGCTCGTCCCACTCACGGCCGGCTGGCCGCGCTGCCCGATATCAAAAGCAATGTCCTCGCAGGACTGACCTCGTCTTTCGCGCTGGTGCCGGAATGCATCGCCTTCGCGCTGGTCGCCCACCTCAATCCCTTGATGGGTCTGTACGGCGCGTTCTTCATCTGCACCATCACGGCGCTGTTCGGCGGCCGGCCCGGCATGATTTCCGGTGCCGCCGGTTCGATGGCGGTAGTGATCGTGGCGCTCGTCGTGCAACACGGTGCGCAATATCTGCTCGCCACCGTGATCCTCAGCGGCATCCTGATGGTGCTGTTCGGCGCGCTGCGGCTCGGCAAACTGATCCGTATGGTGCCGCATCCGGTCATGCTCGGTTTCGTGAACGGGCTCGCGATCGTCATCGCGACCGCGCAGCTCGCGCATTTCAGGCAAAGCACGCCAGAAGGCGAACAATGGCTGCACGGCAGCGCGTTGCTGATGATGAGCGGACTCGTCGCGCTGACCATGGCGATCGTCTATTTCCTGCCACGGCTCACGCGTGCGGCGCCGCCTGCTTTGGTGGCGATCGTCGGCGTCGGCCTGTTCACGCAGCTGCTGCACCTGCCCACGCGCACGCTCGGCGACATGGCGCATATTGCGGGCGGCCTGCCGCTTTTGCGCATGCCGGAGGTCCCGCTGAATCTGGAGACACTGCATGTGGTGCTGCCCTACGCGGTGCTGATGGCGATCGTCGGTCTGCTGGAAACGCTGCTCACGTTCAATCTGACCGACGAGATCACCGAAACGCGCGGCCAGCCGAACCGTGAATGCCTGGCGCTCGGCGCGGCGAATATCGCCTCGGGTCTGTTCGGCGGCATGGGCGGCTGCGCGATGATCGGCCAGACGATGATCAATCTCAATTCGGGCGGCCGTTCGCGTCTGTCGGGGATCGTCAGCGGCGTGATGATCCTGATGTACATCCTGTTCCTGTCGCCGCTGATCGAGCGCATTCCGCTGGCGGCGCTGGTCGGCGTGATGTTCGTGGTGGCGCAGCAGACTTTCGCGTGGGGCTCGCTGCGGGTGCTGGGCAAGGTGCCGCGCAACGACGCGCTAGTGATCGTGGCGGTCACCGTCATCACCGTGTTTTCCGATCTGGCGATCGCCGTGCTGTGCGGCATCGTGATCGCCGCGCTCAATTTCGCGTGGCAGCACGCTCGCGAAATTCATGCGCATGTCGAAGATCGCACCGGCGACAAGATCTACGCGCCGCGCGGCACGCTGTTTTTCGCGTCGACCGCCCGTTTTCATGAGCTGTTCGACCCGCTACAAGATCCCGAGCGCGTCACAGTGGACTGCCGCGATCTGCTGCTGGCCGACCATTCCGCGCTCGCGGCGCTGCAAGGCCTCGTCGAGCGCTATCGAAAAGCCGGCAAACAATTGCGCATGAAGAATCTGTCCGAGCGCAACCAGCGTCTGCTGAGCCGCGCCGGTATTGCATTGGCGTGACGACGTGCCCGACTCGCCCAACGGCGGGCTTCCGGTCAGCGGCCTTCCGGTAGCGTGAATACGGCGATTGCCGCGCTAAGCTGGCCGGTCTGCGTTTTGAGCACATCCGCGGACGCACTCGCCTCCTCCACCAGCGCCGCGTTTTGCTGGGTCGTCTGATCCATGCTCGCCACCGCGATGTTGACCTGCTCGATGCCCGAGCTTTGCTCCACCGAAGCCGCGCTGATCTCGCCCATGATGTCCGTCACGCGACGCACCGCCTGCACGACTTCCTGCATGGTCTCGCCGGCGCGGCTCACGTACTGCGAGCCGCCTTCGATCTGCGCGGCCGACTCTTCGATCAGCGCCTTGATCTCCTTGGCCGCCGCCGCGCTGCGTTGCGCGAGGCTGCGCACTTCGCCCGCCACCACCGCGAAGCCGCGGCCTTCCTCACCGGCGCGCGCCGCCTCGACGGCCGCGTTCAAGGCGAGAATGTTGGTCTGAAACGCAATGCCTTCGATCACGCCGATGATGTCGCCAATCCGATGCGACGACTGCGAAATGCCGCGCATCGTCTCGACCACCTGACCGACCACTTCGCCGCCGCGCGCTGCTGTCTCCGATGCGTTATGCGCGAGCTGGCTCGCTTGCTTCGCGTTGTCGGCGTTCTGCTTCACGGTCGCGGTGATCTGCTCCATGCTCGACGCGGTTTCGCCGAGCGCCGTGGCCTGCTGTTCGGTCCGGCGCGACAGATCCGCGTTGCCGGCGGCAATTTCGTTGGACACCGTCGAGATCAGCGTCGCGCCGCCGCGAATCTGCGCGATCGCTTGCGCGAGGCGCTGCTGCATGCGCCGCATGGCGGCGAGCAGGCTGGCTTCGTCGCCCGCCTTCGTTTCGACGACCAGGTCGAGCTCGCCGTCGGCGATGCGCGCGGCGATCTGCGCCGCATACGCCGGTTCGCCGCCGAGTTGCCGCAAGATGCTGCGCAGGATCACGCCGATCACGAGCGACACCACCAGACACAGCATCAGCGCGGCGCCCACGTACTGGATCAGCGTCGTGTAGAACGCAGCGTCGATATCGTCGGTGAATACGCCGGTTACGATCGTCCAGGCCCATGGTTTGTAGAGGCGCACGTAGTTGACCTTCGGCGCCATCTGGTTGGAGCCGGGCTTCAGGAACTGCAGGTGGATGAAGCCTTCACCTTCGCGCTGGGCGAGATCGGAGCCGTCCTTGAACACGTGGCGCCCTTGCGGGTCGGTGAAGCCGCTCATGTCCTTGCCTTCGAGGTCGGCACGCACGCCGTGCATGAGAACACGGGCCTGCGCGTCCTCGATCACGAGATAGCCACCGGCGCCGTCGTAGCGCATCGCGCGCAGATCGGCCATCGCCGAGCGTTGCGCGTCGGCGAGCGGCATGGCGCCCGAGGCGACCAAGCCGTTATAGCGGTCCAGCACGCTGTACGCGACGCTGACCACGCTCTTCAGTTCGGCCTGGCGGTCGGCGATCATCGTGTCGCGTGTCTTGAACGCGCCCCACAGGCCGATTGCCAGAATACCCATGCACATTACCGCTAGTGCGAGCCAAAGCCGCACCTTCAGGCGAAACCGTTCCATCTCCGTATCCCTTGTACTTGTTTGTCGACGCGCCGCCAGGGCGGACGCCCCGGCGATTCATGTCCATCTTCAGGATTAACGGCGGAGCGAGGGAAAACTTCAGGCTTGGCCAATCGGCGGCAGCCGCCGGGCCAATGCATGCACTTTGCCGGCGCTGCTCACGATATGCTCGACGCGGCGGCGCCGTCTGCCGATCCGATTTCGTGCACGCGGGCCGGGTGAGGCGTTACTCCGCCGGCAGCGTCAGCGCGGCGACTTCGCAGCGCGGCCACTGACGCAATACATCGGGCGCCAGCAACAGCTTGGCGGCCCGCACGCCAGCGCCCATGACGACTTGGGTTCGCTCCATGACGGCGGCGTCGACGAGAACGCGCCAGTCGGCCGGCAAGCCGAAGGCCGTGATACCGCCAAACTCCATGCCGCTATGCTCGACGGCCGCTTCCCGCTTGGCGAACGAAAGCCGCTGCGCGCCCAACGCCGCCTTCACCGCGCCGTTGATGTCCAGACGCAGCGAACCCAGCGAGACCAGCGCCGCGTAATGCTCGGCGCCCTCTTTCTTGTATCGGATCACGATCGTGTTCGCGCAGTCTTCCAGGCCGAAGCCGTAACGCGCGCTGAATTCGGCGGTATCCGAAGCGTCGTCGGTGACGGAGAAAACCGTCACGCCTTGGGCCGGCAATTGCTCTACGACATGCGCAGGTAGATGCGCGCCCAATTGTTCGGCGGGAATGATGTCCAACTGCTGTACGAGTTCGTGCGAGTGCATAGCGAGCAAAAGTGTATGGGGATCCCTCGGCATTCTAACGGCACGCCCCGCTCGAGGTGCGCGGGGTCCGCGCATGCCGCTGCCGCTTGTTATAGTGACAGGCACAAGGTTTGCGGAAGGCTTTCACGCGAAGACTGCGTCAAGGCTGCCTCAACGGTTCGCCCCCCGCCCAATCGCCTGACGCGCGCGGCGCCTGTACCTTTTGAGAAACACGACCATGGACATCGACACGCTTTCCGCCGAAAACCTGCAGCTGGTGGCCCGCAAGCAGGCCAACTGGGCCATCGGCGCCTTCAAACAGTTTGCCGAAGACCGCTGCGCGGCCATGGCGGCAAGCATCGCCTTCTATGCCGCATTTTCGCTTGCGCCGACGCTTGTGATGGTGATCGCCGTGGCCGGCTGGTTCTTCGGCGCGGAAGCCGCGCGCGGCGAATTGTTCGACCACATTCACGGATTGCTCGGCGACCAGGCCGCCGCGGGCGTGCAAACCATCGTCGAAAATGCCCATCACAGCGGCAGCGCCGGCGGCATTGCGGCCATCATTTCGTTCACGATGCTGGCGATCGGCGCTTCGGCCACCTTTTCGTCGCTCAATAGCGCGCTCAATATAGTGTGGCCGTATACGGGGCCACGGTCATCAAGCGTGATCGCGCTGGTGCGTGTGCGCCTGATCTCGTTCGGGCTGGTGCTCGGCGTCGCGTTCCTGTTGATCGTTTCGCTGGTGCTCGACACGGTCATTACCTTCATCGGCAAGTGGCTGTGGGGCGACTCGCCGTATGTGGTGATCGGCAACCTGCTGCAACTCGGCGTCGGCCTGCTGGTGCTGGCCTTTGCGTTCGCCGGCCTGCTCAAGTTCCTGCCGGACGCTCGCGTGCGCTGGCGCGATGCGTTCGTGGGCGGGATCGTTGCCGCGGTGCTGTTTTCGGCGGGCAAAAAGCTGTTCGCGCTTTATATCGCGCACGCCGGGATGGCCAGTTCGTTCGGCGCGGCCGGCTCCCTCGCCGTGTTGCTGATGTGGCTGTATTTCTCCGCCGCCGTGCTGCTGCTCGGCGCGGAGTTTTCTGCGGCGCGCGGGCGTATGCTCGATCCGCGCGGAGGCTGGGGCATGCAGGACGACACGCCGCCCGGCAGCCGCGCCAAGCTGGCGTCGGTGCTGGCGGCATCGACGGTCGCCGCGGAAGCCGCGCCGCAAGTCGCGCGTGAGCGCACCGCTTCGAGCGACGCCGCGCTCGCGTGCGTCCAGTCTGACGCGACATCCGGCACGCTGACCGGCGCGACGCCGGCAGCGGCGCTTCGAGCTCGAGCGAGCAACAAGAAGTCGGCACGCGCGACGGCGGTCAAACTCGGCAGGACTGTCGTATCGGCCGAGGCGCAAGCCACTCGCATCGCCGCCGTCGCGCTGATCGAGGCCGGTCGCAAAGCCGTTGCGGCGGATCGCTACGTGAGGCGGCACCCGTGGACTTCGGTGCTGTTCGCCGCCGCTGCCGGGCTGACTGCGGCAACGGTCGCGCGGCGCAGCAACGGCGAACGCGACCCGAATCCCTAGGCCACGCGGTTGCAATCCGCCCCGCGCCGCGTGCTCCGCCTATGCGCCAGCGTGGTGCGCCTGACCACAGCGGGAGAGACCTGTCCAGCGCGTGCGTCAAGCGAAATGCATCGAAATTTTTACGTGTTTCCTACAAAGCGCCCCAAAAAAGTAGACGAGTTTCTTACGACAGACCTTCAAATAAGTGTCGAAAGTGAAGGTGCCAGAGCCGTCACTGTCAACAAAACAACAATAATGCTTGGTCAACGATTAAATGTTGCTGAAACGGAAATAATCGTTAACGCGCTTTAAATACAAGGCTTTGCGCGAGTTGTCAGTTTTTGGAGACAGTCTTTTTTTTCCAGTTCTAGCCGGTAGACCTCCTGCGCTATTCTCCTTCCCGCAACAACAAACTAATCATCTGCGTGGAGAAATGGATGAAACGAATCGCGCTGTCTACCCTCTCGCTGGCGCTCCTGAGCGTCACTGGCGTCGCTCATGCTCAAAGCAGCGTGACCCTGTACGGTTTGATCGATGAATCGATCCAGTACGCACACAACACGGTTGACGCTTCGGGCAAGAACTCGAACCAGGTCGGCCTGGTTGGCGGCAACCTGCAAGGCAATCGCTTCGGCTTGAAAGGCACCGAAGATCTCGGCGGCGGTCTGAAGGCGATTTTCCAATTGGAAAACGGCTTTGACATCAACAACGGCAAGCTGGGTCAAGGTGGCAAGATGTTCGGTCGTCAAGCCTACGTCGGCCTGACGGGCGACCAATGGGGTACGTTCACGCTGGGTCGTCAATACGACCCGCTCGTCGACCTGGTTCAGCCGCTGACGGCTGACAACTACTTCGGTTCGACCTTCACCACGCCGGGCGACGTCGACAACAACGACAACTCCTCGCGCACGAGCAGCGCCATCAAGTACACCTCGCCGGTGTGGGGCGGCTTCCAGTTCGAAGGCATGTACGCTCTGGGCGGCGTGGCTGGTGCAACGGGTTCGGGTCAATCGTGGTCGGGCGCTGCAACGTACGCAACGGGCCCGTTCAGCGTTGCTGCTGGCTACTTCCGCATGGACAACGGCAACACGCTGGCTAGCCGCACGTCGGCAGGCTCGGTGGGCTGGAATGGCAGCACGTCGGACGGCACGTTCGACAACCAGGTCAACGGCGCGTACGCGGCAGCCAAGTCGATCGGCATCGCTTCGGTCGCTGTGCAATACGTCGCAGGCCCGTTCACGGCTAACCTGCGTTACAGCAACGCACAGTACAAGCCGGACGCAAACTCGGGCTTCGGTTCGACCGAGAAGTACAACGTCGGTGGCGCATACCTGGGTTACCAGGCAACGCCGGCCATGCTGGTTGGCGTGGGCTACACCTACACGAAGGCTAGCGGCGATTCGAGCGCAACGTATCACCAGGTTTCCCTGGGCGGCGACTACAACCTGTCGAAGCGCACGGACATCTACCTGGTTGGCGCATATCAGCACGCAAGCGGCCAGCAACGCACCTCGGCCGGCACGCTGGTCGACGCAGGCGCTGCAATCGGTTCGTACGGCTACAACTCGGCTTCCAGCTCGCAAGAGCTGGTCAGCCTGGGCATCCGCCACAAGTTCTAATCGAACTTGACGGACTGCTGAAGCAGCACGCAGTTGAAGACCAGCCACAGGCGAAAGCCTGTGGCTGGTTTTTTTTCGCCCTGGCCCCGGTGACGCCGGCACGCGTGCCGCGTCAGCGCGATCGATCACATACTCGTGGATGCCCCGCTCGTCAGATGCGCGGCCATTACGCAGGTTGAAGCAAAAAAGGCCGCCAGCAGCCGGTTGGGGCTGCTGGCGGCCTCGCCATGTTGCGTCCCCCGCCCAAGCCAGCGGAAGCGGGTCATACGCCAGCAGCCTATTTGCGCTGCGACTTGCCCTTCTCGGCCTGCGCCAACGTCTGCGCGGGCCTCGCGTCGAGTTCATGCTCTATGCCATCCGCGCCGACCGGCGCGCGATACAGCACCAGTGCCCGCTCGCGTTGCAGCAGCGGCACGTTCGGCGAATCCTGCCAGTCCGGGTCGGGAATCTCGCCGAACACCTGGCGCAATCGCTCGCCCCAGGTGCGGTGAATCATCTCGAAGTACGCGTTGTCCTGATCGATCGAGACGAAGCGCGTGACGCGCAGCGCGTCCTTCTGGTAGACCAGCAGATCTAGCGGCAATCCCACCGACAGGTTCGAGCGCAGCGTCGAGTCCATGGAGACGAGCGCGCACTTGGCGGCTTCGTCGAGCGGCGTGGAGGGCGTGAGCACGCGGTCGATGATCGGCTTGCCGTACTTGGCCTCGCCAATCTGGAAATACGGGTTCACCGCCGACGCTTCGATGAAATTGCCCGCGGCGTAGATCATGAACAGGCGCGGCCGGTTGCCCGCGATCTGCCCGCCGAGAATGAAGCTGCAATTGAAGTCGACGCCGAATTCCTGCAGCGCCTCGGCCTCGCGCTGGTGCACGCACCGCACCGCGCGGCCGATCACGCGGGCCGCGTCGGCCATGGTTGGCGCGTTCCAGAGCGTGGGCAGCGACGGATCCGCGGGCTCCGACAGCTCGTGCAACACGGCCTGGGTGAGCGACAGATTGCCGGCGCCCAGCAGCACGAGCATGCGCTCGCCGGGCTGCTCGAACACCGACATCTTGCGCGCGGTGCTGATGTGATCGACGCCCGCATTGGTGCGCGTGTCCGAAAGGAACACGAGACCTTCGTCGACGGACATCGCGACACAATAGGTCATAAGAAAAGGTACCCGCAAAAAAACGACTGAACGGCGCTATTGTAATGCGGCTCGCATGCGCCTCCATTCCGTATAACGGCCCTGGCGGGCCCAATCTGAATGGTTATGAGGCCTGGCGCTCACCAGAGCCTCTAGCGGCCTCTCTGGTCGTCGCCCTGTTCTTCCCGCTATTGCGGCTGTTGCTGCGGCTGTTGCGCACTGACCATGACGGACACTTTGAGCTGTTCCTCCAGCCCGCCGATACGCCGGCCGCGCACCGGCGCAGCCGACTCATAGTCTCGCGCCACGGCGAGGCGGCAGTAGATTTCGCTGGCGAACGCGGCATGCGTGACGTCGATGGAAATCCAGCCCTTGCCTTCGAGCCAGACGTCGACCCACGCGTGGCTCGCGGCATGCTCCACATCACCCGGCTCGATATAGCCGCTCACGTAGCGCGCGGGAATGCCACGCGCGCGGCAGCATGCCAGCATCAGATGCGCGTGGTCCTGGCACACGCCATTGCCGAGCGCGAGCGCCTGGGCGGCCGTGCTGGTGACTTCGGTGACACCCGGGTTGTACTTCACGCGCTGCACGATCTGTTCGGACAGCGCGATCAGGTTCGCCGAGTTCGCCAGGTTCGGCACCGACTCGGCCAGTTCGCGCACCGCGGCATCGACCTCGGTCAGCCGCGTCGAGCAGGTGAAATGTTCGAGCGGAATCGGGCCGACGGCGTCGGGCAAATAGCCGTCGACCAGCGGAATCGTGTCCACTTCGCCGGCCACGTGCAGACGGATCTCGCTATGCGGCTTGTTGATGACCAGCGTATGCAGCACGTTGCCGTAAGCGTCGAAGGTCGCGTCGAGCTTGCCCGGCGCGTCGATGCTCCAGCGCCGCACGACCTGCGAGGCGCCGCTCGACGGCGTCAGCCGCAGTTGCTGGATCGAATAATGGACAGTCGCTTCGTAGCGATAGGACGTGTCGTGGCGGATCGTCAGGTACATAAAAAAAACTCCGTCAGGCGACTGGCAGCATCAGGTAGGTACGCGCAACCAGATTGCCAAGCTCGAACACGCGAGCGAGGAACTGCGTCAGATAGGCGTGCAGGCCGGCTTCGAAAATCTGCCGGATGTCGGAGTACACGAGTTCGGCGCGCAGCTTGCCGGCGAACCGTTCGCACTGGTTCGAACCCGAGGTGCGCAGCATCGCGAGGTTCGCACAGACGCCTTCGAGCGACGCCAGCAGCGAACGCGGCATCTGCTGATTCAGGATCATCAGTTCGACCACGCGTGCCGGCGTGACGACGTCGCGATACACCTTGCGATAGATCTCCAGCGCCGACACCGAACTCAGAATCGACGTCCAGTAGTAGAAATCTTCGAGCTGGCGCGCGGCGTCGCGTGAATTCGGTTCGACGTCGGCAAAGCGCACGTCGAGAATCCGCGCGGTGTTGTCGGCGCGCTCCAGATAAGTGCCGAGTTGCGTGAAGAAGAACGCGTCGTCCTGTAGCGCGGTGCCGATCGTCACGCCACGCGAGAGGTGCGAGCGGAACTTCACCCATTCGAACAAAGCGCCGGGATTGTTGGCCGCCTGACCGGACGAAATGCGCTCGTTGAATTCGAGCCACGTGTCGTTGATGGTTTCCCACCACTCGGTCGTCAACGTGCCGCGCACCGCGCGGGCGTTTTCGCGCGCGGCCTGCAAACACGAGTGAATGCTCGACGGATTAGTCGAATCCGCCACCATGAAATCGAGCACGTGTTCTCGGGTCGGTTCGTCGTAGCGCTGCGCGAACGCGGTTTCGAGTTCGGAAATGCGCAGCACCGAGCGTTGCGCGCGCGCCTCCTGTTCGGGCGTCTGCGGCAACAGCAGCGCCTTCAGGTTGATGTCGAGCATGCGGGCGGTGTTCTCCGCGCGCTCCATGTAGCGGGCCATCCAGAAAAGGTGATCGGCGGTTCGGCTTAGCATGACGGCGTTCCGTATCTGATGACGCGAGACCTTGTCGAAGTAAAAGGCTCGCGCTGGTTATCCGTATGCGCCGGCGGCGTGCGTATTACGTATTGCGTGCCGCCCCGGCGCGCTGGGTTGCAGGCGCGGTTGCGTGAAAACATCTGCAACCGCGAGCGGCAACCGCGTCAGTCGACCATCCATGTATCTTTGGTCCCGCCTCCCTGCGACGAATTGACGACGAGCGAACCCTCCTGCAACGCCACGCGCGTGAGTCCGCCGGCCACCATCGTGACGGTCTTGCCGGACAGCACGAACGGGCGCAAGTCGATATGGCGCGGCGCGATACCGCTTTCGACGAACGTCGGACACGCGGAAAGCGCCAACGTGGGCTGCGCGATATAGCCGGCCGGACGCGCAATCAGACGCTCACGGAACGCCTCGATTTCGGCTTTCGTCGAAGCCGGTCCGACGAGCATGCCGTATCCGCCCGCGCCATGCACTTCCTTGACCACCAGTTCCGGCAGATGCGCGAGCGTATAGGCCAGATCGTCGGGCTTGCGGCACTGGAACGTGGGTACGTTATTGAGGATCGGCTTCTCGCCGAGGTAAAACTCGATCATTTCCGGCACGTACGGGTAGATCGATTTGTCGTCGGCGATACCGGTGCCCATGGCGTTCGCGAGCGCCACGCGCCCGGCGCGATACGCGGTCAGCAGACCCGGCACACCGAGCGCCGAGTCGTTGCGGAAAGCGAGCGGGTCGAGAAAATCGTCGTCGACGCGGCGGTAGATCACATCGACGCGCTTCGGCCCTTGCGTGGTTCGCATGAACACATAGTTATCGTCGACGAAGAGATCCTTGCCTTCCACCAGTTCCACGCCCATCTGCTGCGCGAGGAAGGTGTGCTCGAAATACGCGGAGTTGTACATGCCCGGCGTGAGCACCACCACGACCGGATCGTCGACGCCTTCGGGCGCGACCGAGCGCAGCGTATCGAGCAGCAGATCAGGATAATGCGCGACCGGCGCAATGCGGTTCTGCACGAAGAGCTCAGGGAAAAGCCGCATCATCATCTTGCGGTTTTCGAGCATATAGGACACGCCCGACGGGACTCGCAGGTTGTCTTCGAGTACGTAGAACTCGCCTTCGTCGCCCGCGCGCACCACGTCGACACCGGCGATATGCGCGTAAACACCGAGCGGCACATTCACGCCCTGCATTTCAGGCCGATATTGCGCGTTGGTATAGACCTGCTCGGCCGGCACGATACCGGCGCGCACAATGTTGCGATCGTGATAGACGTCGTGGATGAACAGATTGAGCGCCTGCACCCGCTGGCGCAAACCAGCCTCCAACGTCTGCCATTCGCCGCGCGGAATGATGCGCGGAATCAGGTCGAAGGGAATCAGCCGCTCGGTGCCGGACAAGTCCCCGTTCACCGCGAAGGTGATACCGACCCGGCGAAATAGCAGATCGGCTTCCGCACGCTTGCGTGCGATCGCCTCGTTGCCCTGCTCCACCAGCCATCGCTCAAAGCGCGCGTAGTGTGGTCGCACGGCATCGTCATGATGACGCATCTCGTCATAGCATCGCATGTCACGCCCCGCTCTTGTTGTCGGATAGAAGGCGAATGCGCTGCGCATTCGGTGTTCGACAATCGATCAAGCAAGCGCTATGCCATTGAGCTTTTCGCGTACTAAACACGGTGCATGCACGCGAACAGCGCATCCCGGCCGGCAAGGCTCCGCTGTCATCGTACTGCGGCGGCCCATGATGCGCTAGTACGGTGCATACGCAGCACCGCGGTGCGCGCCCTGGACAGTCCTCGGGCTCTCGCCCGGCTTCGCCTACGCCATGAACGCGCATAAAAAATCCCCGTGGATTCGCACCCACGGGGATTTTCAGACTACATGCACTGCGGATCGTCCCGACGGAAATTTCCGCCGGGTGTCTCAAGCGTCAGCCATTGTTAAATACAACGCCAACGCGTGAAACGCGATCAGCCTGCAGCAGCGTCCTTCAGCTTCTTCAGCGGACGTGCCTTGATGCGCACGCTAGCCGGCTTGGCCGGGAACCAACGCTCTTCGCCCGAGAACGGGTCTTTGCCGAAGCGCTTCTTCTTCGCCGGCACAGCTTGCACGACGATCTTCAGAAGACCCGACAGCGTGAATTCGCCAGCACCCTTCTTATGCACGGCGCCGAGGATCGTGTCTTCGAGCGCGGCCAGAACAGCCTTGGCGGTCTTCGGTTCCACAGCAGCGCGTTCAGCGACGTGTGCAGCCAGCGAGGCCTTCGTGAAGGTGTCCTTGATCGGCGACGGAGCGCTGGACGCCTTCACGGCGACCTTCTTAGCTGCGACGGCCTTCTTCGCAGGAACTTTCTTTGCAGCAACCTTCTTGGTCGGTACCGGGGCAGCAGCCTTCTTGGCCACCTTTTTTGCGGAAGTCGGCATGTTTCTCCTACCTGTTGTGGTCAGTGAATTGCACGAAGCGCACACGACATGTGCACGCTTCAACGCCGGATTCTACAAGCGCTAATACGATTTGCGCGACTCTTTTATGTATAACAGCGAAGGTTTGTTGCGCGGCGCAGACTGCGCAACACATTTTGATGCTTGTTTTAGCGGGTAAACGTGCGTAGGCGGGCTCAGCAACACGAACACGTAACGTACGTTACAAGTCATTTCGATGCATGAATAACGGCACTTTCTGCATCGGAGAGTAGAAGGTGGCTCGTCCGGTCATCGCAAAAAAGACGTCGCGGCTCGCACGCCATGCTCCTTCACGCGGCGGAAAAAACGCGCCCCCTGCAGCGAAAAACATTGCAGGGGGCGACCAATCTCGCCCTGCGACAGAAAATCGCGGGCCGGTTTCAGCGCACGGTTACTGCCGGCTGACGTGTTTCAGATCGTGTTCGCTTTCCTTCACGTGAGCCCAGTACTCGCTTTCGTCGCGCGCGAGGCCAAGCTCGCCATTGCGATAGGCCATTGCCAGCGCGAGGTTGGCTTCGGGTAACTCCGCATTGGCCGCGCGCGTGAGCCATTGCAGCGCCAACGCGTCGTCGTGCGGCAAGCTCGTGCCGAAGCGATACTCGTTGGCAAGCTGGAACTGCGCGAGCGGCAGGCCCGCTTGCGCCGCCCGTTCGAGCCAGCGAATCGCCAGGCTTGCGTCACGCACCATGCCGTAACCATTGCGATAAAGCGTTGCAAGATCGTAGGCCGCCTGGGCGTCGCGCGAATCATGCGATGCCGCCAGCGTCAGCCAATGGCGGCTTTCCACATAGTCCGGCGCGATGCCGGGCAGCCCGCGCAATAGCAGATGCCCGAGCGTCGCCTGTGCGCGCGGCGCGCCGTCGAGCGCAAGTTGCCGGTAAAGCTCGACGCCTTCGCGGCGCTCGTCGGGCCGCGTGGAATTCACGAGCACGTCCGCGAGCGCTTCGCGCGCCGCCGCGTTGCCGAATGCCGAGGTCACGCGCAACTGCCACAGCGGCCAGGCCGCGTGCGTCGCCGTGCCCTGCATCTGCCAGTCGTCGATCTGCACGTTGGACACGCGCGTGGCGGCCACCGTGGCCACCGTGAAGAACGTGCCGCCTGTGATGGCGACGGCCACCGCCAGCACCAAAGAAAGCCGCGCGTTCATTGGTTGAGGTTCACGGTGTAGACCGCGAGTCCCTTGCCCGTGCCGTCGTCGGCCTGAATCTGGGCGACGTTGGCAATGCCGTTGGCCTGCGCGAGCGCCGCCAGGTTCGGCGCAGACAGGAAGGTCACCGGGCCGGCCGTTGCCACCTTCGTAAACCGCCAGCTGCGATCGCTGCCGTTGCTGGCCGCCTTGATGGCCTGCACTTTCTTGATATAGGCGATCAGCACGTCGCGGCTCGCATCCGGCGACGCATAAATCGTCTTGCTGCCGTCGAGCCCAGGGAAATTTCCGCCGCCGCTCGCGCGATAGTTGTTGGTCGCGACGATGAACGACTGCGTGTCCGAGATCGCCGCGCCCTGATATTTCAGGTTGCGAATGCGGCTGCCGACAGCCTGCGTCACGTCGATTTCGTAGCTGAAATCCTTCGACGTGATCATGTCGAAGTTATAACCGGGATACGTGCTGACGAGTGCCTGCGGCGCGGTGTTGGCCGGATCGATCTTGTTGAAGCGTTGGGCCGCGGTTTCGAGCCAGGCCTTCAGGTCGGCGCCCGTCACCTTCACCGCGTAGATCGTGTTCGGATACAGATAAAGGTCGGCGGCATTGTTGATCGCCACGTTGC
Organism: Paraburkholderia sp. RL17-380-BIE-A; assembly: GCF_046028085.1. Taxonomy (NCBI): domain Bacteria; kingdom Pseudomonadati; phylum Pseudomonadota; class Betaproteobacteria; order Burkholderiales; family Burkholderiaceae; genus Paraburkholderia; species Paraburkholderia sp. RL17-380-BIE-A. Next base: position 440,007 of record NZ_JARESQ010000001.1, read on the forward strand.
CTTGCGCGACGTCGGTGAAATCGTTGCCGCCGCCGAAGCCGCTCTTGAACGGCGCGCTCACCGACAACACCGGAATGCCCGCATATTGCGGCAGATTCGCGTTGATGTAGTCCTGCGTGTAGGCCGCCTGCGCCTGGTTGACGATTTCGATAGCCGACACGTCGCCCACATCGGCAAAGTACGTGGTCATGCGAAAGTCGGTCGTGCCGATCGGTGTTTTCACGTAGTTGATGGTCGCGGCGTGCTCGGCGGCAATCGCCTGCGAGACCGCCGGATCGACGGCGACGTAGCTTTTATCCGCGTTCTGGATCGAGCGGGCTTCCGCGGTGCTCGCGTTTCGGTCCACCGCCCACGTGCCGTTCGTGAAGTTCAGCGCGAGCTTGATCACGCCGAGATGTTTGCCCCAGAAATTCGCCATCACGGTCGGCACGCCGTTGACGGTGCCTTTCACCTTGTCCACGCCCGGCAGGTTGAATTGCGTGACCGTGCTGTTTTTATCGGGGAAAACCTGATGCGAATGGCCAATCAACATGGCGTCGATGCCAGGCACTTTGGACAGGTAGTAGCTGCCGTTTTCCATCGAAGGCGAATAGGTCGAGTTGTCGAGCCCGCCGTGCGACATCGCCACGATGATCTGCGCGCCCTTCGCCTTCATTTCCGGCACGTACTTCGACGCGCTTTCGACAAGACCTTGCGTGTAGACGTTGCCGTCGAGCCAGCGCTTGTCCCACGCCATGATGGCGGGCGGCGTGAAGCCGATCACGCCGATCTTCACCGGCGCGCTGACGGTCTTGCCGTCGGGCGTCGTGGCCGTGATCGTGCGTTCGAGGATCGTGTACGGCTTGAAGATCGGCTGCTGCGATTTCGCGCCGAGCACGTTGGAGAGCACCAGCGGAAAGTTCGGCCCCGCGCACGCCGGCTGCGCGGCGACCGGACTCATGTTCGGCACGTCGAACGCGCTGCCCGTCACTTGCGCGAGAAATGGCAGGCCGTAGTTGAATTCGTGATTACCGATCGTGCCCGCGTCGTACTTCAGCAGATTCATGACCTTGTAGACACCGAGCGTGGTCTTGCAATCGATCGGCGCGACTTGCGCCTGATAGTCGGCGAGCGCGGTGCCCTGGATCGTGTCGCCGTCGTCGAGCAACATGGTATTGGGAAATTCCTTGCGCGCCGCCGCGATCAGCGTCGCCGTGCGCTCCAGACCGAGCGACTTGTCTTCCGCCAGCTTGTAGTAGTCGTAACTCAGCAGATTGGTATGGATGTCGGTGGTTTCCAGCAACGCAAGCGTCGCGGTCGTGCCATTCGCCACTTGCGGCGCGGGCGTGTCGACACTGCTGCTGCACGCCGTGATACCCGCGGCGATTCCCATTGCGCCCAGCGCCCCCGAGGTTCCCCATGCGCCAAACGCGCCTCGCGCGCGCAGCCGCTTGCCTGCCATGAACGTCACTCGCATCCTTACCGCCCTCCGTTTGTCGTCGTGTCATGCCGGCACATCTGGCCGGCTTTGCATTACAAACAATTACAGAGGCGCAAGCGTACGGTGGGTTTATGACACTGATTTGTAGGGCATTAGATAGGTTTGAGTAAACCGTATGCGCGGTTCGCGTGCCTATTGCGCGAGCCGCGGCAGGATGTCGGCGAGCTTGGTGAGCGCCGCGTCGATATGCTCGACCGCGATATTGCCGTAGCCGAAAATCAGACCGGGCCGCGCCTTCACACGCAGATAAAACGGTGCGAGTCCATACAATCCGATCGAGGCTTCACGCGCCGCGCCAACCACGGCCTCCTCCGTCAGCGGCGCTTTCAGGTGCGCCGCCATGTGGATGCCGGCCGTGGGCACGATCGGTTCGAACCAGGGCGCGAGGCCGCCGTGCAGATGATCGAGCAGCACCGCACGGCGCGCCGCATAGGTCTTGTGCATGCGCCGCAGGTGCTTGGCGAAATCGCCGTTGAGCATGAAGGCCGCGAGCGCGGTTTGCGTGAGCGTGCAGCCGTGCCAGTCGGCGATCTGGCGCGCCTTGAGGAGCGGACTGTAGAGCGAGGCCGGCGGCACCACATAGCCGACCCGCAGCTCCGGAAAGATCGTCTTCGAAAACGTGCCCACGTAGGCCACGAGTCCGGCGCGATCGAGGCTTTTGAGCGGCTCCATCGGCCGGCCTTCGAAACGGTACTCGCAATCGTAGTCGTCCTCGATGATCACCGCGCCGCGCTTCTGCGCCCATTCGAGCAACTCGACGCGGCGCTCGAGACTCATCGGCATGCCGAGCGGAAACTGGTGCGAAGGCGTCAGATAGACGAGCCGCGCCTTGTCCGGCAGCTTGCTCACGATCAGCCCTTGCGCATCCACCGGCACGGGCACCACACGCGCGCCGGTGGCCTTCAGACAGGCATGGGCGGGCGAATAAGCGGGGTCTTCGATAGCCGCGACGTCGCCGGCACGCAACGTGACGCGAGCCAGCAGATCGAGCGCGTGCTGTGCGCCTTGCGTCACGATCACGTCTTCCCAGTTGCTCGCCACGGCGCGGTTAAAGGCCAGATAGCGCGAGATCGCGAGACGCAACTCCTGCTCGCCGGCCGCGTCGCGATACGTGCCGGGGCCGCGCGCTTGCGCACGCAACGCACGATTCACGCAGCGGCGCCACACGTCGAAGGGGAACAGCGTCTTGTCGGTCGCGCCGCCTATGAAGTCCTGCGGCGACATTACCGAAGGACGCGGCAACGCGAGGCGCTCGGGCATCTCCTCCCACAGCGGCTGGGCGCGCGCGGCGGCCTTCGCCTTGGCCCGCTCGCGCGACACATCCGCCGCCTTAGCATGCGAGGAACGCTCCACCGGCAGACGCTCCAGGCCGTCGGCGACGAAAGTGCCCGAGCCGGCTCGGGCGCTGAGATAACCCTCGGAAAGTAGCCGCTCGAATACGTCGAGCGTCGTCTTGCGCGACACCCCCAGTTGCGTGGCGAGTTCTCGCGTGGACGGCAGGCGCGTGCCGCCGGCAAGGCGCCCTTCGAGGATGCCGGCGCGCAACTGGCGATAGATCTGTCCAGACAGATCGTGATGCCCTTGGACCGCGATATGGATTTCCATCCGGGTGGCTACCTCAACTATCCGGAAGAGGGTTAAGTCGAAAGACCGATGTCGGTCCTAAGCTTACCCCCGTGGCCGGCATTTGAGCGGACATTGACGATCAGGAAGGCCTGATGCGGGAAGTGCCGGATTGAGTGCTGGACTCAATGCGGCGCTCAAGGTGAAGGCGGCCTGCAAACGGCGCGTTCGCACCGCTGCCGATGTTGCACCGGATTACTCCGCCACCACGCCGTTCAGTGCCGCGCTTTGCCGCGCGCTCTCGCGCGCTTCGTCGCTGCAGCGCTGATGTTCGCGCGACAGCTTGCGCATCAGCGGCAACAGCAGAACCGCCACCAGCGCGCCCACCGCCGCGAGCCAGCCGAGGCCGGTGAACAGCTTGGTGTAGAGCGGCAGTGATTCGAGCGGATCCATGTCGCCGGCCGGCATCTGCGCGAAATTCGCCACCACGCTGCCCAGATATTGCGACACACCGGTCGCGACGAAGTAGGCGCCCATCATGAAGCCGCTCATGCGTGCCGGTACGTAACGCGCGATCATGGCGAGCCCGAGACCGCTCACCAGCAGTTCGCCGAGCGAATACAGCCCGTAGCCGCCCACCATGAACCACGACGACACGCGTCCGTTCACCGCGTAATTGCCACTCGCCGCATAGACGAAAAAGCCGGCCGCCACCACAGCGAAACCGAACGCGTACTTCACCGCCACAGGAACGTCCTTGCCGCTTTTCGCGAGCTTGGTGTAAAGCAGCGCAAGCACAGGGCTCAGCAACATGATCCAGATAGGATTGAGCGCCTGGAACTGCGCGGCGCTCCACGTGAACCACGTCTGGCCGAACAGAATGAAACGCGGATCGACGTTGCGCAGCGCGAACAGCGTGAGCGAGGTCGACATCTGCACGTAAAACACGAAGAACAGGATCACCTGCGCGGTCAGAATCAGCGCGGCCACCAGACCCGAGCGCTCCGAGCGTTCGCACTTCATCAGCATGTAGCCGAAGATCGCCAGAATCGCGACGCCCGCCGTGTACACGCAGGCCACCGCGATCGCCTTGTGCTGCAGCACGAACATGGTCGCCGCGCCGAGCGCGAGGCCGCCCAGCGCGACCGCGCCGACACGCTTCCAGCGCACCGGTTCGGCATCCGGCGCGGAGCCGATATGCGCGAGCGTGCGGAACATGACGAAATAGTTCAGCACCGACAACAGCATCCCCGCGCAGCAGACGGCGAACGCCGTGCGCCAGCCCCAATGGTCCTTGATCCACGGCGTGGCGAGCATCGATACGGTCGAGCCGATGTTGACCGCCATGTAATAGATCGTGAACGCACTGTCGATGCGCGCGTCGTCGCCTTCATAAATACGGCGCACGAGATTCGCGGCATTGGCCTTGAAGAGACCATTGCCCACCACGATCACGCCGAGCGACGCGTACATATAGGCAAGCTGGTCATTGGGCAGCGCCAGCATGAAATAGCCGACCGACAGCACGCCGGCGCCGAAGATCATCGTGCGGCGCGCGCCGAGAATCTTGTCGCCGATCCAGCCGCCGATCGAGGGCGACGCATACACCAGCGCCGTGAACGCGCCCCACGTGAGGGTGGCGTGGCTGTCGGTGAACTGCAGCTTGTCGATCATGAACAGGACCAGCAGCGCGGCCATGCCGTAGTAGCCGAAGCGCTCCCACATCTCGATCAGAAAGACCGTCGAAAACGAACGGGTCTGCGACACGCGCGCGCCCGGCGGATTGGATGAATTCATCGTGTACCTCTTGTTCAAACGGTTACGGCGTCGCGCGAACTGGCCGCGCGGCGCATGAAACGGAATCTGGAAAGACAGTCGGCGCAGCCTGTGCCGTCACGCACACGCGGACGCATGGGCCCTGGCGCGAACGCGCGCATTCGCGCGCCAATGCGCCAAACCAGCAGATAAACCAGGAAGGGTGGCGAAGGCCCGTCTCGCGATAGGCCCCGAAGCAAGTCCCGTTGGCGAGCGCCCTGCGCAACGCGTTGCCGGGGCACGCGACGTCATATCGGGGCCGCGCTCCGGCATGCGGAGCGGGCTGAATGATAAAGCATCGCGGCGAATGGAAATTCTGAGGCCGGCCGATGGCGTCGGTGCCAGTCGGCGACGGGCGGCGAGCCCGCGGCGGGAAAGATCGGCAGTGATGGTCATATCCTTACGCCGGCGGGCGTTCGGTTGGAACGGGCCGGACAGTGCTCCGCCGCACAGGATCGCTGCGCGCGGAATGAGAAACAGCGGGGCCGATTCTGCAAATAGAAACATGCTGAGTCACTCAGGGATTTCACCGATCCCGCGTTGATGACATGGGTCGATTGCGCCTTGCGTCTTTGCCGCATCCGCACCCGCGGCCAAAAATAATCTGTAATGTCATGCCGTTAATCCTGCTGATACTCGAACTGCATAAACGCGCCGGCGAGCGTGCATACTCCAGGCATTACCGCCTTTGTTTGCTGTTTTCCGAAATAAACGGTCATTTTGGCGGGGTTTAGTTTCGATTCTGGCAACATAGAGTGTTATCTCAGATTGTGGTCGCTTGCCTCACCCGGCGTCGCCAAGGCCCGATGCCGCGCCCGGACCGCAATCAAACCATATTTACATATATCAAACAAATTTTGACGGGCTAATTTCCTCCTGCTATGGTCACGACAATTCAAAAGAGCAATCCGGCACTAGAAATCGGCAGCAAGATCCGCGCGCTGCGGCAACGGCTCAAGCGCACGCTGGATGACACGGCAACCGCGGCGGGCATTTCCAAGCCGTTTTTGTCGCAGGTGGAACGTGGCCTCGCGTCACCGTCCATCACGTCGTTGGCGGGGATCGCAAACGCACTCGGGGTCACGGTGCAGTATTTCGTCGACACACCCAGCGAAGAACGCTGCGTGAGCCGCGGCGATCAGTTGAGGTTTTTCGGTTTTGCGGACTCGGCCAATCTGTTTGCGCGGCTGACCAATGTGACGGGCGGCCGTCAGCTCGAGGCGATCCTGGTGAGAATGCCACCCGGGCAGAAGCGCTCCGAAGTCACCACGCATGCCGGAGAAGAGTTTATGTATGTGATCGACGGCGAAGTGTCGTTGACACTGGAAGGCAAGACGTTCGTGTTGCACGCGGGAGACAGCGCGCATTACGAATCGACGGTGCCGCACAGTTGGGTGAACACCGCGCGCATCGAGTCGGTGGTCGTCTGGGTGGGCACACCAAGACTGTTCTAAAGAGCAGGCACCTCATCCGGTCGGACCGGCCAGGGATTGCCTGCATTACGCAATGTAAGGAATCCTGCATGTCGCGCTATCAATACGAGCAACAAGGGCCGCCCTGGCCCGAGCAACGCAGCTAAACGGGCGCCCTGGCGCCAGCGCGTTTCTCTCCCGACCTTTCCTGCGATCTCAATCGATGAAAACCCCGTTCGTCTACGCGACGGCGCTGACCGCGCTCGTCCTCTCGTTTGCCCCGTCCGCTTTTGCTGTCAACGTACCTGCCGGCGTCACGCTCGCCGCGAGCCAGGAAATCACCCGCCAGGTGCCGGCTGAAACCGAATCGCTCGACCCCGCGCATATCGAATCGTGGACCGGCAATACGATCGCGCTCGACCTGTTCGAAGGCCTGACGCGCATCGACGCAGCCGGCGCGGTGGTGCCGGGCGTCGCGCAATCGTGGACGCGCACCGGGCCGGACACGTGGGTGTTCAAGCTGCGCCACGATGCGCGCTGGAGCAACGGTCAGCCGGTCACGGCGGCGGACTTCATCTACGCATGGCAGCGCGTGCTCGATCCGAAAACCGGCTCGAAGTACACCGTGCTGGTCGAATTCGTGAAGAACGCCAAGGCGATTCTCGCCGGCAAGGCGCCGCTCACGAGCCTCGCCGCGCGCGCCGTCGATCCGTACACGCTCGAAGTCACCACCGAAGTTCCCGCCGCCTTCTTCCCGCAACTGGCCGCCATGCCGACCATGGCGCCGGTCAACCGTGATGTCGTGACGAAGTTCGGCGGCGACTGGACCCGGCCGGGCAACTTCGTCGGCAACGGACCTTATGCGCTGACCGACTGGCAGCCGAGCAACCGCCTGGTGGGCACGAAGAGCAAGACGTACTGGAACGCCAGCAAGGTCGTGATCACGAAAGTGACCTACCTGCCGATTGAAAACGACGAAACGGCCATGCGCATGTATCAGGCCGGCCAGTTCGACTATACGTATTCAGTCCCCTCGGGCATCTATGCGCAGGTGAGCAAGCAGTTCGGCTCCGAACTGAAAACCGGCCTGCAGATCGCCACCTATTACTACAGCCTCAACAACGACGACCCGCTGTTCAAGGACAAGCGCGTACGCCAGGCCCTCTCGATGGTGCTCGATCGCGACCTGCTGACCCAGCGCCTCACCGCGGACGGCGAACTGCCCATGTACGGCCTGATTTCCAAGGGCACGCAAGGCGCGGCCGTTTTCAAGCCTGAGTGGTCCACCTGGCCGATGCCCAAGCGCGTGGACTATGCCCGCAATCTGCTGAAGCAGGCGGGCTATTCGGACGCCAAGCCGCTCACGTTCACGCTCACCTACAACACCAACGACCTGCACAAGAAAGTCGCGCTGTTCGCGACTTCCGAATGGCGCACCAAGCTCGGCGTGAACGCCAAGCTCGAAAACGTCGAATACAAGGTGCTGCTCAAGCAGCGCCACGACGGCAAGGTGCAGGCCTCGCGCGACGGCTGGTTCGTCGACTACAACGACGCCATGTCGTATTTCGATCTGATCCGCTGCAACAGCGTGCAGAACGATCAGCGCTACTGCAACCCGCAAGTCGACAAACTGGTCGATCAGGCCAACCAGCAGCTCGACGACGCGAAGCGCACCGCTCTGCTCACGCAGGCGCACGATCTGGCGATGAACGACTATCCGCTGGTGCCGCTCTTCCAGTACTCGGCGGACCGGCTGGTGAAACCGTATGTGGGCGGCTACACGTCGACCAACTACGTCGACCAGCGCGCCACGCAAGACATGTATCTGATCAAGCACTAAGCGCGGGAGCACCGTCATGCTGGCCTATACGCTGCGCCGCACGCTCTGGGCGATCCCGACGATTCTCGCCGTGATCACCGCGTGCTATCTGCTGCTGCATCTCACCCCGGGCGGACCGTTCGACACCGAGAAGCAACTCTCGGCGGCCGTCCTCGCGAACCTCAACGCCAAGTACCACCTCGACGAACCGTTGTGGTTGCAGTACCTCCACTATCTCGGCTCGCTGCTGCACGGCGATCTCGGGCCGTCGTTCCGCTATGCCGACTGGACCGTCAACGATCTGGTGTGGAAAGCGTTGCCGGTGAGCCTCGGCGTGGGCGGCGTCTCGGTGCCGATCGCGCTCGTGATCGGCGTCGCGCTCGGCACGGTGGCCGCGGTGCGGCGCGACCGCTTCGTCGATCACTTCGTGATGGTGCTCGGCAATATCGGCAACGTGGTGCCGCCTTTCGTGCTCGGCCCGGTGCTCGTGTGGATCTTCGCAATCCTGCTGAAGACCTCCGAAGGGCACGGCTGGCTGCCGGCCGGCGGTTGGGGCGAAGGCGAATGGCGCTATCGCGTGCTGCCGATCGTGCTGCTCACCATCATCAACGTCGCCGCGATTGCCCGCGTGATGCGCGGCAGCATGATCGAAGTGCTGTCGGGCAACTTCATCCGCACGGCGCGCGCCAAAGGTTTGCCGGGCCGCACGATCGTGTTGCGCCACGCGATGAAGCCGGCACTGATGCCGGTCGTCTCGCTGCTCGGTTCGATCTGCATCTCGTCGATCACCGCGGCCGTGGTCACCGAATCGGTGTTCGCGCTGCCGGGCCTCGGCCAGCTGGTCGTCAACGGTGCGATCAATCGCGACTACACCCTCGTGCTCGGCCTCGTCGTGCTGACGACCGCTATCGCCGTGCTGTTCAATCTGCTGGTCGACCTCGCCTATGCGTGGCTCGATCCGCGCATCCGGTACTGATCCATGCCCCGCTCTCTTCAATCGACTGCCGCGGCGCTCGATCCGCTCGCGGCCATAGCAAGGGCGCCGCGTTCGCGCGGCCCGCTCGCCACCGCCACGTGGCGCTTCGTGCGCAATCGCGCCGCCTTCGCCAGTTTCGTCCTGCTGATGCTGATCGTGATCGCCTGCGTGGCCGGTCCGTGGCTGTTGCCGAATAACCCGATCGATAGCGACTGGAGCGCGATCAGCCTCGCGCCCACGTTGCAGAACATGCACTGGTTCGGCACCGACGAACTCGGCCGCGATCTGCTCGCGCGCACGCTGCAAGGCGGGCGCGTGTCGCTCGAAGTCGGCCTGCTCGGCACGCTGGTGTCCGGGCTGATCGGCGTCGCGTACGGCGCGACCGCGGGTTATCTGGGCGGACGCGTCGACGCGGTGATGATGCGGATCGTCGACATGATGTACGCGATCCCCTACATGCTGATCGCGATTCTGATGATGACCATGTTCGGCCGCGCGTTCTATCTGGTCGTGCTCACCATCAGCGCGTTTTCGTGGCTCGACATGGCTCGCGTGGTGCGCGGCCAGACGCTGTCGCTGCGCTCGCGCGAATTCATCGACGCCGCGAAGGCGATCGGCGTGAGTTCGCGTTCGATCATCGCGCGCCATATCGTGCCGAATCTGTTCGGCGTGGTCGTGGTGTATGCGAGCGTGACGGTGCCGAACATCGTGCTGACGGAATCGGTGCTGTCGTTTCTCGGCCTCGGCGTGCAGGAGCCGATGACGAGTTGGGGCGTGCTGATTCAGGACGGCGCGCAGAAGCTCGAATCGATGCCCTGGCTGCTGCTGTGCCCCGCCGTGATGTTGTGCGTGACGCTGTATTGCGTGAATTTCGTCGGCGATGGTTTGCGCGACGCATTCGATCCGAAGGACCGTTGACATGCCGCTACTCGAAGTCAAAGACCTCAGCGTGCGCTTTACGCGCCGCGAAGGCGCACCCGTCGACGCGGTGCAAGGCGTGTCGTTTTCGCTGGAGGCGGGCCGCACGCTCGGTATCGTCGGCGAATCCGGCTCCGGCAAGAGCCAGACCGTGATGGCGCTGCTGGGCCTGCTGGCTGGCAACGGCAAGGTGTCGGGCGCCGCGACCTATCGCGGCGAAAACCTGCTGACCATGAACGAAGCGGCCTTGAACCGGATTCGCGGCGACCGCATCGGCATGATCTTTCAGGACCCGATGACCTCGCTCAATCCGTTCCTGACGATCGAACGGCAAATGACCGAGACCTTGCAACTGCACCGCAAGATGTCGCGCCGCGAAGCGCGCCGCCGCGCGATTGAAACGCTGGAATCGGTGCGCATTCCCGACGCCGCGCGGCGCATCAACATGTATCCGCACGAGTTTTCCGGCGGCATGCGCCAGCGCGTGATGATCGCGATGGCGCTGCTCTCCGAGCCCGAAATCCTGATCGCCGACGAGCCGACCACCGCGCTCGACGTGACCGTGCAGGCGCAGATCATCGAACTGTTGCGCGAACTGAATCAGGAACGCGGCACGGCTATCATTCTGATCACGCACGACATGGGCGTGGTGGCCGGTTTGTGCGACGACGTGATGGTGATGTACGCCGGCCAGACCGTCGAGCAGGCGAGCGCCGCCGCGCTGTTCGCCGCGCCGACGCATCCGTACACGCTCGGGCTGCTGAACGCGCTGCCGCGCCTGACCGACGATGATGACGAGCGCCCCCTGCAAACCATCCCCGGCAATCCGCCGCTGCCCGGCGAAGTCGGCGCGGGCTGCGCATTCGCGCCGCGCTGCGGATATTGCACCGATCGCTGCCGTGAGTCGCGCCCGCGTCTCACTTCCGCGGAAGGTCACGCCGACGCCCTGCGCGCGTGCCATCGGCCGGTAGCGGAAATTCTCGAGGCCCAACACGTATGAACACCACTCCTCCTGCAAACCAGGACGCGGCAACGCTCTTGCGCGTCGACAATCTCAAGGTGCAATTCGGCGTGCCGCGCGGCGGCTTTCCGTGGTCCGGCAAAGCGACGCTGCGGGCGGTGGATGGCGTGTCATTTACCGTGCGGCGCGGCGAAACCGTGGGGCTCGTCGGCGAATCGGGTTGCGGCAAATCCACGCTTGCGCGCGCGATCATCGGGCTCGCTCCCGTGGCGAGCGGCAGCGTGCGCTGGCTCGGCGACGAAACCGTTGTGGCCGGCGCGCAACGCGATACGTCGCGTTTGCGCCGCGACGTGCAGATGATTTTCCAGGACCCGCTCGCTTCGCTCGATCCGCGCATGACGATCGAACAGATCGTCGCCGAACCATTGACGACGCACGGCCAGGACATTGCGCGCGCCGACGTGCAACGCCGCGTGCTGACCATGCTCGAACGCGTCGGCCTCAACGCCCAGCATCTGCGCCGTTATCCGCACGAGTTCTCCGGCGGCCAGTGCCAGCGCGTAGGCATTGCGCGCGCGCTGATCGGCGAGCCGCAACTGGTGATCTGCGACGAGCCCGTATCCGCACTCGACGTGTCGATCCAGGCGCAGATCGTCAATCTGCTGCGTGATCTGCAACGCGAACTGTCGCTCTCCCTGCTGTTCGTCGCGCACGATCTGGCCGTCGTCAAAGCGATCAGCCACCGCGTGCTGGTGATGTATCTGGGACGAGTGATGGAGTTTGGCGACAAGCGCGAGGTGTACGGCACGCCACGTCATCCGTACACGCGGGCATTGCTCTCTGCCGTGCCGGTCCCCGATCCAGTGGTGGAGCGCGCGCGCCGTCATCTGCTGTTACGCGGCGAGATTGCCTCGCCGCTCAGTCCGCCGTCCGGTTGCGCGTTTCGCACGCGCTGCCCGGATGCGATCGAAGCCTGCGCGCGGGAGATTCCGCAGCCTGTCACGCACGGCGCCAAAGCGACACGCGTCGCATGCATTCGCGTGGGGGACGTCCCGAAGGAAGCGCCGCTGGAACACCGCTAGAGCAGCAAACCCAAGAAGTTAAAACCGTATTCTCCGGCGCGGCGGGCCGTCGCGCCGTTGGATTCGCTCGTCCTGTCATCAGCAGGACTGAGCGATTCGCTTGGACTGGCTACGCGCCGGCCAAAGGTTCACCACAATAATCAGAGACGTATTCCATGAAAGATACCCGATCAAAAAACCGGTCAAAAAAAACCGGAGCTGCAACTTTCTTCTACTGCGCATTCACGCTTCCCGCGTTGACCCTCGCCGCGAACGCGTATGCCGACGACGGTGTTTCGGAGCCCACCTCCGAAACGTCTAAAGCTCAAGCGCTAGCGCAAACGTTGTCGTCCCCTACGCAACATGCACCGGAACCTTCGGTCGCGCAAAGCAGTCCATCCGGCAAGCGCCGCGCGGACCAGGGCGGCCAGGTGCGTAACGACCAGCCGGACACCACCAACGCCATCGTCAACGCCGAAGCCAATCAGTCGGTCACGCCGCCCGCACCGCTGTCGAGCCAGGCGGCGAGCAAAGGGTTTATCGCCGACAGCCATCTGAATCTGCTGTTTCGCAACTACGCCGATTACTTCCAGGCGCCTGACGCCATCTACCGTCACGCGTGGGTTCAGGGCGTGCAGGCCAATTATGAATCCGGCTACACGCAAGGACTGGTCGGCTTCGGTGTGGATGCCTCGCTGTTCGGCGCGCTCAAGCTCGACGGCGGCAACGGCGCGGGCAACATGGTGCACGTGGGAAAGGACGGTGGCGGTTCGGAACAACTCGCGTGGGCCTACCCCGGCATGTACGACATCAAGGGGCGCATTTCGGAAACGGTCGTGAAGTATGGTCTGCAGATCGTCACCAACCCGTTCCTCGAACCACACGACAATCGCGCGCTGCCGCCGACCTTCCTCGGCGTTTCCATGGTCAGCAACGATCTCGTGCACACCACGCTCGAGGCCGGCAGTTTCACGAAAGTCGACGCGCGCGGCCACACGAACCTGACCAATCTCACCACCTCGTATGGCGGCACGCGGATCGATCGCCTCACGTATGTGGGCGGCACCTGGCACTACGCGAAGAACGGCGAAATGGCCCTGTATGTCGATCAGGCCGACGACGTCTGGCGCCAGTACTACGGCTCGGTCGCGCAGTCGTTCGGCGATCCGACCACCATCAAGTGGAGCGGGCTCGCGAACATCTACTCGACGCACGACACCGGCGCGTCACGTCAGGGGCACATCAACAGCAACGCCTACAGCGTGTCGGTTTCCGCACAGCACGGCCCGCATGCGCTGCTGCTCGGTTACCAGCAGGTGCTCGGCGACCAGTTCTTCGACTACGTCAACGAGACCAACGGCATTTACCTGACCAACTCGATGGACGTGGACTACAACGCGCCGCACGAGCAGTCGCTGCAATTGCGCTATACGTTCGACGGCAAGTACGCCGGTGTGCCGGGACTCAAGGCGATGTTCTGGGGGCAATACGGCTGGGGCGCGGACGCATCCGCGGGTGCGACGGAGAATGCTTCGCCGTCGGCGCCGCTGCATGATCTCTACTGGAAGAACGGCGAGCCGGTGCACGGCCACCATCACGAGTTCGGTTTCATTCCGAGCTATACGCTGCAAAGCGGGCGCTTCAAGGATACGAAGGTCACGTTCATCGCGATGTGGCACAACAGTCAGCACCACTACTCGGATGGCAACAACATGGAATACCGGCTGGTCGTGAATGTGCCGGTGAAGGTGTTCTAAGCGGTTTTCAGCAGCAACTGGCGGCGCGGGTTTTCGCGCTGCCGCAAAGGGCGTCACGCTCGTGGCTCGAGCGTGACGCCTGCTGCTTCGCCTGCGCTTATCCCGTGATCCGTTCGGTGGTCATGGCGCGCGACAAGCCATGCATCGGCCTGCGCAACGCGACATCGAACGGATTGGTTTGCGGGCCGATCGCATCGGCCTGCCGCCGCAGCAGTTCGACCACCATCGGCAAGCGGTCGTCGCCCAGGCGCGCGGCCAGCGTGCCGACGCTCAACGCCGCCACCGCCACGCCGGTGCGATCCAGAATCGGCACCGCCACGCCCGCCATGCCGTCGAGCACGCCGCTATTGCGCCCCGCGTAGCCCAACTGACGCACGCGTTCGATCTCGGTGCGCAAATAGACTTCGTCGAGCACACCGTAGCCGCGAATTCGCGGCACGTTGAAGCGGATGATCTCCTCACGCTCCGCCTCCGGCAAAAACGCGAGAATCGCCAGACTGCCCTGCCCGACACCTAGCGCCACACGCCCGCCAATATCGCCGGTGAACGAACGGATCGGAAACGGCCCTTCGCAAATGTCGAGACACACCGCGTCGAAGCTGCTCTTGACGAGCAGAAAGATCGTGTCGCCGAGACTGGCGCACAACCGCAACAACGCGGGACGGCACAGCGTGCGCATGCCGCTCGGATTGCCAGCCTGCGCCGCGAGCGCGAAAAAATCCACGCTCAGCCGGTACAGCTTGGAGCTTTCGTCCTGTTCGACGATGCCCTCCGCGATCAACGCATGCAGGATGCGGTGCACGGTGCCCTGCGTCAGACCGACCGCTTTCGCCAGTCGCGTGACGCGACCGCCATCGGGTTGAGCTTCGGACAAGGCGCGGATCACCGCGAACGCGCGTTCCAGCATGCCGGGGCCGGGCGCTGCGCCCGCCTCTGCTGCGGTATCGGTATCACGTTTGGCGGCAGCATTCATCTTCATGGCTCTCGATTATTTCATTGACCGGAACACTATAAAGCGTTTTACCCGCATGTGGAATCCCGCACGCTTTCCCGTCGCACGCGAGCCCACACATGATTCATAGGGATTTTCCGGACGCCATGGAGCGGAACAGTTCCATCCGCTTCCCACAAATACATTCCGTCTAATGGAATTTTTATGAATCTTATACCGCCAAACGGAATTTGAAATTGACTGACCGTAATTTGGCTGGCTAGAGTCGGCGTCATCGAGGCAGTAGTCGATTGAACCGGTGTCGAACCATCCAAAGGTCAGATCATGTCGTTCCTCACACTTACCGACGTCACGAAATCGTTCGGCGATCTGCACGCCGTCGCGGACGTGAACCTGTCGGTGGAAAAAGGCGAGTTCGTTTCGCTGCTCGGGCCGTCCGGCTGCGGCAAGACCACCACGTTGCAGATGATCGCGGGCTTCGTCGAAACGACGCGCGGCCGCATCACGCTCGACGGCCGCGACATCACGCACATGAAACCGAACAAGCGCGGCCTCGGCATCGTGTTCCAGAGCTATGCGCTGTTTCCGCACATGAGCGTCGCCGAGAACGTCGGCTTTGGGCTGGAAATGCGCAACATCGACAAGGCCGAGCGCAAGGAGCGCATCCGTGAAGCGCTGGCGCTGGTGCGCCTCGACGCGCTCGCGCATCGCTTTCCGCGCGAACTCTCCGGCGGTCAACGGCAGCGTGTGGCGATTGCGCGTGCCATCGTAATCGCGCCGCCCGTGCTGCTGCTCGACGAACCGATGTCGAATCTCGACGCCAAGTTGCGCGAAGACATGCAGTTCGAATTGCGCGGCATTCAACGCAAGATCGGCACGACCACCATCATGGTGACGCACGACCAATCCGAGGCGTTGTCGATCAGCGATCGCGTCGTGGTGATGGAAGCCGGCCGCATCACGCAGATCGACACGCCGTACGAAGCGTACGAGCGCCCCGAGAATCGCTTTGTCTCGCAGTTCATCGGCAAGGCCAACATGCTGCCGGGCACGGTCGTGGCGCGCGAGGGCGACGCGATCCGCATCGACCTCGGCCACGACCTGGCGGAAACGGGGCACATGGCGCAGTTGCCGGCGCGCGAGCGCGTGGTGGGTGTCGGCGACGCGGTGACCTTGTGCATCCGTCCGGAAAAACTGCGGCTGTGCGCGCCGGACGCGGGACGTGTGCCGGCAACCGTGACGAGTCGATTTTTCCTCGGCAGCCAGTGGTTGTACCGGCTGGACAGCCGGCTCGGCGAAGTGCTGGTGTGCTGCCAGAACGAAGGCACGGAGCCGCTGGCGGAAGGTGCGACGGTCGGCGTGGATTGGAACAGCGACGCGATTCGCTTCGTTCAACGGGACGCGCATCATGGCTAGTACGCTGCCCGCAACCGACAACCGCGACGTGAAATCCGCTAAACCACGCCGTGCGTCATGGCATGCTTTTTTGCCATTGTGGCTGATGTGCGCGCCGGCCTTTCTGCTGTTCGTGGCGCTCGTGCTGGTGCCGCTGCTGATGACGCTGGTGCTGACCTTCTATCGCTTCGATCCGGCCAGCGGGCCCATAGCCGCATTTCAGTTCGGCAATTACGCGGAAGTACTGAGCTCGTCGTATTACCACACCATCTTTCTGCGCACGCTCGGCATTGCGTTTCTGGTCACGCTGCTGTGCGTCGTGATCGGCACGCCTGAGGCCTACGTTCTGTCGCGCATGCGCGATCCTTATCGCTCGATGTTCCTGCTGGTGATTCTTGCGCCGCTGCTGGTATCGGTGGTGGTGCGGGCCTTCGGCTGGAGCATGCTGCTCAACACCAACGGACTCGTGAATCAGGCGTTCGGCCTCATCGGACTCGGGCCCTACAAGCTCGAATACACCACCTTCGCGATTGTCATTGCACTCGTGCACGTCATGCTGCCTTTCATGGTGATTCCGGTATGGACAGCGTTGCAGAAGCTCGATCCGCAAACGGAAAACGCCGCGCTTTCGCTGATGGCGTCGCCCGCCACCACGTTGCGCCGTATCGTGCTGCCGCAACTCACGCCGGGCATTCTGTCGGGCAGCCTGATGGTGTTCGGTTTGTCGGCGAGCGCCTTCGCGATTCCCGGCCTGCTCGGCGGACGGCGCCTGAAAGTTGCCGCCACCGCCGTCTACGACGAATTCCTCGGCTCGCTGAACTGGCCGCTCGGCGCGACCATCGCGCTGCTCCTGCTGGTCGCGAATCTGATCGTGATGCTCACGTACTACCGCGTTCTCGAACGTAAGTACACCAGAAGCCTCGGCTAATTCATCAGCGCACCTATCAGCTCACTCAGTGAAAACATCATGAGAAAGAACGGCCCTATTGCGCTGATTTTCCACACGCTCGTGATTGCGTTCGTGCTCGCGCCGCTCGTGATCGTCGTGCTGGTCGCCTTCACGCCCGACGAAACGCTCACGCTGCCCACGCACGGCGTCTCGCTGCGCTGGTTTCGCGCGATCCTCAATTACCCGGATTTCATCGGCGCTTTTTTTAACAGCCTGAAACTGGCGTTCGCTTCGGCCACGTTGTCGCTGATCGTGGCGCTGCCCGCCGCGCTCGCCATCGGCCGCGCGCGCTTTCCGGGCCGCGGATTTCTCAACGGCCTGTTGCTGTCGCCGCTCGTGATTCCCGGTCTCGTGCTCGGCATCGCCCTGCTGCGCTTTTTCGCGCTGATCGGCGCGACCGGCTCGTTCGCCTGGCTCGTGCTCGCGCACATGATCATCATCACGCCGTTCGTCATGCGGCTCGTGCTGGCTTCGGTGAGCGGACTGGACCGCAGCGTCGAACACGCCGCGCACTCGCTCGGCGCCGATGCATGGACCACGTTTCGCCGCATCACTTTCCCGATGATTCTGCCGGGCATTACCGGCGGCTGGCTGCTGGCCTTCATCAACAGCTTCGACGAATTGACGATGTCGATCTTCGTCACCTCGCCGCAAACCGTCACGCTGCCGGTGCGCATGTACATGTACGCCACCGAATCCATCGACCCGATGATGGCCTCCGTCTCCGCGCTGGTGATCTTCATTACCGGCGGCGCGATGCTGCTGCTCGACCGCGTGTATGGCCTGAACCGCATTCTGATCGGCCAGCACTGATGTCTTCTTCCGCCCACGCTCTCATGCCGTCCACCTTGCCCTCCACTCATGCCGCCGCAGAGCGCGGCGAGCCGCAATTCATCCGCGTTGCGGAAACGCGGCGTGAACCGCTGCACTTCTTTATCGACGGCTGCGAAGTCACCGCGCTGCAAGGCGATACGCTGTTGACGGCCGTGCTGATGCAGCAACGCCGCGTGCGCGAAAGCGAATTCAGCGGCGCGCCGCGCGCGGGTTTCTGTCTGATCGGCGCATGTCAGGACTGCTGGATGCGTACCGAAGACGGCAAGCGCGTGCGCGCGTGCTCGACGCTCGTCACGGAGGGCATGCGGGTGCTCACGCGCAGCGCCGTCATCGAGGCCGGCGCTGCGGACGCGAACGGAGACGCCCGATGAACGACGAACGCCGCATCGTGATCGTCGGCGCCGGGCCGGCGGGCGTGCGCGCCGCCGAGACGCTGGTCGCGGCCGGCGTGAAGCCGATCGTGATCGATGAAAACGCGCGCTGGGGTGGCCAGATCTACCGGCAGCCGCCCGCCAACGGCGGATTCGAGCGCTCGAAAAAAACGCTCTACGGTTTCGAAGCGCACAAGGCCGACGCCTTGCATTCGACCATGGCCGCGCTGCTGCCCCATCTCGACTATCGTCCCGACACGCTCGCATGGGCATGCGAAGCGGGCCACCTCGATACCCTGCATGCGGGACGCGAGCTTCGCGTGCCGTTCTCTCATCTGATCATCGCGAGCGGTGCGGCGGACCGCGTGCTGCCGGTGCCGGGCTGGACGCTGCCCGGCGTCTATACGCTCGGCGCGGCCCAGGTCGCATTGAAGGCCCAAGGCTGCGCGATCGGCCGACGCGTCGTGCTGGCCGGCACCGGGCCGCTGCTGTATCTCGTCGCGTACCAGTACGTGAAGGCAGGCGCGCAAGTCGTGGCGGTGCTCGACACGAGTCCGCTTTCGCAGCAGATCGCCGCGGCGCCGAAACTCGCGCGCCTGCCGTCCACTTTCGCCAAAGGCCTGTACTACGTCGGCTGGCTGAAAACGCGCGGCGTGCGCATCGTGCGCGATGTGAGACTGCTCGGCATTCGCGGTGTGGACGGTGTGGAGTCGCTCGAATGGCGCGCAGCACGTAACGGTTCGCCAACCGAGACAATCGCATGCGATGCGGTCGGCGTCAGCTTCGGCCTGAAGCCCGAAACGCAACTCGCGGATCTCGCGGGCTGCCGCTTCCGTTTCGACGCGACCAACCGTTGCTGGCTCCCTGAAGTGGACGCGGCGGGACGCAGTTCCGTGCGCGGCCTCTATCTCGCCGGCGACGGCGCGGGCATCGCCGGTGCGGACGCCGCCGAACTTGCCGGCCGCCGCGCAGCGCTGGCGCTGCTCGACGATCTCGGCGTCGCGCATCCACGGGGACCGGGCATGCCCGACGCCGCATCGATCGAACGCAGTCTGAAACGTATCGCGGTATTCCGCGAGGGCATCGAAACGGCTTTCGCGCCACCGGCGAAATGCGCGTCGCAATGGCCTGACGACATGACCGTGTGCCGCTGCGAAGAAATCGATGCGGGCACTTTACGGCGCTGCATCCGCGGCGGCGAAGCGAATGAGATCAACCGGCTGAAGGCACTCACGCGCGTCGGCATGGGTCGCTGTCAGGGGCGCATGTGCGGCGAAGCCGCGCTCACCCTGCTCTCCGAGGAAACCGGCAAACCCCTCGAAGCGGTAGGCCGCTTGCGCAGCCAGCCACCCGTCAAACCCATTCCGCTCTCGCCGGCCATGTATGCCGACGACGTTGCTGACATTCCCGTGGAGGCGCGCGATGAGTGACACCTTGCACTACGACGTCGCGATCGCGGGCGGCGGCCTGGTCGGTTCATCGGCGGCTTTGGCGCTGGCGCAGCGCGGCCTGCGCGTGGGCCTGTTCGAGCGGCGCTATTGCGGCGCGCAGGCGAGCGGCGTGAACTACGGCGGCGTACGCTGCCAGGGCCGCCCGGTTGAACAGATGCCGCTCGCGATCCGCGCGCGGCGTATCTGGGACCGCTTGCCGGAGTTGATCGGCATCGACGGCGAATTCACGGTGTCGGGCCATTTGCGGCTCGCCCGTAGCGAAAGCGCGCTCGATGCGCTGCAAACGTGGGCCGAGATGGCGCGCGACTACGGACTGCACGCGCAGTTGATCAGCGGTGCGGCGTTCCGCCAGCGCTATCCATGGCTCGGCGCATCGGCCATTGGCGGTTCGCTGTGCGCGACGGACGGTCACGCGAATCCGCGCCTGGTCTCGCCCGCATTCGCGCGGGCCGCGCGGGCCGCGGGCGCGGACGTGCGCGAACACACCGAACTCACCGACATTCATTACGACGGCACGCGCTTTCAATTGCGCGCCGGTGAGATGCGCATCAGCGCCGACTGGCTCATCAACTCGGCTGGCGCATGG
Source organism: Paraburkholderia sp. RL17-380-BIE-A (assembly GCF_046028085.1). Taxonomy (NCBI): domain Bacteria; kingdom Pseudomonadati; phylum Pseudomonadota; class Betaproteobacteria; order Burkholderiales; family Burkholderiaceae; genus Paraburkholderia; species Paraburkholderia sp. RL17-380-BIE-A. Next base: position 460,307 of record NZ_JARESQ010000001.1, read on the forward strand.
GCGAATACGGTTGCGGGCTTTTTCGGCGAGACCGTGCCGATGAAACCGATCTACCCGAACATGTGGGTCACCGAGCCTTTACCGCTCTTCATCACGCACAACCTGGGCGTGTATGGCGGCGGCATCTACGCGCGGCAGGTGGCGCGCGGCAATTGCGTGATCGGCGGCGGACGCGGACATGGCGACGGCGAGTATGGCCAGCCGTCGACGGAAACCACGCGCGCCGTGATGCGTGATGCGTGCGCGCTGCTCCCGGCATTGCGCGAGGCGTTGCTGATCCGCACGTGGAGCGGTGTGGAAGGCGAAACGCCCGACAGCAATCCGATCATCGGTGCGAGCCGCACCGTGCCGCGCCTGTTGCATGCGTTCGGTTTTTCAGGCGGCGGCTTTCTGCTCGCGCCGGGCGTCGGCGAAGTGCTCGCCGATCTCGTCATCGACGGTGCCACCGCCACGCCGCTCGACGCTTTTTCGATTGGCCGCTTTTCTGCTGTTGCGACCTCTGCGGTCGCCCAAGTCAACGTTTAGTGAACCCCTGGAGCCCCTCAATGAAACTGTTCAAGACGCTCGCGGCGCTGGCCGCATTGTGTGCATTCGGCGCGGCCGCGCCGGCGTGGTCGCAAACGAAAACGATCTATATCGGCATGAACGGTGGGCCGATGGAAAAGGCCTATACGAGTCAGGTGCTGCCCGACTTCGAGAAAGCCAACAACGTGAAGGTGGTCGTGGTGCCGGGCACGTCGTCGGACATTCTCGCCAAGCTGCTTGCCAACAAGGCCAGCCCGCAGATCCACGTGGTGTTTCTCGACGACGGCGTGATGGCGCGCGCGGTCAGCATGGGCGTGTGCAAGAAGCTCGATGACTCGCCAGTGCTCAAGGAACTTTATCCGTTCGCGCGCATGAAGGACGACATGGGCGCAGGCGTGCAGCTCGGCATGACTGGGATTGCCTACAACAAGAAGCTGTTTGCGGAAAAAGGCTGGGCGCCGCCGACCTCGTGGATGGATTTCGCCGATCCGAAATACAAGGGCAAGGTCGTGTTCCAGTCGGCGTCGAGCAGCACTTTCGGCCTGCACGGCTTTCTCGCCATCAACCGCCTGATGGGCGGCAGCGAGCAGAACGTGGAGCCGGGCTTCACCAAATGGGCGAGCACGGTGGGACCGAACGTGGTCGAGTACGTGCCGAATTCGGCGAAGATCTCCGAAATGGTCCAGACCGGTGAAGCGGGCTTGTTCCCGCTGACGCCGACTGCCGTGGGCGATCTGGCCGACAAGGGCATTCCGGTCGGCTATGTGAATCCGAAGGAAGGTCCGGTGTTGCTGCTAGTCGACCTGTGCGTGGTCAACAACAACCCGGACCCGCAACTGGCGCAGAAGCTCGCGCAATTCCTGCTGTCCGCGCCGGCCCAAACCAAAGCCGCCGAGGCCGGCCGTCAGATTCCCACCAACCGTCTTGCGAAGATGACGCCGCCCATGCAGCAAAGCCTCGGCAACGTCGAAGATCTGGTGCGCAAGGTGACAGTGGTGGATTGGGACACGATCAACGCGCACCGCGCACAGTGGGATACGCGCTGGAACCGGCAGATCGAGCGCTAAGCCGGTCTGTTGAAACTGCAACGAAAACGCGCGCCTTGCAGACCTGCAAGGCGCGCGTTCTTTATGGATTCGTACAAGTGCGGCGTTAGAAAATCACCGATGTCGCCACCGCCAGCCAGATCGCCACCACACCGGCGAGAAACAGATGCCGCGCAATGCGCACCCGTCTGTCGCTGGTTTCGGGTTCGACCGGACTCGTCGCGACCCACGGCACGAGCCCGAGACAAGCAAAGCCGATTAGCGCGGACGCGAACACGAAGATGTCGGCGACTCGCCAGCCGGTCGGCTCGTACATACCCCAGTAACCGAGAAACACGATCCCGATCGAGAAGATCGTGGCCGACGCGGCACTCAGCGCAGGGACTGATCCTGTTGGACTCGGCATGCTTCACCTCAGATATTTAGGCTGTTATGGCCGTGCCTGCCAGGTCCCGCGCTGCGGCTTCATTCAGGACGTGCGGGTCTGCCTCGCTTCATACGTCTTCAGATGACTATAGGCGATGCGCAGCAGCGATAAGCCGTGCTCGCCCTTTTGCGCGTCGCCGCCGCGCGAAATCAGATCGCCGAGAATGTGATCCGCCTCGGTGTGCGAGTGGTTTTCCACATCCCGCAGCATCGAAGCGGTGAGCGGCGAAGGCGTGAAGAGCGTCTGCGTGGCGCGTGCGTCGAAGTCGGGGCCCATCGTGAAACCGTTGTGTTCGGCCACGGCGCGGGCCTCGCCCAGCAGATTTTCGATGACGCGTTTGCCGTCCGGCGCAGCCAGAATATCGCCGACCGATCCGCGCAGCAAGCACGTGCTGGCCGCCAATGTGGCGAGGAACACCCACTTCTCCCACATGCGCAGCAAAATATTGTCGCTGACCAGCGCGTCGAAATTCGCGCCGCCCATTGCCTCGGCGATCGCCGCGACACGTTCCGACGTGCCGCCGCCCTGTTCGCCGAAAGTGACCGCATGACTATCGTTCAGATGCACGATGTGCTGCTCGGCATTGAGCGTCGCGGCGATCACGCATTGACCGCCCAGCACGCGCGCGGCGCCGAATTTTTCGTTGAGCACTTCGATATGGCGCATGCCGTTGAGCATCGGCAGAATCAGCGTCGATTCGCCGACGAGCGGCGCGAAGGAATCGATGGCGTCGTCCAGACTGTAGGCTTTGCAGCTCAGCAGCACCAGATCGAACGGCTCGGCGCTCACGCCGGCGAGAATGGTTTGCGGGTCGCGCAGCGTGAGATCGCCCCGCACGCTCCTGATGACGAGTCCATCGCGCTTGAGTTTTTCCGCCCGGCCGGGGCGCACGAGGAAGGTCACGTCCTGGCCCGCCGCGGCGAGACGACCGCCGAAATAGCCGCCCACGGCGCCCGCCCCTACTACTAGAATTCGCATCTTTGGCCTCTTGATAGATTTCGGTCACGCGCGCCGCGCCGATGAGCGAGGGCTTCAGGGACGCTTATGCAGCGCGTGTGCAGAAATGTAGCAAAGATTGAAGATCGACATCGGCCACGATTGCCGGTGCGCAGCGTGTTGCATTGCACAGCGGCTTATGTCGGATCAATCCACGCGATGCCGCGCAGGCGCTGGATGTGTCGACTGTACGACAGCCGCCCGCTTAAAACGTGCCGCAAATGGTGCGCTCGTATAGCGCCAGCATGCCCGGCACATCCACATCCATGCACACCTTGCAGTCGGGCCGGCTATCCCAGGCCGGCGCGGGCACGGGCGTTGTCGACGGTTTCTGAATGGACTGACCTACCGCGATACCGTCCGTCAGCACACGCACCGGACCGCTGCGCGTCGTATAGAGATGCGGCGCCAATACATAGGCCACGGCCGACGAATCGTGCACATAGATGCCCGCAAGCTGGGCGCTCTGCTCGTGAAACGCCTCGTAATGCCGCGACACGTCCCACACGAACTGACCCGCCGCGCCGCCGCGAACGCGCAACGACGCCAGATAATCGTGGCTCATGATGGTGCGCTGCGTAACGTCGAGACCGACGATCGCCACCGGCCACGCCGCGCCGAGCACGATGTCGGCGGCATCCGGGTCGCCCAGAATGTTGGCCTCCGCTGCGGGCGTTACGTTGCCGAGCACGCCGTCCGTGCCGAACGCGCCGCCCATGATCACCACCTGTTTGACGAGCGAGGCGATCTGCGGATCGTCAGCGAGCGCGAGAGCGAGGTTGGTGAGCGGCCCCACCGCAAGCAGCGTCACCTCCCCAGGATGCGCGCGCACCGTGTCGATGATGAAGCGGTGCGCTGGGCGCGTGTCGAGTGCGGCCTGCTCCGCTGTATTCAACGCGATATTGCCGAGCCCGTTGTCGCCGTGAATCCATGCGAGCGGTTCGGGCGCGGCGCGCTTGAGCGGCGCTGCCGCGCCCTGCGCGACCGGCACGCCCTTGGCGAATCGCCCGGCGAGAAAGCGCGCGTTGCGCGTGGTCGTTTCGATCGTCGCGTTGCCGAATACACTCGTCAGGCCAAGCAGTTCGATATCCGGATGCAGCGCCTGAAACACGAGCGCCATGGCGTCGTCCACACCTGGGTCGGTGTCGTAGATAACTTTATGCCGGCTCATAGATAGAACGCGTCCGGCAATTGTTCACGCGCGGTCGTGTCGCGCGTCGCGCCATGCAAATTGCCGAGGCGAATCGGCAATTCAGGGCCGCCCAGTTCGATAATCACCTGGCGGCATGCGCCGCACGGCGCGATCGGGCCGTCCGTGTCGCCGATCACGGCGAGTGCCGCAAACTGGTCGCGCTGATAGCCCGCCGCAATGGCGCTAAAAAACGCGGTACGTTCGGCGCAATTGCACAAACCGTACGAGGCGTTTTCGACGTTGCAGCCGTCGAACACCTGGCCGTCCTGGGTCAGCAGCGCCGCGCCGACCTTGAACTTCGAATAAGGCGCATAGGCCTTTTCTCGCGCGGCACCCGCGCGCTCCAGCAGTTGTTCCATATTCATCCAGCAATCCTCGATTCAATTCAGCGTAATGAACATGCCCGCTATCGTGGCGCTCATCAGGTTCGAGAGCGTCGCGGCGAGCACGACACGCAGGCCGTAACGCGCGACTTCGGTACGGCGTTCGGGCGCGACGGCGCTAAAGCCGCCCGTCAGCACCGCGATCGACGAAAAGTTCGCAAAGCCGCACAACGCAAACGACAGGATAGCAATGGTACGCGGATCGAGCGCCTGCAGACCGGCCGCGGTCACGCTCGCGGCGTCTTTCAGATACGGCGACAGCGAAGCATAGGCGACGAACTCATTCAGAATGACCTTCTGCCCGAGGAAATTGCCGGCAATCGTGGCCTCGTTCCACGGCACGCCGATCAGATAGGCGAGCGGCGCGAATACGATGCCAAGCACCGATTGCATGGACAACTGCGGATGGCCGAACCAGCCGCCAATGCCGCCCACGATCCCGTTGAGCAACGCAATCAGCCCGACGAACGCGATCAGCATCGCGCCGACCATTACCGCGATCTTCAGGCCCACGGTCGCACCGGAACTCGCTGCTTCGATCACATTGGCGGGACGCTTCTCGTCGAAGTTGAGGTTGTCGAGATGAACCCGGCTCGCTTCGGTCGAGGGGTGGATGATCTTCGCGAACAGCAAGCCGCCCGGCACCGCCATGAATGAGGCGGCCAGCAGATACTCGATACGCACGCCGAGGCCCGCATACCCCGCCAGCACCGACCCGGCCACGGCCGCCATGCCGCTCGACATCACCGCGAACAATTCGGCGCCGGTCATGGCGCGCGTAAACGGTTTGACCACGGCGGGCATTTCGCTTTGACCGAGAAAGATGGTGGTGACGGCTGAAAACGATTCGAGCTTCGACACGCCGAGCAGTTTCTGAAACAGCGTGCCGAGCACGATCACGATCCAGCGCATCACGCCGATGTAGTACAGCACCGAAATCAGCGCGGTAACGAAGATGATGGCCGGCAGCACGCGCACGGCGAACACGAAGCCGCCGTCGCCGAACACCTGGAACATTTTCGACTGCACGAGGCCGCCGAACAGGAACTCGATTCCCGCGTTGCCGTAGCCCAGCACATGATTCACAGCGGACGCCGCGCCCGAGAGGATCGACTTGCCGACCGGGACGAAAAGAATGAACGCGCCGATTCCGATCTGCGCAAGCAGTGCGCTGCTTACGGTCCGTAAGCGGATAGCACGCCGGTTGGTGGAAAAGATAAAGGCAATGAGCAGCAGTACGGCAATACCAAGGATGTTTCGGACAATCAGTGCCATGTCTCATCGTGTTCTTGTGAAAGTGGCAACGATGCTAAACGAAACTGAACCCGGAGAAAAAACTTTAAATAGAGGCCCGCATCCTTTGCCGAAGAATCAGTCAAGATTGATGCGCCGCGCATCTGCGCGATGTCAGCAAGGTGCATCGAACTCGTTCGCACGCCGATGCACCCCGCTGTTATCGACTCGGCATCACAGCATTTCCAATGCCAGCGCGATCCCCTGTCCGCCGCCTATACACAGCGTCACGATGCCGCGTTTGAGGCCGTCGCGCCGCATTGAATGGAGCAGGCGCGTGGTCAGCACGGCGCCGGTCGCGCCGATCGGATGGCCATGCGCAATTGCGCCGCCTTGCACGTTGATCAGTTCGTCCGCAATGCCGAGTCTGCGCGCGACCGCGATCGGCACGGCGGCGAACGCCTCATTGATTTCGAAGCGCTCGACATCGTGCAGTTGCCACCCGGCTCGCGCCAACGCCATCTCTACCGCCGGCACGGGACCTAGGCCGAACATGCCGGGTTCCACCGCGGCGACGCCGTAGGCCGCAAGTCGCGCGAATGGCTCGATGCCGCGTGCTTCCGCGAAGCCGCGTTCGGCCACCAGCATCGCGGCCGCCCCGCTGTTCAAGCCGGGCGCGTTGCCTGCCGTAATCGTGCCATCCGGGCGAAATGCCGGACGCAGCTTCGCCAGTGTTTCCACGGTGGTGTCGGGGCGCGGCTGCTCATCGCGCGTGAAATGTTGTGGGCCTTTGCGCCCGGCTATTTCCACCGCGACCAGTTCGGCCTCGAAATCGCCGCGCGCCTGGCCTTGCGCAAATTGCTGCTGCGAACGCGCGGCCCAACGATCCTGGGTTTCGCGCGTGATATCGAATTGCGCGACGAGATCTTCGGTGTGCCAGCCGGAGTGCTCGCCCGAGAACGCGTCGTTCAGGCCGTCGCGCAACAGGCTGTCGTGGATTTGCGCGTTGCCCATGCGGTAGCCCCAGCGGCCGCCGTCGAGCAGATACGGCGCGCGGTCCATGTTCTCCATGCCACCGGCCACGGCGGCATCGCCGAGACCCAGCAGGATCTCCTGCGCTGCGGACGCGATCGCCTGAGCACCCGAGCCGCACACACGATTGACCGTCAACGCGGGCACGCTTACCGGCACGCCGCCGCCAATCGACGCCTGGCGCGCCGGATTCATCTTGTTGCCCGCCTGAATCACGTTACCCATCACGACCGATGCCAGCGTCGCCGCATCGAGCCCACTGCGCCGCAAGGTCTCTCGCACGGCGATTGCGCCGAGTTCGGTTGCAGGCACCTCTTTCAACGATCCGCCGAATGCGCCGATCGGCGTTCTCACCGGATTGCAGATCACTACTTCGCGCTGATTCGCCATTGCTTCTCTCCTGTTGGTTCAACACCTCATTGGTCACACGCGCGCATCAGTTATTCGCCGATACCGCGGTGACCGCGTCAGGCACATCCCAGCCGCCGCCGAGCGAGCGGTACAACGCGACCGCCGAGAGCGCATGCTCGCGCTTGGCCTGGTTCAACGATTCGGCGTCGCGCAGAAAGGCTTCCTGCGCCGCGAGCACATCTAGAAAGCTCGACGCGCCGCCCTTGTACAGTTCGGTGGATAGACGCAGCGCATGGTCCGACGCGTCCAGCGCGCCGCCAAGCCGTTGAACCTGCACTGCGCCGCTCACCAGATCGCTGCGGTTGTCCTCGATTTCCTTGAGGGCTTGCAACATGGTTTGCTGCAAACCGAGTTGCGATTCGCGCATGCGGCTTTCGCTCGCGTCGATATTCGCGGTAATGCGGCCTGCGTTGAAGATCGGACTCGTCGCGTTCAGGGCGGCGCTAAAAAGGTTGTCGGTCAGCGTGGGCAAGCCGAGATAGGACGAGGCCAGCAGGCCGTCGGCGAGATTGATCCTGAACTGCGGATAGCGCTGCGCTTTCGATACACCCACCTCCGCCGCGCGCTGCTCGACCGTCGCGTAAGCGGTGCGCACGTCGGGACGCTGCAACAGCGCTTGCGAGGGCAGCATCTGCGGCACGCTTTGCGCGGGCACCGGAATATCGCGTGCATTGGCGAGCAGCAACCCGTCCACGCTTTCCGGCGTGCGCCCCGAATACACCGCGATCAGACTCAACTCGTGCTGCACCGCCGATTGCACGCGCGGAATCTGCGCCTGCAAATCTTGCAACTGGTTCTGCGCGCGTGCGACATCCAATTGTGTCGACAGCCCGTAATGCAGACGCTGCTGTGTGAGCTTCAATGCGCGCGCGCGAATCTGCTCGTTGTCGCTCAGAATCTGCAATTGCGATTGTGCCCAGCGCAGGTCGATATACGCTGCGGCGGTATTCGCCGCGAGCGCGAGGCGCACCTCGTTCAGAGCCGCCTGGCGTCCGGACACCTGCGCCTGCGCCGCGAGCACGGCGAGACGTTCGCCACCGAATACGTCGGGCGTCCAACTGGCCGTCAGGCCGACACCGGCCTGACGCACGTACCCGAGCGGCGGCGGCGTGTTCTGACGCGAGTCGGAGGCAGTCGCGCTCGCATTCAACTCGGGCAGCAAGGCCGCGCGGTCTTGCGTCGCCAGATCCTGCGCCTGCTTGACGCGCTCCACTGCCGCCTGCACGTCGAGGTTGCCGGTCAACACGGTTTCGACCAGTTGATGCATGACAGGGTCGCCGAATTGCGCCCACCACGCGTTTGCGCTCACGCTGTCTTGCGGCGCTTCGACATTCCACGCAGCGGGCGCAACGGTCTTCACGGTCTGCGGCAAATCCGCGTGCGTTTCCGGTTGCACCGCGCACGCTGCAATCGTCAGCATTGCGGCGCTCGCCAGTACTTTGAGAAGGATCGGTTTCATGGTGAATTCCTCAGTGAGCGTCGGGCGGCGGCGCGGAGTTGCCGAACGGGCGCGAAAACAGCACGCTCAGCAGGCCGACCAGGAAGCACAGCGACAGGGCGAAAAAGGTGTCGGAGAACGTGAGCACGAGTGCTTCGCGCAACAGCAGCGCGTGCAGTTCGCCGAGCCCGGCGTTTGCCGCATTCAGCACGTTGCCCCCCACTGCCGCGAAGTGCGCGCTCTGCTGCTGCAAGATTGACTCGACCACCGGACGGCCTACGTTCAGATGCTCGTCGAGCCGCTCGTAGTGCAGGTTCAGGCGGTCGTTGAGCATCGTGCTGCTCACCGCAATGCCGATCGCGCCGCCGAGGTTGCGCATCAGATTGAACAGGCCGCTGGCGGAACGAAGCCGCGACATCGGCAATGAACCCAGCGCCATCGTCACGATGGGCGGAATGCAGAACTGCTGGCCGATGCCTCGCAACGCCTGCGGGATCAGCAACTCCTGCCAGCCCCACTGATTGGTCAGCGGCACATACAGATAACAGCCGACACCGAACAGCACCAGCCCGAACACCAGCAGCACGCGCATATCGACAAAGCGCGCGACCACCGAGTACGCCACCATCGCGACCAATTGGAAACAGCCTACCGACAGCAACGCCACGCCGATCTGCAACGAATCAAACCCGCGTACACGCGATAAAAACACCGGCGTCAGGAACACCGCGCAGAAAATCCCGATCCCGGTGATGAACGACAGCAGACTGCCTATGCCGAAGTTGCGGATCGCCAATGCGCGCAAATCGACGATCGGCTCTTTCGCGGTGAACGCATGCACGATGAACAGGAATCCACAGATCGCCGCCACCCATGTACACGTGAGGATCAGGTCGTCGCCGAACCAGTTTTTGCGCGGTCCTTCCTCCAGCACGTATTCAAGGCAACCGAGAAACCCGGACATCAGAAGAATGCCGAGGTAGTCGCCTTTTTTCAGCAACGACAGATCGACCTCGTCGAAGTGCACGTATTTCGGCACCATCACCGTGACGACGGCGCCGGGCACGAGGTTCAGATAGAACAGCCAGTGCCACGACCATTGCGACGTGATCCAGCCGCCGATCACCGGGCCGATGGTCGGCGCGAGCGTGGCGAGCGCGCTAATGGTGGTGGATGCAATCAGTCGCTGCTTGCCGGGAAACAGCACGAACGCCGTAGTGAACACGGTCGGGATCATCGCTGCACCGAGCGCGCCCTGCAAACCGCGGAACAGGATCATCGAATTGATGTCCCACGCGAGACCGCACAACATGCTGGTGATCGTGAAGCCGAGCGCGGAAAACGCGAACACCCAACGCGTCGAGAACACGCGGGTCAGCCAGCCGGACATCGGAATAACGAGAATTTCAGCAATCAGATACGACGTCTGCACCCACGAGAGTTCGTCCTGGCTCGCGGACAAACCGCCGCCGATATCCTTGAGCGACGACGCCACGATCTGAATATCGAGCGTCGCCATGAAGAACCCGAGACACATCAACGTGAACGCCGCCACTTTGGTGCGTGTCGGCAGGTCGGCGGGGTTGGCGAGAACTTGAGTCATGATCGGCTCATCCGCGCGCCGGCGTATTGCCGACCGGAGCGGCATCGACATGCACTTTCACGGTTGCCGAGAGGCCCGGGCGCAGCACGCCTTGCATGTCCTTCGGCGCTTCGAGCCGCACGCGCACCGGCACACGCTGCACGATCTTCGTGAAGTTGCCCGTGGCGTTTTCGGCGGGCAGTACGCTGAAGGTCGCACCGGTGGCCGGCGCCAGACTTTCCACGACGCCGTGAATGCGCTTGCTCGACGCATCGAGATCGACGTCGACGCTGTCGCCGACGCGCATTTTCTTCAACTGGTCCTCCTTGAAATTGGCGTCGATCCAGAGTCCGCTCGAAGGCACCACGGTCAGCAGCGACACGCCGGTGTTCGCCAGCAGGCCGACTCGCGCGGTGCGATTGCCGACATAACCGTCGATCGGCGAGCGAATCGTCGTGTACTCCACGTTCAGGGCCGCCACACGCTGGGCCGCCTGCGCCGTGGCGATGCGCGCCTCGGCGTCGCCGATCTGCGCGTCGAGCACGGCAATCTGGCGTTGCGCCGCGATCAGCGCGGCGCCGCTGCGATCGACCGCGGCGCGTGCTTTGGTCAGATCGGCATCCGCGCGTTCGACGACCTGATTCGATACCGCCTCGTCCTTCACCAGTTCGCGGTAACGCGTCTGGTCCGCGGCGCTGCGGGTCAATTCGGCGCCGGACGCGCGGACTTCCGCGGCCTGCTCGTTGATGGTGGCGAGCTGCAAGGATTTCTTCGCCTGCAGTTCGGTCACCGCGGCTTGCGCGCTCTGCACTTCCGCCGTGGCCTGCGCGAGCCGCGCGTCGTAATCGCGTGAGTCGAGCCGGATCAGCACGTCGTTCGCGTGGACGAACTGGTTGTCATGCACGAGCACGTCCGTGACGAAACCGTTCACCTTCGGCGCCATTACCGTGACATCTCCGCCCACGTATGCATCGTCCGTCGTTTCGACGAAGCGGCCGGCGAAGAACCAATACGACGCAGCAAGCGCCAGCACCACGAGGACCGTGATAATCGCGAGCAACATCCACGGAATACGCCGTGCCGGTTTGGCGGTCTGCGCCGCGCTCGGCGGGGCGATAGTCGCTGGAGTAGTGGACATGATGTCGATATGTGCGTATGCACTCGTTAAGGTGAAAAAAACGGCGCTTGGATTGCGCCGGTGGGCCGGTGCCGCACTCGCGGCCTTGGATTCAATCCCGAGTCATGGCGAACAGCTCGCTACGCAGAGCGGCCGCGCGCCGCTCGCCAAAACGATGCTCGAATTCCGCCTGCGCGGCATACCAATGTTCACGGCCTGCCTTCAACCGCTCTTCCCCTGCGGCTGTCAGCGTGATCGTCAGCGCCCGCGCGTCGGCGCCGAGTGCCTCGCTCGACACCAGACCGTTGCGGCGCAGCGGCTGAATCGTGCGAACCAGCGTCGTACGTTCCATGCGCATGGCCTCGGCCATTTGCCTCATCGTCATGGGGCCGGTGCGTTTGAGCCGTCCCAGCAGCGAAAACTGCGTAATGGTTAGTCCAACATTCGCCAGGTGCCGGTCGTAGATCTGTGAGACATATCGTGCAGCCTGGCGGATGGCAAAGCAGTCGTCGTCGATTAGGCCTTCCATTGCGGCACTTCCTCGTTTGTGAGTGCGTATGCACATAAGCAGGCGCGCTAAAGCTCGTATCAACGAGCGCGTGCGCCTCAACTATCCTGTGATGCTGAACAACTCGGCGCGCAACGTTTTGGCACGCGCATGGCCGAACTTCGTTTCAAACTCTTCCTGCGCCGCACGCCACGCAATGGCGGCCTGGTCGAACGTCGCTTCGCCCTTGTCCGTCAGGCTGAACAGCAACGTGCGGCCGTCATGCTCCGCCGATTCGGCTACTACCAGCCCCTCGCGCTGCAAAGGCTTCATGGCGCGGACCAACGTGGTGCGTTCCATCACCATGGCATCCGCCAGATCCACCATGGGCAGATTCGGCGTACGCGCGAGTTTGGCGAGAATCGTGAACTGCGCAGCCGTCAGGCCAACGGCACCGAGATGCCGCTCATAGATTTGCGTGACGTGGCGCGCCGCCTGGCGCAGCGCGAAACAGTTGCATTCGTCGTAAGAGAGAGGACGGTTCATGAAGGGCAGTCTATATGTGCATACGCACAGAGTCAAGTTTAGCTGGATTGAACACTGTGTTGCACAATCCGGTCAACCACGGCTTCCTAGGCGTGTGCCTGCCCGGCGTGGGTTGAATTGTCGATGCAAGCCTCATGGCATGCGCTCGTGCAGTGAGGCTTGTCTCGTGTCGAGGCCGTTCGGGTTCAGCGCACCAGCATGTCGTTGATCTGGACCACGTCGGTGATACTCAGCGCGGCCGTGTCGCCCTTGAGTTGCATCAACGCGACGATGGCGCTATAGCGGGCGGCCAGCAAATCGCGTTGCGAGGAATACTGCGCATCGATCGCTCTGAGGACGTCGCTGGCTGTTCGACTACCCACCCGGAAGCCGACCCGAGTCGCCGCCAGCACCTCTCGCGATGACGCCACGAGATGCGTGAGCAGATCGATTCGCGTGCGCCCATATTGATAGCGGCTGTAATCGTCACGCGCCGCCGCCTCGGCGTCACGCGAGGCGCCTGCAAGACCCTCTTGCGCCTTGTCTTCCAGAGCAGATGACGCCTTTACCTTTGCCTGCGTCTCACCGCCGGAAAAAACCGGTATCGAGATGGCGAGCATGCCTGTGGTTGTCGTCGTGGGACGCGAGTAGCCGGATGCCGCGCCCGCCGGGGTATAGCTTCCGGTCAGGTAAACAGACGGCAGATGCGCCGAGGTGGCCTTGCTCACCTCCATTCTGGCAATCTGCCAATCCAGTTGCTTCAATTGGACCTCAAACGCGTGATCTTTCGCCTGGCCGGCCCACGCGTCGATGTCCTCAGGCTGCAGGCGCGGCATGGGCAACGAGTCAGGCAATCGCGCGAGCGTCTCGAACGGCACGCCCGTGGCTTGCTCGAACGCCCGGCGCCTGGCTGCCAGCGTATTTTCAGCATCCATCTGTTCGAGCGCCACCTTCTCGCGCGCGGTCTGGGCGTCGCGCAGATCGATCAGCGTCGCTTCCCCACCGGCTTTACTCCGGTTGATCAATTGAAGTTGCTGATCGACCGCGCTTGCGTATTCGCTGACGCGCCGCAGTTCGTCCTCGGCAACCAGCGCTTCAAAATACACGCGCACGGCCCGCAGAATCGCGGCCTGTTGCGCAGCGTTCAATTCGACCGTGCCGCGCGCTTCGACATAATCCGCCTGCTTGTAGGTGCTCCACTTCGTCCAGTCGAATAATGGCTGCGCAATATTGATGGTCCATCCCGACTGCCAGTATGTGGTCTTCGGAAAACCATCGGCCGCTATGCTGTTATAAGTGCGTCCCCAACCCGCCGAAATCTGCGGCAGCAGGCCGGCGCGCGCCTGGGGAACGGCCTGCTGTGCCGCCGCGTAGCCGGCGCGTGCCTGCGCAAGGGTGGAGTCGCGGCCTAGCGTCTGTTGCGTGACCGTGAGAAGGTCCGTTGCGAACGCGGGGCTCGCAATGGCGCACGACAGGCTGACGGCCAGGCGCGCGAGGCGGAACTCAAACATAGGTCGGCTCCGGCAAACGATGCGCGTGATCAGGTGTCTCGGGCACCAGCGCGCCGTCCATCAGCCGATATCGAACATCGAACGCGGCGGCGAGGGACCGGTCGTGTGTAATCACTACAACCGTGCAGGTCAGCCTGCGCAGCAAGGCGGCCACGTGCTGCACCGAAGCCGGATCGAGATTGGACGTCGGCTCGTCGAGCAGCAGCAGACTGCGGCCCTGATAGAGCGCGCGCGCCAACAGCAATCGTTGCCGCTGGCCCGCCGAAATGTTCGCAATCGTGTCGCTAATCACCGTGCGTGTGCGCATCGGCAGGCGCATGACGTCCTGCAACAAGCCGACGTCTTCGAGGAGCGCATGCACGCGATCTTCGTCAATACTCGCAGCAAACAACGTGATGTTTTCGGCGATCGAGCCGTGCAGAATCAGGTCCCCCTGACGCATGTGCGCGGCATGCCGCCGAATCTCGTCGACCGTCAGATTGGGCCACGCAATGCCGTTGAGCGCGATCTGGCCTTCCTGGAGCGGCTCGGCGGCCGCCAACAGTTTGAACAACGTCGATTTTCCGGCGCCCGAAGGCCCCGTAATGGCAATCTTGTCGCCGTGCCGGATATCGATACTCACATCGCGTAGCACCGGCTGGTCGGACACGCCGTAGCGAAACGTGACATGGCGCACTTCAATACGCTCGAACATGCGTATCTCGGTCACACGATTGCAGTCGGCAAGCGGCGTGTAGCGCTCTTCTTCACACTCGACGATGTCCGCCACCCGCGCGGTCGGCACACTCAGCATGAAATACGCAAACGCACCATTGACGGCGTGGGCAAGACGCTCGGACATCAGCGACTTGTAGATCAGAAACGAATAGAACACGCCCACGGATACCGTGCCGGCCAGCATCAGCCGCGCGGCAAACCAGGTGATCGCAATCGTGTCCGCATACTGGACCAACTTGAGGATGGCGTCGCGAGCGCTGGTCAGCCGGTTACTCGTCAGCAGCGCCGCGACATATTCCTTGTACTTGATCATGAAGAGCGCCGTGCGGCGCGTTTCGCCCTGAGCAAGCTTGATCAGGCTCGCTGCCCGGATCGTCTCGATCAACGCATCGTCGCAGCGTGCCGACGTCTCGAGCACGAGCGCATGGTTGTCCCGCATGCGGGCGAACATGCCCAGTGCGACCGCAAGATAGACGATGAACATGCCGAGAGCGACGGCCGTCAGCATCCGGCTTTGCACGAGCATCAGCGCGAGTGCGAGCGTCCCCACAGCGATATCGATGCACATTGCCGTCACGGTTCGGGTCGCATGCACGCTGATCTCGTCCTGCGCCTTGATGCGCGCAAAAATGTCGCCGACGTGGCGCTTCTCGAACCACGACATCGGATTGCGCAACAGATGACCGAGCAAGCCTTCGGTCATGTTGATTTGCGTAAGCTGATGCAGCAATTCGACGAGACGAGTCTCCACGTACTGGCTGAGCGCACCGACCGCGAAGATGCCGGCAAACGTCAGAACAAGCACGCTCAGCAGATTGATGTTGTCCGCCGAGACCACATAATCGAGCACGAGGTTGCCGAGATAGGGCATGGCGAGGATCGCGAACTGGCTGCCCAGTGCGACGAACAGCACTTTCGCCAGTTGCTTGCGCAGTGCGGGGTTCAACGCCCGTACGCGGGCAAGCGCGCCGGGCACCTGCGACTTCGCGCGAATGCGCGGCATGGAAGGCGTAGCGGAACATTCGAGCAGATAGCCCGACACACTCGCCACGAAAGTATCCATGGAGACG
Source organism: Paraburkholderia sp. RL17-380-BIE-A (assembly GCF_046028085.1). NCBI lineage: Bacteria > Pseudomonadati > Pseudomonadota > Betaproteobacteria > Burkholderiales > Burkholderiaceae > Paraburkholderia > Paraburkholderia sp. RL17-380-BIE-A. Next base: position 475,999 of record NZ_JARESQ010000001.1, read on the forward strand.
CGCCGCCGGCCGCTGGCTGGATCGACAACCTGAACATAGCCATGCCCGCATTTCTCGAACACCACGAAATGCGCACCGCCAAAGTGAAGAATCGACCCTCGCTTGACCGAGGGCAGATCCGCCACGTCGAACCGGTAAGCCTGCACGGCGAGGCCGAATTCGGTCGCCACGTCGTACAGGTCCATCAAGGACAGACCGTTCGCCGAGATCGGCCTGAAGGCGGACAATTCGCGCACCTCGGTTGCGCGGCCAAGATGCGAGAGCACCATTGCCAGGCAGGCATAGCCGCATTCCGCGACTTCGTTCTGATAAATCGTTCGCACTGGGCCCCCTGATTAGCCTCTGATCATGCGGAAAAGCGGCGCCAACACCCATTCGGCAATCGTTCTACGCTCGACGACGATGCTCGCCGTAGCCCGCATACCGGGCAAGATGTCGAAATGCTGCTTGCCGTAGTCGAAGGTCTTGCCCCGTAGCGTCGCCCACGCCAGGTAGTCGCCGTCTCCGCCGCCTTGAGCGGCGAGCGAGCCGGGCATGCCCGGAAGCAAGGGGGACGACTGCATCGTCGTGTCCGATATGGCGTCGATGCGTGCTTCGTAGCTGCCGAATTTCGCGTAAGGAAACGCGTCGAATTTGAGCCGCACGATCTGGCCTTTTTCGACAAACCCGCGACGGCGCGACGGAATGCGCAGCGCCGCCCGCAATGCGCCCTTGTCGTCGGTCGCAATCACGAGCGCGACGTCGGACGCCTCCAGCGTGTGGCCCGTCACGAGTTTCGAAAACGTGACGACGCCCGCTTGTGGCGCCGAGATCGTCGCGTCCTGGCGCGACTGTTCGAAGCGCATCCGGATTTCCTGAATGCCTTGTTCGTGCCGCGCGTCGTTCTCTTTCAGCTGCGCGTTGAGGTCGATCAGCGCGCCGTTGAGCGTCGACATCTCGCCGCGCAACTGTTCGCGGCGCGCCAGACCCTGGGCGATGGAAACCTTGACCTGGTGTTCATCGGCACTCGCCTGCTCGATACGATCCGCGGTGACGTAGTCCGACACCGACTTGAGCCGCAAGAGTTTCTGCTGCGATTCGTCGGAAAGCTGGCGGTTCTGGGAAATCTGTTCATCCAGCGCAATGAGTTCCGCTTTACGGCTCGAACCCGTCAGCAGCGAAGCATCCCGCTGTGCGGTCAATTGCGCCTTGCGTTGGGCGTATTGTTCGTCTGCGACGCGAATCTGTTCGTCGCGCATTTGCGAGTCGAACACGGTGCGCTGACGGCCGTCGCTCGACAGCGACAGGTCACGCTGCAGCGTGAACAAGGGCGCACCGGCTGCCACGCGCTCCGACGGGCGCACGTATACCGAGGTCACGAGTCCGCTCAAACCGCGTACCTTCACTTCCGATGGCGACACGATTTCGCACTGCACGTCCTGCTTGAGTTCCACTTCATGCAGGAAGCCGAAGCCGACGGCAACCACCACGATCGCCGACGCGGCATAGGCGATCCATCGCCAGGAAATGTCTTTGTACTGCGGGATACTGGTTGGGTCCATGACTGTCCTGCCGCCTCTCTGCTGGAGACGAGCTGTCTTTTCTAGCGGTGACTGCGTGTGTTATCTGACTGGCGCGAATGCGTACATTGAAGGATGTCCGGCGGCCAACGCACGTGCATAGTTGTCTCTTAACGCCTGCTCGATGCAATCGGCGAGACGTTGAGGCGCGTCGCGTTGCGCCAGTTCGAGCGGATCGAATACGAAAGCGCCAAAACGCCCATGTTCGAAGCGCAGATAGAACGGCAGCAGCAGCGCGTCGAGCGGCGCGCCCATGCGAAATACGCCGTTATGAATCCGCGCCGGACGGCCGAAAATGGAAACGCCGACGGTCTCCATGGGATACCCGCTCAGCGTGAACGGCGGCGCATCCGAAAACAGCACGACGACACCGTTGCGTTTGAGCGAGCGCGCCGCGCGCAAACCCAATCCGCTGCGATTCGTTTCGCTATAGGTGTGGAGGATGTCGATGTGCGGAATCATCGCCTCATCGCTTCCGTAGATATTCTGCGGCACACCCGATACGACGCCGATCGACGCAAGTCCGAGCTGTTTGCGCAGTTCGTCGACCAAGTAGATGTTGGCGTATTGCGAGACGTAGTGAAATGGCGAAACGATGACTGGCCGATCAGGCGTCGCGGCCTTCACCTTCCTGATGATCTGCGCCAGCACGGTCGCGGCACGCTGCAAATCCGGCCACGCTTCCGCGCGATTGCGCTGGCGGCCGAAATGAAGCCGTTTATCGATCAGTTTCTCGAGCATCCTGCCCGGCAGCACCCGGCGATTGTCGAGATGGTCGAGCTTCAATACGTCGCGCCCGACTTCCCGCCGCTCGATACCGCTCCAGCGGAGCCTCGCGTTGAAGCGACTCCGCACATACCATGCGGTCATTGCAAGCGGCTCGATCGCGCGCAAAGGAATGCGCGAAAGGCAAGCGCCTTGTAGGCGGTCGCGGCTCTGTCTCGCGCCGCGCCTGAAAGCGGCAGGCAACCCACGCAACGCTATGAATAACCGCATGCTCGTTCCTTCGTCACGGTGATACAGCCGTTCCACGGGAACGCCATGATTCGTTGTCCGGACGCGAAGCCCGATCTTGAACGACCGGGCTTCGCGAGACGGTGAGCGGGCAATCAGCCCGTCCTTACACCGTCATTGCGACGCTGCTTAGCTGCGCGCGACCGGCTTGGCTGCCGGAGCTGCTGCCGGCGCCGCGGTCGGTGCTGCGGACTTCGACGCCGAGCTTGCCGGAGCACAGCAGCACTTGCAGCAGCCGCCGGCGATTTCCGATTGAGCCAGTGCGTTACGATCGATCTTTTGCATTTTCTTGCCTTGAGATAAAAAATTTAAAATTAGGATAACTACAACTTCTACGTCTACTTCTAACTACGCCCTTCAAAACATGGCTTTGCCTCTTGCGAAGCTCGGCCAATCCTTGAATTCTTCAGCCACCCGGTCAATCCTGTAGGCGCGCCCCGGGTGAAACTAGTGATGCCCGTTCCCACGCTCGACATCCGACCATGAGACAACCGCATTGCGTGCATACACCTTCATGGGCACCGCATTCATGAACAACATCAGCCGTTCCGCCCCTTCTGTCTGGTCAACCGTTGCGACATTCGAAGCAATGTTGTCGCTCGCAGACTGGCGCGTCACGACTACCGCATTCAACGGCGGCGCTGGCTCCAGGCTGGTTGGCTCAACCTTGCTGTCGGGCCGAGCGCTCTGAGGACCGACTTCAATCGGATCCGCGCTGCCGGGCAGCAGGTGCGGCACGGCCGCATGGCCGGGACTGCCCGCGCTCAGGTCCGGGTTCGCCGACGCGCCGGCGTCCAGGCCGCCCTTCGGTTGGAGGGTGTCGGCTTTGTCTTCTGGTGCTTCGGTAATCGTGATGCCTTCTCTGCGAGCAAACACCGAGCCCCGAATGTTCGCCGCCACCTGCGAATAGCCGGAACCGCCACTCGCGCTTGCTCCGAAAGTCGCGTAGGGACTGTGGTACTGGACATTGCCGCCACCGATGCTCGAGCGCTCCGAGTGCGTCCCGTACATGCCGTACTTCAGTTCATCCGCAGCACCCGCGGAACCAGCAAGGATTGCCTGCTCGGACCAGTTGGCGTGACTGTCATGCATCAAGCCCGCCGACAGCAGCGGAGCATGCTCCGCCTTGCCAAGCGGCACGGAGACGGTGGCGAACAACTGGTTGCTCATGGGTCCGGTCAAGCCGGTGCGCTGCCGCGAAGCCGATACGGTGTAATTCAGATTCGCATTGGCCACGCGTACCGCGCCGGAGTAGCCAATCTGAAACTCCGTTTCGGATCCCGAATGGTTCCAGTAGTCCGACGTCGAGCCGACCACATAAAGCGTACCGGCAGCGCCGCCGAGGCGCTGGTTCAGCGCAATCTGCATCTGGCTGCGCCGATGTCCGACGCCGTTTACGCCGGAACCCGCCGACGCCACCTCACGTGTAAGCAGCGCGTCGCGCAGCGAGAGGAAGCCGCCTGATGAGTAGCCATACGCGGCGATCGAAACGTTCGTATTCGTCGGCTCGATGAACTTGCTATAGCCGATGCGCAGGCTTGCACCACGCGTGCTTTGCGATTGCGGCGCGTCGGCCTGAGCCGCCGAGATGTCGGCCGACAGCGCGCCGATCGGCGTGCGGATCGCCGCACCGATCAAGCCGGACAGATAACCGTCCGCAGCAACCGCCCCGCCGTAGCCCGTTACCGAACCGCTGAAGCCGTGCTGGATCGTGCCCTGCAGCATCGCGTCGTGGCGCTTGATCTGCGGGTCACGCGCCACACCACCGGCGACGCTGAATCGCGTCGAGTCCTGACGCAAAAGCGGCACGGCCGAAGGGTATGGCACGGTGAAACTGTGCTGACTGCCGTCGGCTTCCGTCACGGTGACAAGCAGATTGCCGCCATAACCGGTTGCCGCGACGTCGTTGATTTCAAACGGCCCCGGCGCAACCGTGGTTTCGTATAAGCGGTTGCCGTTCTGCGTCACAGTGACCAGCGCATTCGACATTGCCACGCCGCGCACCATCGGCGCATAGCCGGACACGACCTCGGGCACCGCGCTATCGACGCTCTCCACCTTTACGCCACGCACGCCGATGCTGTCGAACACAGCGCCGTCCGTGAACTGGTCGCCAAGAGCAAGCCGGGTTTTCAACGACGGAATGTCTCGCTGCAGATAAGTCGCGATGTTCTGATATGACGTGCCTCGCCCCGTCATGGACTGGACCGCACCGCGCTCGTGCACTTGCCAACCGCCGATATTGACGCCTGCGTTAAAGCCAAAGTAACGCTGTGTATCCGCCGCCCCTTGCCCCGAGGTGCGAAACGTATTGAGCGCGTAACCAAGCGCCGCCGACGGACTTTCCGCATGCGCGGTTACTAGCGATTCACTCCCGGGCGCCGCCTGTCCCGACTCCATAGCGGAAGCATTCGCGCCATCGTCACGCTGATCGTTGAACTGCGCACCGGCGCCGGTGATGGTCTGCGCATGCCCCGGCGCCGACACACAGGCGCCGAGCGCACCGAACATCAGCGCATGCGTGCGCCGCCGCGCTCGTCTGCTCAATCCTCGGGTGAATTCGGAATGTCTTTTTGCCGCCATTTCAACTATCAACGTTTGTTCTGCGCGCGGCGGTAGGCACGCGGCAACGTGTGAAAGTATCCGCGTTGACGATCTCGTCAGCTATACGATTTCACTGAGAAAAAGTCGGAACTTTCCCAAAGATGTCGTAGGAATTACGGGCGATACCGGCGACGGAAGGAATGGCCATCCACCGAGCGAAGGCGTCTGTCGAGGTGGGATCAGCGCGGCTCAGAAGTGAGCGGCGAAGTCGCGACACGAATGCGTCGCGACGCAAGTTGGGGAACGTTGTCGATCGCTAGAAAAAAGCTATCTGGAATAGCCGCTGGAAATGGCCCTCCGCATGCGGCCCGCGGCTAAAGCGCGAGAACCGTCACACCCACTTCCACCCGGTGCGCGCCGCCGCCGAGAATCATCCCGCGCAGCAAGGACACGTCGCTGTAATCGCGGCCGATCGCAAGCGTCACGTGATCCACATCGGCGAGCACGTCGTTGGTCGGATCGAGATCGATCCAGCCGCTGCCGGGGCAATGCACCGACACCCACGCATGGGACGCGTCCGCGCCGATCAAACGCGGCTGCCCAGGCGGCGGATCGTTGCGCAGATAACCGCTCACGTAGCGCGCCGGCAATCCCAGCGAGCGCAAGCAGCCGATCATCACCTGCGCGAAGTCCTGGCACACGCCGCTCTTCAGTTCGAAGGCGCGTTCAGCGGGGGTATCGAACATCGTCGCGGAAGGTTTGTAGGCGAAGTCTTCGTGAATGCGGTGCATCAGATCGATCGCGCCCGCGGCAATCGGCATGCCGGGCGGAAAGCTCGGCAATGCATAGGCGCGCAGCGACGGCCGCGGCACGATGTTCGGCGACGCGAAACAGAACTCCACCTCGGGCCGGAACTGCCCGCCGACGCGAAACCGCAGCGCGTCGGACACGTCGTCCCATTCGGGTGTCGCCTCGGGATCGAGGTCGGTCCAGCGCGGCGTGAGCGCCACCGTGGTTTCGCTGACGAGTTGCAAGCGCTCGTGCGGCGCATCCAGCGCGAAATACAGGACGTCGTTGCCGAATGCGTCGATCCGGCTATTCAGATACGACGGCTCGGGTTCGATCGTTTCGCTGTGCGACACCACGCGCTGCCACGCGCAGGCGATCGGCCGGATTGTCGCGAGATGCTGCGCGGTCTCCACATACGTGGAATAGCGATAAGTCGTGCGATGCGAAACGGACAGCACGGTCGGCGCGTTCTTCATGACCACACCTGCGAAGCGACGGTGCTGGCGTGACTGAAATAGCGCGCGCTGATTTCGTGGGCGGCCGCGCCGGCATAAGCGCCGATCTGATCGCATACCGCAATCAGATTGGCATAGGCGCCGTCTTCGTCGACGGTACACAGCGATTCGAGCGAAGGCAACGAAGCGGCGGGCGCCATCAATTCCGCGAACGGACGATGCCGCGTGCTGCCCGCCGCCACCGCGATCTCGTCGAGCTTCTTGCGCAGACGCTCGTACACGCCGTAGATGCCGCGCGGATTGGTCGGCTCGATGACCAGCAGGTCGAGCAGCGCCGGCACCTCGAAGCGGCCAGGATAGAGCGAGCGATACGTGAGCGTGCTGTCGAACAACTGCAGCAGCAGGTCGAAGCCGGCGGGCGTGGAGAGTTGGCCTTTGTCGGCGACTACGCGCAGGAACGAGGTCATCGCCGACACGCGCTCGATGTGACGGCCCACGAACAGGAGACGCCACGCTTCGTCGCGTGTCATGCGGTCGCCCTGTGCGCCGCTGATCGCCGACAACTGCACCGACAGGCGTTCGAGCGCGTTCATCAGCGTGACGCGATCGTAACGTTCGTAGCGCTCGCCACGGCCGTTGCCGTTGCCGTTGCTATTGCCGTTGCCTTGCGATCCCCCACCGCTGTACCCAGGAGCGGGCATCAGTGTCTGCAACGCGTCGCGGAAGTCGTTGCGCGCCGCGAGAATCGTGCGCCAGTGATCGTTCGACAGACGCCCGCGCACTTCCCCGTTCGAGCGCGCCTGGCAGTTCAGGTTCTGGCCGATGCTCGCGGCGCCGGTGCTCTCGCTCAGATTGGCAACGAGAGCGCGCTCGAAAGCTTGCGGCGAATGCGGCGAGAACATGTCGCCGGATTGCACGAGCCCGCAATGCATGGCGAGTTCGACCAGGGTCGGAAACATTGCGTCGGCGTCGTTGCCTTCCAGCGAGCCGAGAATCAGGCGCAGCAGCCGCACGTTGTTTTCGGCGCGCTCGCCGTACCGTCCGGCCCAGAACAGGTTTTCCGCCGCGCGGCTCGACACGGTGCGGTGTTTGCGCGCGAGGTCGGCGGGCTGCATCGGCGAAGGCAGCAGCGTGAAGGTCGAAGTCGGCTGGCTCGATAGCACCCACGTATCGACACTGCTGCCGCCGTACTGCATGGACACCGTGGTCTGGCGTTCAGCGGCGAGGCGGGTGAAACCACCCGGCATTACATGCCAGCCGCCGTTGACGTCCGCGATCGCATAGACGCGCAGCACCGACGGACGGCGGCCAATGGTGCCGTCTTCGTAACGCGGTGTGCAGGAAAAGCGCTGCGCCTGCTGGATCGTGTAGGTGTCCGGCATGGCCTCGATACGCTCGCGCCATGCCGACAGGCGCTGCCTGCCCTGCTCCACGCCCGGCGGCGCATCGCGCCCGGCGACCGGCCACGTCGGCACGATGAACGCTTCGTCGAGGCGCGCGAAGGCATGATTGCGCGCCGCCTTTTCGCCGCACCACCATGTCGGCACACTCGGCAGCACGAGGTCTTCGCCGAGCAGCACTTCGGCAATGCCGGGCAGAAAACCATGCAAGGCCGGCGATTCGACAAAGCCCGAGCCCGGCACGTTCGAGACGATCACGTTGCCCGCGCGCATCACCTGCAGCAAACCGGGCACGCCGATGCTCGAATCGGCGCGCAGCTCGACCGGGTCGCAGAACGCGTCGTCCAGACGCCGCAGCACCACGTGCACGCGTTCGAGACCGGCGAGCGTCTTCAGGTAGAGCTTGTCATCGCGCACCGTCAGGTCTTTGCCTTCGACCAGCGTCACGCCGAGATAGCGCGCCAGAAACACGTGCTCGAAGTAGGTTTCGCTAAACGGCCCCGGCGTGAGGAAGGCGATATGCGGCGAACGGTCGACGCCTTCGCCGTCGTCCCGCATGGTGGCCTGCGCCGCCTGCACGAGGGTCGCGATCAGTTGCGAATAGGTCGGCGCGAGCCGGCTTACACGCAAGGCGCGAAACGGATCGGCGAACAGCGTCGACATGATCAGGCGGTTTTCCAGCGCGTAACCGAGCCCGGACGGCGCCTCGGTGCGATGCGCCATCACGGTCCAGTCGCCGTTGGGCGTGCGCGCCAGATCCACCGCGACCACCTGCAGATACTGGCCGCCCGGCGGCGTGAAGCCCTTCACCGAGCGCAGATAGCCGGGATGACCGAACACCAGCGCGGGCGGCAATTGCCCGCGCTCGAGCAGGGTTTGCGGCCCATAAATATCGGCGACGATCGCGTTGAGCAGATGCGCGCGCTGCGTCACGCCGCGCTCGATATGCGCCCACTCGTCTTCGCTGATCAGGAACGGCAGCAGGTCGAGCGCCCACGGCCGCGGCTCGCCGTTATCCGCGTAGACGTTGTAGCTGATGTCGTTGTCGCGGATCTGCTGCGCGACCGAGGCGAGATCGTCGTCGAGCCGCGCGATGCCGACTTCGCCCAGCCGCTCGAAGAACTGCCGCCACGGTTCGCGCAACGCGCCCGAGGCGTCGCGCAACTCGTCCCAGTGTCCCTCGTGGGCCGGCAGCAGGCGCAGCAGGGACGAAGCGTCCGCGCGCGCCGCGGACGTTTCGAAGGGAAAAGTCGATTGAAAGGCCAAGGTCGTGTCGTTTTAAGTGTGTGCTGGTTTTACCAGTAGCGCAGATCCAGTGTGAAAGGAAACTCCAGACTGCGCTGAGGTGCATCGACCGTGAGCGGCCCCGGCGTGTGTCCCGTCGCGAAGAAGCGCGCGCGCCGCCGGCTTTCCGCCTCATAGGCGTTGATCGGGAAGGTCTGGTAATTGCGCCCGCCCGGATGAGCGACATGATACTGGCATCCGCCCACCGAGCGGCCACTCCATGTATCGACCAGATCGAAAGTGAGCGGCGCGTCCACGCCGATGGTCGGATGCAGCGCCGACGGCTGCGACCACGCGCGAAAGCGCACGCCGGCCACATATTCGCTGACGCGGCCAGTCGGCTGCAACGGCACCGGCACGCCGTTGACGGTCAGCACATGGCGGTTGTCGTTCAGGCCGAGCGCACGCACTTCGAGCCGCTCCACCGACGAATCCACGTAACGCACCGTGCCGCCCGCCGAGCCCTCCTCGCCCATCACATGCCACGGTTCGAGCGCGTTGCGAATCGTCAGCGAGACGCCGTTCACCGTCGTTTCGCCGACCAGCGGGAAGCGGAATTCGAAGTGCGGCGCGAACCAGCTGCTGTCGAAGGCGTAGCCCGCGCGGTTCAGTTCGCCGAGCACGTCGTCGAAATCCATCTTCACAAAGGTGCCGAGCAGGAAGCGGTCGTGCAACTCCGTGCCCCAACGGGTGAGCCGCTGCGTGTACGGCGTGTGCCAGAAGCGCGCCACCAGCGCGCGCAGCAGCAGTTGCTGCACCAGACTCATGCGCGCGTGCGGCGGCATTTCGAAGCCGCGCAATTCGAGCAGGCCGAGACGGCCGGTCGGGCCGTCCGGCGAATAGAGCTTGTCGATGCAGAACTCGGCGCGGTGCGTGTTGCCCGTCACGTCGATCAGGATGTTGCGCAGCGACCGGTCGATCATCCACGGCGGCAGGCTCGCGCTTTCGCGGCCGCCGAGCATGTCGATCTGCCGCTGCAATTCGCGAAACGCCACTTCGAGCTCGTAGACCTGGTCGTTGCGCGCTTCGTCGACCCGCGGCGCCTGGCTGGTCGGTCCGATGAACAGCCCGGAAAACAGATACGACAGCGATGGATGGTTGTGCCAGTAAGCGATCAGGCTCGCCAGCAGGTCGGGGCGGCGCAGGAACGGACTATCCGCGGGCGTCGCGCCGCCGAGCACGAAGTGATTGCCGCCGCCGGTTCCGGTGTGGCGGCCGTCGGTCATGAACTTCTCGCTGCTGAGATAGCTCTCCGCCGCGGACTGATACAGATACTCCGTGTGGTCGACCAGTTGATCCCAGTTCGCCGCGGGATGAATGTTCACCTCGATCACGCCGGGGTCCGGCGTGACCTGCAGCACTTTCAGGCGCGCGTCACGCGGCGGCGGATAACCTTCGAGCACCACCTGCATGCGCAACTCGGCGGCCGTCGCTTCGACGGCGGCGAGCAGGTCGAGATAGTCGTCGAGTTCGGTGAGCGGCGGCATGAACACATGCAGCAGCGTCCGCCCGCTGCCGAACGCTTCCGTTTCGGATTTCGGACCGGCTGCCCGCTTCGGGTCGCGCGCTTCGACGCAAATCGCCGTCCGGATCGTTTCCTTCGACGACTGCCCGCGCGCCGGCATCGGCCCATCGCCGGGCTGACGCGCATAGGCCAGCACACCGCCGCCCGGCATGCCGCTCAGCAGCTCCGCCGCCGACGTCGACAATGCCGCCGCGCGCCGCGCATCGGCGGGGCTCATGCCGCGTTGCTCGCCGTCGTATTGCATGCGCAATTGCGCGGCCGAACGCAACGGCACCGGCGGCGCGAACGGGTCGTGCGCGTGCTGATACGGGTAGTCGGTCTTCGACACCCACGGCAGCGAATCGAGCGGCAGCCGATAGCCCATTGGCGAATCGCCCGGAATCAGGAACATGCGCTCGTCGCGGAAGAACCAGCGGCCGCTGACCCACTTCGGCGCCTCGTGCGGCACCTCGCGTTCGCGCGCGAGCGGCAGCACGTAACCGGTCGCGCCGCCCAGTCCCGCGTCGAATACGCGGCGCAGACGCACGCGCTCCAGTTCGTCGTCGAGGCGCGCGTCGAGTGGATCGACGTTGACCGGCAGACGGCGCTCGCGCCACAAGTAGTACCAGACGTCCTCGAAGCCGGGCTGGATGCAGTCCGCGTCGAGCGCGAGTTTCGTCGCCAGATGCGCGAGGAAGCGTTGCGCGTCGGCAGCCGTGTAGGTGCCGGGCTCGCGCTCGTCCGCGAACAGCGCGGGGTTGTGCCAGCAGGGTTCGCCGTCGGCGCGCCAGTACAGCGACATGGCCCAGCGCGGCAATTGCTCGCCCGGATACCACTTGCCCTGGCCGATATGCAGGAAGCCGTTCGCGCCGTAGCGCGCGCGCAGCTTTTCCATCAGCGCGACCGCGTAGCCGCGCTTGGTCGGGCCGAGCGCGTCCGTGTTCCATTCGGCGGCGTCGCGATCGCGTACCGAGACGAAGGTCGGCTCGCCGCCCATGGTCAGACGCACGTCCATGCCGGCGAGTTGCTGGTCCACGTGGGCGCCCATTTTCAGCACGTCGGCCCACACGGTTTCGCTGAACGGCTTGGTGACGCGCGGCGTCTCCAGCACCCGTTCGATCGACATGGTGTGTTCGAACTCCACCTCGGATTCGTCCACGGCGCCGGAGATCGGCGCCGCGCTGCCCGGCTCGGGCGTGCAGGCGACGGGGATATGCCCTTCGCCCGCCAGCAGCCCGGAGGTCGGATCGAGGCCGATCCAGCCCGCACCCGGCAGATACACTTCGCACCACGCGTGCAGGTCGGTGAAATCGACCTCGGTGCCGCTGGGGCCGTCGATGGATTTGACGTCGGGCGCGAGTTGCAGCAGGTAGCCGGACACGAAGCGCGCCGCCAGCCCCAGTTGCCGCAAGGTCTCGACCAGCAGCCAGCCGGAATCGCGGCACGAGCCCGCCGCGCTCACGAGCGTTTCCTCGGGCGTCTGCACGCCCGGCTCCATCCGGATCAGGTAGCGAATCTCGCGTTGCAGCCGCTGATTCAGGCCGACGAGAAAGTCGGCGGTGGCAGCCGGCGTGCGGTCGATACTCTTGACGAATTCGGCGAAGCGCGGCGTCATCGGCCGCTTGACGAGGTACGGCGCGAGTTCCAGCGCGAGGCCGGGTGAGTATTCGAACGGGAATCGCTCGGCCGAGGGCTCGAGAAAGAAGTCGAACGGGTTGTAGACCGCCATTTCGGCGATCAGATCGACCGTCACCTTGAATTCGCGCGTCTTCTCGGGGAACACCAGCCGCGCCTGATAGTTGGCGAACGCGTCCTGCTGCCAGTTGATGAAATGTTCAGCCGGCTCGACCCGCATCGAATACGACAGGATCGGGGTCCGGCAATGCGGCGCAGGCCTGAGACGCACGACCTGGGGCGACAGTGAAACCAGCCTGTCGTAGCGGTAATGTGTGACATGATGCAACGCGACGCGTATGGACACACCGGACTCCTGGACGAAGGATGGCAGCCCGCCAAAAAGCAAGCTTCATGCCGTTTATTGAACAAGTGCGAAAAACCGCCTGAACTGCCCGTACTGCCCGGATCACCGCCTGCGATGAACTTTGCCGCGCCTGGCCGACCGTCCGGTCGATCGAACCGAGCACCCTTCTCCTGCCATTTCCAAGCTCACGCACCAAAGCGGCGCAACGCTCATGCACGATCATGCACGTAATGTGCGTTAAACCAGTGACGTCTGGCAAATGCGGCATGAAGATTGCGGCAGCTGTTCGCTCATGCCCGCCCTCCACCTCCCAGGCTCGACCGATGAAAACCTTCCACTGCAATCACTGCTCGCACCTCGTGTTCTATGAAAACGTGCGTTGCGAACGTTGCGAGTCATTGCTCGGCTATGTACCTGAACTGGCGGAAATCAGCGCGTTCGAAGACGCCGGCGATGGACGCTGGCGCAGCCTGCATCCGGGCGCCGACGGTGCGCTGTTCCGCCAATGCCACAACTACGCCGTCGAAAACGTCTGTAACTGGATGATCCCCGCCGACTCGCCGGACGTGCTATGCCGCGCCTGCCAGTTGACCTTGACGATTCCGAATCTGAGCGCGCCGGACAATCGGCTCTACTGGTATCGGCTTGAAATGGCCAAACGTCGCCTGCTGTACACACTGGCCGAACTCGGTCTCGACGTGAAGTCGCGCCAGGCCGACCCGGAACATGGCCTCGCCTTCGAATTCCTCGAAGACGGCGGCGACGGTTCGCGCGTCATGACCGGCCATGATAACGGCCTGATCACGCTGAACATCGCCGAAGCCGACGACGCGTACCGCGAGAAAGTCCGCACCGCGATGGGCGAGCCGTACCGGACCTTGCTCGGCCACTTCCGGCACGAGACCGGGCACTACTACTTCAGCCAGCTCGTCGAGAACAACCCGCGCTGGCTCGAACCGTTCCGCAAACTGTTCGGCGACGAAAGCATCGACTATGGCGAGGCGTTGAACGCCTACTATCGCGACGGCGCGCCGGCCGACTGGCAGGCGTCGTATATCAGCGCGTATGCCACGATGCATCCCTGGGAAGATTGGGCCGAGACGTGGGCGCACTACATGCTTATCGTCGACGTGCTGGATACGTCGACCTCGTACGGCGTTGCGCTGCTGCCCGACGATCCGAGCGAGCCGACGCTGACCGATCGCACGCCGGTGGAAGACGCCAGCTTCGAGAATCTGATGAAGCGCTGGTTTCCACTCACCTATGCGCTGAACAGCCTGAACCGGAGTCTTGGCATGCCGGACGGTTATCCGTTCACGCTCGCCGCGCCGGTGGTGGAGAAGCTGCGTTTCGTGCATCGCGTGATCGAGGCGGCCGGCGACAAATCCGTGCCGCGCGAAGCGGCGACGCCGCCGGGGCAGGCCGTAGCTTCGCAAGCGCCGGCACAACCGGTGGAGGCCCCGCCGCCGCAGTTGGAACCCGTGGCATCCGAGTCACCGTTGCAGCCGGAGCCCGCCGCCGTCCAAACAACCCCGGCAAAGCGGGCCACGCGGCGGCGCTAGGCGCGCTCTCGCACCGCATCGGCTCAAAGGCCTCTTCAAAAGCCTTTCTCAAAATAAGACTCTTCCTAGATGCATCCCGGTCGAATTCTTTGACAATCGGATTCCGTTGGCGACACACGCAGTCAGTGGACATCGCCCGAACTCGGCGCGGCGCGCGTCCCATCACGCGTCGCAATCCGCAGTGGGTCTCACGCCCCGTCGCCCGCCTTCCTGTCATTGAACACGACGCGCATGCGGAACACCGCATGCCGTTCACTCTCGACCGTCACCATGAGCACAGAATTCTCCCTCGATCGATTCGAATCCCAGATCCAGTCCCGTGACTACGATGCCGCGCACGAGGAGTTCTGCGCGCTGCTCAAAACGCTCTGCGAAAAGCGCGGCACGCTCGGCGGCGAACGCTTTGCCCGCAGCAGTCCGAATTCGCCCGGCGACGAAGCGTCGCAGCGCACCTTGCAGCGCATCGCCGACGGATTCACCGCGCTGTTTTCGGCGCCCGAGTACACGCTCGCCGCGGAGAAAATGAACATCCTGTTTTGGGGGCGGCCATGGATCAACATGATCTTCGCCGTGTCGTCGTATGGATCGACCGATCACATCGTCCGCACGCTGCTCGACGCCGCGCACGACAACAACGACAACAACGCCACGCGCGACGTATTGACCCGCAAGCAACTGGTGCTCTACACGTCGGGTTCGCAATACGATATCGATTTCGCGGATCTTCATCGATGCGACCCGGTGCTCGCGACCAGCCTCGGCGTTTCTATCGTCAGCGCGGCCGTGCACATCTCGCCCGCCGCGCACGAAAAACGCGAGCGGCTGCTCGGCTGGTTGCCGGGCGCGCTGGAGAGTATCGAAGACCTCGACGACTTGCCGACCGCCGCCGTGTGCGGCGCTTACATGCATTGCAGCTATTCCACCTCGCCCGATCGGCACGCAATCAAGCGCAGCATCAACAAGCTGGTTCGCAAAAAACTGGAGACACTCGGCCTGCTCGACCATGAAGCCAACGTCCCACGCACGCCGGCCAAACGACACGATAAGAACCGCAAGCCGGTGATGCTGGTGGTTCTCGAATGGTTCACGGGCGGCCACTCGATCTACCGCACCCATTCACGCACAATGCTCGCCGCGCGCGAGCATTTCGAAGTCGTCGCGTTCGGCGAGGCGCAGCATGTGGACGAAACAGGGCGCGCGATTTTCGATCGTTTCGTCGAATTCGAGCATCCGGAATACATCGGCGATTGCATCCGCCAGATCCAGGCATTCGCCACGCGCGAGCAACCGGATGTGCTTTATATGCCGAGTGTCGGCATGTTCTCGCACACGATCTTTCTGTCAAACCTGCGCGTCGCGCCACTGCAGATCGCGGGTCTCGGTCATCCGGCAACGATGCACGCGGCGCATATGGACTACGTGAGCGTCGAAGAAGATTTCGTCGGCGACCCGGCGTGCTTCAGCGAAAAAATGATGCGTTTGCCGAAGGATGGCCAACCGTACGTGCCGTCGAAACTGCTCACCGAAATCGTGCCGTCAATTCCGGCGCGAGGCGACATCGTCAACATCGGGGTGACGGCCAGTGCGATGAAGATCAATCCGCACTTTCTCGAAACCTGCAAGGCGATCGTTCACACCGCTCGTGTGCCGGTCAAATTCCATTTCATGACATGCTGGAGCGAAGGCATCGATCTGGCGTACGTCAGAAAATCGATTCACGCGACGCTGCCGCAATCGAGCGTGGACGTGTACGGTTCGCTCGACTACCCGACGTATCTGAAAGTCCTCAACACGATGGACATGTTCGTGAGCCCGTTCCCGTTCGGCAACACCAACGGCATCGTCGATTCGTTCACCATGGGCCTGCCCGGTGTCAATCTGTGCGGGCGCGAAGTATTCGAGCATATCGACAGCGGCCTGTTCGGGCGCGCCGGCTTGCCGTCGTGGCTGACCGCTCACTCGACCGACGAGTACGTGCGCGCCGCCGCACGGCTCGCCGAGCAGCACGATGAGCGCGAGGCGCTGCGCCGGCGCCTGATCGACGGGAAAGCCGTCGAACGTATCTTCGCGGGGCGTCCCGAGGCGTTCGGCGAGGCCGTGTTGGCGGTGCTCAACAGTCTCGACAAGACGTAACGACGAATCCCTTATCAACTGACGGGCCGCGACGGAACATGTCCCGTCGCGGCCCGTTTTCATATCTGGCGAGTCTCGCCAAAGCGCTCGCCAAAAAGCGCCGACCAGACAAGCTGTCTTCCGAACTCAATACGCGACGTAAGGCCCCGTACCGCCAGGTGTCGCCTGCTGCTCGACGGCGGCATACACATTGCGACCGTAGAAGAACGGCAAACCCCAATCGAAGATCGTGGACTGAACGAACGCCGGTCCCGCCAGCAGCGGCAGCGCCGAATCGCCGCTATAGGTCTGTGCAATCGTCGTAGCATTGCCGACGCTGAAATTCACCGCGCTCGTGGTCCCGTTCACCCCCTGGATCATCGCGCTCATTTGCGCGGTCGACACCGGGCAGTAGTACGAATTATTCGGGCTCGCGCATACCGGCAAAGAGCTGGTCTGAAAGAACAGCCCGGTCGAACCGCTGTCCAGAATGCTGCGCGAATAGGTCGTGCCGTTCTGCACGGTGGTAAAGGTGCCGTTCGACGGACTCACGCCGATCACTTGCGCGCCGCCCAGCGTATTGTTGGTCTGCGTGCCGATGCCGAACACCAGTTGCCCCGTGACCGACTGCGCGGCACCCGAGACCGTCGGCAGGCTCAGCATCGAACCGTTGTTGTCGGCGGCGAAGTACGGAATCGGATTGGCGACCTGGAGTTCTTCGGCAAGCGGAATCGACGTGCATGTCGTGCCGTTGCAGCCGTAATACGTGCCGGCCAGCGCCTGCTGCACGCAGTTCGCGCCGCAGTCGTGCTTGAACACGCCGATGCCGAGAATGCCGTTGGCCTGCAACGCGGCCGGCGTGTTGCGCGATGCGCCGACGCTCGCGCAATCGGCCGGCAGTGAAGCGTAGTTCGGGTCGATCACCTGGATCGGCAGCGAGGCGGCTTTTTCACCGGCAATCTGCAAATCAGCGAGCTTCACCGCGCCCCACGTGTAACCGTCGAAGAACTGCATGCATTCGGCGACCTGATTGCCCGCGGCGTCCTTCTGTTGCGGCAGGGTCATTGTCGCGGGCAACTGGGAAGCAAAGATGCGCACGCCCCACGACCCGGTATCGACCAGTATGTGGTCGATGGTTTGGCATTGAGCCGTACCCGGCGCACAAATCGTGATGCTGACGAACGGCATGTTCGGCACGTCGCTCACGCCGGAGTCGACCGTCACGCGCACTGCGTTCGCGGCCAGCACTTGCGACGACGGCGCGGTGTTGATCACGGTGGGACCGGCCGAGTTCGAACTGCTCGAACTGGCCGTGCTGCTGGACCCGCCGCCCCCGCCGCCGCAAGCACTGACGAGCAGTGCAAGCAGCGCCGCGCACAGCAGGATCCTGAAGGAAGACATATGACGCATGATCCGCACCGTTATTGAATGACGCCGACATCGACGCCCGCAGGCACCGCTGGCGGCAAATACGCGTGGCCGGCGAACGCGCGAAGATGGCCGCCGGAGTAGACCACCAGATCGCCGCTGGAGACCGCGAGCGGCGTGCCGCGACGCGTCGCGGCGGCGGAGACGTAGGCGTCGAACGACGTCCCCAGCATGGATTTCAGATCCGGCAACGTGGGGCCTTCCCATGCGACACCGAACACGATGCCGTTGGGCGCGACGTACTCGCGCACCAGCGTGCCGGACGGCAGCGTCATCAGATGGACCGAATACGCGCTTTGCGTAGTCGCCGTGTGAGCCACTGCGCGCAAGCGGGATTGATCGCTGTCGACAGTGCTCACGTTCTGGCCGAGCGTCGCGTGCGCGGCAAACGACAGCGCGCAGCTTGCCCCGAGCATTGCGCGAGCAATGCGGGAATAGAGCATCGGTTTCAAGAGAATTCCTTCGAGGTGAAACGCTCACGACCACGCGTCGAGCCGGTCACGAACGGGAAACTAGGGGGCGCACGCTTCGCCGGTGGTGCTGGTGTTGCATTCACACTGGTTGAGCTGCGTGCTGCGTGAATGCGTCTACGGAGTGGTGGCGCGAAACTTTAGGCATCGAGGTGAGGCGCGGCAATCGTTTGCGCAACGATTTAAACTTTTCTCCCGCGCGGCAACGTTCGAGTCTGTTTGATATTTCGGGACCAGATCACCAAGTGGCGGCGCTCGAGCGCATGTTTTCGTTGCACGGCTCGTTTAAAGCAAACGACAGTGCACATTGCCCGCATCGCGCGCAGAAAAAAATTCATGCGCGCAGCATTATGCGATCGATGTAAGTGAACGCTGAAAAAATCGCCTGGAAGGCCCGTTTTCCTCTGACGATAGGACGCGTCAAAACACCGGTCGCGTGAGGACGAAGCGGCAACGCCATCGCGCTTCGCAGAACAAAAAAAATGCCGCGGATGACTCGAAAGTCAACCACGGCATCGGTCGTTCGAACGTGACGCGTCTGGCTCGATCGATTCCGCAGAGTCGATCGATTCGACGCGCAGCGCCCGCTACTTTTTGTGCTGCTGCAGGAGCGACTTAAGCTCCTCGACATTCTCTTCTACGCGTTTTGCGATCACCGCATACGACTCGGCTTGCGTCTGATAGGCCGCTTGCGCCAGTTGTTGCATATCGGCAAGCGACTTGTGCAGGCTCTGCTGGATCAACTCGGCCGCCTTGCCCGAAGGCGCGGCGCCGCCGGCCGATAACTGGCCCGTCAGCGACTGCAATTCGCTCAGGGTCGTGCGCAACATATCAGCCTGCTTCTGCGCGAGCGACTGCATCCCCTGGAAAGCCGTCTGATTCGCCTGAACCAGTGCTTCCATGTCCTTGCGTCGCGCTTCCATGATGGCGGGTACGTCGAAGCCGGGGAGCTTGAACTGCTCCAGCATTTTGGTGAAATCGCCAAACGGATTGGCGGCGTCAGGTCGGTCCATGCGAAATCCTCCTTAACGGTTGAGTACCCGCCGGCGGTGCATTGCCGCGTTGTGTTTCCGTGACGCATGCACCGGCGGCTTCGCGTGCGCCGCGCGTCCCATAGAGGCACTCGGCTTCTGGGGTCGGACGGCACATCGCTTCAATCATGCGCCATCCGGAAACAATGCGCCAGCGGGCGCACCCTGGACGCGCGCCGTCGGCGGGAGTTGAAGGGCATCGGCCACGCTGCACGGCCAGCCCGATAACCGGCCGAGCGGCGCTTTGCACGCGGGCATTTTTTCCGTCAGTCAGCGGCGGTGCGGCAACTCCTGCATCCGGCCCGCGACTGGAAGCGTTCCCGCCAGCAAGCTGCTCAGTCATTCAGCATGTTGCGTTGGCTTTCCCACATTGCCGCTTCTTTGGCCACTGTTCATCTTCCGTCAGGTGATTAGGATATGAGCACTGCAAACGCTGGTGTCCTGGTGAAGAATGCGCTATCCGCTGAACATGGCAGTCGCCGCCTTCCTGCTGATTTTTGTCCTTGGCTGCATCATCAAACTCGCCTTGAGCTGACGCCCGATACTCGCGGCGCCGCACGCGCCATTGCATGACTTCACGGCGCTGACCGGCGCGGTCGATCCTCACCCCACCCCCTCTTTTCCTGCCGCGTCCAATGACGCTTGCGACGCGCGAAAGCCCCGCGCGGCGCCTCTTGCCGCCGTGACACAGGACGAAATAATTGTTGGATGGAGTTCGGGAAGTGACTCACCCATACTTCGTTTCGCTGCCGGTGCGGATGAAACAGAACGCATGAGATCAAGGGTGCTTCACGTGCGAGACGACTCGCCGATGATCAACGATCCTACGGTTGCCCGATCATCGGAAGAACGGCTCGACCATACCGGCACCGCGTGCCGACGACAGGATGAACATGTTGACTTCAGTGAAATTCCTCAAAAGAAATGCCACCCGTTTTGCCTGCATGGCGATGGTCTGCTGCGGCGCTCTGCTGACCGGCTGCGCGAGCGGCAGCATCGACCATGCAAGCGAGACGAACACGCCGGTCCATGTGCGGCCGGACAACATTTATGTCTACACTTTCGACGCCAGCCCCGACCAGGTCAAACTGGATGGCGGCATGATGCAGAAAGTGAAGACGCAACTCGAAGGTTCGTCCGCTGCGCAAAAGCAGGCCGCGGACGCCGCCGCAGTCCGCGAGCAGGTCGCCAACGAAATCGTGCATCAATTGCAATCGATGGGTCTGCGTGCGATCCGCTCCGACGTTCCCGCGCCAGCCGATCAGAACGTGCTGCTCGTTCAAGGCAGCTTCGATACGATCGACTCGGGCAACCGTCGCCGCCGCATGCTGATCGGCCTCGGTGCGGGCAAGAGCGAAGTGACGAGTTCGGTGCAGATTCTGTATAAGCCCGCGGGCGGTGCGCCGCGACTGGTGCAAACCTTCAATGCCAGCGCGGACAGCGGCAAGGCGCCGGGCATGGTGGAGACGGCGGGTGTGGGTGCGGCGGCCGGCAGTGTAGCGACTTCGGCGGCGGCGGGTGGCGGCTTGCATGCCGTAACCGAAACCCAACGCGCCGGTGTGTCAGCGGACGCGAAGCGCCTCGCGGACGCCGTCGCCAAACAGATCGGTGAGATTGGCGTGAGCGGCGGCTGGCTCTCGACCGCACACGCGCAAGGCTGATAACCGCTTATCCCTGTGCACTGAAAATAATGCGAGCGGCCGGCGGCAGAGTGACTTCGATTTCACTCTGCCGCGCGCTTTCAGGCTTTCGTATAGCGCAACCAGACAGCGTCGTGTTCCGTCTTTTCAACGGACGTGAGTTTCAGATAGGCGGGCGCTTGCCACTTCTGCATCGCCACTTCGAACGAAGAAGGATGTTCGCTGCGGCCGTCCACCAGCGGCAGAATCAACACGCTCACTTCGTCGACCAGACCCGCGTTCACGAACGCCCCGCTCACGTGCGAGCCGCCCTCCACGATCAGCTTTTTGACCCCGAGTTCGCGCGCCAGTGTCTGCACCACCGCGTCGAGATCGAGCTCGGACTTGCCACCGAACACGTATGAGACGCCGATCGATTGCAGGTAAGCGAGGTAGTCGTCGGAGACCTGCTCGGTCAGTACTTCGATCACGTGCGACTTGAGCGCGGTGTTGCTCTTCCACGCCACGCGCCCCTGCGGATCGATTGAAATCGCGTATTGATCCGCTTTACGCTCGACGAAGTGATCGGTACGCGGCACCGGGCCCCTGGCGAGCCCCTTTGGATAGTCCTCGCCGTGCGAAATTTCCTGCATGGTCACTCGCCCGCAGATCCAGCCATCGGCTTCGAAAGTGGCGGCGGTGTTTTCGTACAGGTCGGACGCATAGTCGAGGTGCCAGCCGTCGGTCAAACTGCGGCCGTCGAGCGAGGACATCATGTGCGCGACGATATAGGGTTTCATGCGTGAAGCCTCCGTGTCAGGTCAATGAGAAGACCTTGCAGCAAGAGGCGTTCCGCAAATCCTGCCCTGTATCAGTAGATGCCGCCGCGATGCGGCGCGTGGCGAGCCTCGGCCATGCTGCGCAGCGACTCCAGCCCGCGGCTGATCCAGGTTTTGACCGTACCGATCGGCGCGTCCAGCGTGTGCGCGATTTCCGATTGCGACTGCCCGCGAAAATAGGCGAGCGCAATCGCCTGGCGCTGAACCGGCGTCAATCGGCCCAGGTAGGACGACAGGCGCTCGGCGTCGAGCGAAAACTCGTGCGAGAGGTCCGGCTCGGCCTCGCCCGCGGCAATGCGTTCGTCCAGTTCTTCGACGTATACGCCCCCGTAGGGATTGCGCCGCAAGTAATCGAGCGCCTGGTTCTTCACGATGCTCGACATCCAGGTAGACGGCGAGGCCTTGCCGGGATCGTATGAGCCTGCGAAGCGCCAGATCTTGATGAAGCCGTCCTGCAGCACTTCTTCCGCGGATTCGCTGGTGCGGGTCACGCGCACGGCGAGGCCGAAAAGCGACGGCGCGGACGTCCGGTAAAGCGTCTCGAACGCTCTCGCGTCGCGCCGTGAAACACGCTCGAGGAGCGCCGCGAGATGCGCGCTCTTTTCGTCCAGTGCGGGCGCGCTGAAGGTCGCGTCCGTCGAAGCATCATGTGACATGGCACATCCTCCGAAACGGTGTGCGCGTGCTAGTCCTGAACGGCTTGCGGCGGCTGCGCGCCGGCAAACCAGCCTTCTTCCCGCGCCACTCGCTCGAGCGCCGCTTCAACCATCGCGCAAGCCCGGTTGCTGACGTCGCCCAGATAGCGGTGCAACGCGGCGTCCTGCGCCGAGCGCGACGTACACGCGTCGCTGTAGCGCTCGAACGCCGACAGTTTCATGACCAGTTCTGCAAGGTGGCGCGGACATTCGCACGAAATCGTCGAAGAACGGCTGGCAATGGCTTCCAGTTCGCGGTCGTCGTAGCGACGGCGCACGCGCGCCCATACGGCGTCGTCGCCGGTGCGCTCCTGAATGCGGGTTCGTTCGCAGAGGTCGCCCAGCATCTGACGGAATTCCGTCCGGCTGTCGGGCTCGCGATAGAGACGCACGCCCGCCACGCGCAAAATCTCCGCCGCCGGGCCGGTGCCGAAGCCGTAGACGACCGCGATCGCTTTCGCGCGGACCGCGTCGCCGAGCGCGATGATCTGCGACGCGACTTCCTCCTGCAATGAATCGACGCTGACGAGCAGTGCGTCGATCGGCTCGCGGCGCTCACTGGTCGTACCGGCGCTGGCGAGATCGAGGTCGGCGAAAGTGACGAGATCGTTCACGCCGTAAGGCCGCAAATCGACACCCGATGCTTCCAGTCGCTGCGCGAGGTTGCCGCCCACGAGAGCCAGCCGGAGATCGGCGGACTCGGCGAACGGCATGTCGGTCGCGCCGCCGCTTTCACGCCCGCTGCGCGCGGCCAGAAACTGCAGTTGCTCGCGATCGAGCCGCGCGATCGCGCCGATCGCGTGGCCGCGACTCACCAGCAGTTTGATCAGGCTGAGTCGCCTGACGTCGTCTTCCGTGTACAGACGCTGGCCTGACGCGGTTTTGGCCGGTCCAACCACGCCGTAACGACGCTCCCAGATCCGCAACGTCGTGACCGGCATTTTTGCCAAACGCGCCGCTTCGCCGCTTCTGTAACCATGCTGACCCGTGGTTTGCTCGTCGGATGAAGTCACCATGACACCCTTGATGGTCAAATTGAAACAAGCATACGCGCATTTGAGCCAGCTTGAAACGATTTATCGACTCATGATGAGTAATTGAAACGGATTTTTGATGCGCTTACTGTCATTTCGGCGTCGTTCGATTAGCCGCGAGACGGGTGCGGCGGCCCGTGCGGGTCGTGAAGTAGACGGGGGTGGTCTGTGCGGCGCACGGCCGAGTTGGGGCGCGGGCGGGCCGGAGGACCGGAGGACTGGCGGAAAGGCGGAAAGGCGGAAAGGCGGAAAGGCGGAAAGGCGGAAAGGCGGAATATAGGTTATCCCGCCTGCCCCGGCACATGAACCGCCGGGGCAAACAGCACATCGATACAACGCGACGCGAGACGGAAACTCAGGCGACAGCGTAGCGTTCGAGCCAATGCGCGTAAGGCGCCGGCAGCGTCCACGACGCTCGCTCGATACCCAGCTTCTTCGCCGCATGGTACGGCCAGTGCGGATCGGCCAGATGCGCGCGGCCGACCATCACCAGATCCAGTTGCCCGTTCTTCACCGAACGGTCCGCCAGTTCCGGCGTATCGATGCCCCATGCCGACGAAACCGGGATGCCGGCCTCGCGGCGCACGCGTTCCGCAATCGGCGCGAGAAACGCCGGCGCCCACGGAATCGCCGCTTTCGGCGTGGAGAAGCCCACACTGACGCTCAGCATGTCCAGCCCTTCGCGCTTGAAATTCTTCGCGAGTTCAATTGACTCGGCGAGAGTCTGCTCGTCGCGGCCGTCGTACTCGATCACGCCGAAACGCGCCGTCAACGGCAGATGCTCCGGCCACACCTTGCGCACCGCCGCCAGCGTTTCCAGCAGGAAGCGGCTGCGGTTTTCGAGACTGCCGCCGTAGGCGTCGTCACGCTGATTCGAGTGGGTCGAGAAGAAGCTCTGGCCGAGATAGCCGTGCGCAAAATGCAGTTCGAGCCACTCGAAGCCCGCGTCACGCGCCCGCCTCGCGGCGGCGACGAAATCCTCGCGAACGCGCGCAATGTCGTCGAGCGTCATGGCCTTCGGCACCTTGGGCAAATTGCCGCCGAACGCGATCGCCGAAGGTGCGATGGTTTGCCAGCCGCGGCTGTCGCCGTCGGCGATGTGATCGTCGCCTTCCCACGGACGATTGGCGCTGGCTTTGCGGCCCGCATGGCCGATCTGGATGCCCGGCACCGAACCCGCCGCCTTGATCGACGCGACCACCGGCGCGAAAGCCTGCGCCTGCTCGTCAGTCCAGATACCGGCGCAGCCCGGCGTGATGCGGCCTTCAGGCGACACGGCCGTCGCCTCGACGATTACCAGCCCGGCACCGCCGCGCGCAAGACCGGCCAGGTGGACGCGGTGCCAGTCGTTGATCAGGCCGTCCTCGGCCGTGTACTGGCACATTGGCGGAATGGCAATCCGGTTGCGCAGGGAAACGTCTTTGAGCTTGTACGGCTGAAACAATGCGGACATCGTGCAAAACTCCTTTGGACTTGCTTGTACGGTAGTTCGATAAACATCGAATAACCAAGTATCTCAGAAACCTTTATCATTTGCAGGATGCGCACTTATAACCATCCCGCCGCTGAGGACTTCACGCTCGGACGGCTGTTTCATGCCTTGAGCGATCCGGTTCGCCTGGAGATCGTCCGCCGGTTGTCGTCGGTCGAAGAAGCTACCTGCGGCGATCTCGACGGGGGCCGCCCCAAATCGAGCGTGTCCCATCACTTCCGGATCCTGCGTGAGGCCGGCCTGGTGCGCACGCGCGTGGCCGGCACCGTGCATCAGAATTCGCTGCGGCGCGCGGAACTGGACAGCCGGTTTCCCGGCTTGATGGAGGCGATTCTCCGGCAAATCGTCGCGGAGCCGGCGTTGAGCGAGCCGGCTTGACTGGTTCGGGTCGACGCCTGCCGCTGAGGCCGGCGGGCTTCATATCGCGCCGTTACCGCCTCAAAGATTGACCGCGGGTTTCCAAAGCGACGCACCGCGCCCGCCCAGCATCGCCCCACCCGAAATCGCTCAACTAACGCGTCTCGATCCGCCGCCGCTATTCGCGCCAGAACTTGCGCATCAGCGCGAGCAGCGCACTCGGGGGCGTGCCTTTTTGACAATAGCCGTCGAAATTGTGACGTGCCTTACCAGTTTCCTTGACGTGATCCTCATCGAGGGAAGTGAACGCGACAATGCCCAGACTGTGCGTCGGCAAATAACTGCGCAGAGCGCTCGCGGTTTCATAACCATCGCGCTCCGGCATCATGATGTCGAGCACCACGACGTCGGGCACCCAGTCGCGCACACAGCGCAACGCCTGCTCGCAGCCGTTGGCGGCGCGGGCTTCGACGCCTTCGTAGGAGAGATAGGTGGCGAGCGCTTCGGCGGCGCCGACGTTGTCGTCCACGACCAGGACGCGCGGCACTTCGTGCAGTATCCGGATCTCGCGGGCGCTCCACCGTTGGCAAGTAGAGGGGGTTCGAGGCATAGGCGGCAGCTTGCGAAAAGAACACCCTGGCCCAGCAAGCTCCGTACCATCAGACGAAGCGAGTCACTCGCGGATGTAAGCGTCACGACGCCGGCGAGGCTGCCTTGACCACATTGCGCGCCGCTCCGCCATCGGCCGCGCAGGCGTGCCTGAGCGTCGCCCCGAAACTCAGCCACAACACCAGCGAGCCGGTCGACACCGCGCCGAGCGCGATGAACGCAGCGGGATAGCCGAAGCGGTGCGCGAGAATCCCGCCCAAAGCCGGACTCAACGCAGCGCCGGCGGCCTGCACGGTCATCACGACGCCCTGCCCGACGTTCACGCGCCCGCTGCCTTCCAGCAAGCGGACCACCAACGCCGGCACCGCGACGCTCTGCAATCCCGCGCCGATGCCGTCGAGCGCTTGCACCGGCCACACGCCCCACGCATGAATCACCGACGCGGCGATCAGCCCGCGCACCGGCAGTGCGAGGAAGGTCAGCAGGATCACCCACCAGTAGCCGCGCCACCGGATCAGCCGGGTCGCCAGCATCGCGGCCGCGACCATCACGAGTTGCGCGATCACGATGGTCTGCGCAGTGAACGCGCTCGGCTCGCCCTGATGGGCGGCGACGATCGCGAGGCCGTAGAGCGGCAACATGGCCGCGTTGCCTAGGTGGAAGAGGCCGAGCGCGGCGGCCAGCAGCAACAACGGCCGCGATTGCAGCAGAACCCGCAGGCCGCTCGCCGGAGCGCCGGCAGCGGCAGGCTCGCCGGCAGTCGCCTTTGCACCGGCGCCCCGCGCGACATCGTGATCGATCGCGTCCGCCGGAATCGACGACACGGCCACGATCGACAGGAGGCCGAACAGCGCGCTCAGCACGAACACCGCGCCGAAGCCGTAACGCCAGCCCAGCCAGCCGGACAGCGCTGCCGCGACGACATTGCCGCCATGATTGGCCACCTGGTTGCGGCCGAATTGACGGTCGAAACCGTGCTGCCGGACCATGCCGAGCGTCATGCCGGCCAGCGCCGGGCCGATCGCCGCGCCGGTGATCGCGGTCGCCACTTGCGACGCCGCCACCATCCAGTAGCCATGTGAGATCCACAGCAAGCCGGAAGCGAGCATGGTCATCAGCCCCGCGATCACGACGAGACTGCGCTTATGGCGCGTCGCATCCACCAGCGCGCCGGCCGGCGAAGTGGCGAGCATGCCGGCGATGCCGCCGATGGTCATGACCGTGCCGATCTGATCGGCGCCCCAGCCGCGCGCCTGCAGGAACACGCCGAGAAACGGCCCGATACCGGCCTGCACGTCGGCCACGAAAAAATTCAGCGCTTCGAGCGCGCGACGGCCTTTCACAACGCACCTCGTGCGGTGGACGCATGGCGTGAGGCGCACGGCGAACGGCTCGACCGTATCGGCTTGATCATGGGGACGACTCCACTGGCGAGAAATGCCGGGATGGCGGCCAGCCTTACGCAACTCACATGCCATTGGTGCGTGCGCCGCCGCGAATGGGCCATGCCGCTCGACGCTGCCCGGGCGCTGTCCGTTTCGTGGACAAACGCTGTCCAGCAGCGCAACAGACGACCTGCCGCCGCCCCATTCAAGCGAATCTCGACTCGCCGGTCGCGAAAGGCGCAACACAGGCTGAATTCTTGCTACTGTTTAGCTCCCATCCTTCCCGGCGCACTCATGACCGCAGTTCCCCGACGTTTATCGTTCGCCAGTCAGTTGGTGGTTTTCTGGTTGCTGGTCGCGATAATGTGCGCGGTCCTGATCGGGCTCGTCTGGTTCATGGCACAGGCCAATCTCGGCCGCCAGATCGGCCTTGCGCGGCAGCAGGGACTGGCCGGCTGCGAGACGATCGGGTCGCGCTACGACCTGTCGATCGACCGCACACCCCAGCCTCCCGCCGCGCCGCGCGCCGCTCAAACCGGGACTCCGCCCGCCGCCACGCCGCCCGTCCCACTCGCCACGCCGAACACGGACCTGATGCACGCGATCCTCGACATCGTGCTCGCGCAGATGGAGGGCGTGGAAGGCGGCTTCTGGCGGCCGGACGGCGCGGCACGCGGCAGCTTCGATGCTTACGCGTTTCCGACCTACCAGGGCAGCGGCATCAAACGCGACATCCCCGATGCCGAGACGCCGCTGATCCTGCGCACGCTGCGCGCGGCGTCCACCAGCCGCGCGGCGGCATCCGATTTCGTCGAAGGCCAGCAGGACGCCGTGATCGTCACCGCCTGTCCGGTGCCGCATCGCGACGGCCTCTTCGCCTGGACGCTGTCGCGCGTGCATCCGCCGCTTGGGTCCTCCGGCAAAACGCTTGTCACGACGCTCGCGGTGCTGCTGGCGGTGATCGTCGGGATTGCGATCGCGCTCGGCGTTCTGCTGCGTCGCTGGCGCGCCAATCTCGCGCGCATCGAAGCCAGCCTGAGCCGGCCCGCCGACTTGTTCACGCCGATCGCGCCGACGGGCGAGCCGGACCTCGACAAGATCGTCCAGGCGTTCAACGCCTATGGCGCGCGTGCCACGTCGTTGCAGCAGCAAGCCGGCGAACTGCATACGCAGCTCGCGGCCGCGGAACGCTTCGCGGCGATCGGCCGCTTCTCCGCGCAAATGGCGCACGAGATCCGCAATCCGATCGGCGCGATGCGGCTCAAGGCGGAAAACGCGCTGAACGGCGACGTCGAACGCAAACAGCGCGCCCTCGGCACGATCCTCGAACAGATTCAGCGCGTGGAGCGCCAGCTTTCCGGACTGCTGGCGTTGACCCAGCCCGTGCGGATCGAAGCCCATAGTGTCGACTTGCGCCTATGGCTCGCCGAACGCGTGGAATGGCATCATGACGCGGCGGCGCGGGCCGGCATCGCACTGGCGCTGGCTTACGCGGACGGCCTTCCCGCGCAAGCTACTTTCGATGCCGATCAACTGGCGCGCGCGATCGATAATCTGATCCTCAACGCTCTGCGCCACACGCCATCCGGCGGCCATGTAACGCTGAGCGCGGCGCGCGCCGCCGACACGCTGCGAATCGAAGTCGCCGACGACGGTCCCGGTGTGCCTCCCGCCGAGCGCGAGCGCATCTTCGAGCCGTTCGTGACCGGCCACGCCGCCGGCTCGGGGCTCGGCCTCGCGGTGGTACGCGAGATCGCTGCCGCGCATGGCGGCAGCGCCTTTTACGAAGCGCGCGAGCGCGGAGCCTGTTTTGTGATCGAGATCCCATGGCGCACATCCTGATCGTCGACGACGACGACGCCTTCCGCGAAAGCCTCGCTGAAACGCTGGGCGACCTTGGCCATGTCGTCGCGCAAGCCGGCAGCGGCCACGACGCGCTTGCCGTATTAGCCGGCAGCGCGCGCGTGGACTGCATGTTTCTCGACATCAGAATGGCGGACCTGAGCGGCATCGAAGTACTCGAACGTCTGCGCGCGATGCCGGCGCGCGAGACACTGCCGGTGGTCGTGCTGACCGCCTTCGCCACCAGCGACAACACCATTCACGCGATGCGGCTCGGCGCCTTCGAGCACCTGACCAAGCCGGTGGGGCGCGACGCCATCGCGTCCCTCCTCGGCAAGATCGAAGCGTCGAATCGCGGCTCGCCGGGCCCGGCATTGCCGCTGTCGCACGAGGAAACCGGCGACGCCGGCACACCTCGCCTGCTGGGCAACAGCGAAGCGTTGCGCGACGCGCAAAAGCAGATCGGCCGCGCGGCCGCCACGGAGTCGACCGTTCTGATCACGGGCGAAACCGGCACCGGCAAGGAGGTCGCGGCACGCGTGCTGCACGATGCGTCGCGGCGCCGGCATGCGCCGTTCGTTGCGATCAACTGCGCGGCCATTCCCGCCGAACTTCTGGAGAGCGAACTATTCGGCCACGCCAAAGGCGCGTTTACGGGCGCGGTGGCGCAGCGAGCCGGCCGCATCGCCGAGGCGAACGGCGGCACGCTGTTTCTCGACGAAATCGGCGACCTGCCGTTGCCGATGCAGGCCAAGCTGTTGCGCGTGATTCAGGAACGCACGCTCACGCCGGTCGGCAGCAACGCAAGCGTCGCTATCGACGTGCGGATCGTAGCCGCGACGCACCGCGACCTCGCAGCGGAAGTGGCGGCGCGCACCTTTCGCGAGGACCTGTTCTACCGGCTCAACGTGATTCCAATTCACCTGCCGCCGTTGCGAGATCGTCCCGACGACATTCTCCCGCTCGCCGCGCATTTTCTCGTAGCCGCCGCGCATCTTGCCGGTCCGGCGCGGACCTTGAGCGGCGATGCCGAGCGGCGGCTTCTCGCCTATGCATGGCCCGGCAACGTCCGCGAGTTGAAGAACGCGATGGAGCGAGTCGCCGCACTCGCGCGCGGTCCGCTCGTCACCGCGGACGATCTGGCTTTTCTCAATGCGCCGCGCGCCGGCGTGAGCGAGATTCCGAGCGCGCTGCTCGATTTGCCGCTGCCGCAGGCGATCGAATGGCTGGAGCGCGCCGCGATCGAACGCGCATTGCAGCAGACCGTGGGCAATCGCGCTGAGGCGGCGCGCCGCCTCGGTATCAGCCGTCAGTCGCTCTATACGAAGATCGCCGCCTACAAGCTCGGCTGAAGCGCTCGCCGGTGTCCAGCCGGCTGACACCGGCTGTCCAGCGAGACGACGGCCACGCTGGCATGGCACAGCGCAAAGCCTTATGCAACAAGCCTTAGCGGCATGGCACAGTGGTTGCGAATACTCCTGTACGACATTGCAGTCGAAGGAGTCAACGATGAACCATCTCAACCCGATCGCGCGCGCAGCGGCCGCGCTCACTGTCATTGCGGCGACGGCAGCCTGCGCTGCCCAACCCGTGCCGCGAGCTTTGGACAGTGCGCCGATGGCACCACCCGCGCCGAGATCCGCCGCACCGATGCCGCCACCCGCGCCTGCCGCCGACGCACCCATGCCACCGCCACCGCTCGCTGGCCCGCGTGATGGCGTTCCCACAACAGTAAGCGGCGTAGTGCGGCGTTTCGTGATCAATCCGGAGGGCGATGTCGACGGCATGCTGCTCGCTGACAACACGCTCGTCCGGTTCCCGCCGCATCTCGGCACTCAGGTGGCCGCCACGATCGCGCCGGGTGCGAGCGTCAATGTGAACGGCTTCGCGCAGGCGAGCGGAACGCTGCGCGCCGGCCAGATCGCCGACACGAAAAGCGGCCGCAGCATTGTCGATCAACCGCCGCCGCCCGATGCGCAACGGCTGCCGAAATCGCTCGCCGGTGTCGGACTCGTCAAGCTCGACGCCGCGGGCCGCGTGCTGCGCGTCACCAGCGCGCCGCGCGGCGAGCCCGACGGCGTGCTTCTCATCGACGGTACGGTCATCAAGCTCACGCCGGCCGCGGCCGCGCGATTCACGAACCTGATGCAACCGGGCGCAATGGTCGCGGCGCAAGGCTATGGCACACGTAATCGCTACGGTGAATCGCTGCAGGCGACCGCGTTCGGTACGCCCGGCAATCTCACGGTGCTTTACGGCGACCTGCCCAGGTAATCCCAATCCATCATTCGAATTAGGAGCTTCACCATGCATTGGATCGACCCCGCCTGCCTGCCCGAAACGCGCGGCAAAGTCGTGCTGTTTCTGCTCAACCCGCACGGCGATGCCGACGGCTTCATTCTTCAACTTGCGGACGGTGCGCAACAACAGGTGCATTTCCCGCCGCATCTCGGCAAACAGATCACACGCCAGGTAACGCCGGGCGAAACGGTGCGCGTACGCGGCGTGAAACCGCGTGGCGCCGATCTGATCGCCGCGGTCTCACTGACAACGCGGCAAGGCGCCGAGATCGTCGACGAAGGCCCCGCGCCGCACGATCATGGCCCGAAGCATGAACACGGCCACGAACTCCACGGCGAACCGATGGACGTGCAAGGCGAAGTCATCATGCCGCTCTATGGGCCGAAGGGCGAACTGCGCGGCGCGCTGCTGGAAGACGGCACCTCGCTGCGTATGCCGCCGCATGCCGCCAGCGAACTCATCGAGTATCTGACGCCGGGCGTGCATGTACAGGCGTGGGGGCGTGGCGTGAAAAACAAGGATGGGTGCACGGTGGACGTTCACGACATCGCCGAACTGGTCGACGAGGTTGCCGGGCACGCAGGCCTCTAGAAACAGCATGCGTTTCGGCATGACTGCGATCCCGCCGTTAGCAGCGCGGGCTCGCAGTCTCACGCATCACGCAGATCACGGATGGTCGTACATCGCATTCCAGTCCGCTTTGGAAACGGCCGGACGTCCCGCGTCCGACGAGCCGCTCGTGCCACCGCCGAAACCTGTCGCGGCATGACGTGCCG
Source organism: Paraburkholderia sp. RL17-380-BIE-A (assembly GCF_046028085.1). Taxonomy (NCBI): domain Bacteria; kingdom Pseudomonadati; phylum Pseudomonadota; class Betaproteobacteria; order Burkholderiales; family Burkholderiaceae; genus Paraburkholderia; species Paraburkholderia sp. RL17-380-BIE-A. Next base: position 508,081 of record NZ_JARESQ010000001.1, read on the forward strand.
CCACCTTGGCTTCAGCGGCCTGAATATCGGCCGGATAGGTCGGATCTTCACCGCGCGCCGGGTTGTAACCCGCCTGCTCCAGTTCGATCAGTTCGGCGCGCACTTGCGCACGTGTGAGCGGCTGGTTCGATTGAGCGAACACGGCAACCGGCGCGGCAAGAGCAGCGGCAACTACAACGGCTTGAATAAGCGACTTCATGATGACTCTACCTCCAGACTTTGCTTTGTCCTGCTACGAACAACCCTGTTCGCAACTCGGTGATGACAGTCTAGAAAGGTGAGCCATCGAGAGTAAGGGCCGCCGGTGGGGAGGATTGTTTCCGAATCTGGAGAAACGGCGGTGGGTCGAGTGTCTAGCAGCGAGAACCGCGAATTTGCCGAAGACCCGTATCGGCAGGGCTCCAACGAGATCCGCGCGGCATGCGTGAAAACGGCGGCGTGCGTGAACGCGACGGCTGCCATACGAGGCCAGTCACGCCGAGAGCACTATCGACGCGGGAAGATACACAGATGCGTCTTCACATACAGATTCGGATTGCCGCAGCGATGGCCCGCATAGTCGATCTGCTCGCCCGGCGCGAGATTCGGCGGCTCCGCCGTTTGTGTCGAGGTCGATATGCTCGCGGATGCCGGCGACTTGCCACTGTTACTCGCACATCCGGCGAGACTCGCGGCAAGGAAGGCCGCGAAAGAATACTTCAACGTGAATGCACGCATGTTTCGCCGCCCGGACGCTCGTGACAGAAGACGTGTCATCCTGCTCCACGAAGGTCGCCGCCAGTCTCACGCCGACATGACAAAAATCTCATGCAGGCCGCACCAGTTATCACTTCTTCGATACGCCGGGACGTGACAGTTTTCTCATGTCGCGGTCACGATGGCACACCGCCTGCGATCCATACTGCGCTCATGGATCGCCGACCGGCGGTCATCACTAAGGAGGTTTTCAATATGAACGCCAAGCTCTGCACCCTATGCGTTGTCGCCATGACGATGATCGGCGCGGCCTCTCAGGTTGCGCAGGCACAAGGCAAGTCCCGCGCTCAGGTGAATCAGGAACTGGTTCAGGCTCAGCATGACGGTGTGATTCCAAACAGCAAGACACAGTATCCGCCCAGTGCCGACAGGATTGCCCGCAACAAGGAGTTGCACGCCATCACCTGGCATGCGGGCGAAACGACACCGCCGGTGGATCATCACGACAGCATCGCGGCCCGATAGCCGCGCGCGCCGCCGGGAGCAGTGACCCGGCGGCGCGTCTGATTGCGAGTGTGCCGCCGAACGCGTTCTCTCAATCCTTGCGCACGGCGCCGCGGGTCACCGGCATGCTCAGGTCGTGACGCCGGGGAAAACGCAACCAGAAGCGGGTTCGAACGTAGGGCTGGCTCTCGCACCCGCAGTGTCCCGCGTGACTGTTCATGATCGATTTCACGATCGCGAGGCCAAGCCCCGTACCCGAGGCCGAGCCTTGCCGCGAAGGGTCGACACGATAAAACCGCTCGAAGATGCGCTTGAGATGATGCGCCTCGATACCAGGTCCCGAGTCCGACACGGTCAGCGTGGTTGAATTCGCCTCTTCCTTGCAGTCGATAGTAATGGTGCTGCCCTTCGGCGCCTGCACGAGCGCGTTCGACAGCAGATTGCTGAGCGCCCGTTGGAAGAGAAGCAGATCGGCATGCACCGTACCCTGCCCCGTCACCTCGATCCTCACCTGCGCGTCTTCGGCCATCGGCTCGTAATAGCCGGCGACGCGTTCGGCTTCCGCGGCTGCGTCGAGCGCGCGCAGGGACAAGGCCGCATCAGCCTGCTCCGAGCGCGCGAGGAACAGCATGTCCTCGATCATGCGCGACAGTCGTTGATACTCATCCACGCTCGATTCGATCACGTCGCGGTAGTCCTCCGCGGTCCGAGGTTGCGACAGCGCCACCTGAGCGGCGGCGAGCAGATTGGTTAGCGGCGTGCGCATATCGTGCGCCAGATTGGAGGAGAACTGACTGAGCCGGGTGAACGACTCGTCGAGCCGCGCCAGCATGCCGTTGAAGGCCTGCTCCAGCTCCTTCAATTCCCCCGACGCATCGAGTTCCGGCAAAGGTTGCGCGAGGCGGCTGGTCGACATCGCCTCAGCCTGGGCTGCCAGCCTGCGCAGCGGGAGCAAGCCCAGCGTGGCGATCCCGTAGGCGAACGCGGCGGCGAGAATCACACCGAACACTTCGATGATGACCGCCGTGTAGGCGTGCGCCCGCAACAGCGCCCGGTCATTGGTTCTATCGTACTGAACGGCGATGCGCACCCACCGCCCCGTCGCGGCGTCGAGCGGCACCATGGCGACGAGGTAGCGAAGATTCAAGTCGGCGCGTGTCAGTTCGGTGCTGGCCTCGCTCGCGCGGGTTGCGAGAATCGGCGCGTACGACTGAAACCCAGGCGTGCTGACGAGGCGTTGGCCCGCCGTATCGTAGACAGCGAGCGCCATGTTCTGGTGGCCGTGCAGCAAGTCGATCCACGTCTGTGCGTCGCGGACGATATCCTCGATGTTCTGACTGCCGGCCAGATGCGACTCCAGCGCCGCCAACGTGCCGGACATCAGCTCGGTCGAGGTGGACTCCAGGCGGCTGCGCAGCGCGCCATACAGCGCGAGGCCGCTCAACGCGAGAATGACCGATGTCGACAGAATGATCAGGACAGTCAGCCGCGACTGGAGCGTTCTTGACACCGCGCCTCTCATTAATTGCTACCGCCTCTGACTTCCAGCACGTATCCCATCCCTCTCACCGTATGAATGAGCTTGGGTTCATAGGCGTCGTCGACCTTGGAGCGCAGCCTCCTGATTGCCGAATCCACCACGTTCGTATCGCTGTTGAAGTTCATGTCCCACACCTGCGAGGCGATCGTCGCGCGGGGCAGGATCTCCCCTTCCTTGCGCATGAGCAGCCACAGCAGCGTGAACTCCTTCGCGGTCAGCAGGATCACGTCGCCCTGACGGGTCGCCTTGCGTCGCGTCAGGTCCAGTTCAAGATCGGCGACCTGCAGCGACATGGATTCGCGTGGCTTTCCGCGCCTGAGGATCGATCTGACGCGCGCCACCAGTTCGACGAAGTCGAACGGCTTCGCGAGATAGTCGTCGGCACCGAGTTCCAGCCCCTTGACGCGGTCTCCCACGTCGTCGCGTGCGGTGAGAAACAGCACCGGCGTGGACCGTGTGCGGCGAAGATTCTTCAGTAGCGTCCAGCCGTCCTGTCCCGGCAGCATCACGTCGAGGATCAGCAGGTCGTAGTCTTCCGACTCCGCCTGGTGCTGACCCGTGACGCCGTCTTCGGCCCAATCGACGACGTATCCCGCCTCCGACAAGCCTTTGCGAAGATAGGCGCCGGTCTTCGGCTCGTCTTCCACTAACAGAATCCGCATGCGAACCACCTCTAGAAAAAGCCAAGCCGGCGCAGTATCCGCCCCGGCGCGGCTTGCGCCAGCCGGCTCACGGCAACGGCGCGCCACGACGACGCGTGAGCGGTTCGGTACAGCATGGGTAAAACCAGCAGTGTCAGCGCCGTGGACGACAGGATGCCGCCAATCACCACCGTTGCCAGAGGGCGCTGCACTTCCGAACCCGTGCCGGTTGCGAAGGCCATGGGCAAGAACCCGAGCGAGGCGACGAGCGCGGTCATCAAGACGGGCCGCAGACGCGTCACGGCGCCCTCACGAACCGCCGCGTCCAGTTCCACGCCCTGCTCCCGCAGATTTCTGATGAAGGCAATCATGACGAGCCCGTTCAGCACCGCGACGCCCGATAGCGCAATGAACCCGACCGCTGCGGTAATGGAAAGCGGAATATCCCTCAACCAGAGCGACAGCACGCCGCCACTCAATGCAAATGGAATACCGGTGAAGACCAGCAAGCCATCCTTAACATTATTAAACATGATGAAGAGCAGGACAAACACCATGAAGAGCGACAGCGGCACGACCAGCTTCAGGCGCTCGCTCGCGCTTTGCAACTGCTCGAACTGTCCGCCCCACGACAGCCAGTAGCCCGCCGGCGCCTGCACGTCCCGCCGTATCTGCTCGCGCGCATCCGCCACGAACGAGCCGACATCGCGGCCCCGGACATTCGCGCTCACCACGACGCGCCGCTTGCCGTCTTCCCGGCTGATCTGGTTCGGACCCGGCGCGAGCTCGACCGTGGCCAGTTCGGCGAGCGGCACGTACGGCGCCTGAACGACGGGCACGCCACCGCCTGCCGCCGACGCGGACGACGGCGCAAACGGGAACGCAGACGGCAACGCAGACGGCAACGCAATCGGCAGCCGCTTGATCGCCTCGATGTCCGAACGCAGTTCGTCCGGCAACCGCACCACGATATCGAAGCGCCGGTCGCCCTGGAACAGCGTGCCGGCCTTCTTGCCGCCCACCGCCGCCGCGACCGTGTCCTGAATGTCGCCGACCGTGACGCCATAGCGCGCCAATTTGTCGCGCTCGACGTTGATGGTCAGAACCGGCAAGCCTGTGGTTTGCTCCACCCTGACTTCGGCGGCGCCCGGCACTTTTTGCAATGCCGCCGCGATCTGCTCGCCCGTGCCGTTGAGCACCGCCATGTCGTCGCCAAAGAGCTTCACCGCCACGTCGCTACGCACCCCCGAGATCAATTCGTTAAAGCGAAGCTGAATGGGTTGAGAGAATTCATATGCATTCCCTGGCAGCTCTGCGAGCACCGCTTCGATCTCCTCCACCAGCTTCTCGCGCGGCTTGTTCGGATCCGGCCACTGGTCCGTCGGCTTGAGCATGATGTAGCCGTCCGACAGGTTGGGCGGCATCGGGTCCGCTGCGATTTCGGCGGTGCCCGTGCGGGCAAACACGCGTTCGATTTCCGCAAACCGTTGCTTCAACGTCTTCTCAATGGCCTTTTGCATGCTGACCGACTGGGAGAGACTCGTGCCCGGAATGCGCAGCGCGGCGACGGCGAGGTCGCCCTCGTTCAGACTCGGGACGAACTCGCTGCCAAGGCGCACCGCCAGCCCGGTACTCAACGTGACGATCACCACCGCGCCGACAAACACCCGTTTCGGACGCGTCATGAAGGCGGCGAGCAGCGGTTCGTAGAGCCGCCTCGCCCAGCCCATCAAGCGGTTTTCCTTTTCTTCGACGCGTTTGCCGATAAACAGTGCAATAGCAGCAGGAATGAAGGTGACTGTCAACACCATCGCAGCGGCCAGCGCCATCACGACAGTGATCGCCATGGGGTGAAACATCTTCGCCTCGACGCCTGTGAGCGCGAAGATCGGCAAGTAGACCACCATGATGATCAGTTGACCGAATATCAACGCGCGCCTCGCTTCCTGCGACGCGCCGAACACTTCGGCGAAACGCTCCTCGCGGGTCAGCGGCCGGCCGGCGAGCTTCTGCGCATGCGCGAGCCGCCTGACGCAGTTTTCCACGATCACCACCGCGCCGTCGACGATGATGCCGAAGTCGAGCGCGCCCAGACTCATGAGGTTGGCACTCACCTTCGCGTTGACCATGCCGGTGAACGTGATCAGCATGGAAAGCGGAATGACGAGCGCTGTAATCAGCGCGGCGCGCAGGTTGCCGAGGAAAAGAAACAGCACGGCGATCACGAGCACCGCGCCTTCGAGCAGGTTCTTCTTCACCGTCTGCACCGCCTTCTCAACGAGAACGGTGCGGTCGTACACCGGAATCGCGCGCACACCCGCGGGCAGTGTGCGATTCACGTCGTCCATCCGGCTCGCGACGGCCTTCGAAACGGTGCGGCTGTTTTCTCCCATCAGCATGAATACGGTGCCGAGCACCACCTCTTCGCCGTTCGAGGTCGCGGCGCCCGTCCGCAATTCACGGCCGATATCCACCTGTCCGACATCCTTGATGCGAACCGGCACGCCGCCCACGTTGGTCAGCACGACATTGGAAATGTCGTCCACCGAGCGAGCCTGGCCGGGCACCCGCACGAGATACTGTTCGCCGCGTTTTTCGATGTAGCCGGCGCCGACGTTGTCGTTGTTGCGCTCGAGCGAGTGCACCACGTCCGCCAGCGTCAAGCCATAGGACATGAGCTTGGCGGGATTCGGCGCGACCCGGAACTCCTTCACGAAACCGCCGATGGAATTCACCTCGGTGACACCCGGCACATTGCGCAGTTGTGGCTTGATGACCCAGTCCTGAAGCTCGCGCAGGTCCGCGGGCGTGTAACGGGTCCCGTCAGGCTTGACGGCCGACGCGTCAGCCTCGACTGTCCACAGGTAGATCTCGCCGAGACCCGTGGACGTCGGACCCATTGCCGGCGTGGCGCCGGGCGGCAGCTTGTCTTTGGCTTCCTGAATCCTTTCGTTGACGAGCTGACGTGCGAAGTAAATGTCGGTGCCGTCCTCGAAGATCACCGTGACCTGCGACAGCCCGTAGCGCGAGATGGAACGCGTCTGCGCCAGATTGGGAAGACCGGCCATCGCGGTCTCCACCGGGTACGTAATGCGTTGCTCCGCTTCGAGCGGCGAATAACCCGGCGCGGAGGTATTGATCTGAACCTGAACGTTGGTAATGTCGGGCACGGCGTCGATAGGCAACTTCTGATAGCTGTACACGCCGACCGCCGCGACAGCGGCAATGGCCAGCATGACTAACCAACGGTGCGCGATGGCGAAGCGAATCAGTCTCTCGAACATGGAGATGGTCCTTTGGAACCGGGTGACGGGAGCGCGGCCTGCCCGCGGCAGGTGCGAGGCGCTTCATGGCGTCAGGGCGTCAATGTCCCTCGACACTGCCTTTTCCGAGTTCAGCCTTGAGGACGAAACTGTTCGAAGCGGCGTACTTTTGACCCGGCCGAAGTCCGCTCACGACTTCGACGACCTTGTCGTCGCGGCGTCCGGTCTGAACGGTCTGAGCGACGAAGCCACCGCGCGATTGCACGAAAACGGCGGGCGAGCCGTCGATGTCTTGCAACGCATCGGCCGCCACGGCGAGCGGCACGCTTTGCCGCCCGGCGTCCACCGACACATTGACGAACATGCCAGGCCGCCATGCTCCGTCGGGATTGGGCAGTACCACGCGCGCCGGCGCGGTACGGGTTTGCTCGCCGAGCAGCGCGCCGACATAGGCCACCGGACCGCTCGATGTCGACTCGAATGCGGTGGCGCTGACGGTGGTGTCGCGACCGACGCGCACATCGTTCAAACGCTGGGCCGGCACCGCCATCTCGGCCCACACGGAGGAGAGGTCGGACAGAACGAAGAGCCTGGCGTCCGCCGCGATCGCTTCGCCGGGCGTCGCATGCTTTTCGACTACGGTGCCGGCAAACGGCGCGCGCAACTCGTAGCGATTCAATGTCTCCGCCGACGCCGGCGCATTCAGCGCGGAGAGTTTCGCGCGGGCGTTCTGCGTGGCGATCTCGGCCTCACGCAATTGCACCTGCGCCTGCAGATAGTCCTGCTCGGCCGAGATGCGCTCTTGCCACAAGGTCTTTTCGCGTGCGTACGAAGTTCTCGCCGCGGCGAGCCGGCGCTCCGCGCTGAGCAGTTCACTTCTGCGATCGGCAAGATCGGTGCTGGCAATGACCGCCAGCACTTGCCCTCGCACGACTTGCTCGCCGGTCGACACACCCACCCGTTCCACGATGCCCGCCACACGCGGCACGACGTGGGCGGTGCGATCCTCGTTGAAGCGGATTTCGCCGGGCAGCTGGAATGTCGTGAGAATCTGGGCAGGACCGACTTCGCCGAGGCGAATCTGGGCCGCCTCGATTTGCGCCGCACTGAGCGCGATCGCGCCATCGGCCTGGGAAAAAACGAACGACGCGGATTGCCCGCGCCACTTCAGGTCGATGGTTGCGTCGAATACGTGAGGCTTGCCGATCGGTTCGGCGGAGGTCCACTTCTGGCCTGCCGGCACAAACGGAAGCGGCAGCTTCGAGCCGTCGTAGCGAGTGATGGAGCCCGACACGGCGACGCCTTTGTCCGCCTGCTGGCCGTCGATAAGAGGATAGACGACGAGGCGCGCGTCCCCCGGCTTCTCGGAGAGCACGATTTCGACGGATAGTGCGCCGTCGCCGAGAACCGTGCCTCCGTTCCGGCCAGGCGAAGCCTGCGCTGCCGCTGAAGTGTGCGCGGCCCCCGAAGCGCCTTCAGCATTCGACGACTCGCGCGTCAACGCGAAAGCGGCGAGCGCGATGCTCACACTGCCGAGGGTCGCCACAATGGCGATGATGAGTTTTCTGCGCGGCATGACAAGTCCTTCACGGTAAGCGTGGCGATGGGTCCGCGGTGTTGCGCGAGGAGACGTCGGCGAGCGGCACGCCGACAATCCGGCCGATGTCGGCGTAGGCAAAGTGCGCGTCGGCCAGTGCCTGCATGTATTGCGACTGGCCCTGGAATAACGTGCGCTGCGCGTCCAGCACATCCAGAAAGGCGAACTTGCCGAGTTCGTAGCCGCGCGACATTGCGTCGAGCGCCTCACGCGCGGCTGGCAGCACGTCGGTTTTCAGGCGCCGTGCTTCCAGATTCGATCTCTCGTAGTTGGCGTAGGCCTGCGTCAGCTCCAGTTGCAAGCGGGCGGTTTCGCTTTCGAAGTCGGCGCTCGCCTTCCCGGCTTTGTGAACCGATTCGAGCAGCGCGCCTTTGTTGGTGTCGAAAATCGGGAGCGGAATCGACACGCCGACCACCGCCTGGTTGCCGGGAACGCCGCCCGTGACGACGCGCTTCATGCCCACGCTGAACGTGACATCGGGGATGCGCTTTGCGCGCTCCACGGAAATCGCGGCGTTGGCCCGCAGCGTCTCCGCCTTTGCGGCGCGCGCAAGCGGCGCGTCGGACAGGTGAGGCAGGAGTTGCGAAAGCGCCCCGATCGCCGGCACGCTTTCAATGTCGCCACTCACCGGGCGTCCTCGCACGAGCGGGCTGCCCGTCACGTTCGCGAGCTTCTCCGCTGCGATCGTCAGCCGCGTGGCGGCGTTGGCCTGTTCGATCTGCACGCCGGTCGCGGCGACCCGCGCCTTCGTCGCCTCCACCGGCGACACCTTGCCGGCCCGCGCGCGTTTTTCCGCCAGTTCCGCCGAGCGCGCCGCGATTTCGGCGGACTCCTGCGCGACCCGCAGCTGACGTTGAGCCGCGAGCACTCCGTAAAACGCGGCGATGACGTCCGCGCGCAGGGCCGCGCCGCGCGCGTCGAGCGATGCAAGCGCCACTTCGCGCCCATAGGACGCGACGTCGAGCCGAGCCTGACGCTTGCCGCCGAGTTCGACGGTCTGGTTGAGCAGCGCCGTCGAAGTGCGATCGGTGCCGCCGAACCCCTCCTGCAGCAGCGAGATCTGTGGATTGGGCCGGGCGCCCGCCTGCATGAACGTCCCGCTCGACGCATCCGCGTCGGCGCGCGCGCCGCGAAGCAACGGGTTGTTCCCGGCCGCGATCCCGAGCGCCTCGTCGAGCGGCAAGGCGAGGCTCTCGCGCGCCGCGGCCTGGGCAGTCGACGGCGCAGGTGGACTGAGCGGCGCAAGCGATGTTGCCGGCTCTCCGTAAGCCGTGCTCACCGCAGCAAGCGCAAGAACGGCAGCAAGGTGACGCGTGAGCATAGGTAGGTGAACCGTTGACCAGGTGCGACCGATGCTACGGCGCTGCCGCAGTGCCAACATGGTGGAAAAATGAGATTTTTGTCATCTTCGGGGCTGCCCGGACGGCCGCACCCTGATAATTACCCCACCCTCCCCAACCCAGCCCAGCTTATGGAGCCCCAATGAATCAACCCATCGCACAGCCCGCCCCATCCACCGTTCGCCGTGTCGCGTTTCTCGGCCTCGGCGTAATGGGCTACCCCATGGCCGGCCATCTCGCGAAAGCAGGCCTCGACGTGACCGTGTACAACAGGACCGCGTCGAAAGCTCAACAATGGGTGTCCGAGTACGGGGGCCGCGCGGCCGGCACCCCGCGGGAAGCCGCGGACGGCGCCGAACTGGTGCTCGCGTGCGTCGGCAACGACGACGATCTGCGCAGCGTCACGCTCGGAGACGACGGCGCGTTTGCCGGCATGGCCTCAGGGTCCGCGTTCGTCGATCACACGACAGCGTCCGCGAACGTCGCGCGCGAACTGGCTGAAATCGCGGGCCGGAAAGGTCTGCACTTCATCGACGCGCCTGTATCCGGCGGTCAGTCCGGCGCGCAGAACGGCAAGCTGACGATCATGTGCGGCGGCGAGCCGGCCATCTTCGAGCAGGCCTCGCCGGTGCTCGCGCACTACGCGGCGGCCGTCACGCTGATTGGTGCCGTCGGCGCCGGGCAACTGGCGAAAATGGTCAATCAGATCTGCATCGCCGGCATGGTTCAGGGGCTCTCCGAAGCGATCAACTTCGGCCAGCTCGCGGGCCTCGACATGCCGCTCGTGCTGCAGGTGATCGGCAAGGGGGCGGCGGCCAGCTGGCAGATGGACAATCGCGGCAAGACCATGATCGACGGCAAGTTCGACTACGGTTTTGCCGTCGACTGGATGCGCAAGGACCTCGGCTTCTGTCTCGACGAAGCGAAGCGCAACGGCGCGTCGCTGCCGGTGACGGCGCTCGTCGACCAGTTCTATGCCGACGTGCAATCGCTCGGCGGCAACCGCTTCGACACGTCGAGCCTGATCTGGCGCTTGCGCGCGCTCAAGCCGGCCAGATGAACCTGGCCGGCGCGCCTCTAGCCGCCGCCTTGCTTCGGTTGCCTGCTTCAGTTGCCTGCTTCACTTGCGCCACCGCAACGGCCGGCGCAAGTGATGGCGCTCCAGCCGCACCGCCGCCCCCGCCGGCAGGAACGACGCCATGCCGCCGAGTTCTCCGCCGGCGGCGCGCTCGCGCTCCTCGTCGGCCTCGACGGTCTTGCCGGTGTCGATGAATAGCGCCGCCACGATACCGACCGCTAGCAGGCCGGCAGAGATATTGAACGGCACGTTGTAGCTGCCGGTCTTCTCGATCAGATAGCCGAATACCACGGGCGACACCATCCCTGCCACGCCGAAGCCCGTGTTCATCATGCCGCCGGCCGTGCCCGCATACTTGCCGGCAATGTCGAGCGGCAAAGTCCACAGCACGGGGTTGGTGATTTCAAGGAAGAAGAACGAAGCCGACAGGAACCACACGGCCGTGAGCGGATCAGTGGCGGAGACCATCGGCAGCAGAAACACCAGCGAGCCGCCCATGCCCACCACCAGCACCGCACAGCGAGCGAAGCGCAAACGGCCGGTCATCTTGTAGAGCTTGTCCGACACCACGCCGCCGAGCGTGTCGCCGACCACCCCCGCGAGCAGCGGCAGCGCGGTGAAAAGCGCCAGTTGCTTGAGATCGAATCCGCGCGACTCGCGCAGATAGGACGGCAGCCAGGTCAGATAGACCCACAGCAGCCAGCCATAGCAGAAGTCGACAAAGGTGACGAGCCACATCCGGCGCACCAGTTTGCGCCACGGTGTAGCCGCGTGCTTCGCGCGGTCGCAATCGCCGGCGCGGTAGCCGATTTCTGCGGTTTCCTCGGGCGTGATGCGCCGGTTCTGCTCCGGCGAGTTAGTGAATACGAAGAGATAAAGTACGGTCCACGCGAGGCTCGCGATGCCGAGCAGAATGAACGCGTCGCGCCAGCCACCCGTGGCCACCACGGCCAGTACGAGCGGCGGCGTGACCGCGCCGCCCAGACGCGCGAAGCTGTGGGTAATGCCCTGCGCGAAGCCACGCTCGGCGACCGGCATCCAGTAAGTAAAGGCGCGCGTCGCGGTAGGAAACGCGCCGCCTTCGCCGACACCGAGCGCGAAGCGCATCAGGACCAGCATCGTGACGCTGCCCGCGAAGCCCGTAGCCAGCGTGGCCACGCCCCAGATCAACGAAAGCACCGTGAGCACCAGTTTCGGACCGAACTTGTCGGCGAGCCAACCGCCAACAATTTGCATCGCCGCATACGGATAGGCGAAGGCCGAGAACACCAGGCCGAGCTGAACGGTCGTGAGGCCCATCTCGTGACGGATCAACGGACCGGCCACGGCAATGTTCACGCGATCGATGTACGAGATGAAATACATCAGGCACATGACCGCCAGGATGATATGGCGTGTCTTGACACGCCGGATACGGGTTTCCATGCTGTCTCCTGTCGACCAGAGCTGGCGCGTGGGCGCTTACCCTGATCCCATGCAAAGGTTGGCTGTCTCTTTTATGTGTAACGACCGCGGCCTTGCCGGCCATACGATCTACCGCGTTGCGCCCGGTGCCGTGACCCGGCCCGCGCTTGCCGCCGCCGACCGGCGGCGCGCCGTCAAGTGGGCACCAGCTTGAGGCGCTGCACCTTGCCCGAAGGGCCGCGCGGCAGTTCGTCGACGAAACGGAACTCCTTCGGCGTCTTGTAGCGACCCAGCTCGCGCACGCAGTGTTCGCGCAGGTCCGCCGGATCAGGTGCGGCCCGTCCGTCGCTCAGACGCGGCACCACGAAGGCGACGATCTCCTGACCGTAGGCCGGATCGGGCACACCGACCGCAGCGGCATCCAGCACATCGGGATGCCGCAACAACGCTTCATCGATTTCGCGCGGCGCTATGTTCTCGCCGCCCTTGATGATCAGTTCCTTGGCGCGGCCGTTGATGTAGAAATAACCGTCCGCATCGCGATAACCGAGGTCGCCGGTGCGCAGCCAGCCATCCGCGGTAAATGCCGCCGCCGTCTCTTCGGGCCGCTTGTAATAGCCGCCCATCACCTGCTCGCCGCGCAACACCAGTTCGCCGCATTCGTTGGCGGCGCACTCACGCCCTGCCCGGTCGATCACCCGCGCCTCGCCACCCGAAGGCAGACCGATGCTCCCGATACGCCGCCGGGCCATTTCATACGGATTGCTAAAAACCGGTGCGGCGGTTTCCGTCATACCCATGGTTTCGATCACGCCGATCCCGAAGCGCGCTTCGAACGCGCGATGATGATCGGCGGGCAAAGCCGCCGACGCGCTGCGGCAAAACTTCAGCGCCGACAGATCGTAGGTGCACGCTTCGTCGGCATTGAGCAGATAGGCGACGATGGTCGGCACCACGTTGATCCATGTGCAGGCATGAAGTGCGACATCGCGCCAGAACGTCCGCGCGGAGAAGCGCGATGTCATGACTGCCGAGCCGCCATGGAACAGTGGCGCGAGCAAGGTCACGACAAGTCCGTTGATGTGATAAAGCGGCAACGATGCAAGCACGCGATCGTCGGAGCTCAGGCGGTGTTCGACGCTGATATTGCGGGCATTGGCAACCAGGTTGCGATGCGTCAGCAGAACGCCTTTGGGCGTGCCCGTGGTGCCCGAGGTGTACATCAGCAACGCGACGTCGTCAGCGGCCGGCTCATGCGCCGACGCGCTGTCCGGCGCGCATTGTGGATCGCGCGTCGCGGACGCAGGTGCCAGCGCGGCTGTAACGGACCTGGCCGCCATAGGCGCGCCCGTTTCAGCCAGAGCGGGCTCGCGCCTGGCGAGAGAAGGCGGCTCGGCTTGCACCGGGTCGGTCTCGATCAACGCGATCTCGCGGGTCAGCCCGGCGGTGCGCAACTCGGCGACGGCCGTATCGATTACCGCGTGCGTGTCGCGTCCGGCGAAGATCATCCGCGTATCGGAGTGGTCGACGATATAGCGCACCTGCGATGGCTGGCACAGCAGATTGAGCGGATTCGCGACGAGCCCGCTGTACATGGCCGCGAGCAAAAGACGGGCGGTCTGGATGCCGTTGCCCATGAACACGGAAATGACGTCGCCCGGCCGCAGCCCGGCTTCACTGAAGCGTGCCTCCAGCACGCGGCAGTCGTCGCGCAATTCGCGAAACGTCAGCACAGTCGCGCGCCGGTCGGGGACCGCCGGTTCATCGTCGTCGAGTGCGGCCAGCAGGAATGGCTTGTCCGGATGCTGCGCGGCGCGCTCGTCGATCAGCGCGCGAATCGTGGCGGGCGTGTTCATCGGCCGTACCTCGCGAAGAAGTCACCGAGCAATTCGTCCGTTTCCGGCACGCGCTCTTCGATCGGATAGGCGACCCGCGTGGTGTTCAGATAGTGGCGAAAGCCCAGATTGCCGGAGAAGTTATTGCGCCCCCACGTGCCGCAGCCCATCGACAGCGAAAACGGCAAGCCGTTATCGAAGTTGCCGCCCGTGGCGAGGCAATGCGCCTGATTCACGATCACGCGCGCCACGGGCAATGTGAGCCCGAGCTGGACCGCTTGCGCCGCATCGCTTGAATGCAGTCCGACCGAGTGACCGGCCCCCATATACGTATAGATGCCGCGCACCACTTCGGCCGCCGCATCGAAGCCGGCGGCACGATACACCGCAAGAACCGGCGAGAGTTTTTCGCCGGAGAACGGATAGTCGCTGCCCGCGCCGCTTTCTTCCACCATCAGAAATTTGGGGTGGCGCGCCGCCACTTCGTCGAGGCCCGCAACGCGCGCAATCACCTCCGCGGACTTCGCCGTGCATTGTTCGGAGAGCTTGCCGTTGACCCACATCACCGCTTGCAAACGGGCTTTCCCGGCAGCGTCGAGGAGCACGCCGCCGCACGCGGCGAGTTCGGCGAGCATCGGTGCATAGATTGCGTCTTCGATCACGATGCTGTTTTCCGACGAACAGCTCGTTGCGTTGTCGAACGTTTTCGAGCGCAGAATCTTGCGCGCCGCATCATGCAGATCGGCGGACGCGGTCACAATCGAAGCGACGTTGCCCGCGCCCACGCCGAACGCAGGCGTCCCGCTTGCATACGCCATACGCACGTTCGCCTGCGAGCCGGTCGCCACGACCAGATCGCACTGCCGCATCAGCGCGGCCGTCGCCGCCTTGCTGATCGGCGCGGGCAGCATCTGCACGAGGTCGGCATCGATACCCGCTTTGGCGAATTGCGCATGAATGAATCCAACCAGCAGCGCGCAGGACGAGTAACCTTTGGGCGACGGCGCGACGATTACCGCATTGCCGCATTTGAGCGCGTTGATGATCTTGTTGGCGGGCGTCGCCGCCGGATTGGTCGAGGGCGTGATCGCCGCCACCACGCCGACGGCTCGCGCGATTTCGACGATACCGTTTTCCTTGTCCTCGGCAATCACGCCGGTGGTCTTCTGTGCGTGCAGATCGCGCAGCAGGCCCAGCGTTTTGCGATAGTTCTTGCGGAATTTGTCGTCGGCATTGCCGAGACCCGTATCGTCTACGGCGCATTGCGCCAGTTGCCGGTTGCGCGCCGGCTCCATGATGGCCCATGCGGCGGCTGCGGCGGCGGTGTCGAGCACCTGTTGCCCCGCATTCTCGAAAGCGCGCTGCGCCGCGCGTGCCCTCGCAACGAGCGCTGCAACGATGCGCTCGGCTTCGCCGTCCGCATGGTGCCCCGCGATTTCGACTCCTGTGGCTCTGACGTTCATATGGGTTCGCTCCGCGTGAATAGATTGATTGCAGTGCTATCAATCTAGCCAGCGGTGCTTTGGGCGAAGTCCCGTTTTTCGAGCTATCCATTGCAATGCGTTTGCCCGCATCGGAAAACGCAAAATTCGGTACTTTCCATAGTCCCGAAAAACAATGAAGTCGATGCAAAATCAACCCTGTGAACACGCGGACGAGGAAGTGGAATGTCGACGTCAAACCAGTCGAATGCAGCCGCAGTACGCGCGTTTCGCGTTCTCGAAACGCTTGCCGAAGCGGGCGGCCCGCTTTCGATGACGGAACTCGTCAACGCGCTCGGCCTGCCCAAGCAGACCGTCCACCGGATCCTCGTGCAACTGATGGATGCGTGGCTCGTCACGCGCGGCGCGGGCGACCGTCTTTACGAATGTTCGCCGCGCGTGCGCATGCTCGCCGTCAACGTGTTGATGCATGCGGGACCGGCGGCCGCCCGCCACGTGCTGCTCGAACAACTGGTGGCGAAAATCGGCGAGACCTGCAATCTGACCATGCTCTCCGGCAACGATGTCGTCTACGTGGATCGCGTCGAAACCGAGTGGCCGCTGCGCATGCACCTGCAGCCGGGCTCACATGTGCCGCTGCATTGCTCGGCGAGCGGCAAGCTGTTGCTCAGCTTTCTGCCGAAGGACCGACGCGAGCGCGTCATTGAAACGCTGCCGCTGCGCGGCTATTCCGAGCGAACGATTACCGATCGCGACGCGTTGCGCAAGGAACTGAGCACCACCCGGCGCCGGCTGCTTGCAATCAACAATCAGGAACATCTGCAAGGGCTGATCGCGATTGCCGTGCCCGTGATGCTGGATCGCAATCGCGCCTGCGCGGCAATTGCCGTGCAGGCGCCGGTGGGAAGAGTCACGCTCGACGATCTGCTCGCCTTCGTGCCCGATCTGCGCTACGCGGCGGAAGAGACCGCGAAGACGTTTCGGGAATGACGCCGCGCGGGTTATGACCTTGCATGGACGACCGCGTCGAAGGAGCCCGCCCGCTTTCTTTCGATCGCACGCACCGAAAGCGCTGATATCAAGGCCGAGAACAGCACATACGCGCACACTGTCCAAGGCTTGCCGCCGTTCAGTCGCATCAGGATCGTCGCAATGATCGGGGTGAGCCCACTCGCGAAAATGCCCGAGAACTGATACACGAACGAGATACCCGTATAGCGCACTTCGGCGTCGAATAGTTCGGCAAACAATGCCGCCTCCGGACCGTACACCATCGCGTAGAAGATGCCGAACGGCACCACGATCGCAGCCCAGATCAACAGCGTGTTGGCCGGCTGCATTTCGATTAGCCAGAAAGCCGGAAACACCGATAAGCCGCAAATCAGCGAACCCCAGAAATAAACGCGCGTACGGCCGAGCTTGTCAGACATGCTGCCGAACAGCGGGATGAAAAAGCACATCACGCCGGCCGCGATCATTACGCCGAGCAACGCGTCGGTGCGGCTCATCGAGACATGTTGCGTGAGGTAGCCGATCGAAAAGACGGCGAAGATATTGAAGAACACGCCGTCGATATAACGCGCGCCCATGCCGAGCATCACGGAACCGCGATAGCGCGTCATCATGTCGACGAACGGAATCTTCGCTTCGCGCCGATTGCGTTTGAGCGCGATGAATTCGGGCGTTTCCATCACCTTGGCGCGAATATAAAGGCCGATCAGAACCAGACCGAGCGACGCGCCGAACGCGATCCGCCAGCCCCACGACAGGAACGCCGCTTCGGGCAGCAAACGCGAGAGGCTCGCCACCATTCCCGATGCAAGGCATAACCCGATCGACAGACCGATCTGCGGCAGACTCGCATATAACCCGCGCTGTGCCGGAGGGGCATATTCATACGCCATCAAGACCGCGCCGCCCCATTCGCCGCCGAGCCCGATGCCTTGCAGCACGCGCAGCGACAACAGCAGGATCGGCGCCCAGATGCCGATCTGCGCGTAGGTCGGCACGAACGCGACGCCTGCCGTCGAGATTCCCATGATGATGAGTGTCAGGATCAGCGCCGACTTGCGACCGATGCGGTCGCCGAAATGGCCGAATATCACGCCGCCGAGTGGCCGCGTCACGAATCCCACCGCAAACGTCGAATACGCAAGCAGCGTCGACACCAGCGGATCGTTAGCCGGAAAATAGAGCTTATTGAAAACGATGCCGGCGACAACGCCGTAAAGAAAAAAGTCATACCATTCGACGGTCGCTCCGATCACGCTGGCGAACGCAACGCGGCGGATAGCACGGGGATCGATTGCCATAGCAGCAGCTCCTCAATGGAGGGCCGTCCCGCCTGTGTCGACAGGCGGCCGGCCAATAACCCCAGTTGTCTCCTCCGGGGCGGTTTATGTGCAGACCGCAAACCGCCCATTCACCGGACGACTCGCGGCTGCGTATTGCGGCGGACCATGCCCGCCGTCGTGTTGCACCTGCTATGCGGCCACTTTCGCCGCCGGCGTCGTCGCCACACCACGATCAACGCCGCTTGCGTCATGCAGAATCATGTCCGACGCTTTTTCGGCCACCATCACGATCGGCACATTCGTATTGCCCGATACGAGCGTCGGCATGATCGAGCAATCGACCACGCGCAGCCCCTGCGTGCCGTACACGCGCAGGCGCTCGTCGACCACCGCGAGCGGATCGCCGGCCGTGCCCATCTTTGCTGTACCAGATGGGTGGAAAATTGTCTGTCCGTACTCGCGGCAGAAGTCCAGCAGTTCATCGTCGGTCTGCGCGTGCGCGCCCGGCCGCACCTCGCGTTTCATCAGCGACGCCATCGGCTCCGCGGCCGCGACGCGGCGCGCGAAACGCACGCCGGCGATCGTCGTGCGCCGGTCCAGATCGGTGTCCAGATAGTTCGGCTGGATGGACGGCGCTTCGCGCGGATCCGCGCTGCGAATGCGCACCACGCCGCGCGATTCGGGGCGCAACTGGCAGATCGAGTAAGTGCAGCCAGGAAAGTCGTGAACATTGCCGCCGGCGGAATCAGCCGACAAGGTCGAGAAATGGAACTGGATGTCCGGTGTCGCAGATTCCTCCGGCAATGCCCGGCAGAACATGCCACCCTGGTTGATGCCGACCGCGAGCGGACCGCCGCGCATCAGCGCCCATTGCAGCCCCATCCTGGCGCGCCCCGTCCACGACCGCAGTAGATCGTTGGTCGTGATCGGTTTCGTCACTTCATAGATCAGGCGGATTTGCAGATGATCCTGCAGGTTCTCGCCGACGCCCGCGCGATTGGCGACCACAGGAATGCCGAACTCGCGCAGCAGCGCGGCCGGTCCCACGCCGGACAGTTGCAGCAATTGCGGAGACTGGAGCGCCCCCGCGGTCAGGATGACTTCGCGACTGGCGCGCACTTCCCGCAACTCGCCGTGTTGCCGATACTGCACGCCACAGGCGCGGGTTCCCTCGAACAGAATCTTCGACGCCATCGCGTCGGTTTCCACACGCAGGTTCTTGCGCTGCCGCGCGGGCTTCAGATAAGCCACGGCGGTCGAGCACCTGAAGCCGCGACGGGTAGTCAGCTGATAGTAGCCGACGCCTTCCTGATCGCCCGTATTGAAGTCGTCGATGGTTGCCACGCCTAACGAATTCGAGGCCGCGATAAACGCGTCGACCAGTTCGTGCCGCTGCTTGATCGTCGAGGCCCACAGCGGGCCGTCCACACCGCGCGTCGGGCCTTCGCCCAATTCGTTGTGTTCCAGCCGCCTGAAATACGGCAGGCAGTCTTTCCAACTCCAGCCGCGATTGCCGAGCCTCGCCCAATGATCGTAATCGTCCTTCTGCCCGCGCACATAGATCAGACCATTGATCGAACTGCTGCCGCCCAGCGTGCGGCCGCGCGGCCAGTAGAGCCGGCGGTTGTGCATGTTCGGATCGGGATCGGTATAGAAGCCCCAGTTGTAGACCGGGTGAAACATCGTCTTGCCATAACCGATAGGGATATGAATCCACATGAAGCGATCGGCGGGGCCGGCTTCGAGTAGACATACCGAGTAGCGGCCGCCTTCGGAAAGCCGGTTGGCCAGCACGCAACCCGCCGATCCCGCGCCGACGACCACAAAGTCGAATCGGTCTGCCATGTGAAGTGTCTCCTGCATGTTTTATAAAAAACCGGTATGTTTCGTTGAAATTTATGTTCAGCCGGTTTCCTGTTCAAGAGATTCCCGCTAATATCGGCGCATGTGAAACAGAAACAGCTGTTTTTGTTTCACTTTTAGAAATTGCCGACCGGCGTGCGCAGCGCACGTGGACGCCGGCCAGTCACTGATCGGGAGCAAGGAAGCGTATGCAAGCACACTGCCCGTCGCCGCGCAGCGAATCCGTGGCCGAGGACTCACGGGCTTTGCGCGCCTTGGCCGTGCTCGAACAACTCGCGGCCGCGGGGCAGCCGTTTTCGCTATCGCAACTCTCGCTGCGCCTGCATATTCCCAAAGCGACGCTGATGCGGCTGATCGAATCACTCGAAGCTCAGGGCTACGTCACGCATCTGCCCGACTCGCGCGGCACGGATCGCGGCATCACGCTGGGGCCGAAAGCGGCGCAACTCGCGCTCACCACGCTGTCCAACAACACGTTTGGGCGGGCCTGCCGTTCGCTGCTGCGCTCGCTGGTGGACGCGCTCGGCGAGACCTGCAACCTCACCGCGCTCGATCGCGACACCGTGCTCTATCTGGAGCGCGTGGAGACCACTGAACCGCTGCGGCTGCATTTGCAGCCCGGCACGCGGGTGCCGTTGCACTGCACCGCCAGCGGCAAACTGTTCCTCTCGCAGATGCCGCCGGCCGAACGCCGCCTCGTGCTCGCGCGGCTGACGCTGGAGCGACGAACGCAAGGCACGCTGACGGAATTGAATCTGCTGGAGGCGGAACTCGACCGCCTCGCCGTGCGCGGTATCGGCATCGACAACGAGGAACTGGTGCGCGGCATGGTGGCGGTCGCGGTGCCGGTGCGAGATACCACCGACGGGCACGTGCTCGCCTCGCTGGCGATTCACGCGCCGACCGCGCGCGCGAGTCTGAACGACCTGCTGAAGACCGTACCCCGACTCAAGGACGCGGCGCTGAAGCTCGCCCCACTCTTATCCGCAGGGCCTTCTGCGGAGCATGCGCACCATGAGCGCTGAGGCTTTCCCCATGAGCGATCCATTCGATCCGCAGGACTCCGCCGCAACTGTCCGGCCCGGCGGCGTGAAGGCCGGGCGGCCCAAAGCGGAGTTGTACAATGACGCCGATCCATTTTCCGGAACGGCAGGCATGACCAAAGCGGATACTCCGACGCTGCGCGCGTTTGCGCTGCTCGAACACCTCGTCAACTCGGACGGCCCGGTATCGCTCGCCGATATTGCGCAGGACGTCGCGCTGCCCAAGGCGTCGCTGCATCGCATGCTCGCTTCGCTGGAAGCCGGCGGTCTCGTGATCCGCGAGCCCGGCCAGAAAAACGCCTATGTAATCGGGCCGCGGCTCGCGCAGCTCGCGTTAGGCGTGGTGATGCATTCCGGCGCGCGGCGCCTGCGTCACGCGATTCTCGCGCGTCTGGTGGCCGATCTCGGCGAGACCTGCAACCTCACCATGCTGCATGAAACCGAGGTGCTGTATCTCGACCGGATGGAAGCGCCGTGGCCCTTGCGCCTCGATCTCAAACCCGGCTCGCACGTCCCCGCGTATTGCAGTGCGAGCGGCAAACTGCTGCTGGCCATGCTGCCGCGCGAACAGCGCTCGGCGCTCGTGCGCGCACTGAAACTCGAACGCTTCACGCAGAACACCATCACCGATCCGGAACTGCTCGAGGCGGAACTCGACCGGACCGCGCACAAGCGCATTGCGATCGATAACGAGGAGTTTCTGGCCGGCATCGTATGCGTGGCGGCGCCGGTCGTCGATGAGAACGGCACCTGTATCGCGGCGGTCGCCGTGCATGCGCCGGTCTCGCGCGCGCCGCTGTCGCGCGCGCTCGAATTCGTGCCGCGTCTTCAGGAAGCCGCGCGGGAACTCGCGTCCACCTTCTGACACGAGCCCCTTTCTCTGCCATACCCGCTGCCGGGTATGTTCATGACGCAGGCTTCTGCTGGCGCACGAGTTCGGCCAGCAGGCGCACGCCCGCCTCGATCTTGTCGAGCTTGATCGCCGAGAAGCCCATCCGGAAGCAGTGCTTCTGCTCCAGTCCGGTCATGAAGAACACACCGCCTGATTCGATCAGAATGCCGTGCTGTTCGGCGTCGGCGGCGAGGCGCACGGCGTCGAGCCACGGCGGCCCTTCCACCCAGCACGACGCGCCGCCCGTAATCGGGATGTAGCGCGCTTCGGGCATGTATGTGTCGAGCGCCGCCATCAACGCCAGCGCACGCTCGCGATAAGCGTGGGCGAGCCTGCGCAGCAGCGCGTCATGATGGCCGAGCGCGAGAAACGTCGCGAACGCACGCTGAATGTATGCCGCCGGATGCCGCACCATCAGACGGCGTAACGCGCGCAACTCATGCACCAGTTCGCGCGGACCCACGATATACCCGAGCCGCAAGCCGGGCGCGAACGTCTTCGACAGACTGCCGATGTAGATCACGCGATCAGCCTTGTCCAAACTCTTGAGCGCCGGGTGCGGCATGCCTGAAAAATTGTTCTCGCTTTCGTAGTCGTCTTCGATCAGCACGAAATCGTGCTCTTGCGCGAGTTCGAGCAACGCATGCCGGCGATCGATCGGCATGGTGGCCGTGGTCGGGCACTGGTGGCTCGGCGTCACGTAGACGTAATCGCATTGAGCAAAAAGCTGCGCGTCCTCGACGGGGCGCACGCCGCCCGCATCGACCGGCAACGGCACCAGTTGCGCATTGCGGTTCTCGAAGATATTGCGCGCGTCCGGATAGCCGGGGTTTTCGAATCCCACCGTGGTGCGCTCGCGCGCGAGCAGATCGGCCACCAGATATAACGCCTGCTGACAGCCGATCGTGATGACGATTTCATCCGGCATCGCGAACACGCCACGTCGCGGCAGCACACGCGTGCGAATCTGCTGGATCAGCGTGTCGTCGTCGCGGCCGATCAGATCCGGCGCCCAGTTGCGGATCTCCATCACTGAAAGCGCCTTCATGCAGCACTCACGCCAGTCGTTGGTCGGAAAGAGCGACTGGTCGAACTGCCCGTAGATAAATGGATATTCGTAGTCCTGCCAGTTGCCCGGCTTGACAATGTTGCGCTGCGCGGAGGGCCGCCGCTGCACACGGTGCGCCCAGTCGGGCCGCGCGGGCGCGGTGCCATGCTCGCCGCCGGGGACCGACTGCGACGGCTTGAAACCGTGGCGCCCCTCCAGCATCGCCGGATTGACGAAGTGCCCGCTGCGCTCGCGCGAAATCAGATAGCCCTCTTCCACGAGTTGCTGGTACGCCAGCACGACCGTATTTCTCGCGACGCTCAATTGATCGGCCAGTTCGCGGCTGGACGGCAGCGCGGTTTGCGGCGGCAGTTGGCCGTCCAGAATCGCGGCCACCAGCATCTGGCGAATCTGCCCTTGCAGGCTCATGTTCGAGTCGCTGGGACGCTGAAAACGCTGCGTCCAAAGGGCCGTCGCTGTACGGCTAGACATGCTTCCTCCTGAAAGTGAACAGGCCGCGCCGGCCATCGCGTCGCTCTTCGGCACAGCCGCCTGTCGCGATAGCAGTCATGGCGCGGGCCGGCCAGAGCGGCTTCGGATCCGGTCCGCGTTGGGTCCGGGTCGGTTCCCGATCTGGCTTGCGATCGGGTCCTGAGAGGTCCCCGAGCAGTCCCTGAGCGATCCCCGATTGCCATGTGGACTCAACGATCGGCGCCGTCTGGCACTAACTTGCCCGATTTTTTACTGACGATACTCGACTCACCCCGTCCACCGCGATCGGGACAAGCACCGGTCGTATCCACACGACTTCCATGCTCCATAGACAGCCACTTTTGAGACCTATTATGAAACGCCATAAAAGCCCGACCTCACGACCGTGGTTCCAATGGACGGCACGCTGCGTCCTGTCGCTGGTTTTCGCCGCCACGGCGAGCCTCGTGGCGACGCCCAGCCATGCGCAAGAAAAGGAAATCACGATCGCCTATCAGCAGATCGTCGACCCGTGGGTGGTCGGCATCGCGAACGGGTCGATCGAAAAGGCCACCGGCTACAAGATCAACTGGCGGCAATTCGAATCAGGCGCGAAAGTCGCGACCGCGCTGGCATCCGGTGACGTCAAGGTTGGCGTGATCGGTTCGAGCCCGCTTGCCGCCGCCGTGAGCCAGGGTCTCGACCTGCAGCTCTTCTGGATTCTCGACAACATCAACCAGGCTGAAGCGATGGTGGCGCGCAATGGCTCCGGCGTGACGAAGCCCGCGGATCTGAAGGGCAAGACCATCGGCGTGCCGTTCGTGTCGACGACTCACTATCACACCATGTTCGCGCTGCAGCACTGGGGCATCAATCCGTCTGACCTGAAGATTCTCAACATGCAGCCCAATCAGATCGTCGCGGCCTGGGCGCGCGGCGACATCGACGCCGCCTACGTGTGGGATCCGGCACTCGCGGAACTGAAGAAAAGCGGCAAGGTGCTGATCACGTCCGGCGACCTCTCGAAGCTCGGCAAGCCGACCTTCGACGGCATTGCGGTCGATCGCAAATGGGGCGAGGACCATAAAGACTTCATGGCCAAACTCGTCAAGGCAATCGCCGACGCCGACCAGCAGTACCGCAGCAATCCGTCGCAATGGAGCGCGACCTCGCCGCAAGCCGCCGCCATCGCGAAGATGATCGGCGGCTCGCCGGCGGACGTGCCGGGGTCGCTGTCGCTGTATGCCTTCCCCACGCTCGGCGAGCAGGCGTCCGCGCAATGGCTGGGTGGCGGCACGGCGAGCCGCGCCGCGCTCGCGCTGAAGGACACCTCGGAGTTCCTGAAAAGCCAGAAGCAGATTGGCGCCGTCCTGCCGGACTACTCGAAATTCGTGACGCCGGCTTACGCCGAAGCCGCCGCGCAACTCAAATGACGTAACCGTGATCCGGAATCAGGAGGCAACATGGAAAACATGACTGTCAGGAACGTGAGCGTGGTGTTCCCGGGGCGCCGGCCAGGTCAGACCGTGCAGGCGCTCGACGATATCAACCTGACTATCCGCTCAGGCGACTTCGTCGTCGCACTGGGGGCGTCCGGATGCGGCAAGACCACGCTGTTGTCGCTCATGGCCGGCTTCATCGCGCCGAGCCGGGGCGAGTTGCTGCTCGGCGGCGAACCGATTGCGGGGCCGGGCGCGGACCGCGGCGTGGTGTTCCAGAAGCATGCGCTATTGCCGTGGCTCAACGTGATCGACAACGCGGAATTCGGTCTCAAACTGCAAGGCGTGCCGCGCGCGCAGCGGCGCGAAATCGCCGTGCGCAACCTCGCGCTGGTCGGCTTGCAGGACTTCCACAAGCACATGATCTATCAGCTCTCGGGCGGGATGCAGCAGCGTGTCGGCATTGCCCGCGCGCTCACCTGCGATCCGGCAATGCTGCTGATGGACGAGCCGATGGCCGCGCTCGACGCACTCACCCGCGAAACCATTCAGGAATTGCTGCTCGATGTCTGGAAGAAGACCAACAAGATGTTTTTCTTTATCACGCACAGCGTGGAGGAGGCACTCTTCCTTGCGAGCCGTCTGATCGTGATGTCGCCGCGTCCCGGCCGGATCACCCATACCTACGAACTGGACTTCAATCGCCGTTTTCTCGAAACGCGCGACGCACGGGCGATCAAATCGAGTCCCGATTTCATCGCCATGCGCGAGCGTGTCCTCAACATCATTTACGGCGACGAGAAGATGCACGCCGCCGAGGCCGGAGTCGCTCATGTTTAGTTCAAAATCCGCTCAGGCCGTTCTGCACGGCGAGGCCGCCCCCATGGAGACGAACACGCCGGCACGGCCGCCTCGGCGACCGGGGCGCGGGCCTCGCATGCTCGCGAAGAAACCCGCCCGGCCCGGCGATACGTTCGGCGTGCCGGGGCAAGGCAGCAGCGTCGCCACGAGCCTCATCACGGTGGCCGCATTTGTCGGACTCTGGTTCGCGGCGACCAATCTGCACTGGATCAAGCCGCTCTTTCTGCCGTCGCCGCAGGCCGTCTACGCGAAGTTCATCTTTGTCGCCACCGAAGGTTTCGCCAATTCCACGCTCGCGCAGCACACGGGTATCAGCCTGTTGCGGGTCTTCGGCGCATTCCTGCTCGCCTGCGTGAGCGCGATCCCCGTCGGCGTGATGATGGGCGTGTCGCGCTTCGCGCGCGGCGCGTTCGATCCGCCGATCGAGTTCTACCGCCCGTTGCCGCCTCTCGCCTATTTGCCGCTCATCATCATCTGGTTCGGCATCGGCGAATTTTCGAAGGTGCTGCTGATTTACCTCGCCATTTTCGCGCCGCTCGCCATTGCGGCCCGTGCAGGCGTGCGCTCGGTTTCGATCGAACAGATTCACGCCGCGTATTCGATGGGCGCCTCGCGCACCCAAGTGGTCCTGTACGTGATCCTGAAGTCGGCGATGCCGGAGATCTTCACCGGCATGAGAATCGGCATCGGCGTCGGCTGGACGACACTGGTGGCCGCCGAAATGGTCGCATCGACCAGCGGCCTCGGCTTCATGGTGCTCAACGCAGCGGAATTTCTGGCGAGCGACGTGGTCATCATGGGGATTATCGTGATTGGCTTCTTCGCGCTCTGCTTCGATCTGCTGATGCGTTATATCGAGCGCGTGCTGGTGCCCTGGAAAGGCAGGGTCTGACAAGGCGTCGCCGTGCTTCACTCACAAGGGCCTGCGGGCCCTTTCTCTTTCGCTTCAGCGTCGCAGTGATACGGCGCTGGACTCAGCGACTCCCCCAAGCTGGCTCTACCCCGTTGCCGTGCGCAACGGCAATATCGGTCGCAACGGTAAGGCAGTTGTCTTACGCGATCGTCAATCCAGTCAGGGGGCCACGTGAACGCCATCGTCAAACCAGGCATGTCTTTTGGGGTTCGACACGAGACCATGCGCATCGGCGGTGAAAAGATCACGCGCGCGGAAGTCATCGAGGTATTCAATCCCTATACGCGCGAGCTCGTCGGCACGGTTCCGAAAGCCACGGTAGACGACGTGCGGCACGCTTTCGACTACGCGCACGCATATCGCGCCAGCCTCACACGCTATGAGCGCGCGCGGATCCTGCGGCGCGCGGCGGATATGGTGCGCGAGCGGACCGGCGAAATCGCCGCTCTGATCACCGCCGAATCCGGGCTCTGCAAGAAAGATTCGCTATACGAAGCGGGCCGCGTCAGCGACGTATTGATCTTCGGCGCCGCCGAGGCGCTGAAGGACGACGGCCAGATTTTCTCCTGCGATCTGACGCCGCACGGCAAACAGCGCCGCGTCTATACGCAGCGCGAGCCGCTGCTCGGCGTGATCTGCGCGATCACGCCGTTCAATCATCCTATGAACCAGGTGGCGCACAAGATCGTGCCATCCATCGCCACCAATAACCGGATCGTCGTCAAACCGTCCGAGAAAGTGCCACTGTCCACCTGCCTGCTCGCCGACATTCTCTACAGCGCCGGCCTGCCGCCACAGATGCTCCAGGTGGTCACGGGCGACCCGAAAGACATTGCGGACGAACTCATTACAAACCGGCACGTCGACCTCATTACGTTCACGGGCGGGGTCGCCATCGGCAAACACATCGCGAACAGGATGGGTTATCGGCGCGCGGTGCTCGAACTGGGCGGCAACGATCCGCTCATCGTGATGGAAGACGCGGACCTCGACGAGGCGAGCACGTTGGCCGTTTCCGGCTCGTACAAGAACTCCGGGCAGCGCTGCACCGCCATCAAGCGGATGCTCGTGCACGAAGCGGTGGCGGATCGCTTCGTTGAATTGCTGGTGGAAAAGAGTCGCGCGATACGTTACGGCGATCCGGCCGATCCCACTACCGACATGGGCACCGTGATCGACGAGGACGCCGCGATCTTCTTCGAAGCGCAGGTCAACGACGCCGTCAATCGCGGCGCGAAGCTGCTGCTCGGCAACGTGCGCCGCGGCGCGCTTTATTCGCCGACCGTGGTCGATCGCGTCACGCCGGATATGCCGCTCGTGCGATATGAAACTTTCGGTCCAGTTTCGCCGGTCATCCGCTTCCGCGATATCGACGAAGCGATCCGGATTTCCAACTCGACGGACTACGGCCTGTCCTCTTCCGTCTGCACGAACCGGCTCGATTACATCACGCGATTTATCACGGAATTACAGGTGGGCAGCGTGAACGTGCGCGAGGTGCCCGGCTACCGCCTCGAACTGACGCCGTTCGGCGGCATCAAGGACTCGGGGCTCGGCTACAAGGAAGGCGTTCAGGAAGCGATCAAGAGCTTCACCAACGTGAAGACGTACTCGTTGCCGTGGCTGTGACAGCGCAGCCACGGCCATTTGCCACCGGCGCGAGCCCAACCCGCCAAACAGCCGCCCCAAACCAAATGCCAACCGATTTTGATACAAAACGTTCCATTTATTTGAATTTAGGTTGACGCACCGAAGCGACTGACCTACATTTGAAACACCAATCATTTTTCGGTATTTTTTGTTCCATTTATTTCGAAGAATCGGAGACACCCATGAGCGAGCAGAATCCTTCCCAACGCGACGCTACCGCCGACAACCGTGTCAGCGGCCCGCAGGCCATGACGCCGTCGGAAGCGTTCGTCGAAACCCTGGCGGCCAACGGCGTGACCGATATGTTCGGCATCATGGGCTCGGCGTTCATGGACGCCATGGACATTTTTGCGCCCGCCGGCATCCGTCTGATTCCGGTGGTGCATGAGCAAGGCGCCGGCCATATGGCCGACGGCTACTCGCGCGTGTCGGGACGCCACGGCGTGGTGATCGGCCAGAACGGCCCCGGCATCAGCAACTGCGTCACAGCCATTGCGGCAGCCTACTGGGCGCACAGCCCGGTCGTGATCGTCACACCGGAAGCGGGCACCATGGGGATCGGTCTGGGCGGCTTCCAGGAAGCCAAGCAACTGCCCATGTTCCAGGAATTCACCAAGTATCAAGGCCATGTCACCCATCCGGCACGCATGGCGGAATTCACCGGCCGCTGTTTCGACCGCGCCATGGCGGAGATGGGACCGACCCAGCTCAATATCCCGCGCGATTACTTCTACGGCCAGGTCAAAGTGGAAATCCCCCAGCCGCAGCGTCTCGATCGCGGCGCGGGCGGTGAGCAACGCCTGAACGAAGCGGCAGAACTGCTCGCGCAAGCGAAGTTCCCGGTGATCATTTCAGGCGGCGGCGTGGTGATGGCCGACGCGATCGAAGAATGCAAGGCGCTCGCCGAGCGACTGAACGCGCCGGTCGTGAACAGCTACCTGCACAACGATTCGTTCCCGGCCAGCCATCCGCTGTGGTGCGGCCCGCTCGGCTATCAGGGCTCGAAGGCCGCCATGAAGCTGCTTTCGCGCGCCGACGTCGTGATCGCGCTCGGCTCGCGTCTCGGACCGTTCGGCACGCTGCCGCAGCACGGCCTGGACTACTGGCCGACCAACGCGAAGATCATCCAGATCGATGCCGATCACAAGATGCTCGGTCTCGTGAAGAAGATCTCGGTAGGCATTTGCGGCGACGCGAAGGCCGCCGCCGTCGCATTGACCGAGCGCCTTGCCGGACGCAAGATTGCCTGCGACGCCACGCGCGAAGAACGCGGCGCTCAGATCGCCGCAGAAAAAGCGGCATGGGAGAAAGAGCTCGACGATTGGACACATGAGCGCGACGCCTACAGCCTCGACATGATCGAAGAGCAGAAGCACGAACGCACGCCTGGCGGCGGCACCTATCTGCATCCGCGCCAGGTGCTGCGCGAGCTGGAAAAGGCCATGCCGGAAGACGTGATGGTGTCGACCGACATTGGCAACATCAACTCGGTGGCCAACAGCTATCTGCGCTTCAACAAGCCACGCAGCTTCTTCGCGGCGATGAGCTGGGGCAATTGCGGCTACGCGTTTCCGACCATCATCGGCGCCAAGGTCGCCGCGCCGCACCGCCCGGCCGTTTCATATGCGGGCGACGGCGCCTGGGGCATGAGCCTGATGGAAACCATGACCTGCGTGCGTCATAACATTCCGGTGACGGCAGTGGTGTTCCACAACCGCCAATGGGGCGCAGAGAAGAAGAACCAGGTGGACTTCTACAATCGCCGCTTCGTGGCGGGCGAACTCGATAACCAGAGCTTCGCGGCCATTGCCCGCGCGATGGGCGCCGAAGGCATCGTGGTGGATCGTCTCGAAGATGTCGGCCCCGCGCTCAAGCGAGCGATCGACGCGCAGATGAACAGCGGCAAGACCACCATCATCGAGATCATGTGCACCCGTGAACTGGGCGATCCGTTCCGCCGCGACGCGCTCTCCAAGCCTGTGCGCATGCTCGACAAGTACAAGGACTACGTTTAACGGTTCGGGCGCGCGCGGGCACCGTGCACAGGCAGACGGAGCCCGCAGTGCTCACAGGCCGGAAACAGGCGCGCCCTCGCGGGCGCTCTGTCTCCGGCTTCTTCGTTGCGCGTCTCGCTGTCTCTCCAAACGGCCATTTCCATGAAAGCCATCAACCGCATCATTGAACAAGCGCGTCGTTCACCCATGCGTATCGTGCTGAGCGAGGCCGAAGATGCGCGCGTGTTGCAGGCCGCACAGCGCGCGAGCCGCGAAGGCATTGCCCGCATTCTGCTCGTGGGCGACGCCACGCGCATTCGCGAGGCCGCAGCCCGCTTCGACGTCGATCTGTCGGCAATGGAGTTGGTGGACCCCGTAGCTTCCGCGCTCGCACCGTTATATGCCGAGGAACTGTTCGCTCTGCGCAGCAAAAAAGGCATGACGCTCGAACTGGCACGCAAAGAAATCCTCAACCCACTCTGCTTCGCGAACCTGATGGTGCGACTCGGCCACGCGGACGGCTCCGTGTCCGGCGCGGTCAACACCACCGCCGACGTGGTGCGCACCGCGATCCAGATCATCGGCATCGCGCCTTCCTTCAGGCTCGTATCGAGCTTCTTCCTGATGATGCTGTGCGAGCCGTTCCACACGCTCAAGGGCGGCCTGATTTTCTCGGACTGCGCACTCGTGGTGGAGCCCGATGCCGGCCAGCTCGCCGAGATCGCGATCGCCGCCGCAGACAGCGCGCAAAGCCTTCTGATGGACGAGCCGCGCGTGGCGATGCTGTCGTTTTCGACCAGCGGCAGCGCTCACCATGCGGCCGTCGACAAAGTGGTCAATGCGACCCACATCGTGCAGGAACGCCGCCCGCATCTCGCGATCGACGGCGATGTGCAACTCGACGCGGCCATCGTTTCCGAAATCGCGCTGCGCAAAGTCAAGCACTCGCAGGTGGAGGGCCACGCCAACGTGCTGGTGTTTCCAAGTCTGGAAGCGGGCAACATCGGCTACAAGCTGGCCGAGCGGATCGGCGGTGCGAAGGCGATCGGCCCGCTGCTGCAGGGCCTGCGCAAGCCAGCCAACGACCTGTCGCGCGGCTGCAGCGCGGACGACATCTACTACGTGACCGCCGTCACCGCGGTCCAGGCGCAAGCCGCGCTCACACATCCCGACGTCCTCCTCACACCGTCTCATTCATGATCGTTCAGAAGTTGCTGCCTCTCCTCGCGCTGATGGGCTTTGCGAGCTATTTTCAAACCATCACCGGCTTCGGCCTGAGCATGATCGTCATCGGCGCGGCCAGCGGCTTCGAACTGGCGCCGGTCACGAGTCTCGCCGCCCTGCTCAGCCTCGTGACACTCGCCAATAGCGCGACCGCCTTGCCCGGCAAATTCCATCACATCGACTGGCGCGCGGTGGGCGCCGCCACGCTGGGCGTCCTGCCCTCCGTGGTGGCGGGCGTGCTCGTGCTGAATCTGCTGAGCAACGCCGCCTCCAGCGTATTGCAACTGCTGCTGGGCGCCGTGGTGCTGTACGGCGGCCTGAGTGCGGCACTGCGTCCGGCGCCGCTCGCGTGCCGCTCGGCCGATAGGAGTTTCTTCGTCAGCGGACTGTTCGGCGGTCTGCTGAGCGGCATGTTCGGCGTATCCGGGCCACCGTTGATTTTTCAGTTCTATCGTCAGCCGCTCTCGCTCATGCAGATCCGCTACGCGCTGATTCTGATCTTCACGGTGACTTCGATCACCCGCACGTTGTTTAGCGCGTACGAGGGCCAACTCGACGCCGACCTCTGGACGCAGGCCGCCTTCGCGGTCCCGGTCGTCGCCCTCATGACGATGGTGGCGCGGCAGTACCCGCCGCCGCTATCGGGCGTGATGACGCGCCGCATCGCGTTCGCGATTCTGATGGTGATCGGCGCTTCGTTGATCCTGCATGCGCTGCAGCAGTTGGTGCGCTGACGCGCGAGCCAGACCGTTCCCGAGCTTCACAGTCCCGTTACCGCCGCGCGCCGATCCAGCCGACGAGTTCGGCGAACATCGACATGTCAGGCGGCGCGGACAGATCGACAGCAAGGCAACGGCGGTAATACGGACTCAGATCGAGTCCCACGCCAAGACCGAGCAATTCGACGTCGCGCGCGGCTTCATTGCGCGCCACTACCTGCTTCAGGTGATTGTCGAGGTAATAGGTATCGTTGACCTGTGCGGTCGCGGTATCCATCGGACTGCCGTCCGAGATCACGACGAGGATGCGCCGCGCCTCGGCGCGCGCACGCAGCCGCATGCAGGCCCAATCGACCGCTTCGCCGTCCACGCCCTCGCGGAACAGATCGGCCTTGAACAGCGCGGCGATGTCGGCGCGAGCGCGCCGCCAGCTTGTCGCGGCATCTTTGAAGACAAGGTGTGCGACCTCGTTGAGCCGCCCCGGATGATGCGGCCGGCCGCCGGCCAGCCAGTCGAGCCGCGCGCGGCCGCCATTCCATGCGCCGGTCGAAAATCCCAGCACCTCGCTGGCCACACCGGCCTGATCGAGCGCGCGCGTGAGCACATCCACCAGCATCGCCACCGGCTCGATATAGGTTCGCATGGACCCCGAACAATCGATGAGAAAGCTCACCACGCAATCGGCGAGCGGTTTGTGCCGTTCCAGCACGAACAAACGCCGCTCGGCCGGCGAGCAGACCAGTTGCGCGAGACGCCGGCCGTCGATACGCCCGTGCTCTTCACCGAACGACCAGCCATCGCGTTGCGGCACGGCGAGCGCGGCCTTCAGCGCATACGCGAGCCGCGGCACGTTGATGCGCTGCGCGGCGATCCGCTTGTCGAGCTGGTCGCGATACTCGGCGAGTAACTCGCGCCGAATCCGCGAGCCTGGCATCAATTCGCGGTCGTAGCGCGTGGTGTACGCGAGGTAGCGTTGCCCGGCGTCGCGCAGAACACGGCTGTCGCCGGTGGCCGCGAGACCCATGTCGACCTGCTCGCCTTCGTCGGTATCGAACCACAGCGCGAACATGGCGCGCACGGCTTCGTCGTCTTCCGGCGCCTGCTCGTTTTCTTCAAGGGACTGCGCGCGTGCTTCACACATCATCTGGCTGACGAGACGAGCTAGTTCGAGCGCATGAATCGCGAACGTGCCCTGCTCCGTCCGATACCGCCGCAGCGCCGCGAGCGGCACGCCCAGCGTCGGCGTGATCGCGGCGCGGGTGGCTTCGATCAGGCCTTCGGTCTCTTCCAGCACGGGCCAGCCCGACAAACGCGACCAGACGATCTGGGCGACCGTGTAAAGCAGAATGCCCAAGTGGCCGTCGGCCAGTCCGGTGCGATAAAAAGCCCTCGACCATGTTTCGAAGCGATGCCGCAGATTCTGCGCGAGCCCCGGCATGCCGGCAGGCGCGAGCGCTTCGCAACGCAGCTGCTCGAAGAGTTCGAACAGGAGGCGCTCAACGGGCTCGACGGGGCACAGGCTCGCGTGGAGAGCCGCATCGGAATGCGTCAAACGCAGCGCGGCGCCATCCGCTGCTCCACGCAAGGAAAGCAGATCATCAACCCGCGGGTCCGTGCGCAGATGCGGCGCATGAAGCGGCAGCGCACGCAAGCCACGATACAGACGGCCGGCCCGGTAGTGCAGCGCGGCGTCGCCGGTCAACGCGCGCACCGCCGCGGCACATAGGTTCTGACGCTGCTCCGCGCGGCGCGTGGCTTGCCGCTCGGCAGCGCTCATTGCGCCACCATCGAATGGGCCTCGCGCTCAGGCGCGCTTTCCAGCTCTCTGTCGAAGCAGCGCTGGAAATACTCGGCCACGATGGGCCGTTCCGCTTCGTCGCACTTGTTGACGAAGGTGAGGCGAAACGCCATGGCGGGATCGCGGAAAATCTGGCAGTTCTCCGCCCAGTCGATCACCGTGCGCGGCGACATCAGCGTGGACAGATCGCCGGCGGCAAAGCCCTTGCGCGTCAGTTCCGCGACACTGATCATCGACTCGATCAGTGCGCGGCCGGCAGCGTCGGCGAGTTCCGGCACACGTGCGAGCACGATGCCGGCCTCTTCGGCGCGCGGCAGATAGTTGAGCGTGGCCACGACGTTCCAGCGGTCCATCTGCGCGTGATTCAGCAACTGCGTACCGTGATACATGCCGTTCAGATTGCCTAGGCCGACGGTATTGGTCGTGGCGAACAGCCGGAAATACGGGTGCGGATGAATCACGCGATTCTGATCGAGCAGCGTGAATTTGCCGTCGCGCTCCAGAATGCGCTGGATCACGAACATGACGTCGGGACGGCCGGCGTCGTATTCGTCGAAGATCAGCGCCATGGGCCGTTGCAGTGCCCAGGGCACGATGCCTTCCTGGAACTCGGTTACCTGCAGGTCGTCGCGCACGATGATGGCGTCTTTGCCCACCAGATCGAGACGGCTGATATGCCCGTCCAGATTCACGCGTACGCACGGCCAGTTGAGCCGGGCAGCGACCTGTTCGATGTGGGTCGACTTACCCGTGCCATGCAGGCCCTGCACCATCACGCGGCGCTCGCGCATGAAGCCGGCGAGAATCGCCAGCGTCACTTCAGCATTGAAGCGGTACGCCTCGTCGACTTCGGGAACGTGGTCGTCACGGTCGCTAAACGCCGGCACCATCAAACCTGAATCGATGCCGAACAACGTTCGCACCGAGACCATCCGGTCCGGTTTGCCTGTCACGATATCGGTCACTACGGTCTCCTTCGCGCTATGTCTGGACGGCGGGCGGTGCGGCGCTCAGCAGCCGCACACGGCCTTGCCGGGTCATCATACGCACTTTCTTTTTTCGATACAAATCATCTCGTTTTTTATAGAGACGATTTTGGACCGTAAGTATCAGCGATGACGATGCCGGTATTCGACCGTCTCCGGCTCGCGAAAGAGTTCGTCGGTTTTGCGCACGCGCAGCAGATAAGCGAGCAGCAGCACGCCGAGACTCGCGACACCGAACCAGAGCGGCTGACGTTGCTCCGGAATAAAGGCCATCGCGACCAGAATGCCCACCATGCCGAGGATCGCGACCCACGTGAGGTACGGATAGCACCACATCCTCACTCGCAGCTTCTGCGGCGCATCCCGCTCGATGCGGGCACGCAGTTTCAGTTGCGAGATCGCAATCAGCACGTAGACGAAAATCGCCACCGTGCCGTACGAATTCACGAGAAACGCGAACACGGTATCCGGCGAGACGTACGACATGACGACCGACGCGTAGCCGAATACGGTACCGATCAGAATCGCGCGCACCGGCACGCCACGGCGATTGACCTTGGCGAGCGCGGCGGGCGCGTCGCCGTGGCGCGTCAGCGCGAAGATCATCCGCGACGCCGCGTAGAGACCGGAATTGAGCGCCGACAGTACCGCCGTGAGCACGATGGCGTTCATGACGCTGGCGGCGGCCGGGATACCCATCGCATCGAGCGCGCTGACATAGGGCGTCGCCATCTTCGGCGAGTTCCACGGCACGAGCGCAACGACGAGCAGAATCGAGCCCACATAAAAGACCAGCACGCGCGTAATCACCGAGTTGGTCGCTTTGGCGACTGCCTTCGCGGGCTCCTGCGCTTCGGCCGCCGCGATGGTGACGATTTCCGCGCCGAAGTAAAAACCCGTGGCGGCGACCGCGCCGCTCAGCACCGGTCCAATGCCTTTGGGCATCAGCCCACCGTGCGAGAGCAGCGTCGGCAGCACTTCGGTAACGTGCTTCGACGCGGGCCACAGCCCCAGCACGTACATGCCGCCGAGAAACAGAAACACCATGATCGCCGCGACCTTGATCGATGCGAACCAGAACTCGAATTCACCGTAACTGCCGACCGAGACGAGGTTGGTCGCCGTGAGCGTCACCAGCAACACAAGACTGATCGCCCATGCGGGCACGTCGGGCAACCAGAACTGCACAAGCTTCGCACCCGCAACCGCCTCGACCGCCACGACGATGACCCAGAAATACCAGTACATCCAGCCGGTCAGAAAACCGGCCAGGTTGCCGGAAGCACGCTTGCCGCCGAATGCCAGCCGCGCGTATTCGTAGAACGAGCCGACGGCCGGCATCGCGCAGGCCATTTCGCCGAGCATCCGCATGACCAGCACGACCAGCGCGCCGGTGATCAGAAACGACAACACCGCCGCGGGGCCGGCCTGCTGCACCACCACACCGCTGCCGACGAAGAGCCCTGCGCCGATCACGCCGCCTAGCGCGATCATCGTCATGTGGCGCTGCTTGAGGCCCGCCTTCAATTCCGTTGTATCTGTTGATTGCTGCATGTCACCTCCACGTTCCGTCATCCGATCGCGGGCGGAACGGCTCTGCAAGAGCAGCCGCCCGAGTCCCGGCGTCTTCAATCACGGATGGGGCGAGGACGCTTCGGCGTCTCGCCATATGATTTTTTATTAAGCACCGCACTGCACCGGCGCATGGTGCCAGTGTGCACCGTTTGCGCCGTGCGGGCGGCAAGTTTCGAGCCGAGCGCGGCATGAGCGACGGCTAGCCGCCGCTCGCCGTATCAGGGTTTCTCGTCGCGGCGGAAATACAGTTGATACAACATCCGCTGGCCGATCCGCCGGAACGGCGCGAACGGGTGCCCGGGCAATGGCGACGTGAAAATCGGCAGTGTCTGCTTCGCGCCCTTTCCCGCAATGCGTTCGGCGAGCCGGCGCCCGGCCTGCTGCGAATACGACACGCCGTTGCCGCCATAGCCGAGCGCGTAGTACACGGTCTGCATCGGATCCGGCTGATACACGCGCGGCATCATGTCGTGACTGACGTCCACCCAGCCCCACCACGAGTAGTCGATCGTGACGCCACGCAAGGCCGGAAACTTGCGGACCATGCCTTCCACCAGCAGATCGTAATGGCGCGAATTGGGCGCGTCGGCGCCGGTGATCGCGGAACGGCTGCCGATCTGCAAGCGGTTGTCCGGCAGGAAACGGTAATAGAAGCGCAACGTGCGCGTATCCGTGAGCACCTGGGTCGTGCGAAAGTTGCACGCGGCGATTTCCTGCTTCGTGAGCGGACGCGTGACCATCGAATTCGACAGGATCGGCATGATGCGGCTGCGCAGCGAAGCGTGCAGCGTCTGTGCCGTATACGCCCCGGTCGCAATACCGACCGCACGCGCGCGCACGGTGCCGCCGGGTGTGCGCAGATGATGCACGCCATTGATGGTTTCCCAGCCGAGCACGGGGCTCGCCGGATGCACCCTGGCGCCCGCTTCACGGGCAAGCCGCAGATAACCAAAGGCGAGCTTCAACGCATGAATGCCGATCCCTTCCGGCTCGTGAAGCGCCCCGGCCGCTTCCGCGTCGTTGACATACTCGCGCTGGAAGGTGTGCTTGTCGATCAGTTCGGACGGGTAGCCGAACACGTCCTTCCATACCTTGGCCTCGGCGGCGAGCTTTTGCATGATGCGCGGACGGTGCGCGATCAGAAAATGGCCACCGGGTTGCGGATCGCAATCGATCTCCGCGATCAGCGACTTGAAGTTATCGAACCCTTCCTGAATCTCGTCGTGCATTTTCAACGCGACATCTTTGCCCCAGCGCTCGATCCATTGGGAACGCGACAGACGGCCCGAGGCGTTCTGACCTTGCCCACCGTTGCGGCTGCTGCAACCCCAGCTCGTCTTGTTGGCTTCGAGCACGACCGCCTTGATGCCGTGCTCCCGTGCGAGACAGAGCGCGGTGGCGAGCCCGGTATAGCCGCCGCCGATAATCGCCACATCCACGTCGACGTCCGCCGTGATCGGGCCGTCGTCTTCGGGTGGCGTGCCCGCGGTCGCGACCCAGTAGGTCGGCGCGTATTGCTTGCCCCATCCCGGTCCGGGCGACACCAGCGGGTCGTACGCCGGATCGTAGCGCGTATCGTCTTCGCGGGCGGACGGCATGCCTTGCGCGACGCGTTCGATTTCACTGTGCTCCATGTGAAGCTCCCGATCAGCGTACGAGGTTCTGCTTCGGACGTTCCTTGCGAAACGCCCGCTTGACCGCGATGAGGCCGTCGCGGAACTCGAACAGGTCGCATCCTTCCGCCTCGATACGCCAGCCCTCCGCGTGCGTTCCCGTGAACACCCACTCGGACACGCCGCGTTCGCCGCTCACGTAGTGGCGGCCCTTGCCCCAATGTGCGTCGGGAAAGGTCTTGAACACCGCTTCGAACGCCGCACGTGTGGCGTCGCGGCCGACGAAACGCGTGCCGAAGACTTCCGGACCGCCTGCTGCATCGAACACGCAATCGTCGGTCATGAAGGTCATCAACGCGTTGGCGTCGTGACGATTGAACGCATCGGAAAACGCGGCCAGCGTGTCGGCCGTGACGTGCTGCAGTGGGGTCTGTGTTTGAGCCATTGCTCTCTCCTCCTGGATGACTTTCGATAAGGCATGAGACGCCGCCATCGGCTGGCGATCCGTGAGGAAATTGTAGGCAGGGGGGTGCCCGGCGGGTAGGTCCAGTGCGGTGCTTTCGCCTGGTGCAGCAGGCGCAAATGTGGCCCATGAAGCGGAACGCGACACGCGCGGCGCCCTCTTTGCGGCGCCCGCTGAATTGGACTCATCGACTCCCGTGAACTGGCTCTATTGTTCTGGTTTTTTGTTCGGCAACACTGCGGGTACTGGCCGTTACCTGTACCGATTGCCTATCCTTGCGCGACTGCCAGAGCTGATGGCCGCGCGTGTCCATGACTTCACGCTGCGAGGAGTTGAGGTGCTCAAACTGTTTATCGGACTCGGCATTCCCTATCTGGGCGTGATCGGCCTGCTGCCGTGGGTGGCTTCCGTCGACCGCTTCGTATTGGGCGTGCCGTTCATCTATGCGTGGATCTTCGCGTGGTTCATCCTCACCTCCGGCTGCCTGATGATCTG
Source organism: Paraburkholderia sp. RL17-380-BIE-A (assembly GCF_046028085.1). Classification (NCBI taxonomy): domain Bacteria; kingdom Pseudomonadati; phylum Pseudomonadota; class Betaproteobacteria; order Burkholderiales; family Burkholderiaceae; genus Paraburkholderia; species Paraburkholderia sp. RL17-380-BIE-A. The sequence continues at coordinate 546,762 of NZ_JARESQ010000001.1, forward strand.
CTGGCGCGTGTTCGACAGCCGCCACGACGAGTCCCACCCGCAAAACCGCTAAAGGAGTGTCCGGATGGCCACCGCAGTCTTTCTCGGCTTCCTCGCTTTCTCGCTTTACCTCGCGATCCGTTCGAACAAGGGACGCGGTCCGCAGAGCGTGCATGATTTCTTCGTCGCATCGCGCCAGTTCGGTGCGTACCTCGTCTTCTTTCTCGCAGCCGGCGAGATCTACAGCATCGGCACGATGGTCGGCTTTCCGGGCGGCATCTATGCGAAAGGGCCGACATACGGCGTCTGGTTTCTCGGCTACATTCTGCTCGCCTATCCGGTGGGCTATTTCATCGGCCCGAAGATCTGGCAAGCCGGCAAGCGCTACAACGCGATCACGCTGCCCGATCTGTTCAAGGGACATTTCCAGAGCCGCTCGCTCGAACTGATCGTTGCAGGCTCCGCGATCGTGTTTCTCTTGCCATGGGGCCAACTGCAATTTACCGGGCTCGTTGCCGCGCTGAACGGTCTCGGCTGGAACTTCAAACCGCTCTATCTGATCCTGATTTCGGCATTGCTCGCGTTCACGTATATCGCGATCGCGGGCGTGCGGGCATCGGCTTATATCGCCGTGCTCAAGGATATCCTGATGGTCGTGGCGATCGTCGTGACCGGCGTCGCCGTATCGATGGAAGTCGGGGTGACCGATGTCTTTCATGCAGCCAGCCAGCATGTGAGCAACCGGATGAACTCGCACCAGTTGACCTTCTCGATGAGCACCATGTTGTTCCAGTCGCTCGGCTTCTACGTCATGCCGTTCGCGGTACAGAATTTTTTCACCGCGAAGAGCGCCAACACGATCCGCCGCACTCAGGTCGCCATGCCGCTTTACATGCTGATGTATCCGTTTCTCGTGGTCGCGTCGTACTATGCGATCAGTCAGAACCTGCATCTCGCCTCGCCGAATGAAGCGTTCTTCGCGGCCGCGATCCGGCTGTTGCCGGGTTGGCTGCTCGGCCTCGTCGCCGCCGGCGCGTCGCTGTCCGGGCTGCTCGTGCTGGCCGGCATCTGTCTCGCGATCGGCCCGATCGTGACTCGCAATCTCCTGCCGGGCATGCCGGAGGCCCGCCAGAAAACGAGCGCGAAGGTGGTGATCGTGCTGTACCTGCTGGTATCGATCGTGATGACGCTGCTCACGCCGAATCTGATGCTCACGCTGATCAACACCACCTATTACGGCGTGACGCAATTTTTCCCCGGCGTGATGGTCGTTCTGTTCGGACTGCGCGTGCGGCCGGCTGCCATTGCATCGGGCATGTTGACCGGGCAAGTGCTGGCGATCATTCTTTACGTGCTGCAAATCGACCTTGGCGGCTTCAATCTGGGGCTGGTATGCCTCGGCGTGAACCTGCTGGTCGTCACTGCGGTGAACCTCACCGCGAAACCGAGCCGCGCGCACGCGCTGGGTTGAAACTGAGCTGAACGAACTTCGATCATAGCCCTATGACTCAACGAGAAGAGAAGCGCCCGACGACCCAGGTGTTCGTCGCGAAGAAAATCGTGACGATGAATCCCATGCAGCCCTACGCGACACACGTCGCGATTCGCGACGGCAGGATCCTCTCGGTTGGCGATGCAGAGGATGTGCAGCAATGGGGCGACGCCGAAATCATCGACACCTTCAACGACAAAGTGTTGATGCCTGGTTTTGTCGAAGGCCATTGCCATCTGATGGAAGGCGCGATGTGGGACGCCGTTTATGTCGGCTACTACGACCGGCGCGGCCCCGATGGCCGGCGCTGGCCGGGCCTGAAGACGCTGGACGCCGTGATCGAACGCCTGCGCGCGGCCCAGGCGGAGATGCCGTCCCCAGACGCTGCACTGCTCGCCTGGGGCTTCGATCCCATCTTCTTCGGCACCGCTCGCCTGACCGTGCGGGAACTGGACACGGTGTCCGCCGAGCGGCCCATCGTGATCCTGCATGCGAGCGTTCACTTGATGAACGTCAATTCGGCCATGCTGTCTCGCGCGGGCATCGACGAGGAAACGGATATCGACGGCATCGACAAGGACGACAGCGGCCAGCCGACCGGCGAGTTGCAGGAGTTCGCGGCAATGTTTCCGGTCTACCGCGTAATCGGCTCGGGCCTCTCGATCGCCGCGAGCGAAAGCGCGAACGCCATCTGGAATTTCGGCCGGGTCGCCCAACTCGCGGGCGTGACGACCGCCACCGATCTGGTCAATGACTTCTCCGAACTGGGCAATCGCAACCTGCGCGAAGTCACCGCGAATGCGGATTTTCCGGTGCGCATCGTGCCTGCGTTCGCACCGCAACGCAGTCCTGAAGGCGGCGCTCAACAGGTGCTCGCCGCCATGCGGACCGCCACGCCAAAGCTGCACTTCGGCCCCGTCAAGTTTATCGTCGACGGTTCGATTCAAGGATTCACCGCGCGCCTGAAATGGCCCGGCTATCTGAACGGCAAGCCCAATGGCTTATGGCTGATTCCGCCAAGCCAGTTCGTCGAGGTGTTCACGCCATTTCACGAAGCGGGCCTGCAACTTCACGTTCACACCAACGGCAACGAAGCGACCCAACTCGTGCTCGACGCGTTCGAGCAGCTTCTCGCACGCCATCCGCGCCGCGATCACCGGCATACGCTGCAGCACTGCCAGATGGCCGACGCGAGTCAACTGGCGCGAGCCAAAAGCCTCGGCCTGTGCATCAATTTTTTCTCGAACCACATTTACTACTGGGGCGATGCGCACTATACGCAAACCATGGGTGCGGACCGCGCGAATCGCATGAACGCGGCAGAGTCCGCGCGCCGCCTGGGCATTCCGTTCGCGTTTCATTCCGATGCGCCTATTACGCCGCTGAATCCACTGTTCACCGCGTGGTGCGCGTCGCAGCGCGAGACGTCGTCGGGCCGCGTGCTCGGTGCGAACGAACGCGTGCCGATTGCCGACGCGTTGCGCGCAATCACGCTCGGCGCCGCCTACACGCTGAAAATGGATCATCTGGTGGGCAGTATCGAAGTCGGCAAATTCGCGGATTTCGCGGTGCTCGCGGAAGATCCTGCCGAGGTCGCGCCGCAGCGTCTCAAGGAACTGGAAGTGTGGGGCACGGTGCTCGGCGGCCGTATCTTCCAGGCGCCGGCTGGATGAGCGCGATTCCACTTGTCGTTATCGGCGGTTATCTCGGCGCCGGCAAGACGACACTGCTCAACCGTGTTCTGAGCAACGCCGGATCGCGGCGCATCACCGTGCTCGTCAATGACTTCGGCTCGATCAATATCGATGCTTCGCTGATTCGCCAGCGCACCGGCGACGTGATCAATCTGGAGAACGGCTGCGTCTGCTGTTCGATCGGCGGCCGGCTGGTCGAGGCGCTGCTCGCCGTGAGTGCGCGCCCCGATACGCCGGATCTGCTGATCATCGAGGCGAGCGGCGTGTCCGACCCGCTCCGCATCGCACAGATCGGCTTGCTCGATCGCGCGTTTCGTCTGGACGGCATCGTCGTGCTGGTGGACGCGGAGCGCATCGAAGCAACGCTGGCCGATCCTTATGTCGGCGACATTGCGCAGCGGCAGATCGAGGGCGCCACGGCCATCGTTTTGAACAAGATGGATCTGCTCGACGGGCCTTCGCGCCAGGCGGTCGCGGAGCGCGTCGAAGCGCTCTCGCGCAGCCGCGTCATGGTGCAGGCGACGCACGCCGCCGTGCCGCCCGGTCTGATCTTCGACCAGCATATGACGCCTGCGCGTGACACCCCCGCGCTATCGCTGCACGCCTCTCCCATGCCGCGAGACTTGTGCAGCTTTTCGTTCGCCACCCAGGCGCTGCTTAACCGGAAGAAGCTCAAGGAAGCGCTGCAAGGTTTTTCGGCGAAGCTGTTGCGCGCGAAGGGGTTCGTCCGTCTGGAGAGTGACGGCGCGTTGCATGAGTTGCATGTGGTCGGCAATCGCGTGATGATCAGCGCGTCCTCTGCCCGGACCAGCGAGGAGTCGCAGATCGTGCTGATCGGCATGTTCGATCCGAAAGACCAGGCGGAGGCGACTGCCGCTCTCAAGGGCGCGGAAATCGCCACGTGATCCCGGAAGCGCAGCAGACCGCCGCTGAATCTACCGCCTCAACTCCGAAACGATCTTCTCCGCCAGAAAATCACACGGCGGTCGCTTCGAAGCGGTGCTGCGCGCCAACACCATTTCGAGCGCCTGAATCTCGGGCAAGCCGTGCGCACGCCCGAGCAACGTGAAATGCGCCGGGACCGCGCATCGCGCGAGGGGGACAATCGCAAGTCCTGCTTCGGCCATCGACAGCAGGCCAAGCAGACTCGGGCTTTCATACGAGGTCCGATAGGGAATCTTCGCGCGTTCAAGGCTGCGAATGGCATTTTCCCGCGCCACACTGCCCGGCAGAAACACGGCGATCGGCAGCGGCCGTTCGCGCCAGATTTCATCGGCGCTCGGCGCCGCTGCCCACTCCATCGGCTCGAGCCGGATGAACTCGCCGGACAGGCCCTTCACTCGCGTTGCGCACACCAGATCGACCGAGCCGTCTTTCACCATCGGCGCCAATGCGACACTCGGCAAACCGACCACCTGAATCTCCACCTTCGGATAGCTTGCGGAGAATTTCTTCAGGATCGGCGGCAGCAGCGACGACGCGTAGTCGTCCGGCACGCCGATGCTCACTCGCCCGGTCACGTCAGGCCGCACCACCGCGGCCCACGCCTCCTCGCGCAAGGCGAGCATGCGGCGGGCGTAGGTCAGCAGCACTTCGCCGTCCTGCGTCGGAACCACATTTCTCGGCTTGCGTACGAACAGCGGCTTGCCAAGCGCGCTCTCGAGCGTCTTGATCTGCATGCTCACCGCAGACTGCGAGCGATGCACGACTTCCGCCGCCCGGCTGATATTGCCGGTGTCGGCGACAGCCACGATCATGGTCATCACGTCCAGGTCGAGCGCTTTCAATGGGCTTGGTATCAGAAAAGTGAATAGATTCGATCAATTTTACGCGATTTTCTAAGACAGTGACATCGGGCATAGTGACCGCAAAGGAGCCAGTCAATGAACGCCCGTACCGATTTCTCAGTGCTTGCCGTACCGGAATTGTCGTTTGCGACCATCGCATCCGGCATCTGCGTGCCGTATGTCGAGTGCGGAGAGGGCGAGCCGCTGGTCTTCGTGCACGGCTCGCTCTGCGACTATCGTTATTGGAGCGCGCAGACCGCGGCGCTGTCGCAGCATTTCCGCTGCATCTCGGTGAGCCTGAGCCACTACTGGCCCGCGAACGAGGCTTGCATTCAGGGCGAGTTCGGCTGGCAAACGCACGTCGCCGAACTGGCCGAGTTCATCGAGGCGATCGGCCTTGCGCCCGTCCATCTGGTCGGCCATTCGCGGGGCGGCTGCGTGGCGTTCCATGTCGCGCGCGACTATCCACGGCTGGTGAAATCGCTGACGCTCGCGGACCCGGGCGGCCCGCTGCAGATCGACGGCATGGCGGAGGCGTCGCTGCCGCCCGCGACCAACGTGCTGCGTGCGCGCGTCGCCGACCTGATCGAGAGCCGCGAAATCGACGCGGGACTGGAGCTTTTCGTCGACTCGGTGAGCGCACCCGGATCATGGCGCAAGAGTCCGGCGTCCTTCCGCACCATGGCGATCGACAATGCGGACACGCTCCCCAAGCAGTTCCGCGATCCCCTGCCCGCCTATTCCCATGAGGCGGCGCGCGACGTGAAATGCCGGACCTTGCTGATCGACGGGCAGCGCAGCCCCCGCATGTTCCGTAACAACGTCGAGAAGCTCGCTGAATGGATCGGCTATGCGGAGCGGCAAACCATTGCCGGTGCGTCGCACGGCATGAATGTCTCGAATGCCGGCGCGTTCAACCGGCTCCTGCAGGCGTTCGTCAGCTTCTGATTCCATTGCGGATGTTCGCCGACGCGCTCCCCTCGCGTCGGAGCGCGGCTCGCCGCGCACCTCCTCAGCCGATCGCATTTGCCGATCGCATTTGCCGACGCATTTGCCGATAAAGAGCCGCTCTCTGCGGCCAGCGAACCCGCGCCGTTCTTCCACGCGGCTGCGCTGTACGGACTTACCCGAATGCAATTAAGTATCAGTTTGCGGCCCGATTTTCAGTGGCGGCATCCTCTCAACAGGATTAACTTCCTCTCATAGCCAGGTGCAATGCGTTGTGCGCGAACCGCGCCCAAAAGAATAGGCCGGCTCAGGAGGAAGACAGATGCACACCACTCTGGGCGCCGCCGCGCATGCGGACGCCCGTTGCGCCAAAATCGTCCCGCCGGATCTCGAACTGGTCGCCGTACCGCGCGATGAGTCGTTCAAGGTCTGGTCGCATGGTTATCCCTATCGCACGGTGCGCTGGCACTTCCATCCTGAATACGAAATTCAGCTGATCACATCGACCACGGGCAAATACTTCGTCGGCGATTACATCGGCAATTTCGCGCCGGGCAATCTCGTGATGGTGGGCTCGAACCTGCCGCACAACTGGGTCAGCAATGTGCCGCGCGGCGATCGGGTGGATGAGCGCTGTCTTATCGTGCAGTTCGATGGCGCGTTCATCGCGCGCGCCGTTCAGGCTCTGCCCGAACTCAGGCGCGTGGAGCCATTGCTCGATGCTTCTCGCTGGGGTGTGCTGTTCTCAGCGGAATCGGGCGCCGCCGCCGAGCCGATCATGCGCGAAATGTTGAGCGCGCAAGGCATGCGGCGCATCACGCTGTTTCTCGCGTTGTTCGACCTGCTCGTGCACAGCGTCGAGCCCGCGAAGCTGGCAAGCGCCGCTTATCGCGCCGACCCGGCACGTTATGCCGAAACGCACATCAATCACGTGCTCTCGTATATCGGCAAGAACCTGTCACAAACTTTACGGGAAGCGGAATTGGCCGACCTCTCAGGACAAAGCGTCAGCGCCTTCTCGCGATCTTTCCGCCGGCACACCGGCGTGCCTTTCGTCCAGTACGTGAACCGGCTGCGCATCAATCTCGCGTGCCAGTTGCTGATGTCAGGCGAGCTGACTATCACCGATATCTGCTACCAGGTCGGATTCAACAACCTCTCGAATTTCAACCGTCAGTTCCTGTTGCTCAAGAACATGTCGCCCTCGCGATGGCGGGCTTATCAGCAACTGAATGCGGCCAGCGCGACCGAATCGTCCGACATCGCGCATGACCGGCGCCTCGCCGGACACGCCCCGCACAACTGACGAACTTCACAAGAAGGCTCACCCAGGCCCAAACACGGCAGCAGCTTCGCCGGAATTTTTCTAAAAACGGAGACATGCGATGACCAGACTTTCGAACCAACTCATCGGCGCCAGCGCCCTGAGCCTGAGCTTGCTGGGCAGCACCGCTGCTTTGGCTGCGCCAAGTGGCACGGTCGCGTTCCTGATGCCCGACCAGGCCTCGACGCGCTACGAGCAACATGACTTCCCCGGTTTCAGGACCGAAATGAGCAAGCTCTGCCCCGACTGCAAGGTGCTCTATCAGAACGCCAACGCCGACGTCGCGACGCAGCAGCAGCAGTTCAACTCGGTGATCGCACAAGGCGCGAAGGTGATCGTGCTCGACCCGGTGGACTCGACGGCCGCGGCGTCGCTCGTCCATATGGCGCAGGGCCAGGGCATCAAGGTCATCGCCTATGACCGGCCTGTGCCCTCGACGCCGGCCAACTACTACGTGTCGTTCGACAACGAAGGCATCGGCAAGGCCATTGCGCAGTCGCTCGTCCAGCACCTGAAAGACTCGGGCGTGCCGACCACCAAGGGCGGCGTGCTCGAAGTGAACGGTTCGCCGACCGACGCCGCGGCCGGGCTGATCAAGAAGGGCATCCACACCGGTTTGCAGGGCAGCGGCTACAAGACGCTGGCCGAGTACGACACGCCGGACTGGGCTCCGCCGAAGGCCCAGCAGTGGGTCAGCGGACAGATCACCCGCTTCGGCTCGCAGATCGTCGGCGTAGTGGCCGCCAACGACGGCACGGGCGGCGGGGCCGTCGCGGCGTTCAAGGCAGCCGGCGTCAATCCGGTGCCGCCGGTGACCGGCAACGACGCGACGCTCGCGGGGTTGCAGTTGATCATCGCGGGCGACGAATACAACACGATCCTCAAGCCGAGCGAGATCGTCGCAGCGGCGGCGGCGAAGGTGGCGGTCGGTTTCCTGTCCGGCCAGACGCCGAAGGGTGAAACCACGTTGTTCAACACGCCGTCGCAGCTCTTCAAGCCGGCGGTCATCACGGCGAAGAACCTCAAGGCGGAGGTCGTCGACAAGGGCTTCGCGAGCGGCAAGGATCTGTGCACCGACCGCTATGCCGAAGGCTGCAAGAAGCTCGGCATCACGTACTGAGCCGGCGCAAGCCCCGGACGGACCCGGCGCGTGCCGGGTCAGTCAATTCTCCATGAGGTATCCGTCCCATGACTGATCAGGCCACAACACGATCCCGGCGCGGCGAACTGGTGCTGAGCCTGCGCGGCGTCTCGAAGCACTTCGGCGCGGTCTCGGCCCTGACGGACATCGAGCTCGACGTGCATGCCGGCGAAGTAGTCGCCCTGGTGGGCGACAACGGCGCCGGCAAATCAACCCTGGTGAAGGTGCTCGCCGGGGTCCATCAACCCAGCACCGGCACCATCACCTTCGGCGGCAAGGAAGTCACGCTGCCCGATCCGGGCGCGGCGCTCGATCTGGGCATCGCCACGGTGTTCCAGGACCTCGCCTTGTGCGAAAACCTGGATGTCGTCGCGAACATCTATCTCGGGCGCGAACTGAATCCGCTGCGCCTCGACGAAGTGGCCATGGAGGTGAAAGCCTGGACGCTTCTGAACGAACTGTCGGCGCGCATTCCCAGCGTGCGCGACGTGGTCGCCTCGCTCTCGGGCGGGCAGCGCCAGACCGTGGCGATCGCGCGCTCGCTGCTGCTGGACCCGAAGCTGATCATGCTCGACGAACCCACGGCGGCGCTGGGCGTGGCCCAAACCGCCGAGGTGCTGAACCTGATCGAGCGGGTGCGCGACCGCGGCCACGCCGTCATCATGATCAGCCACAACATGGAGGACGTCCGCGCCGTCGCGGACCGCATCGTGGTGCTGCGGCTCGGCCGCAACAACGGTGTCTTCTATCCCGACTCGTCGAATCAGGAACTGGTCGCCGCGATCACCGGCGCGACCGAAAACGCCGTGTCGCGCCGCGCCGGCCGGCGCCAGTCCGAGCAGGGTGCCTGAACCAAGGAACCATCATGAGCAATCAAATGCAAGGCGCCCCGCAGCGTGAGCCGCAAGGCGAGCCGCAACCGTCCACGCTGCTCGACCGCAGCGATATCCGCGTGAAGCACGCCACCGGCATCGGCGGCACCGTTTCCGAGTTCGTCGAACGGGTGCGCTCGGGCGATCTCGGTTCGTTGCCGGTCGTGGCGGGCCTGATCATCATCTGGACCGTGTTCACCAGCCTGAACCCGGTGTTCCTCTCGGCCGACAACCTGGTCAATCTGCTGTTCGACTGCTCGACGGTGGGCGTGATCTCGCTCGGCATCGTCTGTGTGCTGATGGTGGGACAGATCGACCTCTCGGTCGGCTCGATGAGCGGCTTCGCTTCGGCGCTCGTCGGCATGCTCTGGGTCAATCACGGCTGGCCGGTGCTGCTGGCTATCGTCGCCGCCATCGCCGTCGGCGCGCTGATCGGCGCGTTGTACGCGCTGCTGCTCAACCGGCTCGGCATGCCGAGCTTCGTGGCGACGCTGGCCGGACTGCTCGCGATCCTCGGCATGCAGTTGTACGTGCTCGGCGCGACCGGTTCGATCAACCTGCCTTACGGTTCGGCGATAGTGAATCTCGGGCAGCTCATCATCATCCCGGCCGTGATTTCGTATCTCCTCGCACTGGCGCCGGGTGCGGTGATGCTGGCGCTCGGGTTGCGCACGCGCGAGCGCCGCCGCGCGTCCCAGCTCTCCGCGCCCTCGGTGGGCAGCCTGCTCGCACGCGCCCTCGCCATTACGGTCCTGCTGGAGGCCGTGGTGGCCTATCTCAACCAGGGGCGAGGCGTCCCGCTGATGTTCGGCGTGTTCCTCGGACTCTCGGTCGCGATGGACTATGCGCTCAAGAGAACCCGCTGGGGTCGCTCGATGCACGCGGTCGGCGGCAATCACGAGGCCGCGCGGCGGGCCGGCATCAAGGTCGGCGCCATCTACACGAGTGCCTTCGTGCTGTGCGCGAGCCTTGCCGCGCTCGGCGGCGTGCTGACCGCGGCGCGGCTCGCCTCGGCCAGTCAACAGGCCGGCAGCGGCGACGTGAACCTGAACGCGATCGCCGCGGCGGTGATCGGCGGCACGAGTCTGTTCGGCGGCCGTGGCAGCGCGTATTCAGCGGTGCTGGGCATCATCGTGATCCAGTCGATCGCCAGCGGCCTGACGCTACTGAACCTGTCGTCCTCGTTGCGCTTCATGATCACCGGCGCGGTGCTGGCGATCGCGGTGATCGTCGACTCGCTTGCCCGGCAGTCCCGCGTCTCGCATGGCCGCGCGTAATTCCAGCAATCCAGGAGAACAGCGAATGACTGAATCCATCAAGGGAAAGGTTGCCGCCATCACGGGCGCGGCATCGGGCATCGGCCTCGAGTGCGCGCGCGTACTGATCGCGCAAGGCGCGAAGGTAGTACTGATCGACCGTGCCAGGGAGAGACTCGAACAACTTTGCGCGGAACTGGGGCCGAACGCGCTGCCACTGGTGGTGGATCTGCTGCAGCCATCGGAAGTGGATGCGCTGCTGCCATCAATCCTCGCACTCGCGGGCGGCCTCGATATCTTCCATGCGAATGCCGGCGCGTACGTCGGCGGCGATGTGGTGGACGGCAATCCGGACGAATGGGACCGCGTGCTGAACCTGAACATCAATGCCGCGTTCCGCTCGGTCCACGCCGTGCTGCCGCACATGGTCGCGCAGAAGTCGGGCGACATTATCTTCACCAGTTCGATCGCCGGAATCGTGCCGGTGGTTTGGGAACCGATCTACACGGCATCCAAATTCGCGGTGCAGGCCTTCGTTCACACGACACGCCGCCAGCTCGCCAAGCATGGGGTGCGGGTCGGCGCGGTGGCGCCCGGCCCGGTCGTGACGGCCCTGCTCGACGACTGGCCGAAAGCGAAGATGGATGAAGCGCTTGCCTCGGGCAGCCTGATGCAGCCCAAAGAGGTCGCCGATGCCGTACTCTTCATGCTGACGCGGCCGGGCAACGTGACCATTCGTGATCTCGTGATCCTGCCGAACAACGTCGATCTGTGAAACGCTCGACCCGGGCGGGCCCACTGTGGGCCGCCCGCCGTCCTTCAGAAACGCTACCCCTAACCCCTAACGCGATAGTGAGCAGGCAGCAAGCCATGACCTCAGAGAACCCGACTTCCGGCGCGAGTCAAAGATCGACCCACAGTGCGACCCACAGCCCGGCAGACAGCGCGCGCGACGCGCGCTATGTCATCGGCGTGGACGTCGGCACGGGCAGTGCCCGGGCCGGACTCTTCGACCTCGCCGGCCGTATGGTGGCGTCGGCCAGGCGTGACATCACGCTGTTCCATGCGAGCGGTTCCATCGTCGAGCAGTCGAGTGGCGAAATCTGGACGGCTGTCTGCGATTCCGTGAAAGACGCGCTGTCGCAGGCCGCCGTGTCGCCGGCTCAGGTCGCCGGGATCGGCTTCGACGCCACCTGTTCGCTCGTCGTGCTCGGTGCGGGCGGCCAGCCATTGCCGGTGGGCCCCTCGGAGCAGGCCGAGCGCGACATCATCGTCTGGATGGATCACCGCGCCGTGGCGCAGGCGGAGCGCATCAACGCGACGGGTCACGAGGTGCTGAACTATGTCGGCGGCAAGATCTCGCCGGAAATGGAGACGCCCAAGCTGCTGTGGCTTCTCGAGAACAGGCCGGGCGTCTTCGCGGCGGCCTGGCAGTTCTTCGATCTGACCGACTTCCTGACCTGGCGCGCAACCGGCGATCTGGCCAGGTCGACCTGCACGGTCACTTGCAAGTGGACCTATCTGGCGCACGAGCGGCGCTGGGACGAGAGCTACTTCCGCAGCGTCGGCCTTGGCGTGCTGGCGGACGAAAGCTTTGCGCGCATCGGCCAGCGAGTCGTCGATCCGGGCACGCCGCTGGGCAGCGGCCTGACCGCGGACGCCGCCGCGCAACTCGGCCTGCGAACCGGAACGCCGGTCGCCACGGGCGTGATCGACGCCCATGCCGGTGGCATCGGCACGGTCGGCGCCGACGGCGATCCCGAGTCCTGTCTCGCCTATGTGTTCGGCACCTCGTCGTGCACGATGACCACGACCCGCAGTCCGGTCTTCGTACCCGGCGTGTGGGGACCGTATTTTTCGGCGATGGTGCCGGATGCCTGGCTCAACGAGGGCGGCCAATCGGTAGCCGGCGCGGCCATCGAACGACTGCTTGCCATGCATCCCGCGTCTTCCGACGCACGGCTTCGCGCGCAGCGCGAGGGCCAGTCCTTGCCGGCCCTGCTCGCCGCCCTCGCCGTGCAGTCGGCCGATAGTGTGTCAGGCACCGCGTTGCTGGCCGGCGGCCTGCATGTCGTGCCGGAGTTCTTGGGGAACCGTGCTCCGCTGGCCGACCCGCACGCAAGGGCCGTGATTGCGGGCCTTGGAATGGAAGACGACCTGGACAGCCTCGTCGCCCTCTACATTGCGGGCCTGTGCAGTATCGGTTACGGGCTTCGGCAGATCATCGAAACGCAGGCCAACGCGGGTGCGCCGATCGAGCGGGTGGTGATCAGCGGCGGCGCTGGGCGGCTCGATCTGGTTCGGCAACTGCTCGCGGATGCAACGGGCAAACCCGTGCTCGCCACGCAGGCGGAAGAGCCCGTGCTGCTGGGTGCCGCCATGCTGGGCGGCGTGGCAGGCGGCCAGTTCGATAACGTGCGCTCGGCAATGGCGAGGATGTCGCAGATCAGCAAGACCTACGAACCGGGCGCGAGCGACATCGCGCAACTGCACGAGGCGCGCTACCGCGCCTTCCTGAAGCTGCAAAGCGTGGCCAGAGAGATCCGCTAGACCTACCCACGGCGACGGTGGCGCCGCGTTGGGCGAGATGCCTTTACAATCCAGCACTTCGATCCGACAACCGTGACATGCGCCATGAAATACCTCCTTGCATCGACACTCGCGGTCGTCATCGCGGCCGCGAGCGCGACGACGAACGCCGAAACACCCGCGGGTAGCGCGACGCCCAAACTGGAGTGCGCGATCGGGTATGTCACCGGCATCGGTGGCGCGGCACAGAGCTTTCGCGAATACCTGGCGACCCCTGACAGAGACAGATATCGCTTCCTCGCGGACAACCCGATCCAATGCAAGGTCTCCGACGAGGGGCGCGCGTCGGGCTGTACCGGCATCACGAGCCTTCGGAATGAAAAAGTCAGCGTGTACGACGATATCGACAGTACGACGATGGCCGTGGTCGCGCGCGTCGAACTGGACCGGGGAACGTATCCGGTGATTATCGTCGTGCAAAAGAAGGACGTGAAATGCGAGGAGTGATTGCACTCGCCGCGCGAGGCGCTGACGAATCCGACAGGTCGTGGTGTGTCAGCGCGCCTTCTCGCCAAGTTTTTCAGCGAGAAAGTCGATAAACGACCGAACCTTGGACGACACCGTTTTCTTCCTCGGATAAACCGCCCAGATCGAAGCTTCTTCGCGCGACGAACGGATCTCCCAGTCCGGCAATATGCGTGTGAGACGACCGTCGCCGAGTGCTTCGTCCGCCAGCCAGCTGGGCAGTAGTGCGATCCCTCTTCCAGCCAACGTGACTGCAAGCAACGCATCGGTATCGTCGATCGTGAGGCGGCCGCTCGCGCTCGCCTTCTGCCACTCGGACGCCGTGTCTGCCCGAGGCCTCACGTACCAGACATTCCCCACTGTTCGCGAGAACATCACGCAAGCGTGATCTTTCAGCGCAGCGGGCGTAACGGGTGCGCCGCTCGCCTTCACATACGCCGGCGCCGCGCATGCCAACTCGCTGTGTGGCGCGAGACGCCGGGCCATCAGCGACGAATCCTGCAACGCGCCTATGCGGATGCCCAGATCGACCTGTGACTCGATGAGATTGAGGACGTCGTCCGTGAAAATTGCATCGACATCGATATCGCGATACCGGTCCATGAATTCGCCGATGTGCGGCACGACGTGTTTGCGCCCGAACGAAACGGGCAGCGTCACACGCAACACCCCGGAAGGACTCTGGTTGAGCGACGACGTCGCGTCCTTGGCATCCTTCAACTGAGTGAGCACCTCCGAGACGCGCGAGTAGAACACCTTGCCGCCCTCCGTGAGCGAGAGCCCACGAGTCGACCGGTTAAAAAGCGCAATGCGGAGATCGGCTTCGAGTTCGTTCAAATGTCGCGACGCGGTCGACGTCTTGATGGACAACTCCTGGGCAGCGCGAGTGAGACTACCCAGTTCGGCTGCGCGCACGAATGTCCGGACTGCTGCGAAGTAATCCATGTGGAAATCCAAAGTGGACTGCGGCTGGGCGCGGCGCCCTTCAATCGAGTCTGGGCGTTTCAGCCGGCACGCACTGTCAATGCAGGGTAGCTTACGATATCAGCCTTCACACCGCCGGCGTGCGTGCTGAACCCGAATTCGTTCGCCGGAACAGATGGCAGAAGGCCGAGGCTGCGCCCATGCCGTTTGTGCAAAACCCTTGGCATGCGATCAGTTCAATGACGAGCCCGTCACGCACTGGAAGTGCGCGACGGGCTCGCCGAGTAAGACGGACAGAGACTTTTCTATTTTTCGATGACAGCCTGCTTATTTGGCAAAGCGGATATCCAGTGCGCGCAAATAAGTTTGCAAGCCGGCGTCCTGAATGGGAATGAGCCGGGCATCTTCGTCCGATTCATTGAAGTGGGCGTGCCAGTATCCCGGCGGCGTCACGAACGCGAGGCCCGGCGCCCAATCGACTCGGGTGGCGTCCGCAATATTGCCCTGCTCGTCCAGTTCCGTGCCGACGAGGCTATAGCATCCCTGCGGACAATCAACGATAAAGTCCAGCGCAATCGACTGATGACGGTGCGGCTTCTGAACCGACTTTCCGGGAAGCAAACCGAACATAGCCCACAGCACGTGCGTCACCGTGCGGGTTTGCGGAAAACTGGCGTTGGCCAGCAGCACGGAAATACGGCTACGAAGCGCGGCGTGCGTATCCTTGGCGACTTTCTGCAGTTCGGCCTCGGCGCGTTCCGCCGGATACAAGGTCGGGGCGAATCGCGGAGAAACCGAATCCACTCCGAGGTAAGTCAGCAATGGCGCGTCGGTGACGTAGTACAACGCGACATCTTCGAGCGCCGAAATCGTGGATTCGATACCGCCGGGCAACGAGAAGAACGCGCCTTGCGTAAATGAAATCGTGTGTCCGCCCTGCACCGCCGATCCCGATCCGCGAATGACATAGAAAATCTGCGATGTGGCCAGCGGGTCCAGTTCGACGCGCTCTCCCTTCAGAATCCGAACGAAGTTGGCGACCAACCCCGGGCCGGTCGCCGGCGCGTCGCAACCCAGTTCCGCTGACAGATCGAGCGCAACGACGCGAGTCGGCCCGTCGGCATACAGGTCAGCGGGGAACGTCTTGAAGGGAACGCGTGAAATCAGCTTTGCGCCAATCGGGTTGGCCGCTTTGGTGTATTCGAAGTATTGCGCGCTATCGGTGACGTTGGTGTCGTCTTCCAGAAGGGCTGCGTCGGTGCGATCAAGCATGTTGTTGCTCCTGAAATCAAGGTTGGCCAGCTCCGCTGTGTTTGCAGCGAAGTCGTGAAATGAATTTACGTTCTGGCAAACCGCGCCGGTAGTGCCCTCGGCGCAAATGAGTTTTCAGGTTTGGGGGTAAGGCAAGCGACCGCGGTTGTGATCTTTTGATGAGGCGAGAGTTGCCTCGCGGGACCCGAGCTGATTGCCAATTCGCTTCGTGTTTCTCGTGTTGATAGTGCGCCCGGTGGCCGGAATGCCTGGCACAGCGCGCACGCCAGATGGCGTGCATTTGAACCGCCTGCACTGCGCTTTTTCTACGCCGCGGACGGTCATCGCGCGCAATGCTTTTCTTTAGTGCTCGCCGTTGGAGTCAACCTCGTCGAGAGCCTTCAGCCGCCGGTACAGCGTGCGCTCGCTAATGCCGAGTTGTGCTGCAAGGTCTCTGCGCATCCCCACGAAACCCGCTGCTATGCGGGCCAGTTCGGCATCCGTGAGCTTCGTGCGACCAGCATGGCGTAAGGCGGCATGCTCTGGCCTCGCCGACGGCACCTCGCCCCTGACCATCTCCGGCAGATGTTCCGGCCGGATCACGCCATCGTCGGCCAGCAGGCTCGCGCGTTCGAGCACATTGCGCAGCTCGCGAATATTGCCCGGCCAGCGATACGCGCGTAGCAGTGCGAGCGCCTCCGGTGCGACCGAAGTCTTGCGCGGAGCGGTGTCGCGCCCCGAGGCGATGCGTTGCAGCGTCGAATCCACCAGCAATGGAATGTCGTCGGCGCGGTCGCGCAACGCGGGCAAACGAATCGGGAACGCGCTGATCCGGAAATACAGGTCCGAGCGGAACTGTCCGGCCGCCAGCATCTGCTCAAGGGGCTTGTGCGTTGCGGCGACGAGCCGGAAGTCCGCGCGCTGCGTCTCCACGCTGCCGACGCGGCGAAATGCGCCCGTCTCGATGAGACGCAGCAGCTTGACCTGCATCGACAATGGCACATCGCCTATTTCGTCGAGAAACAGAGTCCCGCCTTGGGCCGTCTCGACGAGCCCAGGCTTGCGGTTGACGGCACCGGTGAACGAACCTTTCTCGTAGCCGAACAATTCGCTTTCGAACAGCGTCTCCGTGATGCCAGAGCAGTCGACCACCACGAACGGCCGTTGTGCCCGATCGCTCGCCTCGTGCAGCGCATGGGCGAACAGTTCCTTGCCCGTGCCGGACTCGCCGAGCAGCAGGACAGGCAACATCGAGGGCGCGACACGCTGCAATGCCGCGAGCGCTTCGTTGAACGCAGGCGCGCGTCCCACCAACCCGTCTACGCTTGGCCGCGCGGAGGCGCCGCGCACCGTCGAGAGCCGCTCTACATACGCGACGATCTCGCGCCGCGTGTCGAAGATTGGCCGCAATTCCACGTCCACATGCTCGGGGCCGCGCGGCGTGTGATGGATGTGCAGCACGCGATCCGCGCTGCGGAGTTCGGACGCCCGCTTCATCGGGCAATGCTCGCCCGCCTGGTCGCACGGTACGTCGTAGTGGTGCGATACCTGGTAGCAACGGCGCCCAACGTGCGGCTGCCCCGCGACCCCGAACTGCCGCCGGTACGCAGTGTTGGCCGCAAGAATGCGGTAGTCCGGGTCGAGCACGATCGACGGCTGCGGGTCGTATTCCAGATAGGAGACGAGAGCGGCAATCTCGGGGGCGCCAGGCTGCGCGGGCATCGCATCAGACGAAGCGCTCGGGGCGGATGAGGGCTCGGGCAGGATCATGGTCGCAGACCGGAAATTCGTCGAGGAAGGAGCACTATACGCGCCGACTGCCATTTCTGCCACGACTGCCACATGGCAGACAGTGGCAGTCCGCCATTGGACGTTCTCTCTGGCGCGCGCCGGTTCAGAACGTTGTGGGGCACATAAAAATCGATGTAGATCATGGATTTAGAACCTCCGCGCGAAACTAAGGCGCGATTGGCACGATACTTGATTGAAGTCGCCTCCGAATGTTGCTGGACAGCCCGTCCGGCACGAGGAACGACTGCAATGACAGCCAGCCAATTTATCGTCGAAGGATTCTTCGACCCCGCCACGTGGACCATCAGCTATCTGCTGCTGGATCCGCGCTCGCAGCAATGCGCGCTGATCGACAGCGTGCTCGATTACGACCCGAAGTCGGGCCGGACGCGAACCGTGTCGGCCGACCGGCTAGCCGCCCGCGTCGAAGCACTAGGCGCAAGCGTGCAATGGTTGCTGGAGACGCATGTGCACGCGGACCATCTGTCCGCCGCGCCGTATCTCAAGGAACGGCTAGGCGGGCGAATCGCGATCGGCGATCAGGTCACGCGCGTGCAGCAGGTGTTCGGCAAGCTCTTCAATGCCGGGCATGGGTTTGCCACCGACGGCTCGCAGTTCGATCACCTCTTCGCCGACGGCGAAACCTTCGCCCTGGGACAGTTGCAAGTGCGCGTGATGCACACGCCCGGCCACACGCCGGCGTGCGTCACCTATGTCGTGAGCGACGGCGACGATCACGCGGCATTCGTGGGCGACACGCTCTTCATGCCCGATTACGGCACCGCCCGCTGCGACTTTCCGGGCGGCGACGCATCCACCCTGTACCGCTCGATCCGCCGTGTCCTGAGCCTGCCTTCGCAAACACGCCTTTACATGTGCCACGACTATCAGCCGGGTGGCCGTCCGGTGCAGTACGAAAGCTCGGTCGCGGACGAACGCGAGCACAACATTCACGTACGCGAAGGAACACCCGAGCAGGCCTTCGTCGAAATGCGCAAGGCCCGCGATGCGACGCTCGATATGCCTGTTCTGATTCTTCCTTCCGTTCAGGTGAACATGCGCGCCGGCCATCTGCCCGAGCCCGAGAGTAACGGTGTTTCGTACATCAAGATTCCGGTGAATGCGCTCTGACGGGTGCGTTGAGCGTCGGCACAATAGTTAGGAGAAGCAATGGAAATCAGAAAGCACACGAACCCGCAAGCTGCCGGCCACGACCTGACCGGCCTTGCCGGGCGGATCGCGTCGCCCCTCGTCGTCTCACAGGAGCGGCATGACGTCGTCATCGTGGGGGCCGGCGCCGCGGGCATCGCGACAGCGTCGAGCCTGCTCGCGCGCGCGCCGGGTCTGGATATCGCCGTGATCGATCCGGCCGACACGCACTATTACCAGCCGGGCTGGACGATGGTCGGCGCCGGTGTGTTCCGGCCCGAGACGACGGCGCGCACCATGGACGACGTGCTGCCGGCCAGGGTGCACCGGATCAAGGCCGCCGTAGCGGCGTTCGAGCCAGAGAACAATGCGCTGGTGCTCGAGGGTTGCCGCGTTGTCAGGTATAGCCAGCTCATCGTCTGCGCAGGGCTCAAGCTCAACTGGAACGCCGTCGAAGGGTTGCCGCAGACCCTCGGCCGCAATGGCGTCACCTCGAACTATCGCTACGACCTCGCCCCGTACACGTGGCGCCTCGTACAGGGGCTAAAGGGCGGACGCGCGCTCTTCACGCAGCCGCCGATGCCGATCAAATGCGCCGGCGCGCCGCAAAAGGCGATGTATCTGTCCTCCGATCACTGGCAGCGCACCGGGAGGCTCGGCGGGATCGACGTCGAGTTTTATAACGCGGGAGCGGTGCTGTTCGGCGTGGCCGACTACGTGCCCGCGCTGATGAAATACGTCGAGAGTTACGGCATCAAGCTGAATTTCGGATTCAACCTGAGCGCGATCGACGGCGAGGCGAAGCGCGCCACTTTCACGCGTACGGTGGCGGGCGGCGCGCCCGAACGTGTCGAAACGGAATTCGACATGATCCACGTGGTGCCGCCGCAGACGGCGCCCGACTTCATCGCCGTCAGTCCGCTTGCCGACGCGGCGGGCTGGGTCGACGTCGACCAGAGCACGCTGCGCCACAAGCGCTTCGATAACGTCTACGGGCTCGGCGACGTGACGAACACGCCCAACGCAAAGACAGCGGCCGCCGCTCGCAAGCAGGCGCCCGTCGTCGCGCACAACGTGCTCGCGGCGCTCGGCGCTATGTCGGGTGTCGCAACGTACGACGGATACGGATCGTGTCCGCTCACGGTCGAACGCGGCAAGATCGTGCTTGCCGAGTTTCTCTACGGGGGCAAGGTCGCACCGACGTTCCCCGGCTGGCTGATCGACGGCAAGCATCCATCGCGGCTCGCCTGGCTGCTGAAGGAGCGCATCCTGCCGCCGCTCTATTGGCGCGGCATGCTCAAAGGCAAGGAGTGGCTCGCCCATCCCCGTCTCGCCGAATGAGCGGCGGCTTGTCATCAACCCTCAAGGCTATCGATGCTGATCTCACTTCTTCTCGGCGCGATCGTCGGCGCGTTGCTTGGTCTGACGGGCGCGGGCGGCGGCATTCTCGCGGTGCCCGCGCTGGTGTTCGGGATGGGCTGGCCAATGCAGCAGGCCACGCCGGTCGCGCTCGTCGCCGTATCGAGCAGTGCCGCGGTCGGCGCACTTGAAGCCTTCCGCAAGCGGCTGGTCCGATATCGTGCGGCGCTGTTCATGGCGATCGCCGGCATTCCAGCGACCGCCGTGGGCGCCCGTCTCGCCCACGCGTTGCCACAACGCCTGCTGCTTGCGCTCTTTGCGAGCGTGATGCTGATCGTCGCGGTCCGGCTGCTACGCCAGACACTCCGCAGCGGTGCGGCACCGCAGCCCGAATCGGCGCTGTGCGTGGCGCGCGTCAACCCCGCGACCGGCCGGCTCGTCTGGTCGTGGGCGACGGGCGCGGCGCTCGCGGCAACGGGTGCGGTTACCGGACTGATGACCGGCATGCTCGGTGTCGGCGGAGGATTCATCATCGTGCCGATGATGCGCAAGCTGACCAACGTGCCGATGCACGGTGTCGTGGCCACCTCGCTTCTGGTCATCACGCTGGTCGGCGGTGGCGGTGTCATCGCCACGATGCGCCACGGCGCTTCGCTACCGCTCGAAGTGGTGCTGTGGTTCAGCCTCGCCACAGGCGCGGGCATGCTCGCAGGACGCGCCGCGTCGCACCGTCTCCCGGCGCACCGGGTGCAACTCGGTTTCGCGACGATCCTGATATGCGTCGCATTGGGGCTGATGGCGAAGGCCGCGATCGCCTGACTTCGCATGACTTCGCCTGTCGCAGCAAAGTTGCTGCGTTCCCGTTTCCTGGAGTTGGCTGGAAGTTGGGTATTTTCGTTTATGCTGACCCATCCGATAATCCAGCTATCGAATCGAGGAGCAAATGGACCGGTTGACTGGCATGGGCGTGTTCGTCGCGGCGGTCGATGAAGGCAGTCTTGCAGCCGCCGCGCGACGCTTCGGGTTATCCGCCGCGATGGCCGGCAAATACGTGAGTGCGATCGAAGCCGAACTGAATGTAAGACTGCTCCAGCGCACGACGCGCCGTCTGAGCCTGACCGATATCGGTCAAAACTATTACCAACGCTGCAAACAGATCCTCGAAGCCTACGACGAGGCCAATCGCGAGGCGGGCGATGCACACGGAGCCCCTGGTGGCGTGCTGCGCATTTCCGCTCCGGTCACTTTCGGCGCCATGCATCTCGGCGACGTGCTCGCGAGCTTTGTGGAAGACAATCCGCAGGTCAAAATCGAAGTGTCGTTGAGTGACCGCTATGTCGACCTGCTCGAAGCCGGCGTTGATATTGCGATTCGAATTGGGCGTTTGCCCGATTCGGGGTTGATCGCACGCCGGCTCGCACCGTGCCGAATGGTGATCTGCGCGTCCCCAGATTATCTCAGGCGTCACGGAGCGCCGCGCAATCCGGACGACCTGCGGCAGGCGCCGCGGCTCACGTTCAGTGAAGCGGTGTCGGTAGGAGACTGGACGCTGGTCGATGCGAAACGCCGGTCGCATGTGATCGACGGGCCGAGCCGGATCTCGGCCAACAACACCCAGATGCTGCTTGCCGCGGCACTCGCCGGAGCCGGTATCGTTTATGGACCCTCGTTCGTGTTTGGAGAGCAGATCGCGCTTGGAAAACTCGTCGAACTGCTGCCGGAGTACCACACCTCGGAATTGACGATCCAGGCGGTCTATCCGAGCGCGCGTCACTTGCCACTCAAAGTGCGCCGGTTCCTCGAGCATCTGGTGGCGGCATTCGGAGACGATCCGCCGTGGGATCGCATTCCGACACGGCGTAGCGCCAGCCCGCGTCGTTCCTCCGACAAGCCGAAACGGGTGAAGTCCTAGACGGCAGAAGCGGCGTGCCGCTCAGCCTGGCGCCGCATGCGCGTGACACGTCGTCTATGCACGAGCTATGCGGCGGCGTTTTCGGCGGCCACGAACTTCTCGATCGCCGCCGCGACCGCCTCGGGTGCCTCGAGCGGCGACAGATGGCCGATGCCCGGCAATACCTGCAAGCGCGCGCCTGCAATCCGGGGCAGCAACTCCTTCTGTAACGTCTCCACACGATCAACTTTGTCCAACTCGCCGGCAATCACCAGCACGGGGACATTGATGGACCTCACATCGTCAGTAATGTCTTCGAGCATGGCGGTGCGTGGCCACGCAGCTTTGGCTTGCGGCGCACCGCGCAGGCTGTCGGCGACGACTTGCTCACGACAGGCCGGCGTGAGCGGATTCGCCGTGAGTACGTTGTCCAGCACCCACTCGATCGACTCGCGCGAATCATAGGCTGCTGCCATCGCCGCGCGCTGCTCTTCAGGAAGAGCCATGGGCGAAGGCGGCGACGGCGCCACGAGCACCAGGCCCTGCAATCCCGCTGGTCGCCGGGACGCAAGCAACTGCGCTACTTTTCCGCCCATTGAATGACCGACCAGAATGTAGCGCCGCAGTCCTAGTGTTTCGATGACCTCTCGTGCATCGTTCGCGAGATCGGCAATCGTGTAGCCGTGCTCCGGCGCGTCCGAGTCACCCCATCCGCGATGATCGGTGGCAACGGTTCGGCATGGCGTCGACAAGCGGCCGACGACGCCGTCCCAAGTGCGGGACGATCCGCCCCAGTAGTGAAGGAACACGAGTGCCCGTTCTCCCTCCCCCTGCTCCCTGACGCGAATTCTCGCGCCGCTCGTCCGGATATCCATTGCGATGCTCCCTGATCTGGTGTGCCGATGGCACGGTGGCGGATCGGATCAGGTCCGACCCGAATCATGGAGGCATCTTAGGTTTGGCCGCTCCGTTTGATAATTACCGTCTTTTTATCGGCAGTCGATCATGGGACGATCGAAATGCAGCATGGTCGCTTTGTGAAGGGTTATGGCAACGCGCCAGCATGTTCAGGACGTTCGTCCACGTTTTCACGCGCGACCACACCTCGTGGCAGATGAGCACCTTAGTCTTTCGTATTCCCGGAACCGATGGTGTCCAACGACGACAAGACATCCTCTGGCAAACGAAGGTTCACGCTGGCGATGTTCTGCTTCAGATGCTCGACCGACGAGGTGCCAGGTATCAGCAGGATGTTCGGCGAACGCTGCAACAACCAGGCAAGGGCCACCTGCATTGGTGGCGCGTCGCATTGGTCTGCAGCAGCGCTCAACGCTTCGGCCTGCAGCGGAGAGAAGCCGCCGAGCGGGAAAAACGGAACATACGCGATGCCATCTTCGGCAAGACTGTCGATCAGCGCGTCATCGTTACGATGCGCGAGGTTGTACATGTTCTGCACGCACGCAATCTTCGTGATCGTGCGTCCCTGCGCGATCTGCTTTGCGGTCACATTGCTCAACCCGATGTGACGAATCAAGCCTTTCGCCTGAAGTTCCGCAAGCGCGGTTAGCGGCGCCTCGATATCGCCCTCGGCCGGTGCACCCACGTCGAACATCACGCGAAAGTTCACGACGTCGAGCGCATCGAGACCGAGATGGCGAAGGTTGTCATGCACCGCCGATTCCAGTTCGGCCGCCGACGACGCAAGGTTCCACGAGGCATCGCTCCCTCGGCTGGCGCCCACCTTCGTGACGATCGTTAGCGCATCGGGATAAGGATGAAGCGCCTCGCGAATGAGCTGATTCGTGACATGGGGGCCGTAAAAATCGCTCGTATCGATGTGGGTGATTCCGCTTTCGATTGCAGCACGAAGCACCGCTATCGCCGCGGTGCGGTCTTTCGGTGGCCCGAAAACGTGCGGCCCCGCTAGCTGCATCGCACCGTATCCCATGCGCGTCACAGGACGCTCGCCAAGTTGAAAAGTACCTGCCCGCGTAACTTCGGTCATCGATGCACTCCTTCGTTCGGATTGTTGTTGCAGTAGCTGCAACGCGTTCGAATAGAATACGAATAATCATTCAGATTGTGAATTCGCATATGCGCACGGATAACGGACAGGGGCTGAACGCCCGCAAGCAGCCACAGCAGGCGCGTTCCCAGGCGACCGTGGACGCGATTTTCGACGCGACTATTCAGGTTTTGCTGGCCGAGGGGTTGCAGCGGCTCACCACGATCCGGGTGGCGGAGAGAGCCGGCGTTTCGGTCGGCACGCTTTACCAGTACTTCCCGCAAAAGCAGGCGCTTCTCTTCGCCGTGCTGCAACGGCATCTGGAAAAGGTGGTGAGCGCAATGGAGGCCGCCGCCTTGTCAGCGCACAGCGCCTCTTTGTCGACGATGGTGAAGGCTGTCGTTGCGGCATTCGTGAAGGCAAAAACGGAGAATCTGGACGAATCGCGTGCTCTATACGCGGTGGCGCTCGAACTCGACTCGCGCGACTACGTTCGCGAAGTGCAGTCGCGTCACCGCGTGGCGCTAGAGGCTATGCTAAAGACGGCGTCCGACGCGCATTTTGACGACATTCCCACGACCACTTTCATGTTCATGGGCGCATTGGCCGGCCCCGTACGTTCGCTGCTTGAAGGGAAGCCGCCGCAATCGATGATCCGCAAGCTTCGCGGCCAACTCGAGTCGCTCTGTCTGGGGTATCTGGAACGCGAAGCGCGTCCGAAGTATTCGGCTGCGTAGCCTCATACGCGGCAGGTGCTGATCTGCCGACGCCACGCGCAGTGAACTCTGTGCGCGGAAAGTCCACGCGGCCTGCCCTCGTTGCAAGGGCGCGGCCGTCAGGGACAGTCGCTGCCCGACGCTTTTCAGCTCGAGCAGCAACGCGACCGCCGGGCATTACCCGGCGTGTCGACTCCTGGTCCTGATCGCCTGACCGCGACAGGACCTTGGCACTTCACTTGCGCTTCAGTTGCGAGATATCGCGCACCGCGCCGCGGTCGGCGGAGGTGGCCAGCGCCGCATAGGCCTGCAACGCCTGCGACACTACGCGCTCGCGAGCAACCGGCATCCACGCCTTGTCGCCGCGGGCTTCCATGGCTGCACGGCGGCTCGCCAGTTCCTCGTCCGACACCACCAGGTGCATCTTGCGCTTGGGAATGTCGATCTCGATCACATCGCCGTCTTCCACCAGGCCGATCGTGCCGCCTTCGGCCGCTTCCGGCGACGCGTGCCCGATCACCAGCCCGGACGAACCGCCGGAGAAACGGCCGTCGGTGAAGAGCGCGCAGGTCTTGCCCAAGCCCTTCGATTTCAGATACGACGTCGGGTAAAGCATTTCCTGCATGCCGGGACCGCCCTTGGGGCCTTCGTAGCGGATCACGACCACATCGCCGGCCACGACCTTGTCGCCCAGAATGGCTTCGACAGCATCGTCCTGGCTCTCGAAAACGCGCGCACGCCCCGAGAAAATCCACTGCGATTCGTCGACACCCGCGGTCTTGACGATACAACCCTTGTCCGCGAGGTTGCCGTAAAGCACCGCGAGACCGCCGTCTTTCGAATACGCACTCTCCTTGCTGCGGATACAGCCGGTCTTGCGATCGGTATCCAGCGAGGTGAACGTGGCTTCCTGGCTGAACGCGACGGTGGTCGGAATCCCGCCCGGAGCCGCGCGGAAGAACTTCTGCGCTTCTTCGCCCGCACCGCCCGCGATGTCCCATTTGGCGATCGCATCGCCCAGCGTGCCGCTATGCACGTTGCCGCACGACAGGTCGAGCAGGTCCGCGCGCGCCAGTTCGCCGAGAATGCCGAGGATGCCGCCGGCACGGTGCACGTCTTCGATATGGTATTTGTCGGTAGCGGGCGCGGCTTTGCACAGGCACGGCACTTTGCGCGAGATGCGATCGATGTCGGACATGGTGAAATCGACACCGGCTTCCTGCGCCGCCGCCAACAGGTGAAGCACGGTATTGGTCGAACCGCCCATGGCCACGTCGAGCGCCATGGCGTTCTCGAATGCCTGCTTGGTGGCGATGCTGCGCGGCAGGACCGACGCGTCTTCTTCCTGGTAGTAGCGGCGGCACAAGTCCACCACCAGACGGCCCGCCTGCTCGAACAGCCCCTTGCGCCATGCGTGCGTGGCGACGATCGTGCCGTTGCCGGGCAGCGCCAGACCGATCGCTTCGGTCAGGCAATTCATCGAGTTCGCCGTGAACATGCCCGAGCAGGAACCGCACGTCGGGCAGGCATTGCGCTCGATTTCCGCGACTTCCGCGTCGCTGACGCTCGAGTCGGCCGCCTTGATCATCGCGTCGATCAGGTCGATCTTGGCGATCACCTGTCCGTCTTTCGGCGATTTGACCTTGCCGGCTTCCATCGGACCGCCGGAGACGAAGACCACCGGGATGTTCAGGCGCATAGCGGCCATCAGCATGCCCGGCGTGATCTTGTCGCAATTGGAGATGCAGACCATGGCGTCGGCGCAGTGCGCGTTGACCATGTATTCCACCGAGTCGGCGATCAGTTCGCGCGAGGGCAACGAGTACAGCATGCCGCCGTGGCCCATGGCGATGCCGTCGTCCACTGCGATGGTGTTGAATTCCTTGGCGACGCCGCCGGCCGCTTCGATCTGCTTCGCGACCAGCGCGCCGAGGTCGCGCAAATGCACATGGCCCGGCACGAACTGGGTGAACGAATTCACCACCGCAATAATGGGCTTGCCGAAATCACCGTCCTTCATGCCGGTAGCGCGCCACAAGGCGCGCGCGCCGGCCATGTTGCGACCATGAGTCGAAGTTCGTGAACGATATTCAGGCATCTGTATCCTCAGATATTGGGGTCGTTTAAATTTGACTTGCCTCGGCGCAGCCCGGCCAGTCGTGCCTTGACGGGCGATGATGGCTTACCACTGCCCCGTGAGCGGTGGCGTGCGATAGCGCGGACGGTGTGCGACGAGAATGGACGAATAATGCGAGAGAGCGAGTAAGACGTCCAATATATTTTTCTGGCTGGATTAGGTCGGAAAAGATATTAATGTGGTCTGGTCAGGGGCATGAAACTCCACCGCTCATTCTTCCCACGATGATCGCTTCCGTCGTCCCGATCGAAAGAAACGCTCCCAGATGCACATCCGCGCCGCCGCTTGCCCAAAGCAATGAGATGCCTAGTGCCGCCACGAACCATGCGGCAACTCCACATTTCGCTCGGCTTGCGCCAACTTCTCCAGAAGCCCGGCACGATCCAGCCGAACGCAATAGGCGGGCTTCGCCCGTTCAAAGCGCCAACTCGCGGACAGCGAGCCCGCATCGACCGCATCGAAGCCGAATTGATCGAGAATGCCGGCGACCGCCTGCTTTGCCGCAACGTCGTCCCCTGCGATTGGCAACGCGCGTCTATCGGGTCTTCCAGTCGGGACGCCGTCGGTTTCGAGATCCCTCGCGAGTATCGCGTTGAACGCCTTCACGAGCCTGGCTCTGTGCAAGTGGCGCGCCATCAGTTCGCTGGTGGTCAGGGTGTACTGGTCCAACGCATCGATATGGCCGTCGCGTTCGGGATAATAGTTGCAGGTGTCGATCACTATCTTCCCTTCCAGTTCCGCAACCGGCAGCGTGAGATAGCTGCGCAGCGGCACCGAGATCACGACAATGTCGCCGAATACCGCCGCCTCACGCGCGGTTCCGACGCGGCAACCTGTCGCCGCAGCCGTGCTCATCAGCGTTTCCGGGCCTCGCGAATTGCTGATCATCACCTCGTAGCCGTTCTGCTTTGCCAGCGTCGCGAGCGCCCTGCCAAGAAATCCCGCACCCAGAATACCCATCTTCATTTTCAATCTCCTGTTGGACCTGCGGGCGGCGCCATTCACCGCCCGCACCGTGCAATCACTATGATTGAAAACCTAACCGAGATAAACGATGATTCTGGTTCGCCTGTAGAAACTATGAGTGGGGAATCATGGACCGCCTGACCAGCATGGCTATCTTCGTGAAAGCCGCCGAAAGCGGCTCGTTTGCGGCGGCCGCTCTCGCCTTCGGTATCTCGTCGCAAATGGCTGGACGACATGTGATCGCACTCGAAGAGCGCGTCGGCGCGCCGCTCCTTGCCCGGACAACCCGGCGCCAGAGCCTCACTGAAATCGGCCAGATTTTCTATGAGCGCTGCAAGGCCCTCTTGGCGGACGCCGAGGCGGCGGAATCGGTAGCGATGGATTTCTCAGCCTCGCCGCGCGGACGCCTGCGTGTCACTGCTCCGGTCACATTTGGATCGTGTTGCCTCGCGCCGTTGATTACCCGTTATCTTCGCGAGCATCCCGAAGTCCAGGTCGATCTCACGTTGACCGATCGTTTTGTGGATCTCGTGGATGAAGGGTATGAGGTGGCGATCCGGCTCGGCGCGCTGTCGGATTCGTCGATGATCGCGAAACCACTCATGCCGTACCGACTGCTCGCCTGTGCGTCGCCGGCTTATCTGGAAGAGCGTGGTGAACCTAAAACGCCGGAAGCACTGGCCAGGCATGAATGCCTTGGATTTTCCTTCACGTCGCTACCTCCATACAACGAATGGGTCTTCAGCAGCGCGCGCGGCAAACATGCGGTAACGGTCAGCGGGCGCTTTCAGGCCAACGATACGAAGGCATTGATCGCCGCTGCGATTGACGGCTTTGGCATCGCGCTCGCGCCGGAGATCGCGGTCAGGGACGACATTGCCGCAGGCCGGCTCGTACGTCTTCTGCGCAAGTACGAGGCGCCGGAACGCCCAATGCACGCGCTCTTTACCGCGAGGCGCGCTACGCCGAAATTGCGCGCTTTCATTGATTTGATGGTCGAGGAATTCGGACCGTGAGGTCGCGCACTTACGGCCGATCACTGCTGCATCTCGCGCAAACCACCGGCACGCGACAGGCGACTGAACTGAGCGCCGCCCATCGCTGGACCACCGCCCTCTTCCGAGTCCGATCGATCACAGCAACGGCAGTGTCAGCCTGATGTGTTCCGCGAATACCGTGATCAGATGAGCGGGACGCTTCCGCTCGAACTTCAGGGAAATGCCGATAGTAGGCAATGGCGGAAGCGTCGGATCGCCATTGAGTACATGGAGATCGGCGGCGACGGCAGTCTGCGTGATGACGGCGAACGCCTGGCCCGAACGGACCAGCGCCGTGAGACCGGCGAGACTGCTGCTCGCATAGGCGATGCGGTAAGCCCTGCCCGCGCGTCGCAGCGCTTCGCACGCTGCCACATGGTCGAGCGTGTCGGGATCGGAGAGCGCCAGCGGCAACGGGTCGAAGTGCGCGGAATCCAGTCCCGGGCAGCCGACCCAGACTAACGGTTCGCGACGAATGATGTCGTCGTTGGCCGCGTCTTCCGGCAACGAGATCATCGCAAGATCCAGCGCATGCATTTCCAGTTGTTCGAGCAAGCGCGGCGTTGGCGCGCAGACGACTTCCACCAGCGCATGAGGATGCAGGCTCGAAAACTGACGCAGTAATTGCGGCAGGAAAACAGCGGCGTAATCGTCCGGGCAGCCGAAGCGGATCGTGCCCGACAGCCCCTTGCCCGACAGATCGGCGATCGCTTCGTCGTGCAGTCGCAGAATGCGTTGCGCGTGGATCAACAGGCGTTCGCCGGGATTCGTCAGCACCACGCCGCGCCCCGTGCGCTGGAACAGCGGCTGGTCGATGATTTCTTCGAGGCGCTTCATCTGCTGACTCAGCGCGGACTGGGTCCGGCCGATCCGGTTCGCCGCACGGCTGAGCGACCGGACTTCGGCCACGACGATGAACGAACGCAGCAGATCGATTTCGAGTGAAAGACTCAAGATATTAGGCCCACTTCTATCTTCCATAAGAACTATTAGGTTCTATGAAACCAGAGAGCCATTTAGACTGCAAGCATTCCCGCCCAAGCCAAGGAGAAGCAAAGTGTCCCGGAACAACGATGCAACTTTCTGGCGCAACGCCAGGCAGCACCTGATTCGCTACGGCGGCACCTTCGAGCCGATGATCATCGAGCGCGCGCAGGGCAGTTTCGTCTATGACGCGGACGGCCGCGCGATTCTTGATTTCACCTCGGGGCAAATGAGCGCGGTGCTTGGGCACAGCCATCCGGACATCGTGGCGGTCATCAATGAATACGCCGGCAAGCTCGATCACCTTTTTAGCGGGATGCTTTCGCGTCCGGTTGTCGACCTGGCGACCCGGTTGGCCGAGATCACCCCTGACGGACTCGACCGGGCTCTGCTGCTCAGTACAGGCGCGGAGTCGAATGAGGCCGCCATTCGCATGGCAAAGCTGGTCACCGGCAAATATGAAATCGTCGGCTTCGCGCAGTCGTGGCACGGCATGACGGGCGGTGCGGCATCCGCGACCTACAGCGCCGGTCGCAAAGGCGTCGGCCCCGCCGCCGTCGGCTCGTTTGCAATCCCTGCTCCATTCCCGTACCGGCCGCGTTTCGAGCGCCATGGTGAATACGATTATCTGGCGGAGCTGGACTACGCGTTCGATCTCATCGATCGTCAGTCGAGTGGCAATCTCGCCGCCTTTATTGCCGAGCCGATTCTCAGTTCCGGCGGCATCATCGAACTGCCGGAAGGCTACATGGCCGCACTGAAGCGCAAATGTGAAGAGCGCGGCATGCTGCTGATTCTCGATGAAGCGCAAACCGGCATCGGGCGTACGGGCACGATGTTCGCCTGCCAGCGCGACGGCGTCACGCCCGATATTCTTACCCTGTCGAAGACGCTGGGCGCCGGTCTGCCGCTCGCGGCCGTCGTGACCTCGGCCGAGATCGAAGAGCGCGCCCATGAACTGGGTTATCTGTTCTATACGACCCATGTGTCCGACCCGCTTCCTGCGGCCGTTGGTCTGCGGGTGCTGGATGTGGTCGAGCGTGAAGGGCTTGTTGCGCGTGCGAACGTGATGGGCGCGCGACTCAAACGCGGGCTGCTGGATCTGATGGAACGCTTCGAGTGCATCGGCGACATTCGCGGACGAGGGCTGCTCCTCGGCATGGAGATCGTCAAAGACCGCCGCACCAAGGAGCCGGCGGATGGACTAGGCGCCAAAATCACCCGCGAGTGCATGAACCTGGGGCTCAGCATGAATATCGTGCAATTGCCCGGTATGGGTGGGGTCTTCCGGATCGCGCCGCCGTTGACCGTGCACGAGGATGAGATCGACCTGGGGCTGGCGCTGCTCGGGCAGGCAATCGAGCGTTCGCTTTGAT
This sequence comes from Paraburkholderia sp. RL17-380-BIE-A, assembly GCF_046028085.1. Taxonomy (NCBI): domain Bacteria; kingdom Pseudomonadati; phylum Pseudomonadota; class Betaproteobacteria; order Burkholderiales; family Burkholderiaceae; genus Paraburkholderia; species Paraburkholderia sp. RL17-380-BIE-A. The sequence continues at coordinate 577,895 of NZ_JARESQ010000001.1, forward strand.
GAACTAACCGGTTGGATTCGACTGCTTCGAACTTGGTCTCGGGTGAGGGTGACTACGGCGATGAAGTTCGATGCATGTTCGAGCATGTGCGTCGATCCCGGTAGAAAGCGCCTCTCCCGAATCTAGACGCAACGGTTGGACCACATCACTGCTTCAAGGGCAACGCCACGCGTTCGTGGGGAAGGCCGTCAAACGTCTTACTGCGCCTATAATTTCCGCAAGAGCATGAAGGAGGCGCTATGGGTAGCATCGGTACCGACAGCCGCTTCGCTGGCTCAATCCCCGAGCTCTACGAAAGCCACCTTGTTCCGCTGATCTTCGAACCCTACGCGGTGGATCTCGCGCAGCGGGTAGCTACGCACCATCCGTCCCACGTGCTTGAGACCGCCGCCGGCACTGGCGTAGTGACCCGCGCGATGGCGTATGCATTGCCCGCGCATGTCGACCTCGTTGCAACCGACCTGAATCAGCCGATGCTCGATCGCGCCGCGGCAATCGGCACTCCAACGTCAGTAATATGGCAACAGGCAGACGCGACCCGGCTACCGTTCGCCGACGCGAGTTTCGATGTTGTCGTCTGCCAGTTCGGGGCCATGTTCTTTCCGGATAAAGCGCGCGCGTTTTCCGAAGCTCGGCGCGTACTTCGGCCCGGCGGCGTGTTTCTGTTCAACGTCTGGGATCGTATCGAGGAAAACGAGTTAGCCGATACCGTCACGGCGGCGCTCGCCAGCCTCTTCCCCCTGGACCCGCCGCTCTTCATGGTGCGCACACCGCACGGCTATTTCGACACGCAAGTCATTTCGCGCGACCTCGCGGATGCGGGCTTCAGTGCGGCGCCGCAGTTCGAGACGATTGCGGCGCGCAGCCGCGCGGCATCGGCTCGCGTGGCGGCCGTCGCCTATTGCCAGGGGACGCCGTTGCGCAACGAGATCGAGGCCCGTCATGGTGCGGGTATTGACGAGGCTACGACAGCGTGTGAGACCGCGATCGCTGAGCGATTCGGCACGGGACCGGTCGACGCAAAGACCCAGGCGCACGTGGTCCTCGTCCAGCGCTGACGGAGCGAACCGCTGCCTTCTTCGGTAGACGATTGACGATTTGCCTCAATGCCTGGTGGCCTATTGTTGTATGGCTTTGGGATACAACAGGATCGTCCTATCGGCGAAGCCGTCGAAGACACCAAAATCTTGGCCATGACCTTCGGAAGATGAAATCGTCCTTCATTTGCGCATCTCCGACGGTCTCGACAGCCGTAACCTACCGGTAAGCGGCAACCAACGGCGGTGAAATGCTAAGGATCGACGAAGTCACGGACAGCGAAGGTTTCCCCGAGCGATGTGATGTCGCGGTAATAGGCGGCGGCATTATTGGCGTCAGCACTGCGTATGAACTGGCACGTCGCGGCGTCCAGGTGGCACTGCTCGAAAAGGGCGTCATCGGCTGCGAGCAGTCGGGGCGCAATTGGGGCTGGGTGCGTCAGCAGAATCGCGACCTCCATGAGTTGCCCCTCGCGATGCAGAGCCTCAAGCGCTGGAGCGAACTGAGCGAGGAACTGGGCGAGGACATTGGGTTTCGTCAGGCGGGCATCCTGTACGGCACGGAGCATCAGTCTGACATCGCGCAATGGGAATTATGGCTGGCCCGCGCCCGGGAAGTCGGCTTTGACAGCGAAATCCTCAGTGCGCGCGAGTTGGCCGCGCGCATTCCGTCCGGACGCGCGAAATGGGCTGGCGGGCTGTGGTCGGTCACGGACGGCCGCGCCGAGCCGTCGAAAGCCGCGCCTGCGATTGCTCGCGGCGCGCAAGGTCTCGGCGCGAAGGTATTTCAGAACTGCGCGGTACGAAGTCTCGACACGAGTGCGGGGCGTGTTTCCGGCATCTGGACAGAACGCGGCCGGCTCGCAGCCGATACCGTCGTTCTCGCGGGAGGCGCCTGGAGCGCGTTGTTCTGCCAGCATCACGGCATCGATCTACCCTCCATCAACGTGATGGGAACGGCGTTGCGAACTGCTGAGGCGCCGGGGGTCATCGAAGGCTGTTTCTCGGGGCCTAACTTCGCGCTGAGGAGACGGTTGGACGGCGGCTACACGATCGCTGTTCCTGGCTACGGACGCGTGGAACTCGCACCGCAAAACCTGCGACATTCGGTGAAGTTTCGCACCATGTTCCGCAGCAAGCTGAAGAAAAAACTGAAAGTTCGCGTCGGTGCCAGCTTCTTCCACGGACCGGAGGCAAGCGCGAACTGGCGCGACGATGACGTCTCGCCGTTCGAAGCAACGCGGGTGCTGGATCCCCGGCCCGATACCGAATGGCTCGGACGTGCCCTGCAAAACGTGGCCAGCGTGTTTCCCGAGCTCGCAGGCTTGCGGATCGCTCACGCATGGGCGGGCGCGATCGACACGACGCCGGACCTCGTTCCCGTCATCTCGAAGGTTAATGCGAAACCCGGTCTCGTGATCGCGTCCGGGTTCAGTGGACACGGCTTTGGACTTGGGCCAGGCGCAGGGGTGCTCGTGAGCCGGCTGGTAATGGACGAGGCGCTGCAGTTCGACATTAACCCCTACCAACTTGCCCGCTTTTCCGACGGAACGAAACTGAGCCGCCCCGAGATGATGTGAGTCGAGGCGGCGAACGAGCTATCGCGGCAGCCCGCTTCGGAGATTGAAGCGCCAGTACGATTCACCATACTGGCGAGCGCATAACCAATTTGGATTGCCGCGGTATTTCATCCAGCACATTACGGCGGGGTATTGCGGCTATCAGGCAGGCGAGTTCGCTGGCACTAAAGATCTGGTCGAGCAGATAACGGGCCAAACGCCGATTTCGGTGCACGATTACGTCATTGCTAACCGAGTACAGCGTGCGGACGCGGTGCCCGGCAAGCTACGTTTTTCAGTGGCGATCAACGTCGATGTGCTTGACCATGATCTGCGCCGAAATCAGGCGGCAACAGCTAAAATCGCGGCTTTAGCCCGGAATACGCCAATGTCTTTTGCCTCGCTTGGCCTGATCGATCCCTTGCTGCGTAATCTGCAGGATCTCAATTATCAGACGCCTACGCCAATTCAGGCCAAGGCGATTCCTGCTGTGCTCAGTGGCAAGGACGTCATGGCAGCGGCACAAACCGGCACGGGCAAAACGGCGGGTTTTGCGCTGCCGCTGCTGCAACGGCTAGTGCAACACGGCCCGGCGGTGTCCAGCAACCGCGCGCGTGTTCTTGTGCTGGTGCCCACGCGTGAACTGGCCGAACAGGTGCTGCAAAGCTTTCTCGATTACGGCAAGGGCCTCGACTTACGATTTCTGGCCGCCTACGGCGGTGTGAGTATCAACCCGCAGATGATGAAGTTGCGCAAAGGCGTGGATGTGCTCGTTGCCACGCCGGGCCGTTTGCTGGATCTCAATCGCCAAAATGCGGTGCAGTTTGATCAAGTACAAACGCTGGTGCTGGATGAAGCAGACCGCATGCTGGATCTGGGCTTTGCGCGCGAACTCAACGCCGTCTTTGCTGCGTTGCCCGCTCAGCGCCAGACCCTGCTGTTCTCCGCCACGTTTACCGATGATATCCGCGCCATGGCGGCGGGCATTCTGCGCGGCCCGGTCAATATCAGCGTCAGCCCGCCCAATGCGACGGCCAGCAAGATCAAGCAATGGGTAGTGCCGGTGGATAAGAGGAACAAGCCAGACCTCTTCATGCATCTCGTGGCCGAGAACAACTGGCAACACGCGCTGGTGTTCGTCAAAACCCGCAATGGCGTGGATTACCTGGCGGCCAAGCTGGATGAAGCGGGCTATGCGGTCGACACCATCCACGGCGACAAACCGCAACCCGCGCGTCTGCGTGCGCTGGAGCGCTTCAAGACGCGCGAAGTACATATGCTGGTAGCCACCGATGTGGCTGCGCGCGGGCTGGATATCGACGACCTGCCGCTGGTGATCAACGTTGACCTGCCGATCGTGGCGCAAGACTACGTACACCGTATTGGCCGTACCGGACGCGCCGGCGCCAGCGGCGTGGCGGTGTCGCTCGTGTGTGCCGATGAAGCGCCGCAACTGGCCGCGATTGAAGCACTGATCCGGCAAACACTGCCCCGTGAAGAAGAGCCGGGTTTTGAAGCCGAACACCGCGTGCCGGAAACCAGCGCGACGGGCCAGATCATCAAGAAACCCAAGAAGCCTAAGAAGCCCAAAGTCCCGCATGCCGCGGCAGGCGCCATACAGATGCTCAGCAAGAAACCGCGCCCGCAAGGTGGCGAAAACAAACGCAAGCCCGCGGCGCAACGCGCTGCGGCCGCGGGAAAAGGCACGAGCGGCACAAGCGGCACAAGCTTGTCCGGCAGCAGCCCATTCAGCGTGCAAAAGCCACGCAGCAAACCCGTCGGCAAGCCAGCCGCGGGTTCACGCAAGCCGGCTGGCAAACCCGCGGGTGGCCGCGGTCATTGACCTGGTTCGACCGGAAAGGACGCTCGACGCGTCGCTGGGCGACGGCAGCTTTGAGTTCACAAACAGACTTTGGTAAAGCGCCAGCGCCGCGCGCTGGCGGCAGCGCGATCTTAGGCAGCAATGGTCGCTAAGTCCGGAGGTGATCCTTCCGTGGACTCAGCGACCACGGCGCGCTGAATCCGAGGGGCTCGAACCTGGAGGAGTCGTTGACAGCTCAGCCGCCCGGACCCTGCGCTTATCAGTCGTCGCCGATGCTGATCACGACTTTGCCGAAGGGGCCGCGAGCAAGATGTTCAAATGCCTGCACGGTCTCGTCGAAGCGATAAACGCGATCGATGACGGGCTTGATCTTGTGTGCATTGAGGAACACGTTCATGCGCTCAAAGGACGTGCGCGGCGCGACCGCGATCCCGCGAATCGTCGTTTGCCGGAAGATCAGCGGCATCAGATCGAGAGCGCTCGTCTGTCCCGTCAGGAAACCAACCTGCGCTATCACGCCTTGCACCTTGGTGGCCACAACAGACTGGTTGATCCCGTTCCCACCCGCGACGTCGATCGTCACGTCCGCCCCCAAACCGCCGGTTAGTTCGAGCACCTTCGCCGACCAGTTCGGATGCGTCCTGTAGTTGATCCCTTCAACCTTGTCGCTATTGAGCAGCGCCTTCACTTTCGCCAGGTTCTCGTCCTTGCTCGACGTGACGATCACACGTGCGCCATGGGCAATGGCGATCTGCGCCGCGAAGATCGAAACACCTCCCGTTCCTTGCACGAGTACCGTTTGCCCTGATTCCAGGTGGCCGACGTCGGTCAGCGCGTACCAGGCGGTCAACGCAGCGATCGGCAGGGTCGATGCTTCCTCGTCGCTCATCGACGCGGGCGCTGGCACCGCGCTGTCTTCGTGGATGATCATGAATTCGGCGAGTCCTCCCGGCAACGGCATCCCAAGGCAATATGCCGGTTCGTCGGGACCGGGCGCACCGTCGATCCAGCGCGAGTACAGCGTCGAGTTCACGCGGTCACCGACTTTGAAGCGGGTTACACCGTCACCGATGGCGACCACCGTGCCGGCTGCGTCCGACACGGGAATTAGCGGTTTGGGTACGCTCGCGGGCTCGTAAATACCATCAACGATAGCCTTGTCACGGAAGTTCAGCGATACCGCGCCGACCTTCACCAGAAGCTCGCCCGGCTGTGGCGTGGGCGTCTCCACCTCACCAGCGCGTAGGTTAGGGAGACCAAAATCGTGGAGAAGCCATGCTTTCATTTCACACCTCATGTTCGCTGCAACGGCGGATGCCATCGTGCTAAACAGTGTAATTTCGGCGATCCGGTTGAGTTAGAGGGTAAAATTCCATACATTCCATCCAGTGATTCCAGAATTAAGTATGGACGATCGTTTTGCTGGCATTCGCGAGTTTGTTGCCGCCGTCGATCACGGCAGCTTTACCGCCGCCGGTGAGTTGCTGGGCCTTACCGGTTCCGCGGTCGGCAAGAACATCTCGCGGCTGGAGGTGCGGCTCGGTGTGCAACTGCTGCACCGGACGACGCGCCGCATTGACCTGACGACCGCGGGCGAGACTTTCCTGCTCACGTGCCGACGCATCCTTGAAGATCTGGACCAAACAGAAGCCTTTCTGTCGACGGGCCACGAACAACCTATTGGCCGCCTGCGCGTCGATCTTCCGACGACTTTTGGCCGCCGGCACATCGTGCCTGCACTGTTGAATCTGACCCGGCGATTTCCGCGGCTGGATCTCGCCGTCACGTTGCAGGATCGGGCGGTGGATCTCGTCAGCGAGGGAGTCGATCTGGCGGTGCGCATCGGCACACTCGATGCATTTCCGGATCTCGTCGCGCGTAAGCTGGGCGAGCAGAGGCTCGTTATTTGCGGCGCGCCCGATTACCTGGCACGAACCGGCGAACCGGTGCAGCGCGACGATCTGCTCACACACGATTGCTTGATCGGATGGCGTAGCAACGTACGGTCCGGCTGGCTATTGGCAGATGCGGCGAACGACAGCGGAGCCGCTTACTTTGATGTGCGAGCGCGTCACGAGTTGACGGACGGTGACACCTTGCTGAACGCGTGCGTGACGGGCTGCGGCCTTGCCCAGCTTCCCGGATGGCTGGCGCGAGATGCTTTGCGCACGGGCGCGCTGCGAGAAGTGCTGCCGAGCCTGTCGACGACAACACCGATTCATGCGATCTGGCAGAAGACACGACACCTTCAGCCGAAAGTCAAAGTCGCGGTTGATGAATTGGTGCAACTCGCTGAGTTTGAAACGTCGGTGTTCCAACCTTGATAGTCGGGGCACTCTCGCTTGCGAGCATCGGCGAGCGAGGCGGACGTGCCGGAGGCGAATCTCCGTTCGCGGGCTCAAGCTGCCGTCCGGATGTCTGGCGCAAGCGCACCACCCATGTCGCTTGTTGGCCGACCTCTGCCTCATGCAAACGGCATGAACTTCGGAATCCAGAACGGTCGCGATCGACAGCACGCGACCCTGAACTGCCCTCCATGAAGATGCCTCCACGGTCGGCAATGGCATTCAAAGCGATCACGGGGTGGAGCGGCAATTGCCTTAAGCATTGCGGTCCATCGGGGTTGAAACGGAACAGCCAATTGCCCGCAAACTGCGGTCGATTGGTCCGCTTGCACCCCCTGCAACGGCTAAGCGTCGGAGCGCTTCAGTCGCATCGAAACCGAGAAGCGTTCAGCCGGATGGACGCTTATCGACACTTCAAAGGTTTCCCCCGCGGAGTCGAGGTAGCGCCGCACAATCTCAAGCGCCGCAGTGCCCTTATCGACTTTCAGCCTTTCCGCCATCTCCTGCGAAATCAACGCGGCGTGCACGTCCTGCTGGATCTCCGCGATGCAGCGACCATAACGCGCTTCGATTAACGAGCTGATAAGCGCATCCGGTTGAGATCGCGCAGCATCTGCGACTTCCGTGTAAGCCGGATCGATATATACGTCGGTCCAACCGACCGGCGCACTCTCCCTGTCGCCGTCGATGCGCAGGCTCGAAACGCGCAGCCATCGCGCACCGTCAGCACACTTCAGCGTTTTGGCGAGCTTACCGCTAGCGAAGATCTCCTCCGTCGATTGCACCAGACGCAAGTGCTCGGAGCCGAACTGAACGAGATCGTCCACCGATGCGAGCGAAGGCCGAAACTCGTTCTTCGGCTGCGTCGATTCAACGCGCGTTCCCGCGTTCTTGCGTCGCGACACGAGCCCCAACTGCTGCAATTCATGCAGCGCTGCGCGAACCGTATGCCGGCTCGTCTGATAGTGGTCGCGCAGTTCAAGTTCGGTGGGCAGATACGAGCCGACCGGATAGCGGCCGGACGCAATGCTCTCAGTCAAGTCGCGAGCGATGTCGGCGAAGTGCGGTCGATTCATTTTTGGGTGGCGATGGAACCAATTTATCAGGGGCTAGGGTAAATCATAGCTTGTTCAACATGTCCGAACATATTAATTTATTTATGTCCGGACATATCGATGGTTTTCCGCGAATCGTCCCGGCCCTTTTTAAAACCGGTTTCCTGCACTTCCAAGAGGTCTTCATGACGAGTCGCACTGTCCCTATGGCCAGCACCGTGGTCGATTCAATCCTGTTTCGCGACGCCTTCGGCACACCGAAGATGCGTGCGCTGTTCTCCGATTACGCGCTCGTGCAGCGCTATATCGACGTGGAAGTGGCGCTGGCCAGGGCTGAAGCGCGCGTTGGCGTGATTCCGGCCGATGCGGCTGAAGTGATCGCCCGTGAATCGACGATCGAGCGGATCGATTTCGATCACATGCGCGAGGAGACAGACATTGTGGGTTATCCGATTCTGCCGCTCGTTCACCAACTCGTCGGCATGTGCGGCGAAGCGGGCCGCTACGTCCATTGGGGCGCGACGACACAAGACATCATGGATACGGCGGTCTCGCTGCAGGTGCGCGATGCGCTCGATCTAATCGACAGCGACATACGCGATCTGCGCACGATTCTGGTCGGTCTTGCAAAGAAACACCGCGATACGCCGATGGCGGGCCGCACACACTTGCAGCAGGCGCTGCCCATTACGTTTGGCTACAAGGTCGCCATCTGGCTCGCGATGTTCGACCGGCATCAACAACGCCTCGCAGAGTTGCGGCCGAGGGTGGCCGTCGTCGGATTCGCAGGGGCTGCGGGAACGCTGGCCTCGCTCGGCGACAAGGGTTTCGAGGTTCAGAAGGCGCTCGCCGATGAACTGAAGCTCGGCGTACCCGCAACCACGTGGCACGTAGCACGCGACGGTCTCGCCGAAGCCGTCAACCTGCTGACGCTCGTGACGGGTTCGCTCGGCAAAATCGCGCTCGACATCATGATCATGGCGTCGACGGAGTTCGCCGAAGTGTACGAGCCTTTCGTCAAGGGGCGCGGTGCAAGCAGCACCATGCCGCAAAAACGCAATCCGATTTCCAGCGAACTGATGCTTGCCGCAGCGAAAGCAGTGCGGCAGCAAGCGGGTCTAATGGTCGACGCGATGATCCAGGACTTCGAGCGCGCCACGGGCCCATGGCACGCGGAATGGATCGCCATTCCCGAAAGCTTCATCCTCTCGGCTGGCGCGCTGCATCAGGCCAAGTTTGCGCTAGGGGGATTGATCGTCGACACCGAACGCATGAAGCACAACCTCAGTATCACCCGGGGGTTGATCGTCGCGGAGGCAGTCATGATGGGAATGGCGCCGTTCACCGGCCGCCAGCAGGCTCACGATATCGTCTACGACGCGTGCCGTACCGTGAACGAGAAAGGCGGCACGCTCGCCGAAGCGCTCGCGGCGCTGCCTGAAGTTACCAGGCACTTCGACCGCGCGGCTATCGATCGAATGACCGATCCAGCCAACTATCTCGGCCTCGCGCCACAAATGGTCGATCGCGCCGTCGAATTGTCCAGCGGCATTTGATTGAAAGACGTGGAGGAGCGCACATCATGAACAACCATAACGCATCAAACGCATCGCCGGACGTTCCGCCGCCCAGAAGGCTGCCGTGGTACCGCAGGCTGGGAATGCAGGTTCTGGCCGGGCTAATCCTCGGGATTGCCGTCGGTCTGATTTTCCCGAAGGTGGGTGGGCAGCTGAAGGTACTGGGCGACATCTTCCTGTCGCTTATCAAGGCCGGTGTCGCGCCGCTTGTGTTTCTCACCATCGTGCATGGCATCGCGTCGGCCGGTGACGTCAAGAGCGCGGGCCGCGTAGGATGGCGCTCGATTGTCTATTTTGAAGTGGTATCGACCATTGCCTTGATGGTCGGCCTGCTGGCTGGCAACCTGCTGCAAACCGGAAAGGGCATGACGGCCATCGCCGTCGGAGCAGCGCCGCCGGCGGTTGCAAAAATGGAATCACAAGGCTTCGTCGCGTTTGTCATGCACCTCGTGCCGGATAACTTCATCGGCGCCTTCGTGAAAGGAGAACTGCTGCAGGTGGTGGTGCTGGCTGTGATGGTCGGTATCGGGATACTCGCGATTCCTGAACGCCGCCGCGTCAGGATCAACGAGGGACTCGATCTTGTTTCCGAAGTCCTGTTCTCGTTCATCAACCTCGTGATGAAGCTGGCGCCGCTCGGCACCTTCGGCGCCGTCGCTTACGCGGTGGGCAGCAACGGCACCGCCGTGCTCATTGCACTTGCCCAACTCGTTCTCAGTTTCTACGCGGTTGTGATCCTGTTCATCGTCGTGGTCATGGGAATCATCGCGAAACTGGCAGGCTTTAGTCTGTGGCGCTTCCTCCGCTATATCAAGGACGAAATTTTTATCGTGCTGGGTACCGCGTCGTCCGAGAGCGCGCTGCCGCGCCTTTTAATCAAGCTCGAACGGCTCGGTTGCGCGAAGCAGACAGTCGGTCTCGTGTTGCCTACCGGCTATGCGTTCAATCTCGACGGCACATCGCTTTTCATGTCGATGGGCGTGCTGTTCATCGCTCATGCGTATGGCGTGCCAATTACGCTGCAGCATCAGGTCGGCCTGCTCCTGTTGATGCTGTTGACCTCCAAGGGTGCGGCCACGGTGTCAGGCGGATCGTTTGTGGTGTTTGCTGCGACGGTGGCGTCGACCGGCATCCTGCCTGTTGAAGGGGTTGCGGTGATTTTCGGGGTCTACCGCTTCATGTCAATGGCGATCGCCGCCTGCAACACGATCGGTAACAGCGTTGCCACGGTCGTGATTGCAAAGTGGTCGCATACGTTCGACGCGCAGGTCGCCGAGCGTCATTTCTATCCGGAGCGCTACCCGGCCACCGCGCATGCCGACGAAAGTCTTGATGACGGTAACTTGCTGCCCGAGGACACGAGCGACGCGAATCCGCACTCTGGCGGCATCTCTATGAAAAGTGCGGGCACAGCGCGATGATCTGTTCCGTTGGGCCGTGGGCGCCCCATCGGAGGCCTGCCGATTCCACGCGCAGGCAACTGGAGCCCGAAGCGATTCGGGGAAACTCCACGCTGACTGACACGTAACGATATGGCATCACGCGCCCGCCATCGAATGAAGGATGCCATGGCCGCCGTCCACCCCGATGTGCTGGCCAGTGATCCAGCCAGCATCATCGCCTAGCAGAAAGTCGATCAACGCCGCCGCGTCCTCGCCTTGACCCAGACGCCTCATCGGATTGAGCTTTGACATCCGGGCGATCGACTCAGGTGAGCCGGTGAGCTTCGACGACATGTTCGAGACAGTTAATCCTGGATGAACGCAATTCACCCGAATCCCCCGCTCAGCGTAGGTCGCGGCTGCCGTGACGGCGAGCGCCGCCACCGCGGCCTTTGCACCGGCAATGGCCTCGTGATTCGGAAATCCAGACTGCGCCGCAACCGTGCCCACCAGTACGGCGCTCGAGGGCTTGCGATGGGCGAGCGCAGCGGTAACGAAAGCCCGAAGCACGTGCCACGCACTGATGTAGTTATCGGCAAGAGTCGCGCGCATATCCGCTTCGCTGGTCAGGTGCAGAGGTCTGATCAGAATCGATCCGACGCAATGGGCGACACCTGTCACTTCTCCAAAGCGCTCAATACCTGCCTGAATTGCACATTGCACCTGCGCTGCATCGGTTGCGTCGGCGGGTGCAGCGAGTGCGCGCTCTCCAAGTTCGTCGGCGAGTTCGGTGAGCCTCGCTCCATCGCGAGATGTAAGAACAACGCTTAGACCGCGCGCTGACAGTCTCCGGGCCAGTGCAGATCCGACTGCACCGCTCGCGCCAGTAATCCAGATCGCCGCCATTGCCTCACTCCCGACAAGTACCCGCTACGTTCAGCCATTCAATACCGACCACCAAGGCTCACTTTCTGCCCCGCCAGTCAATTCCGACCCGGTAGAAGATCCAGAAACTCGCGACGCAATGCGGGATCCCGAAGAAATGAACCGCGCATCACGCTGTTGACCATTTTTGCGTCGTCGTCTTTCGTGCCGCGCCAATGCATGCAGAAGTGGTCGGCCTCCAGCACCACCGCAAGCCCGTCGGGCTGGATGCGTTCTTCGAGCAGATCCGCGATCTGCTTGACGGCCTCTTCCTGGATCTGCGGCCGGGTCATGATCCAGTTGATCAGACGGCCGTACTTGGACAGGCCAATGAGGTTTGAACTCTCGTTGGGCATCACTCCAATCCAGACCCGGCCCATGATCGGACACAGGTGATGGGAGCAGGCGCTGCGCACACGCAGCGGGCCCACGATCATCAATTCATTGAGCCGTTCGACATTCGGAAATTCGGTGACAGCCGGCGCGGTGTCGTATCGTCCCGCAAAGACTTCGCGAACGAACATTTTCGCCACGCGTTGCGCGGTTTCGTGCGTGTTGTGATCGTTGTCGACATCGATGACGAGCGAGCGCAAAACGCCCTGTAGCTTGTCCGCGACCTCCTTTTGCAGCAGTTCCAGCTCTCCCTCGCGAAGGTAGTCGGCGATGTTGTCGTTCGCGTGGAATCGGGCTCCCGCACTGAGAAGCCGACATCTGATCCGCTGCGAAAGCGGCACGCCCTCGCCCAGCTCCAGGCCGTGGCGTATGTCCTGCGCTACTGATTCCATGAGACTTTTCTCCCAACGTCAATGTGTCAATCCGTACGCGTAACGTGCGCTGTAAACCTTGCGCCGTATGCCCCCGACTCACGAAGACCCGTCTCAATCCGTCTGATGCGGTTGAGGCGACCAGCCTTCTTCGCGCACCACACGCTCGAGCGCCGACTCGATCAGCACGCGCGCGCGATTGGCGACGTCGCCGAGATGCCGGTGTAACGCAACGTCGTGCGCCGAGCGCGATGTACATTCGTCGCTATAGGATTCGAACGTCGACAGTTGCATCACCAGTTCAGCAAGGTGCCGCGGACATTCGCAGGCAATCGTCGACGAGCGGGCAGCGATGGCTTCGAGCTCGGCGTCGTCGTACCGACGTGGCGAGCGCAACCAGGAGGGGGCTTCGCCGGCCTCACGCGTCACCCGAGCGCTGTGGCACAGATCGCCGAGCATCTGGCGAAGCTCGGTCCTGCTGTCGGGCTCCCGATACAGCCGCACACCCGCGAGGCGCAACGCTTCTGCCGCGCGCCCCGTACCGAAGCCGTACACCACCGCAACCGCCGCCGCGCCGCAGGCGTCGCTGAGCGCGAGAACGTCCGAAGCGGCGTCCTCATGCAGCGAAGGAACACGCAGCAGCAGAAGGTTCGCCTCTTCCCCTTCAGATGACGCGCCTTCGCGCGCCGCCGCGAGATCCGCATACTCCGCGAGCTTGCCGACGCCGTAGCGCCGCAGATCGATACCCGTTTCAGCCAGGCGCCGGGCCAGGTTCTCCCCGACTAGCGTGAGCCGGAACCTGACCTCATGACTGGCATTGGTGGGGCGCGATCTGCCGCTGGACCCCTCCCCTGCGGCAAGAAACTCGAGTTGCTCGCGCTCGAGCCGCGCAATCGCTCCAATCGCGTGGCCGCGCTGCACCAGCGCGTTGATCAGAACCAGCCGGCGCACGTCGTCCTCGGAATACAGGCGCTGTCCGGCCTCACTTTTGGCCGGGCCCACCACTTCGTAGCGCCGCTCCCAAAGCCTGAGCCTCGTGACCGGCATCCGCGCGAGCCGGGCGGCCTCCCCGCTCCTGTAATTGCGAGCGGGCGACGTGTCTTCGACGGAGGGCGACGGCATGGCCATTCCTTTAGCGTTGCGTGACTCGGGATAATATTCCTGTTTCGAGTCAATGTGAATCATTATTGCGAGTCGCATCACCTCTTCAAAGTTAAAAAAGATCGTCAATGTGTCATACTTTGACATCAAGACTCCATAATCGGAGTCACTGTGACGCATCTCAATGCGAAATTGGCTTTGGTGGCGGGTCCCTGCGAGTCCGCGAACCCTGGAGAGAGAAGTCATGCCTATAAAACGGAAAGGCCCACGAATAGCCGTCGTCGGTGCGGGGATCGCCGGGTTGTCATGCGCGACGGTGCTGCGCCGCTCCGGGTTCGAGGTCAACGTGTTCGACAAAAGCCGCGGGCCTGCCGGGCGGATGAGCACCCGTCGCCAGGGCGACTGGCAGTGCGACCATGGGGCGCAGTACTTCACCGCTCGCGATCCGCTCTTCCAGGCGGAAGTGGCGCGTTGGCAGAACGCGGGCGTCGCCGCGATATGGCCTGCACGAATCGCGGTGCTCGATGGGTCCGCACAAACCGCATGGGCGAGCAAGCAAGACCGCTTCGTCGGTACGCCGTCAATGAACTCGCCCGCGAAGTTTCTGGCTGACGCTCAGTCGGTGACCTTGGGCTGCACTGTCACCGCAATGCATCGGGATGGGCGACAGTGGCGTCTCGTGTCAGCCGAACAGGGCGCGCTTGCGGATCGCTTCGACGTCGTGGTCCTCGCCATGCCCGCCCCGCAGGCGGCGGACTTGCTGCGGGAAGCCGCGACGGGACTGGCGGCGCTCGCACGCGAGACCGCGATGCGCCCGTGTTGGGCACTCATGGTGCGCCTGCCCGCTCGCGTGCCAGTGCCGTTCGATGCCGCTTTCATCAATCAGGGGCCCCTGCGCTGGATCGCGCGCGACAGCAGCAAGCCGGGCCGCAACGGCCCCGAAACATGGCTGCTGCACGCGAACGCGGACTGGAGCGAGCTTTACATCGACGCCAGCGCGGAACGTGTCGCGGATTGTCTGCTCGAAGCGTTTGCGCTGCACGGCGGCCAAAAGTCCACCGAATGGACGGCGCACCGCTGGCGATTTGCTGACACCGAGGCCAGCGAAGAGTCGGCGCCTGGATACATGTGGGATGAAGCCAGCGGCCTGGCATTGTGTGGCGATTGGCTCAACGGCGGCAGAGTCGAGGGTGCGTGGCACAGCGGCCGGATGCTGGGCGAGCGAATCGCCACCTGGTAGTTGGCGGCACCATCGTCAAAGCAGTCACCAAGCCAGATCAAAGGTGCAAGGTAACCTGGACTGCTAGCAGACCAGCATGCTTATGGCTATGTAAAGCACTTTAGCTTATCGATTGCCGGAATCGTTTTAAAACCTGGTTTTGCGAAAAAATAGCCCTGCATCAGGCTGACTCCATGCGCAACAAAGAAGTCTCGTTCGCCCCTGGTTTCGATGCCTTCCGCCACGACACGGATACCAAGATCGTCGCAAATTGAAATCACGCCTCGCACGATGCGCTGACGCACCGGGTCAGTGTCGATACCGCGGAGCAGTCCCATGTCGAGCTTGATGATGTCGGGCTGGAAATCCACCAGCAGAGCAAGCCCCGAATAACCGGCTCCGAAATCATCAATTGCCGTCAGGAAGCCAAATGTCTTGTATGCCCTGAAAATCTCGACCAGATGTGTGCGGTCGGCCAGATGTTCACCTTCAACGGTCTCGAATATGATTTTTTCAATCGGGAAACCATGCGTCTGCGCAGCTTCCAGAGTGCTCCTGATGCATACCTCCGGCCGATAGACCGCGTTCGGCATGAAATTGATGGAGAGAAACGAGTCGAGACCTAACGCGGCTGCACTGGCGATCGCAACCTGCCGGCAGCGTTGGTCAAAATGGTATTTGTTTGCATCGTCGATCTGCGACAGCACCGAGTGCGCGGATTCCCCGCTCGCACCACGCACGAGCGCCTCGCATGCGAAAACAGCCTGGGCGCTCACATCGACGATCGGCTGAAACGCGAAATCGATCTCTATCGGCAGGGGCGTAATGTCCTTGCACCCGGAACATCGTTGCGGCTGTCCCGCCACCCCATCGGGGCTACGAATCATGAAGGAATCCATCTGGTGTTATCGCGCTGATTGTTTGCTGATTAGGGTTGACGCCGTTGGCCCTGCTGCGGGGCGGCCGTCAGTCTCCCGGTGTGTTGGCTTCTTCGCAGGCGGAGCATGCTTCGCCCGCCGGCTCCAAAACCTCGCTGCGTACGCAGTTCCGCCCTGCTCTTTTCGCGTCGTAGAGCGCGCGGTCGGCGGCAGCCAGCAATCCCTGGAGCGTCGGATTGGCAGGACTCAATGTCGCGACGCCCAGACTGATCGTCGCTTTCAATTGCCCGACCGCCGTTTCGATTCGCGCCCGCTCGACCGCAACCCGCAGTCGCTCAGCGACCACCAACGCCTCGCCGGCCGTCGTAGACGGCAGCATCAGAATGAATTCCTCGCCGCCGAGTCTCGCGACCGTGTCGGACGTGCGTAACAGCCCCTTCGCTTCGCCGGCGATCCGTTTCAAAACCTCGTCACCCGCCTGATGTCCGGCCGTGTCGTTGATCCGCTTGAAGTAATCCGCGTCCAGCATAACGACCGACAACGCCCGCCCATGTCGTTCGGCGCGCGCCACCTCGGATTCGGCAACTTCAAAGAAGTGGGCCCGGCTCGATACGCCTGTCAGGTGGTCGGTCGTAAGCAGGCGCGCAAGGTTGTCGCTGCTCACCTTGCGCTCCGTCACGTCTCTCAGAACGACCGAATACCCCGCTATCTCCCCTTCCTCTTCGCGCAGCACCGCGACGAGAACCTGCCCCCAGTAGCGTCGACCGCCCCTGGTTTCACACCAGAACTCCTCCACATGCCAACCCTCGTCACGCGTTAGCGCGATATGCTCCGGTGAGCGGTGCGATACGTGCTCGTCGCGGGCATAAAAGCACGAGAGCGTGTGCCCGACGACGTCGGTCTCGCCAAATCCCGTCAGGCGTTCAACCGATGGATTCCAGCTTTCAATGCGCCCTTGCGCGTCAAGCGAGAAGAAAGCAAAGTCGTTGACGCTCGTGTAGATTCCGGCCAGCCACGATTCTGTTTGCCGCGCTCTTCTCTCGGCGGCAACCTGTCGGGAAATGTCCGTCAGCACCGTCATCAGCAGATTCTCACCCACCTTGATGATGGAACAGGCGAGCACGACCGCCCCCTCTTTGGCCGGCGTCACAAACACCCGGTGGTTTTCACACACTGCCCCCCGCTCGCCCTCAAAGCTGGCCGCCAGGTTGCGAAGCTCCGGCGCCACCGACGCCAGGCTATCGAAAATATTCTCGATACCGCCGCCTTTTACCAGAGGCATGAGAAGCTGCGCGGCAAGAGGGTTCATCATGTCCACGAGACCCGCCTGGTCGCTGCGGATAATCCCGACCGGGGACAGGTACATGAACGAGAGTAACGCCTCGTATTCGGACTCGAGGTCGTTCGTGTCTGGATTCACCGCGTTCAATGGGCCGCCTTTCGCTCAATCAGGACAAACCGCGTCGCGCAGTCCGGCGCTTTCAGCAGCCTGAGCCGCACCGGGGTCGGGCGCATGCGCAAGGTCAAAACGTAGGGAACAATATCGTCAATTGCCTCCTCGTCTTCGAAGCGCTGCGCCACCATGAAATTATTCATGCACGGGGCCACCTCTTCGAAGAAATGTTTCCCTAATACTCGCTGCGCCCGCAATCCGGCGTTCTTCGATTCGGTCGCGTTATAGACCGTGACAAGTGCATCCGGGCTTAACCCGATGACGCCAAACTGCATTTCATCTAACCGGGCAGCATCCAATCCAGCCAGCTCCCCTATTCGCACCGCCTCGAATTCTTCGTTCACGCTTATCCCGTGTGGCGCCACAACACCAAGTTCGTTCGTACCGACTATTTATCCAAAGAGTTCCAAGTGCTGCTTCTGGTGAAAATAGCGACAACTTGTTGCCCCAAAGAAACCGCCCAATAGACGGCATAACGGCCTCCGACGAAATAACTTTAACGCGAGAGCAGCGCTGGAGATTGCCAGAGCCTGTCGGTAATAACGTCCAATTGGGCGCACTGTCGCCGCGTTGCCATAGCGTGGCCAGGAAAGATCTACCCGCCCAACCAAACAACAGCCTTTTCTATGGATCCGCATGAGTTGCCCTGCACAAATTGCCGCGAGCTTACGAAGGACGTACTGGAGGTACGAATTGCTCGCGCGTTTCAGGCGCAATATAAGTTCTGCGATGGGAGCACTCTGTCCTCATTCGTCGACGCCCGAGCCATCCCAAGTTCGTTTGAACAGCCCCCCGGTCAGCTGCCCAAATAAGCGAGCGTCAGCGAACGGGGAACCGGCGCGAAGACACCGGGAACGCGAATTGCACGCTCACGTATCCGCTTACTCAACACATATAGGCAGTCGTCTCATGCACTCGATTCTGCTTGTCGATGACGAGCCGGATATTTTGACGGCCTGGCATCTGATTCTCATTGGAGAGGGGTACGAAGTGCGATGCGCCGCGAACGGCGCGGAGGCGCTCCGGATTCTGGACGGTTGGCGGCCGCACCTTATCATCACCGACTGGATGATGCCGCTGGTTGATGGTCGGGAGCTATGCCGTCATATCAAATCGAATCCCGAACTTTCACGCATTCCTGTGCTTGTTCATACAGCAGCGCCAGCGGCCGCTCGTGAAGCGAATTGTTACCACGTCTGCCTGCAAAAGCCGGCGCCTATCAACGTCGTTCTCACAACCGTGGCGAAGCTATGCGGCAGCGCATAGACGGACGAGACCTTCGCGGTTGGCCTCGCAACCGCATCACGGCTGCTGCTACGGCCAGTATCGACTGCAGTCACAAAATCCTGCTCCACGTGATTGCAAACGGACCGGAAAGCCGAAGTGGACCCGCGGCCGAGAGCGGTAACGGGCCACGCAACCTTATCACTGGATAGGCGGCACAACACCGAGTTTTTCGGCCAGCATGCGTTCATAGACGCCGAAATGCAGGTCTACCTCTTCCTGCGTAACTGTCTGGACTAGAACGTTGACCTGGTCGGGTAGCAGTCCCATCACTGTTGAGATTGCGCCCTCAAGTTGCGGCGCACAAATGCGGTCTTCGGCGAGTGTCGTGCCTATGGATATGTCATAACTTTGCTCCTTCCGTTGCACGATTTCGACTATGCGGGCTCGCGCGCTCATGTTGTTATCGACCGCCAGTCTCACGACGCCGGCAAGCTGATGCATCACTTCAGTCGGAAAGCCTTTCGTCGAGCGCAACCTCAACCGATGCTTTCCGAGAGTTATCCACTCTGTTTCGAATTCCATGGAGTTCTCCTCGGGTGACACTGGTGCGCGGATGATAAGGGCGGTCATCGGTTTTTCAAGCCCGACAACAAGCCAGAAAAATTCCTCAAATGAGGGGCTTGAAAATCTTTTCCTGCATCTTATTTTGAAAACGCTCGGGCAGTCGCTCGCGGGTCGACGCGGGCGCTGCGTGTTTCAACCTTGTTTGTTTTGCGGCTGGGGCAAGCGGACTGGAGCGCGTTCACCGGTTCGTCTTCCCGCCACCAGAGGAGAAAGCGACCATGAGTGACCTTTACTTTGGCACCGAACTCTTCAGCGAACTGGACCGTCTGCAGCGGCAGATGTCTAACCTTTTCGGCGGATTTCCTTCCAGCCTTCGCTCAAGCCGAGTCGGGACCTTTCCACCCATCAACATCGGGACGACCGACGATACGATTGAAATCGTCGCGTTTGCGCCCGGTATTGATGCATCGAAGCTGGATATTTCCATCGACAAGGGCCTGCTGACCATCGCCGGCGAGCGGACGAGTTCACTGCCCGATCCCGCCGACGGCCGACGGGCCTACACGCACGAGCGCTTTGCCGGCTCTTTCCGGCGAGCGGTCGAGCTGCCCCAGCATGCCGATCCCGACAAGGTACAGGCGCGTTACGTGAACGGATGCCTGTTGATTTCGGTTGGTAAGCGCGAGATGTCCAAACCCCGCGCAATTACAGTTGAGTAATGAGGTGACACGATGAGCGACACCACGCAAATTGCACAGCGCGAGACCGATCCAGCAAGCCGCAGCGCCGCAGACGAGACCCGTCGGCTAACGCTGACTCCAGCGGTCGACATTTTCGAGGACAGTCATGGTGTGACGCTACTGGCTGACTTGCCTGGCGTCACCAGGGAACGGCTTGATGTGAACGTCCATGGCGGGAGCCTGACCATCGAAGCTCAGTCGGCAGTGCCTACCCCGGCAAACCTGCGTCTCTCCCACGCCGAGATACGCGCCCCCCACTTTTCGCGACAGTTTGCCGTTAGCGATGATTTCGACACGTCGCGGATTGAGGCTAACCTGAAAGATGGCGTGCTGAGGCTGACCATCCCGCGTCGGGAGGAAGCAAAACCACGCCGCATTGATGTCAGCTTGGGCTGACCCCCAAAGCGGATCCTACCTGGAACTCTCTCGTAGGCCGGACCAGATCCTCGCCTTTTCCCGGTCGGGGCATCGCGTTCTGTCGTATCCCAGCCAGATAGGATCCGCCGGTCTTGGGCAAAGCAGCTGTGTTGCGGTGCTCATGATCGCGCGACTCCCACGCCGGTTGTCGACTGGGCGAGCCTGATCTCGCCCAGGTAAGCGCTTTCGTCCAGTTCGCAATTACGCCGGGCGTTACCGGCGTCATGATGGATTTCGACCCGATAGAGGCCACTTCCCTTGGCAAGCCCACCGAAGCGGAAATCGCCAAAGCAGTCCGAAACGGTCTCGCCCACCTTCTCGTCACCGACGTACAACGTGACGACTGCATCCGCGACGCACTCCGTCACGTCTTCCATCTGCACGCTGACGCTTCCTCCAATGAAGCAGGTTTCCCAGCGCTCGAGGCCGCTATACCATACGCGAGGCTTCGTGCCGAGATTCGGCCGCAACACCTTCAGCCCCTCGCGCCGGGCCTTCTCCTCCATTGTTGCGTCATCCAGCTTGACGGTCTCAAATACGTCGGTGGGGCAGGACTGCTGACAGCGCGGCCGGGACCAGCCCTGATCGAGCAGATGCGCATCGAAGATCCAGGTCTGTGGCAATTGAAGCTCTTCGTTCCAGACGATTGCCTTGTACGGGCACGACTTCACGATGTCTTTGCGACCCCGCGCCTTGTCCGGGTCAATGATGACGATGCCGTCGGCGCGCTTGCGAATCGCATCGCCGCCCACCCGCATGCACGGCGCGTCGTCGCAGTGGTTGCACATGACCGGCAGATACGTGGTCTCGACCATATGGGCGTCACCCTGAACACGGCGCAGGATGCGCACGACGCTCTCTGCATTGGCCGACGCGGGCGCGGCATAACCGGGAAAGTCGTTTCCGACATGCTCGTCCCGGGCGGCGATGACGCAGTTCTGGCAGTTCTCGCACTGCCCGACCTTGACAATCAGATTCCACTTGCTCATTCCATGCTCCTCACGCTGCACGACCGAGCATGAACGCCTCGGCGGATTTCCACTTTTCGACCTGCACCAGACACGAGTTGGGACTCATGCTGCTCGTGCCGGCGGTTTGAGACCGGTCGGGGGTCAGCATATTCATGCAGCCGCCGATCTCGACGCGCTCGCCGTCAATTTCAATCAGTCTGAATTCGGCACTCGCCTCGTATGACTTGACAACGCCCGCGTTGACCAGCGGCGAGACGTCGGCGGCACAGATCACAGCGCCCCGGTTGTTATAAACCTTGACCAGATCGCGATGGGCGATGCCTCGCAGCACCGCGTCCGCCACACTCAGCCTGAGCAGCCAGAAGCGGTGGCCGCCGATCAGCGCGCGATGGTCATCAATGCTGTTCACTGAAGAATTTTTGCCGTCGCAATGGGTATGGAAGCTGTAACGACTGTGCGTGGCAATCAACTGGAGTGGATACCGGTCGGCGAGTTCGGAACGCATTCCCTCCCACGACGGAATGTAGCGATTGAGCGCCGGCCGTTCGGGATTGTCTGCCGTGTGCCGCTTGAGCAACTCGGGTACGAACTCCAGTTTGCCGCTGGGCGTTTGCAGACCCGAGCCGAATTTTTCGGCGAACTGCGACGGCAACGGGTGGGGTTCCTGCAGGTCTTTGCGCCGGCCCTCCGCGAACCAACGCATGTCCACCGGATGGCGCAATTCGGGCTTCTCGGGCGGCACGACAAAATAACCCTTGCGGCAGAACTGGCGCCACGAAATATGATCCGGCAGATCCGACGAGTCGAAGACGCGCTTGACCCAGTCAAGCTCACTGCAGCCCTCGGTGAACACGGCGCCCAGGCCCAACCGGGTCAGGATCGCGGTGAAGATGTCGTAGTCGGAACGCGACTCGCCCAAAGGCTCGATGCACTTGTGCTGGAGCGTCATGATGCGATGATTGACCGTGCTGTAGCCATGATGTGCGTAGCCGCCGGAATTCGACCATTCCCCGATGTCCCAGCGCTCCAGAGAAGTGCAGGCAGGCAGGATGATGTCGGCAAACTGAGCCTCACCCTCCATCCAGATGGACTGATTGACCACGAACTCGATACTCGAGTGTCGGTAGGCGTCGGCCCAGCGTCCGGAATTCGTCACCGTGCTGAAGGCGGATCCGCCGTAACGGTAGATCATGTGGATCGGCGAATACCCGGGCATGGGATAGGTAAACGGCGCGAACTGGGCTTCCTGCGACATGCCGTCCCACAGGTAGCCTGTGGCATGACCGTTGACGATGGCATCGGGAAGTTGCTGCCGCGGCACCATCTGCTTGACGGGATTCATGGTCAGGATATGCGGCATGCGCTGGTAATTGTTCACCGCGTTGGCGGTCCACGCCAGGTCGCCGGAAATGCCGCCGTCAGCGTAGCCGGGGAAATAGAAATGGAGGTCGTGAGGAACACCCGCTTCAAGGCAGCCGAAATTCACGCCCGGCTTACCCCAGCCCTGCATCGCCATCATCATGATCATGCAGCGTGCCCATTGGGCTCCCGTCGCGCCTCGGCCCGCACCACCGAATCCCGCACCGGTCATCCCGACAGCCAGATGGACCTTCCTGTTCCCCCAGCGGCGCGCAAGCGCGCGGACGTCCTTGGCGGGCACGCCGGTCTCGCTTTCCTGCCACTCGGGCGTTCTGGCAACGCCGTCGGTTTCGCCGAGAAGGTAGGCTTTCCACTCGTCAAACCCGGTCGTGCGGGTAGCGACGTAATCCTTGTCGTACAGGTTTTCCACGGCCCACACGTACATGATGGCGGTAGCGAGTGCGGCGTCGGTTTGCGGTCGGACCGGAATCCATCGCCCGCCGAGTAATTGCGCGGTGGGATTGCAGTGCGGGTCGATATGCACGAACTCAATGCCGAGTTCCTTGGCCCACAGGCGTCGCGGCGTCCCCTCGAATCCCGCATAGGCGCCATTGGTGCTTTCGGGATCGCAGGACCAGAAGACGATCATGTCAGCTTCCTTCAGGCAATCCTCGACACCGCCATAGCCGGATGGAACGCCGATCCGCATCGAATTGCCGAAATGATGCATCGCGCCCCAGTACCAGCCTTCCCAGCTGTCGGGGTTCGCGGCGACCCGGGTGAAACCGATCAGGTTGGCAAAACGCGTCAGCGCGCTGAGGTAATAGCCCACGTTCCCCCACTGGTGGTGGGACGACAGCGGGAACGTAATCGAACCTGGTCCATGAACGCGCTTCTGCCGGTTGATTTCTTTGGCGACAATGTCCAGCGCCTCCTCCCAACTGATACGTACATAGCCGGACTTGCCGCGGTTTTGCGGATTGCGTTCGCCGTCAGGATCGAAGTCGACTCGCTTCATGGGATGAAGGATGCGCTTGTCCGAATAGACGAGCGACTTGAGCGTCAACGCGTGGGGCGCGACCAGTCCACGCCGTGGCGGACTGAAGCGGCGTCCACGCGCTTCGATTACCCAGCTCGGCGCGTCGGTGCTGTCGAGATCGATGGGCGTGACCCGGACGACGCGGCCACGGTTGACGTAGACGAAGAGCGGGCCGCCGTTTGTGCACGTGGTGTAGCGGCGCGTACCGTCGCGCATCCGCGTGCCCATCGGCAAACCGATGGTCTGCATCATGCTCAGGGTTTGCATGACCCAAACCAGCAGTTCGTCCTCGCCTTCGGTCACCACTTTGAAGTTCTTGGCGGCGTGGATAATCTCGCCCTGGTCCGGCTTGGGGGAAAAGAACTTCAGCGCGGTGGCAACATCCTTGAAAGCCATGCGCACGTCGGAGCGCCGATGATTGCCGGCACGCGACCGAATGTGGCCATTCTTGAACTCGATGAGCCGATTGATACTTCCGTCCATGAGCCCGATCGAAACGACCAGATCGCGCTGCTTCAGGCGTTCACGATAGGCGGGAAACCGGCGTGCCGTCAGCTCAAGGAGCTTGGGCAACGCAAAAAGAATGGTCTTGAGGACCTGTCGTTTCATATTCGATCCAAAAAGAACTTATTGCACAAGCGGCGGCATGAACGCTTGAGCGGCAAGCTTGCGTGAACATGCGAGCGGCTCTGACTGGCGCGGTCATGTCACGCTGGGAGTCAAAGGTCTGTACTCGTTAAAACGTATAGGCGACGTTCACGAAGACGCTAAGGGGATCGAGCCGAAGCGTCGATCTGGACACGACCTGCGTTCCAGTCGCTGTCTGTCCGTACAACACCAGATTAGTTTTCACCGGCATATAGTTGACAGTGGTTCCGACGGACCAGTGCTTCGTAATCGCGTAATTTGCCCCGATTTCGAACACCGGATTCCACGATGAACTGAGCGTGGCGTGTGCCGAACCGCCTGGACCCACGCTATCGGTCACGAACTGGCTATTGGTCGTCCGAACCTGGGTGAACCACGTGTAGTTCACGCCTAATGCGGCGAATGGGCGGAATTTCGATTCGGCTGAGAAAAGGTGGTATCGAAGCTCGATCGCGGGCGGCATCGGTCTCGTGGAACCCAGGTTGCCATACTTCTGCAGCGTGCCGTCGCCAATCAGATTTACCTTCAATGGTAGTCCGAACAACACTGCGACACCGATGCTGTCCGTGACGTAGTACTCGGTGGTGATGCCCACCGTATTGGTTGAACTGGCATGCGCCCCGCTGCCGGTCAACTGGCGATTCACCGCTACGCCGCCGACGCTTTCCACGGTCAGCGGTGTTGCATCACCCTGCGGTGCAATGTGAAGCCATCCTGTCGACAGTGTCACGCTTCCGGCCGACTGCGCATTGGCGTTGCCGATCAAGCCGGCCAAGCAGATGCATGCTGCGATACCGACCGATCTGAAGGCTCGTTTGCAATTTTCCATGTCTCTTCTCCTGTCCCTTTGTCTAAAAATTTTTATGGATTATTGGTGTGACCTTTGCAATTTCCTGATTGGCGGGTTCTTCTCCTTCCCTGTTTAATACAGCCCTTATCCTCGCCCCTATCACCAATTAGGTTTACTAACTTACCAACACCGTAATCCCATCGAATCGCGGCATCGCCACGCGGCCCTCTGATTAAGTTCTAATCCCGTGCGGAGACCGAGATCGAAAATGCGAACGGAAAACGCCCCAGCACGGAAGTCGCCAATACTTCCAACGTCGGGTCTGAAAGTTCGACGTGCAGTGAAACCCCGCGTGAGGTGTCATCAATCAGACTAACGGTTGCGTCCTCGACGCCCGCTTCCGCGAGGGCCGACCGCATCGCGTCCGTCATTTCACGGCGCTTCAGTGCGGGCTTGAATATCTTGCCAACGCCCGTCAGAGGTATCGCATCCACGATCCGTATGCCCTTTGGCAGTGCGGCACGTTCGTTTATCTCGCGGCGCAGGAACTCGGCCAATTCGGCTTCGGTTGCGGTGG
This sequence comes from Paraburkholderia sp. RL17-380-BIE-A, assembly GCF_046028085.1. Lineage (NCBI taxonomy): Bacteria > Pseudomonadati > Pseudomonadota > Betaproteobacteria > Burkholderiales > Burkholderiaceae > Paraburkholderia > Paraburkholderia sp. RL17-380-BIE-A. Next base: position 603,343 of record NZ_JARESQ010000001.1, read on the forward strand.
TGCCAGGCTTCAACTGGACATAGGCAACCGGCAATTCGCCGGCGTGCATGTCCGGGCGCCCTATCGCTGCTGCGATCTGTACCGCGGGATGACGATGCAGTGGTTCTTCGATCGCCGCCGGGTCGATGTTGTGCCCCCCTCGGATAATCAGTTCTTTCTTCCGGCCGGTGAGCCAGAAGTACCCGTCGGGATCGGAGCGTCCGAGATCGCCGGTGTTGAGCCAGTGCGCGCTGTCACCGCCTTCCATCCAGATGCCACTGTTCTGGTCCGTTCGCATATAGCCAGCGAACACGTTTGGCCCGGAGATAATCAGTTGGCCGACCTCATCCGCCACGCAATCCCGTACGTAGCGGCCGTTTTCGTCGACCACGACTGCCTTCATTGCCTGACCGGGCAAACGAAGCCCAATCGAACCGGCCCTGCGCTCGCCAAGCGGAGGGTTGACGCTGCTGACGCAGGTGCCTTCCGTGAGGCCGTAGCCTTCAAGGATTCTTACGCCGGTACGATTCTGGAACGTGCGAAGCAGTTCCACCGGCATGGGGGCGGCGCCACACAGTCCATACTCGAGCGAACTGATATCGTGCGCGCCAACGGGAACGTCCAGCAGAGACCCATAAAGTGTCGGGACCCCGCTAAAGAAGTTGATGCGGTAATGCTCGACAATTTCCCAGAAACGATTTACAACGCCGTCGCCTCGATAGCCTTGCGGAGTACCGAGCACGACGTGGGCACCACGCGAGAACGCCAGCAGACCCGTCACCAGCACGGCATTGACGTGGAAGAGCGGCAATCCGCAAAAAATCGTTTTTCCCGGACCAACGCTTTCGCCAAGGAATTGCCCCGCACTCCACGCATTGGCCACCTCGTTGCCGTGCCGTCGAATCGCAATCTTCGGCAGTCCGGTGGTGCCGCCCGTGCAGAACAACGACGATACATCCTCGACACCGATTTCAACCACGCTGCTGAGCACATCGCCGTCTTCACTGGCTATCGCGGTGCCGAAATCGTGAATGCAAATATGCGAAGGAACGGCACTATGAATGCCGCCAGGTCCATGCAATCTTGAAGACTCATCACGCTGCAGCGTTCGGGCTGCGGAACGCTTTTCGCGCGGCATCCGGTCGGCCAGATTGACGAGCACAAGATGCTTGAGGGAAGACACTGTATGCAGCACGGTTTGCACTTTTTGCCAGAGATCGACCCCAGGAAACGGTGCCAGTGTGACGAGCACACTGGCGCCCGAAGCATTAAGCAGGTCGCCGATGGCCTCCCCTTCAAGCAGCGGGTTGATCGCGCACACGATCCCCACCGCCTCGCCGCCCCAGATCACAAAGTGCGTCTCCGGAAGGTTGGGCAGTACATAGGCGACAACTGAGTCGCGCTGTACTCCCAGCCGCGAAAACAGGTTCGCGGTTCGCGTGATGTCGCGCACCAGTTGGCCATAGGTCCAGCACTCGCCGTTCCGGTACTCGTCGGCCGTTGCAAAGAACGAGAGCGCGGGTGCCGATGGATTGATGGCGGCGCCCCGACAGATCATCTCGTAGGTACTCGACGGCAGGTCCGCCAACCGCGCCTGCGTTTCGATGGCCTGGACATCGTCCATGTTCGCGACGCCTGTCATGCTGCCTCGTCAACAACGAAGTTACGCTGCACGCCCAGATTGATGGAACCGTCGCTGCTGACGATATGCGCCTCCACGAGATCCCCCGCCTGCAGGTACTGCGGCCTGTCCTCCTGCATCTTCAGAAAAAGACGCCACTTTTCTGCTTCGGGCAGTTGCGCTGCGGCGCGCTGCTTTTCGGGCGACGGAATGCTCAGCGCACAGCCCGAAGGTGTGCCGGTGGCGAGCAGGTCGCCGGCGTGCAGGTCGTGAACGGCGGAAAGCTCGGTTAGCGTCTCGGCCGGACCATAGACGAGGCCCGCCGTGGAATCGCTCTGCCGGACCGTTCCGTTCACCATGAGCGTCAGCACGAACTCTTTCAGCTTTGGAATATCCTGTTCCTCCAGCAGGCAAAGGTAAGGACCCACCGGGCCGAACGTGCGATAGCTCTTGCCCTTGTAGAACTGCATCTGAGGAATCTGGATGTCGCGCGCGGAGTAGTCGTTGACGATCACGACGCCGGCGATATAGTCATGCAGGTTTGCGTCAGAGACCATTTCGCGCGAGTTGATGTCGCGTCTGAGCACAAGCCCGAGTTCGATCTCGTAGTCGAGGAACCGCACCTCTTTCGGTTTAACCACGGGTGAGTCGGCTGGGACAATGCAGCTTGTTGCTTTCGTGAAGATCATGTTGAATTTCTTCACATCCGGATCCAGTCCGGACTCGATCATATGCTGGCGGTAATTCGCGCCTTGACAGATGAATTGCTGATTGGCTGTCACGGGCGACAACCACTGCACTTCCGATTCGGGAATCGTGGGACCGCTCAGCATGAACAGCCGCTCAACCGGATTGGCTTCGATAAACTCAGCGGTCGTCTTGAAGTCGCCCGGAATCGGCGTGATCGCGCCGTTGACGACGACGCCCCATTGGGGACGGCCATGATGCCTGTAATGCAGAACGTGAAGTGCCATGGTTAGATCTCCGGATCTTATGGAATGGATTGGTTCAGGCGAAAATCTTTGCCAGCCTGCGAAGTTTGGAGAGCGTCAGGTCGGGGCTGCGACGCAGGTTCTTGACGAGCGCCACGATGCTCGCGGGCGTGAATTTCGGTTTGGTGAAGCTGCGTGGCATTGCCGGTCCCCACTGCGCCATCGCTTCACGACTCACCGCATGCACGCCCACGGGCGTGTCGGCTGTAAAAAGATCGCCGTCGCAATAGTGTTCGTGCTTGTCGCCCCACGGGTCTTGCCAGTAGTCGAAAATCTGACTACCCAGGATATGCCGGCCGATCCCCCACGCGTGCGTCCAGCCCTTGTCGCGCAACACGCGCTGCCCCATGCCAATTGCGTCAGCGTCAACGACTTCGTACGCACTATGGCTGTAGGTCGGTACAAAGCCTTGTGCAAGCGCTAGCGTATGGTGATCGGCCGGCCGTTCGCCAAGATCGAGCCGCATGAACGCAACGACGGGGGAACCATCGGGAAGTACCTGCACGTCGCTTGGAATGAAGCCGAAGTGCTGCGTGTACCACGCGCAGGTTTCCTGATAGTCGACGAGTTCTAGCACCACATGTCCAAGCCGGATGATTTCCGGCGCACATTCGGGTGGCCGCTGTGTTCCGTTAATGCGCACGGCCGCGTCCACGGAATTGAACGGCAACGGTGGCCGATGAAATAGCGCTGAAGCCGGCGCCTGATCCCATATCGCATCGACGCGAAAACCGGAAGGGTCAGTCAGCCGCACGGTATAGCCGCCGCCCGGCAACTGCGATCGTTCGACCGCAGATGCGCCAGGCAGCCTTGCAAGTGCATCGAGCTCGGCCTCGGTGTCGACCTGCAGCCCAAGGCCGACGAACCGGGATTTCGGCGCCCTTTGGATCACATAGCAAAAATGCGAAGCGCCGGTTCCTCTCAGCAGGACAAGCTCTTCATTGCGCAACACGGTTCGTAGACCGAAATCACTGAGAAATGCCTCGGCTTTCACAAGATCCGGCCGATCGAATATCAGGTAGATCAATGCCGAGGCTTTCGTCGTGGGATTGGGATGACGGGCCGGCTGTACGGTGGTCTGTTTCATGGCAGGACGGAAATCAAACGGTTTGAATGGCCGTATTCGGCTTTGAAAGCCGGCGCGTGCCGATGAGACTCGACGTAACGAACTTCGGATCGGCATTCAGGCTGCCGAGCGAATTCACGCTGCCGAACAGGCCCAGCACGGTCGACCTCATGCGCCGACGGCTGAGCCGGGTTGCGCGGGCCGAACGGCCCGGTAGTGTGTATTGCTCCTGTCTCCACTATCACTCCGTCTGTCTATTTGTTTATCTGGCGTCGCCGCACGCTTTTGTGACATTAAAGTCATAAATGATAGTTTTGTCAATAGAGACATTTCAATCTATACTTGGGCATGAGCAAAGACTGGAACTCGTCATGGCGAACTCTTTGAACCGGCCTGCACCTAAGCGCGCCGGCCGTGTGACCCGCGTTTCCGCGGCTTCCGATTCCCCGGCTCCAGTTCCCGAGGAGCGCGAACCGCGCGGAGCGCGCCGCAAACGTGAGACGCGCGCGCGCCTCCTCGACGCAGCGCTCAGGCTCATGTCGGACAAGGGCATGGAGGGCGTTGCAATCAACGAAATCACCGAGGCCGCCGACGTGGGCTTCGGTTCGTTCTACAACCACTTCGAGTCGAAAGAAGCCATCTACGCGACGCTCGTCGACAACGTGTTCGAGGAGTTCGGCGACATGCTCGATCGCCTCACCGGCGGCCTGTCCGATCCGGCGGAAGTGATCTCCGTCTCCATGCGCCACACCTTGATGCGAGCGCGGCGCGATCCCGTCTGGGGACGTTTCCTGATACGCGAAGGTTTTTCGGCGCACATCCTGAGCCGTGGGTTGGGCCAGCGGCTATTGCGGGACATTGGAAATGGCATCGCCGCCAAGCGCTTCGTGGTCGCTGACCCCTTCATCGGCTTTCTTTCGGTGGGTGGTACGGTGCTTGCCGCAATCGCAGCCGAGTTGAATTTCGTCGCGCCTGGCGCGCCGGCGGCAGCGCTGCTCGACGAACTCGGCTTCAGCGGGGAACACTTTGCCGAGCGTACGGCAGCAACGCTTTTGCAAACACTCGGGCTCAAGCGCGCGGAGGCTGAGAAGATTTCGACGCGGGCGTTGCCGCTCATCGAAGCGGAAGTCGAGGCGGAATAAGGCGGACGCGAAAAAGGACTGTCAGGGGCGTCGGGTCACCCCGATCCCCGCTTCAGCATAGGCCATCAACGGGCAGGATGCCGGGCGTGTCACCGCTTGCCGGCTCCCGTGCAATGCTGATGTCATGCCAAGCTCGCGGAGGCCCCGCGCAATCTGCGTAGAGATTCGTTGCAACGCCTGCCGATGCCCATCTGCGATCGCATCATAGCCAGCTGAGACCGGCTGGCTGGCTATGCTGTGGCAGGTCATCGTTTCCTGACCATTTGACGGCTGTATGCTCCATACAGCTTCAATCAGTACGTGCGACCCAGGCCACGTCTCAAAGCGCTGCACTTGCACCGAAATGCGGTACAGCGGAACCTCGTCCGTGCGCGCCATCCCGTGCACGTCGAGCGCACCCGACTGCCGGGTCACCATTGCCAGCACTGCGGTGCGGATTTCATCCGGCAGCGGCGACGCCCAGCGATCGTCCTCCAGCACCTTGACCTGAGTGGCATTCACCTGAACGACAAATTGGCTCCTCGCCAGCGCGGAAGGCACTGTAACGGGCCGCATATCGATCAGAACGGCGGGGCTTGCCGTGCGATCCGCCGTGGGCAAACCGCCGCCGGCGTCGAGCGTGTAGAACCGGCTCGGCGGAGAACCACACGCCGCCAGAGCAGCGAGACTGATTGCCGCCGCCACACGAACGAAAGCGCGCAGCGAATAAGACTGAAGCAGAGTCACGGCCGGTCTCCTTTCTTGCCGAACAGAAGCGCCTGGGGATGACGTTCCAGATAATCCGCGAGTGCGTTGAGAGACTGCAGCGTACGGGTCAGTTCCTGCATCGCATCCTGCACATCCGATTGCAACGGCGCCGCCTGCTGAAGCGTCGCCTCAGCGGTTCCGAACGTCCGCTGCGCTGCCGCCAACGTATCCCGAGCCTGTGGAACAACCTCCGTATCCAGATGACCGAACAGCTTGTTGGCATTTTCCAGCGCGCCATTCAGGTTGGCGCCGATCTTGTCGAACGGCACCTGGTTCAGTTTCCTGGCAATGTCCGCGATCTGCACCTGCAGTTCGTCAAGCGTGTTAGGCACGGTCGGCAGTTCGATCGGGTTCTGATGCACATCCACGGTCGCACGCGGGGCTTTCGGGAACATGTCCAGCGCCACATAGAGTTGCCCGGTCAAAAGGTTGCCGGTTCGCAACTGGCCACGCAACCCTTCCATCACGAGGTGCTGAAGCAGCTCATGCCCACCTGGCGTGTTGGGGGCCGGTAGCGCCTCCCTGCTGCGCCGGCTGAGCCGGTCGGGATAAAGTGCCATCGAGACCTTCATGCTGAAACTCTTGTCCATTTCGCTGTATTCAATACCAATCTCCGTCACCTGACCCAATGCAATGCCGCGCAGGTCCACAGGTGCGCCAACGGACAATCCGCGCAGCGACTGGTTGAATCGCATCACCACATTGAGTGGTTGTCCGTCCGGCTCGCGCATCGCGTCCGACTCGTCCGCCGCGAGTCGAAACACCGCCTTGTCAGCGGCCTGTTGTCCGGCGTCCTGACCCGGCGGTGACTGAAACGCGAGACCTCCCACAACCACTGTGGCCAGTGACTGCGTGTTGATCTTGAGCCCGCTCGAGTCGAGCCGAAGATCGACACCGCTCGCATGCCACCAGCGAGTGTTCGTCCCGACATACTGATCGAATGGCGCATTGACGAAGACGTTCACGATCACGCCCGAGCCGTGCGGGTCGAGTGAAAAGCCGACCACCTGGCCCACCTGCACACGACGGTAAAAGACAGGTGCACCAATATCGACCGACCCCAACGAATCCCCTCGCAGCGTGTACTGGTGCCCCGGTTGGCCGCTGGTGACGATGGGAGGATTCTCGAGTCCGACAAACTCCGTCCGTCGCTCTGACGATTGCCCGATGTCGACGCCGATGTACGCACCGGAAAGCAAAGTACCGAGGCCCGAAATGCCGTTGGCCCCCACGCGCGGGCGGACCACCCAGAAACGCGTGCCTTGTGTCGCGAATTTTTCTGCCTCCCTGGTGAGTTGAATTTTCACCATCACTTGCTGGAGGTTTTTCGTCAGCGTAATGGCCTGAACGGAGCCGATTTCGACATCCTTGTACTTGACCTTCGTTTTGCCTGCCTCCATTCCGTCTGCGTTATTGAACGAAACCGTGACCACTGGCCCCTTTTCGGAAATGGATCGGGCTACCAGCGCAATGCCGATCAACGCCGAGATCAGGGGGACCAACCAGATCAACGAGGGAAGCCAGCGTTTTCGTGGTTTGATGTCGGGAAGGGGTAGATCAGGAAGATGCATCGCTAGAGAATAGTGTTGCTGATTTCAGTTTATGGGTGCGACGGAGCTACGAACCCGTGCGGATTCGACGTCCTCGGAATGCGGTTGTGCGCGACGGACGTTGTCCCAGGTGAGCCGTGGGTCGAACTGATGCGATGCCAGCATGGTGAGGATCACGACCGCCCCGAAAGCGAGCGCGCCCGGACCCGCGGTAACGAAGGCAAAGGAGCCGAAGTGCACCAGGGCAACCGTGAGTGCAACAACGAAGACATCGAGCATCGACCACCGGCCAACCCGCTCGACAATACGAAACAGCTTCGCGCGTTCGAGCGGGCGCCAGTCCGAACCCCGGCGAGCAGTCAAGGTCAGCAGTGCGAGAACCGTGAGTTTGAGCATTGGCACCATGACGCTCGCCACGAAGATAACGACCGCGAGCGGCCAGTCTCCCGAGCTCCAGAAGTAGCCGACGCCGCCGAGAATCGTGTCGTCCTCTGAGCGGCCGAGCGACGAGGCATGCATGATCGGCAAAAGATTCGCCGGAATATAGACGATCGCTGCGGCGACAAGCAGACTCAGCGAACGCGTCACACTGTGCGGACGGCGCTCGTGCAGCAGCGAGTCACAACGCGAACAGTGCTGATGCGGCTGATGCGCGATTGCCGTCTGAACCAGGCCGCAGGTATGACACGCGAGAAGTCCTGCATGTCTTGCCGAGACATCACCCGTGGCTCCTGTTTCCGGCGAGCCGGAGGTGTCACCCGGCACAACGCGGCTGTCACTCACGCTCGACCGGGCAATGTCGGCGCGCCGACGAATTTTCATTTCGTCGCAAACCTCCCACAACACGGCAGGGTCGAACGCGGCAACGATAGCCAGCATCACGGTCAATGCGCCGAATGCAAACAGGCCCGGCCCCGGAATCACCTGCGCGATGCTTACCATTTTCACGATCGTGATGAACACCCCGAGCATGAATACCTCGATCATTCCCCACGGTCGAACGAATTGAATGAGGCGAATGACCCGATTGAAGCCGGACGGCCGTTTACCCATCAGAACGGGAACCAGCAGGTAAAGAACGGCGAGCAACTCCGTCAGCGGAAACAGCATCGACGAACAGAACACCATGCATGCGACGACACGCATGTGTTCGCCCCACAGCGATTGCACTGCACCAAACAGCGTGGTCTGCGAGCCGATCCCGTTTGTCTCCAGCCGTAGTACCGGGAACGCCTGCGCAATCACAAAAGTAATCAACGCAGCGACGGTCAAAGCGCAGATCGTCTCGAGCGACGGACCACTGCGATGCAGTCCTTTGAAACCCGCACCGCACCGCTGACACCGTGCAACCAACCCACCCAGGCGCGGCGGCTTGCGGAAAAGGAGGTCACATTCGTGGCAGGCAATCAGGTTCCGATGTTCCATGCTGGGACGCGTCACTCTTTTGACGTCACGTGCTGCTGAGCAGACGGCAATTCGCCCATCGCCTGGAACAGTGTGACGGTATCGGTCATGCGCTGGCTTCCGGCGCGCACGGCGCCCAGCTGCGCAGTGAGAAATCGCTGCTCGCTGGCATACTGCGCCGTGGACGGCAAGGAACCGAGGCGGGCGCGCGACGCGGTTTCGTCGAAGGCCGCACGGGCTGCCTGCGCCGCTCGTTCGGTGGACGCCAGCGACTGCGCGTCGTTATCCAGCGCGGCAAGCGAATCCGCGACATCCTTGAATGCCGACAGAACCGTCGACTTGTAATGGAGAACCGCGGCGTCGTATGACTCGATCGAGGCCCTGCGCTGCGCGAACAACGCCCCACCATGAAAGATCGGTTGCGACAGACCCGCCCCGATCGCCCACAGTCCGCCCGCGCCTGAGAGCAGCATCGGCCAGCTAAAGCCACCGCGGCCCATCGCGGCTGTCAATGACAGGCTCGGAAAGAGCTGCGCGGTCGCGGCGCCAACGTCGGCCGCGGCCGCTTTCACCGCGGCGTCGGCCGCCAGAATGTCGGGGCGCGAACGCAAAAGATCCGATGGCACGGCGACCGGCACGTGGTCGGGCAAAGACAGGCTGTCGAGGTCGGGAACGGCCGGTGCGTCGTCCGGCGTACGCCCCATCAGCACCGCCAGCGCGTGGACGGCTGTGGCGCACTGCTGCCGCAAGGGCGGCAGACTGGCCGCGATCGACTCCGCGTCGTCCTTCGAGTTCAGCGCCTGCACGTGCGTGAGCGATCCGAGCGTGTAGCGTTGCTGGTCCTCATTCGCCGTTTCGCTCGCCACGGCAATGAGCCGTTCGGTGAGAGCGATCTGACGATCGAGCGCCGCCACATCGATCGCCGTGCCGACGATGTTCGCGGCGAGCGCACGCCGGGCCGCTTCGAGTTCATAGCCCTGCACGTTCACACGGGCGGCAGCCGCCGCGTTGGCGTAGCGCGTCGCACCGAAAAGGTCGAAGGTGTAATGCGCCTGAATCTGCCCGGCGAAAAAGTTGTACCGGACCTCGGTTGGACCAATACCGGGCACGACCGGTGAACGCGCCCGCTCGACCTGGGCGACGGCGTCGATCGAAGGCAGCGTGGACGAACCGACCTGCGCGCGCAATTCCTCTTGTGCGGCCAAAAGCGTGCGCTGCGTCGCCGCAAGCGTCGGGCTGTTGCGCAGACCTTCCTCGACCAGCGCATCGAGCGCGTCAGACCGGTACAGCCGCCACCATTGCGGCACTGCCGTCGAACCGATATCGAACTGCTGCGCGACGCCATTTGCCACGACCGTCCCGGACGGCTGCGCTTGCGCGCCGTAATGCGTTGGCGAAGGCATCACTGGGGGTTCGCCGCCGGGGCCGAACGAGCAAGCCGTTAGCGCGAGCGCCATAGCGACGGCGACAACGGATGTCTTATGGGCAAACTTCATCTTCAAATCTCCGTGTGCTCGACGACGACCGGCTGCATCCCGCGCTCGTCGCGCTGGACCCTGAAGCACGTCGCGTAGAGAGCCGGCAGGAAGAACACCGTCAGTAAGGTGGCGATCGTGATCCCGCCCATCAACGCGGTCGCCATGGGCCCGAAAAACGCCGAGCGCAGCAGCGGAATCAAGGCGAGCACGGCGGCGGCGGCCGTCAGCATGATCGGGCGGAAGCGCCGCACGGTCGCACCGACAATCGCGTCGAAGCGCCCATGCCCCGCCGCGATGTCCTGATCGATCTGATCGACCAGGATCACGGAGTTGCGCATGATGATGCCGAACATGGCGATCACGCCGAGCAACGCGACAAAGCCGAAGGGCTTGCCGAACAGCAGCAGCGCAGCCACGACGCCGATCAGCCCGAGCGGTGCGGTCAACACGACGATAAAGGTCCGCGAGAAGCTTTTTAGCTGGATCATCAACAAGGTCAGAACGGCGATGATCATGAGCGGCATCTCGGCGTTGATCGAGGTCTGGCCTTTCACGCTTTCTTCAACCGCACCGCCCACTTCGATGCGATAACCCACCGGCAATCTGGCTTGCTCGCCGGCAAGTGCGTGCTCGATATCGCGGGTCACGTCGATACCCTGCGCGTCGCCCCGAATGTCGGCCTGCACCGTGATCGTCGGCTGCCGGTCGCGCTGCCAGATCACACCGTATTCGAGCGTGTCCTTGATGTGTCCGAGGGAACCCAGCGGAACCGGACCGTTCGGAGTCGGCACCGCGAGGCTGGTGAGCTTCGAGGGATCGACGCGCTCGCCCTTGGGCGCACGCAGATCGACGTTGATCAGCTTGTCCCGCTCGCGAAATTGCGTGACCGTGTAGCCCGAGAGCGTCATGGCCAGGAAGTTCGATACGTCCTCCGACGTCACACCGAGCTGGCGCGCCCGGATCTGATCGACTTCGAACGAGATCGACCGTTCTGCCGGCTCGTCCCAATCGAACTGGACGTTGCGCGTGCGGAAATCGGCACGGGCCTTGTCGGCTACCGTTTCGGCAATGGAGCGCACGGTCGCGATATCGCTGCCGCTCACCCGGAACTTGATCGGGAAACCCACCGGCGGACCATTCTCGAGCCGCGCCACACGCGCACGCACGCCGGAGAAATCCTTCTCGAGTTTTGCATCGAGCCAGCGCATCAACTCGTCGCGATCTTCGACGCTCTTCGCGGTGACCACGAATTGCGCGAAGTTGGGCTGCTGGAGCTGCTGATCGAGCGGCAAATAAAAGCGCGGCGCGCCGGTGCCCACGAAGTCGACGAAATGGTCGATCTCGCGCTTGCCGTTGAGCGCCGATTCGAGGCGCTTCGTTTCACGCAGCGTCGCCTCGAACGAAGCGCCTTCCGGCAGGCGCAGGTCGACGAGCAGTTCGGGCCGTTCCGAGTTCGGAAAGAACTGTTGCGGCACGCGCGTGAACGCTGCCATCGCGATCACAAAAAGCACCCCGGTAACGCCAAGCACGGCCCAACGACGGTCGATACACCACGATACCCAGCCTGAAAGGCGCTGGTAGAAGCCGGTGTTGTAAACGTCGTGCTCGTGATGGTGGCCGCCGCCTTGGCCCTTGCGCTCGGGCAGCATGTGAAAGCCCAGCAATGGGACTAGCACGACAGCCGCGAACCAGGACACGATCAGCGCAATGGCGGACACTTCGAAAATCGACCGCGTGTATTCTCCCGTGCTCGATTTCGCGAGTGCGATCGGCAGGAAGCCCGATACCGTCACGAGCGTGCCGGTCAGCATGGGAAATGCCGTACTCGTGTACGCAAAGGCCGCCGCGCGCGTGCGAGTCCACCCCTGCTCCAGCTTCACGGCCATCGTTTCGACGGCAATGATCGCGTCGTCGACGAGCAGCCCCAGCGCGAGCACGAGTGTGCCAAGGGATACCTGGTCCAGCCCGATGTTGAACACATGCATGCACAGCGCCGTCACGGCGAGCACGATCGGAATCGAGATCACGACGACCATGCCGGTGCGCAGGCCGAGCGAAACCAGGCTCACGACCAGCACGATTGCTACCGCTTCGGCGACCGACCTGACGAACTCGTCCACTGAATGCTTGACCGCGTGAGGCATGCTCGAAACGGGAGCCAGCTTGAGTCCCGCCGGCATGGCGGCTTGCAGTTCGGCGGTTTTCGCGTCAAGCGCTTTGCCGAGGCTGACCACGTCGCCGCCCTTTTGCATCGTCACGCCAATGCCGAGCACCGCCTGCCCACCGACACGCATCTCGGTGACGCGCGGATCGTCGTAGCCACGCGTGATCTTTGCGATGTCGCCCAGCCGGAACTCGCGTTTGTTCACGGTGAGGAGCGTGTCTGCAAGCGCCTGCACGTCCTTTAACGCACCGCTCGGGCGCACGAACACCCGGTCGTCCGCCGTCGTGATGGTGCCGACCGGCGTCACCGTGTTCTGTGCGTCGATGGCCTGCGCGAGCTGCTGCGGCGTGATTGAGAGCCGAGTCAGTTGCGCATTCGATATTTCGACGAAGATGTGCTGGTCAGGATCGCCAAAGTAGTCGACCTTGGCGACACCGGGCACACGCAGAAGGACCGCGCGCAACTGATCCGCGTAGTCGTGCAGCTGCGCGGGCGTATAGCCGTCGCCTTCGAGCGCATAAATGTTCGTGTAGACGTCGCCGAACTCGTCGTTGAAAAACGGTCCAACCGTTCCCTTGGGCAGGGTCGCGGCAATGTCGCCCACTTTCTTGCGCACCTGGTACCAGGTTTCGGGCACTTCCTTGACCGGCGCCGAATCCTTCATTGCGAAGAAAATCATCGACTCGCCGGGCCGCGAGTAGCTCTTGATGTTGTCGACGTACGGCGCGGCCTGCAACTGCCGGCCGATCCGGTCCGTGATCTGTTCCTGCACCTCGCGGGCAGTTGCGCCCGGCCAGTAGGTCTTGACCACCATGGTACGGAACGTGAACGGCGGGTCTTCCGACTGGGCAAGCTTCGTATAGCCGATCACGCCGAACAGCGTCGCAAGCCCGATCAGAAATATCACGAGCTGCTGATGGCGCAACGCCCACGCGGACAGATTGAAACCGCCTTCGCTGCGTGCCTCGGCGTCAGGCGGGATGACGGGCGCGCTGTCGCGCGCGGTTTCACGGTCGCGGGCGTTCATGACGAAAAATCCTCCGGATGGAGCGGAGCCACGACCTGCACGTGCTGGTTCGCGCTCACCGCATGAACGCCTTGCATCACGACGCGGTCGCCTTCGTGAAGTCCGCCACTGACGGAGACGGTCCGCGCGTCGTAGCGCACGAGGCTGACGACGCGCAGTTCGAGAGTGTCGCTGCCCGCGCGCACCACCCATACAGCGGGGTTCTCGCCTTTGTGGAAAAGCGCCGTCACAGGCAGTGCGAACGGCGCCGCCTCCGGCACGCCGCTGGCGGCATCGAATGTGACATTGGCCGTCATGCCGACGCGGACTTCCGCGCTCGGCGCGGCTAGCGTGAGTTTCACGCGCCACGTGCGGCTTTGCAGGTCGGCGGCGGGCGATACCTCGCGCACGGTCGCCTCGAAGCTTTTGCCGGGCAGCGCGGACAGGCTCACGCGCGCCTTGCTGCCGACGGCTATCGCGCCAAGCGCCCGCTCCGGTGCGTCGCAGACGATGTCCACGCTGCCCGTCCAGTCGATGTGATAAACCGCCTGATCCGCCTGGACGTTCTGGCCGGTGTCCGCATCCTCCGACTTAATGACGCCGTCGTGATCCGCGGTGAGCGTGGCGTAGCGCAGGTGGTCGGAGGCGAGCGCCATTTGCGCGAGGGCCGAATCGCGCTGCGCAAGCGCGGTAGCGTACGCGTCTTCGGTCTGTTCCATCTGCGCCGGTGCAATCAGGTGTGCCTGGATCTGAGCCTGATCGCGATCGCGCTGCTGCCTGGCGTACACGAGACGATGTTCGGCGGCGTCCAGTTGCGCGCGGGCATTGACGAGGTTATTGCGCAGATCGGTGGGGTCGAGCAGCGCAACGATTTGCCCCGCCGTGACGGTATCGCCGAGATGAACCTTTCGTTCGATAACCTTGCCCCCAACTCTGAACGACAGTGGCGTGGAGTAGCGCGCCTCTACTTGAGCGGGCAATGAGGCAGTCGGAATGCTTGCGTCGGGATGAACCGCGAGCGCGACAACCGGTTTGGGCACCGGCGGCGCCACTTCACCGCGGTGGCAAGCCGAGAGCAGAATTGCACCACAAGCCGCAACGAGCAGACGCCCTCTGAACGGTGGCCTGGCGATGGAAGACAGGATGGGACGCACGAAATTCCGCGCGTTAAGACCGGATAGTTTCACGATGTTCACAAGGCAGGTGATAGTCCAGCAATGAAAAATAGGCGAGGCATAGGGAGACACGGCGCGTCCGGCGACATGCTTTTGCTCTATGTGTCAAGGACGATTCCATACGCCATTAACTTGGCATTCCTATCCGCCCATTCTGATACGAGCCGCTTGCAACTCTTCATACTTCGTCATCGCACGCGGGTGGATACCGTCGCTTCTCATTTCGTCTGCGCGGCTGCCGATTCTCTGGCTAAGGTGACATTAGACCCATGACTGATTATATTGTCAATCATGACGTATAATTCTAAAATATGACGATACCAAGACCTGGAGTCGAGATGCCTGATATCGCGAACCCCTGTGGAAACCCGCAGCGCGTGCAGACCTTGAGCGGCCCGGCTCAAGCGGTCGAAGGGCGCCAACCGCGCAGTACCCGCCGCAAGCGCGAAACCCGCACCCGCTTGCTCGACGCCGCACTGAGGCTGATGGCGGAAAGAGGAATGGATTCGGTGGCTATCAACGACATTACCGAGGCCGCCGACGTCGGTTTCGGCTCGTTCTACAACCACTTCGGGTCGAAGGAAGGGATCTTCACTGCACTCGTCGAATGGGTGTTCGAGGAATTCGCCGATACACTGGACCAACTGGCCTGCGACCTGTCCGACCCGGCCGAAATAGTCGCCGTCTCAGTGCGGCACACATTGATGCGCGCACGCCGTGAGCCGGTATGGGGGCGGCTGCTGATCCGCGAGGGATTGTCTGTGCATGCGCTGGGCTGGGGCCTCGGCCAACGATTGCTGCGCGATAGCCAAAGAGGCATTTCCGCGGAGCGCTTTGTCGTCCCTGACCATTTGGTGTGCGTTGTGTCGGTCACGGGCATCATCTTCGCGGCGATCGCCGCCGAGTTGCACTTTGCCGCATTGGTTACGCCGGCGGCCCGGCGGCAAAAAGCGTCTGGATTCGGCGAGCAGAACTTCGCGGAACGGGTAGCGGCGGTCGTGTTGCAGGTGCTTGGACTCAAGCGCGCGGAGGCGGAAAGAGTTGCGCGCCTGCCGTTACCCACGGGCAGGCCGGATACCAAGCGTGGCAGAGCAAAATCGCGCGTCCGCTGATCAAGCCCTGCTATCCCCCGTAAAACGCGCTCGCCAGATAACGGCCGCGGAGTTCGCGCAGGCCTACGGCCAGAATTGCGCTGGCTGGAAGCGCGAGCAGAACCCCAAAGAAACCGAAAAGCTGGTCGAATGCGAGCAAGGCGAAAATCACCGCGAGCGGATGCAGGCCAATGCGTTCGCCGACGAGGCGTGGCGTAAGAATGAAACTTTCGAGAATCTGGCCAATGCCGTACACGACCGCCACCGCGGCAACGCCATACCAACTGCCGAATTGCAGCAGCGCGGCAAGAAGCGCGAGCGCCAGTCCGGTCGCGAATCCGATGTACGGAATGAACACGGCGAGCCCGGTAAAGAGACCAATGGGCAGCGCGATCTCGAAGCCTGCGACCGTCAAAGCGATTGGATAAAACGTAGCGAGCGCCCCCATTACGAGCAGTTGGCCGCGCAGGTATTGCGACAGCATCTGGTCCATGTCTGTCAGGAACCTGCGCATTTTGCCCAGCCACGGTCGCGGCACGAAGCTTTCAAGGCGAGCAAATGCCTCGTGCCTGTCATAAAGCAGATAGAACAGAACGAGCGGCACCAACACGATGTTGCCCACGACAGTAATCATCATGTTGCCGCTCGTGCGCAGTGACTGCCACGCAGCCACTGCGATGGTTTGTTCGCTCGCCTTGAGGTGCGTCCTTAACATCTCGTGGACATGGCTCAAATCCAATGAATAGCTCAGGCCCAGCAGGGCCAGTTTGGGTTGTAACCACGCGTTGAGTGTGGCTGCCAGAGAAGGAATCCGCACGATCAGTTCGGGCCCCTCTTTATGGATCACGGCAAACACGAGCAGAACGAGCAACGTGGCCATCAAACCAAACAGGAGCATCATCACGAGCGCGGCGAGTCCGCGTGGCGTGCGATGGCGCACCAGCCATTCCACTCCGGGTTGAAGGACATATGCGATGAGCCCGCCAAGCAGGAACGGCGTGAGGACCGGACGCAAGATCCAAAGCAGGACGCCAGCCATCAAGGCGACCGCGCCCCATAGCAAGGCGTGGCGTTGATGCAGAGTCATAAGGGCAACGTGTTGGTGAATAAATCGGGTGTGCCAGTATCGGGATGTCGCCTGAAACGGGCGGACAGGCTCACTCCATTGGTGACGATATTATCACTATTGCGCGATTGATCACCACTGACATTTGTAACGAATTACACTAAAGCTCGCTGGTCGGCTTCTCCCGTGTGGCGCACTCCGGATGTTTTGGCACGCTTTATTTGACATTTTTATCAATTATGAGCTTGGCGCCATAGGTGCTTCACGCCGACCGCCAGCGGCGCCCAACCCGTTCATGGGACGCAAGTTAAATTTTTTGCAGGATTTCCTATGGTGTAACAATCCAGACCCCAATGCGGGCAACCGAAACCGCTAGACGGGATTGCCCGTCAGCACGCCCCAGATCATCACCTCGGGCGTCGCCTGGCGCTGAGCCATCGCCGCTATTGCGGCGACTCGGGTGCATCGTCAGTTGACGCTGAATGGGGACACCACCGCCGTTCTCACCGCGCTTGCCGCAGGCCCGGTCGAAGCAGGCGGCACCCAGCGATACACCACGATGCTTGAGTCGTTGTAGTTGTCCTTCGTGACTTCATATTCGCCCGTCGACCGCCGATACGCACGAAGTCCATACATCGAGTCCGCGTCGTTGCCGACGTCGACCATGTTTGGATTGCTATTGACGAGCGTGACGTCGAGCTGTCCGGTCGTGAGGTTAAACGCATCCACGTTAGGCACGGTATGTACGTAGCCGACAAACAGATAATTGCCGGTGGCCACAATCGACTTCGGATTCGCGCCAGTAATGTTGATCACCGGGTTCGGCGTGGTCCTGTTG